>JBOHFI010000004.1:0-9822 GCA_050699595.1 Pseudonocardiaceae bacterium | reverse complement strand
CACGCCCGCTCATGCTGCCCCAACTCCCGCAGGGTGGCAGCAAGGCTGGAGGCTGAGCGCAGGGTCTCGGGGTGGTCGTCACCCAGGACCCGGCGCAAACGGGTGCGGGTGTCCTCGCCGAGCTCACGAGCTGGCCCGTACTGCCCCAGCTCCCGCAGGGTAGTGGCCAGGATGGAGGCTGAGCGCAGGGTGTGAGGGTGGTCGTCACCCAGGACCCGGCGCAAACGGGTGCGGGTGTCCTCGCCGAGCTGGCGAGCCAGCTCATACTGCCCCAACTTCCGCAGGGTGGCGGCCAGGGTGAAGGCTGAACGCAGAGTGGCGGGGTGGTCTTCGCCCAGGACCCGGCGGCAGCGGGTGAGGGCGTCCTCGCCGAGCTCACGCGCCCGCTCATACTGCCCCAACTCCCGCAGGTAGAGGGGGAGGAGGTAAGCCGAGATCAGGGTGTTGGGGTGGTCTTCGCCCAGGACCCGGCGGCAGCGGGTGAGAGTGTCCTCGCCGAGCTCACGCGCCCGCTCATACTGCCCCAACTCCCACAGGTAGATAGCGAGGAGATAGGCCGAGATCAGGGTGTTGGGCTGGTCGTCACCCAGGACCCGGCGGCAGCGGGTGAAAGTCTCCTCACCCAGCTCACGCGCCCGCTCATACTGCCCCAACTCCCACAGGTAGACGGCGAGGAGATAGGCCGAACGCACGGTGTGAGGGTGGTCCTCGCCCAGGACCCGGCGGCAGCGGGCCAGGGTGTCCTCGCAGAGCTCACGAGCCCGCTCATACTGCCCCAACTCCCACACCGAGATGGCAAGAGTGAAGGCCGAGCGCAGGGTTTGAGGGTGGTCTTCGCCCAGGACCCGGCGGCAGCGGGCCAGGGTGTCCTCGCAGAGCTCACGAGCCCGCTCATACTGCCCCAACTCCCCCGAGGAGATGGCAAAAGTGAAGGCCGAGCGCAGGGTGTGGGGGTGGTCTTCGCCCAGGACCCGCCGGCAGCGGGTGAAGGCGTCCTCACCAAGCTCACGAGCCAGCTCATACTGCCCCAACTCCCACAAGTTGAAGGAGAGACCGCTGGCCGTTTGCAGGGTGTCGGGATGGTCCTCGCCCAGCAGGGACCGGCGCAGGTCCCAGGCACGTTCGAACAGCGGCCGGGCAGGAGCGAACTCCCCCCGGGTATGCAGATACTCAGCGGCGCGGTCAAGCAGCCAGGCCACGTCCTCCTCAACCTCGGTAAGGGTGCGGTGAGAGTCGGTGGCGACCAGGACGTGCGGCAGGAGCTGGCGCCAAACCGGCCAGACCGACGGGTTGAACCACGGATCGTCAGCCGGGACCGCGCCACGCAGCAACCGAACCGCCAGGGCGGGCAAGTCGGGTTGCCGGTGAGGCTGGGCACGCAGGATCGCGGCGAGCAACCGATGCAACACCAGGGTGGCCGACTCGACCCGGGCCAGCCCGTACCGGCGCAACCGCCGGATCACCTTGGTGAACGCCAACGGATCCCCAGCGACGGTCCCGAGGGAGTCGGGCAGCTGGGCGGGGCGGGTGGTGAACAAGCTCTCCGGGATCGGCTCCGGTGCCAGGTAGGCGGCCAGGGTCAGCAACACCAGCGCAGCCGGGGACTCGGCAGCCAGCCGGTCGAGGGCGATCTGGACGCTGGCAGCCAGCGGCATCGGGTACGTGGCAGGGGCGTCTTGGGCCAGCAGCTCCGTGGTCTGCCCAGCTAGCAGGGTGAGGTAGTCCTCCACACCGATGGCGGTGTCAGCCAGATACGCCCCTGCCTGGGCCAGCGCCAACGGCAGATCCCCCAGAGCTTCCGCGATCCGCCCCGCCTCACCCTCAGTCAACCGCGGGACGCGACGACGCAGCAGTGTGATCGACTCGCCCCGGTCGAACACATCCACCCCCACCGGGCTGGCCAGCTCATCCCAGCCGGGGTTTCGGGAGGTGATCACCACCTGCCCGCCCCCCGGCAGATACCCGGCCAGCGTCGCAGGTTCCTCGGCGTTGTCAAAGACCAGCAGCCACCGGTCCCGCTCCCGTAACGCCCCCAGCAACCGGGCCACCGCCACGGTCACGGGGTCGGTGGCGGTCGCCAGCCCAAGGGCGTGGGCCAGCTCGGCCAGCCGATCCGGCAGCAGCGCAGGTTCCTCCGAAGGAACCCACCACACCACCTCGTACTCGACCCCATGACGGTGGGCGTACTCAATGGCCAGCGCGGTCTTCCCAATCCCGCCCATCCCGTGCAGGGCCTGCACCACCGCCGTCGAGCGCTCGTCCTGCAACGCTGTGTGCAGATCGGTGAGCAGCTCTTCCCGGCCAGTGAACACCGGGCTGCGGGAGGGCACGTTCCACACCCGCCCCACCACAGCGCGCTCCGACCCGGCGCGGGGCAACTCCACCAGCGCCTGAAACAGTGCCTCGCTCAGCCCTTCCGGCGTGACAACAGTCGCGGTAGTCAGCCCGCTCTCGCCCAGCCGGGACCGAAACGCGGCCTGCCGGTGGCCGTGTTCAGCGTCCCTGAACAGATCCTGCGTGCCTGCGGTGTCCTCTCCCAACAGGAACACCAGCCGGGGTAAACCAATTTCGCCAGCGGCCTGAAACTCCAACTCCGTGTAGGACAGCTCCGGCTGGTCCCGGACCGGGGAACCGTACCGAAACCCGATGATGGCCACATACACATCGGAAGCCCGGACCGCCTCACGACACACCTGCGCGGGCTTGAGGTCCCGCGCGGTGAAGTACGCCATATCACTGATGGCATCACCCGCCCGGGACACCGCACCCTCCGCCGCAGCCACGAACGACCGACCCACCGGCAACCGCCGCAACTCCGACGTATGGCTCAAAAACACCCGCCGTGACCGCACCATGACGCGCAGCATCTCAGCCGCCACAATCCACCGGCGGCCTAGGCGCCTGCCCGCATCTTTCAGCGCAGGCCCTCCGCGCTCACCGCAAGGATTGAGCTGGGATCAGCCTGGCCAGCGGCCGGTGGTGCGCAGGTCGTAGCGGCGCCCAGCGTAGGCCAGGTCATCACGCCACAGCCGGGCGGCGGCCCAGCGCATCGCCGGGCGCATCACCGGTGCTGCGCGCTGGGCGAGCGCGAACCCCTGGCGGGATGAGCTGGCGATGGTGGCCTCGATCACCGCGGTGCGCGGATGACCGGCGTCGTCGACACCCAGCGGAACAGCGTGCGTCTCGACGACGCTCCCGGCGCCCTCCCCCTCCAGGATGTCCATCACCACCGTCCTCGGTTCGGGGCAGCTGAACGCGGCGCGTACCGGCACCCCGATCCGCCGGGTGAGCCGGAAGGCCACTTCGACCACGAACCGGTCGGCGCGCTCATCAGGTTCCTCGACCACCCGCAGGCCAACGAAAGAATACGGGTGAAACCAGCTGCCGTGCCACGGGTCGAGCCGGTTGGCGACCACGTCCTCCGGCTCGCAACGCCCGATCCCGGTGTACACCGCGTCGATGCTGGTCTCGGCGTCCGGCCGGCGGGGCAGCACCGGCGCCGGCAGCGGATCCTCCCCGCCCACGGAGTCCAGCCGCACCCAGGCCAGCACCCCGTCGTCGTGCGCCGGAAACGGGTCCCACCCCGGCACCCCGCGGGCCCCGATCGCCAGGCCGTGCCAGCGGCACACCAGCTCCCCGCCCGCCACCGCCGCCCGGCACAGTGGCGCGCCGAGGTGCGGGCACTCGCCGGGGCCGGCGTGCACCGCGCCGTCGGGGGTGCGCCAGGCCACCACCTCGACACCCGCGATGGTGCGCCCGAAAGGCTGATCACCGCGGACCTCCCGGCTCGCGGCGAGCACGTACCAGTTCCCGGAGGGCCGAGCCTGCGCCCGCTTGAGCGCCGCCTCGATCAGGCCAGGCCGGGCGTCACGCCAGGTGGGCCGCTGCCCAGCCCAGGTCCAGGCCGGCAGCCGCCGCAGCGGCGCTGCACGTTCGACCATCGCTCCTCACCCCTTCGCGACATCTGAACAGACCACGGTAGCGAACCACCTTTTGCGCAGACGGGCCCGGACCGGTACGACTGGAACGATGGAGTTCGGGGCGCGGGAAGGGGCCCCCCACACGGGGGATGCGGTGCTGCCTGACGGCTACCTGGTGGAACCGCAAGCCGAGGACTTCGAGCACGCCAACGCCGCCCCGACCGACCCGCACTGGTACAAGCGAGCGGTCTTCTACGAGGTGCTGGTCCGGGCGTTTCACGACCACGACGGAAACGGCGCCGGCGACCTGACCGGTCTCACCCACAAGCTGGACTACCTGGAGTGGCTGGGCATCGACTGTCTGTGGTTACCGCCGTTCTATGACTCCCCCTTGCGCGACGGCGGTTACGACATCTCCGACTTCCGGGCCGTGTTACCCGAGTTCGGCACCGTCGAGGATTTCGTGGTGTTGCTCGACGAGGCGCACAAGCGCGGCATCCGAGTGATCACCGACCTGGTCATGAACCACACCTCCGACCAGCACCCCTGGTTCCAGGAGTCCCGCCACGATCCGCGAGGGCCCTACGGCAACTTCTACGTCTGGAGCGACAAGGACACCGCCTATCCGCAAGCCCGGATCATCTTCATCGACACCGAGACGTCGAACTGGACGTATGACCCGATACGCGGGCAGTTCTACTGGCACCGGTTCTTCGCCCACCAGCCCGACCTCAACTACGACAACCCCGAGGTCGGCGAGGCGATGCTCGACGTGCTGCGGTTCTGGCTGGATCTGGGTATCGACGGCTTCCGGCTGGACGCCGTGCCCTACCTGTTCGAGGAGGAGGGCACCAACTGCGAGAACCTGCCGCGCACCCACGAATTCCTCAAGCGCTGCCGCAAAGTGGTCGACGAGTACCCCGAACGGGTGCTGCTGGCCGAGGCCAACCAGTGGCCCGCCGACGTGGTCGAGTACTTCGGCAACCCCGCGGTAGGCGGCGACGAATGCCACATGGCGTTTCACTTCCCGCTGATGCCGCGCATCTTCATGGCGGTACGCCGGGAGTCCCGGTTCCCGATCTCGGAGATCCTGGCCCAGACCCCACCCATCCCGTCGGGCGCCCAGTGGGCGATCTTCCTGCGCAATCACGACGAGCTGACCCTGGAGATGGTCACCGACGAGGAGCGCGACTACATGTACAGCGAGTACGTCAAAGACCCCCGGATGCGAGCGAATATCGGTATCCGCCGGCGGCTGGCGCCGCTGCTGGACAACGATCGCCACCAGCAGGAGCTGTTCACCGCGCTGCTGCTGTCCCTGCCCGGCTCCCCCGTGCTCTACTACGGCGACGAGATCGGGATGGGGGACAACATCTGGCTGGGCGACCGGGACTCAGTGCGCACGCCGATGCAGTGGACCCCGGACCGCAACGCGGGATTCTCCCGCTGCGACCCGGGCCGCATCCACCTACCAGTGATCATGGACCCGGTGTACGGATACCAGGCGGTCAATGTCGAGGCGCAGTCGGCGTCGTCGCAGTCGCTGCTGAACTGGACCCGGCGGATGATCCAGGTGCGCCGCGAGCACCCGGCCTTCGGGCTGGGCTGCTTCACCGAGCTCGGTTCCTCCAACCCCACCGTGCTGGCCTATCGCCGGGACCACGAGGCAGGTGATGATCTCGTGATCTGTGTGAACAACATGTCCCGCTTCCCGCAGCCGGTGGAGCTCGACTTGTCCGAGCACACGGGTGGCGTCCCGGTCGAGCTGACCGGTGGCTCGCACTTCCCGCCGATCGGTGAGCTGCCCTACCTGCTCACGCTGCCCGGCCACGGCTTCTACTGGTTCCAGATCGTCCCCTCCGACCCCGGGCGGGAACCGTGATCAGTGCCGCTGACCTGGTCTCGGACATCGCCGGCACGCTGGCGACGGTGCTGCCCGAGCAGCGCTGGTTCGCCGGCAAGAACCGCCCGGTGCACGCAGTCATCCCGGTGCGCGCCACCGACCTCGCCGGGGCCGATCCCCGGCTGGTGCACGCCGTCGTCGAGGTCGACCAGGGTGAGCGGCCCCGGGAGCGCTACCAGATCCTGCTCGGAGTGCGCGGCGACCTGCCCGAGAACCTCGGGCACGCCTGGGTGGCCGCCTGCGGGGACCAGGTTGTGTACCAGGCGGTACAGGACTCCGAGCTCACCGCCGTGCTGCTGGAGCTGATGGCCGACGGTGCGGAGGTCGATGGGCTGCGCTTCACCACCGAGCCGGGCGTCACGCTGAACACCGAGCGGCGCTCCCACCCGGTCGGGGTGGAGCAGTCCAACACCTCGCTGGTCTACGGGCAGAGCTCCATCCTCAAGCTGTTCCGCAAGCTGGCGGCCGGCCGCAACCCCGACCTGGAGCTGCACCGCGCGTTGGCCGCCGTGGGCTGCCCGCGCATCGCCGCACTCCTGGGCGGCATCGAGGGCGAGCTCCAGGGCGCCGCGGTCACCTACGGGATGCTCACCGAGTACCTGCGGGGCAGCGCGGACGGCTGGGCGATGGCGACCGCTAGCGTGCGGGACCTGCTGGCGGAGAGCCTGCTCACCGACAACACGCCCGTCCCGGCGGAGCACATCCACCCCGCGGACGTCGGCGGCGACTTCGCCTCCGAAGCGTACCGGCTCGGCCACGCGGTGGCCGCCGTGCACGCCGACCTGGCCACCGCTCTGGGGAGCTCGCTCGCCCCCGCCGGGTACCTCGACGCGGTGGCCGAGGGCATGCACCGCAGGCTGGACGGCGTCCTCGCGCACGTGCCCGAGCTCTCGCCGCACACGGACGCGCTGCGGGCGGCCTTCGATCACGTGCGGGTTCTGGACGGCCCGGTGCAGGTACAACGGGTGCACGGCGACCTGCACCTCGGTCAGGTTCTACGCAGTGTCACCGGCTGGGTGCTGATCGACTTCGAGGGCGAGCCGATGATGCCCCTGGCCGGCCGCGCCGCCCCCGCGTCCGCGCTGCGCGACGTCGCCGGGATGCTGCGCTCCTTCGACTACGCCGCCAACTACCTGCCGCTGGGCGACGCCGACCCCGAGCAGCGCGCCGCGGTGGCACTGGCCTGGACCACCCGCAACCAGGACGCGTTCTGCAACGGCTACGCCCAAGCCGCACCCGACCCGCGCAAACAGGCCGCCCTGCTCCGCGCCTTCGAGCTGGACAAGGCCGTCTACGAGGTCGCCTACGAGCACACCAACCGCCCCCTCTGGCTCCCGATCCCCCTCACCGCCATCACCCGCC
The DNA here is from genome assembly GCA_050699595.1 of Pseudonocardiaceae bacterium. GTDB lineage: Bacteria > Actinomycetota > Actinomycetes > Mycobacteriales > Pseudonocardiaceae. The sequence continues at coordinate 2,637 of JBOHFI010000004.1, read as the reverse complement.
TCACCACCCCGCAACCCTAGACGCACCACCCCTCAACCCTGGCCCGCGGCGTTTGCCACCCACTGCGGGCGGGTATCCCACCGCGTGCACTCGAACTTCATTTCCTACCCGTCCTGGATGCGGGACATCCCCGATGGTACTCCAGTGACAGAGCTGAGCATTCCGGGAACCCATAATTCTGCCTGCATCGGCGGTCCCTTCGGATTCGCCCAGACTCAAGAACTGGACCTGCCGGACCAACTGGATGCGGGGATACGTTTTCTCGACATCAGACTGGCGCACTACCAGGACAACCTTTTCGTCCATCACGATGTCGTGCACATGGAAAAATGCTACGCAGACGTCCTGGCCATCTGCTCGGACTTCCTCGGCCAGTACCCTTCCGAAGCTGTTTTCATGTCCGTCAAAGACGAGGGTCGTGTCGATAGCGGCCTCGGCAGACTCGCCCCTTCCGAGATCTTGGGGAAGAATAGAGGGGACTCGGCGAACTGGGTGATCCGATCAAGTTCGTTCGAAGACGCATTCCGAGCGAGAACATGGCAGCACATCGAGGATGCGTCGCTGTTCTACAATTTAACCGCCCCCCTCCCCGACGGCGCCCCCACGGCTTCCAATCACAAGCTCACATCCGAGACAACATTGGGGGACGTTCGCGGAAAGATCGTCTTGCTGCGAAGGTTCGAGGGCGGCGACGACGTCGGACTCGACCTTACCTATTGGCCGGAGAACCAGACCTTCAGGAGTGCGACACTGCCGGTTCACGCCATACATGATCGCTATCAGGGACTGGAGAGCGAGCAGAAATATGAGCTCGTCGTCGCCCACCTGGAGCAAGCGAAGCAGGGCGACCTCCACGATCTGTACATCACGTTCGCCAGCGCCGTCGACCTGAAAGCGCGCGGCTACGCGGAGGAGATAAACCCACGCCTCAACGACTATCTGGCGGGATCCCCCGAGGGGCGCGTCGGAATCATCGCACTGGACTACTTCGAGCAGCCTCGAGAACTGGTCTCTCGCGTGATTGAGATGAACACCCACTCCCGCCCCGTTCCCCAATAGCCGCGATGCTCAATATCCTCGCCCGCGCGTCGGTCTCCCGGCTGGTCGATCCGGTGGGCGGTTGGCTGGTCCGGATCGGTGTCACCCCCGATGCCATCACGGCTGTCGGCACGATCGGGACGGTGGCCTCGGCGCTGTGGTTCTTCCCGCGCGGCCAGCTGGTGGGCGGCACCATCGCGGTGACGGTGTTCGTGTTGCTGGATGTGCTTGACGGGGCGGTCGCCAGGGCTCGGGGCTCCGGCACGCCATGGGGGACCGTGCTGGACGCCACCTGTGATCGGATCGCTGACGGTGCGCTGTTCGCCGGGCTGACCTGGTGGTGCTTCACGGTCGCGGGGGATCGGCCGCTCGCCGCAGCGGCGCTATTGTGCCTGGTGAGCGCGCAGGTCGTCTCCTACATCAAGGCCCGCGCGGCGGCTAGTGGGCTATCCGCTGATGGGGGGATGGCCGAGCGCGCGGAGCGGTACATCATCACGCTGGTGGGGGCTGGCTTGACCGGTCTCGGTGTGCCCTTCGCGCTTGATGTCGCGCTGTGGTTGCTGGCCGGACTGCAACTGGTGACCATGGCCCAACGGATGCTCGCCGTACGGCGCAGCGCCGGGGATCGCGAAGTGACATGAGCATGCGCCCGTTACCCGCGGTGGTGGTCAACCCCAGCAATATCAATGATCTGACGAGGCTGCGGGCCCAGGTCACGAACGTGTGCGCGGAACTGGGATGGGCGCCACCACTCTGGCTGCAGACCACCGTTGAGGACCCCGGAGGCGGCCAGGCCGCAGCCGCGCTGGCCGCCGGCGCCGCGGTGGTGCTCGCCTGCGGCGGGGATGGCACGGTCCGCCAGGTGGCGCACGTCCTCGCCGGGTCGGGCACCGCGCTGGGCCTGCTGCCCGCGGGTACCGCAAACCTGCTGGCCCGCAACCTCGCCATGGTGCTGCATGACACGGCCCACGCCACCCGGGTTGCGCTGTCCGGGAACAACCGCGCGATCGACGTCGGCCGGGTGCTCATCGACGACCGCGCCGAGGAGCAGGTGTTTCTGGTGATGGCCGGGATGGGCTTCGACGCGGCGATCATGGCCGGCGCGTCCCACGAGGCGAAGGCCCGACTGGGCTCACTGGCGTACTTCATCTCCGGAGTGCGCGCGCTGCGGGCGCCGCGGGCCCTGATCACCCTCGCCGTGGACGGCCGATCCGAGCCGCCCCACCCCGTCCGCACGGTCGTGGTCGGCAACTGCGGCAAGCTTCTCGCCGGGCTGGTGCTGCTGCCCGCGGCCAAGATGGACGACGGGCTGCTCGATGTGGTGGCCCTCGGACCGAAAAGCATTCTCGGCTGGCTCGCGGTGACCGCACAGGTACTGACCCGCCGCCGAGGCCACCGGGTAGTGCGGCACTGGCAAGGCCGCACCGTCATCCTCAGCGCGCAGGCACCACAACAGGCCCAACTCGACGGCGACCCGGTGGGCGAGGTGCGGTCGATGCGGCTACGCATCGACCGCGGCGCCCTGCTGGTGCGCGTCTAGCCACCATGAGTTGGGTGGTCTTCAAGGCCGGCCAACCTCCCGGTTGGCCGGCCTTGAAG
>JBOHFI010000003.1:0-151075 GCA_050699595.1 Pseudonocardiaceae bacterium | reverse complement strand
GCGCCGCACGGCCACAGCCCACTTTCGACGATCACAAGTGGTCACGGATAGGGCAAAAAGGATGATTAGCACGGCAGTCGCACGATGTGATCTCGATCCGTGGCCGCCCGGGCATGATCACGGTTTGTGTGCCGAAAGCGACACGACGTGTCGCTTTCGGCACACAAACCGTGATCATGGTGTCTGGTCTGCGTGACCGCTGATGAGGTGTCTTGAATAGGTGAAACGGAGCCTGAGGCCTTACGCGAGATCGTCGTCATCGGACTCGGAGAGGTAGCCCAGATACATCTCACGGTGCTGGAGCAGATACCGACAATCGATGTTGTCGCCGGTGTGGACTCCGGGGGGGCGTCCGTAGTGACATTCCGCGGACGCGGGATTCCCGTCTACGCAACCGTGCGGGACGCGGGTGCCGATCACCATCCTGATGTGGTCGTCGTCGCGACGCCGACGCCGACTCATGCCGCGGTCTGCGGCCACGTCGCGGAGACCTTCCCGGCCGCACGCCTTCTGGTCGAGAAACCCGCGGCCGCCAACCTGGCCGATGCGAGACGCGTGCTCGGGGAGATCGGCCGCCGGCAGCCTGTCGAGGTGGCGTACCACATGTCCTTCTCCCCTGAAGTGAGCTGGGCGGTGGAGGTGGCGCGGGCCAGGGCGGACAGTCTCGGCGCGCCCGTGGCGATCGAGGCTTCGTTCTCCGACCCGTACATGGACGAATGGGAATCCGCGAGGCTGAGATTCTGTGACAGTTGGATCGACTCCGGGATCAATGCGCTCAGCGTGGTCAACCGCTTCGCCGAGCCGGTCGAGCGTACGTCGCTGCGCCAGCTGGGCGAAGACCCCGAGTCGGTGTTCGAGGCGCGGCTGACCTGCTGGAAGGACGGTGCCGCGGTCGAAGCGCTGCTCGTGACGAGTTGGCATGTCACGGATGCGGCCAAGACCACCCGGATCAGGTACGCATCCGGTGCCGAACTGGTGATGGATCACACGGCCGTCGCCGGGTATCTGGTACAGAACGGCGCCATAGGCGCCGTCTTCGGCAGCGACCGCGGAATCCCGCGGCGAGAGAGACACTATCGCGCCTTGTACCAGTGGTGGCTCGTCGAGGGCAAGCCGATCATCTCCACTGAGATCAGCCTGCGGCTCCATGATCTGTTGCTCCGCCCGTGCGGCGACGTATAGGAATTACCGCCGAACGGCGTACTTCCACACCATGAGGGAGTATGCGCTGAACCAGCTGTCCGCAAGGGTGTAGGTGACGGTGGTGATGGTGATGGTGATGGTGAATGTCACCGTATTTTTTCTTGCTATTCGGGTGGCGATCGGGATGAGTAGAGTGAATGCGACCAGGAGGAGTCGGGCCTTCGATAAGCCGATGCTTCGCGCTCCGAGATAAACAAGGGCCGGCGTCAGCGGGTGAGGAGTTCTGGAGGGAGCTTCGCGGCGGCGGCCCGATCCAGCAGCCACAGTGTGCGTCGGCGACCTGTCGCGCCCGCGGCGGGCAACTGAACCTCTCCCGCGCCGCGCAGCGCCATCATCACCGCTGCGGCCTTCTCCGGCCCCGAGACGATCAACCACACCTCGGCGGCACACCGGATCGCGGGCAGGGTCATGGTGATCCGGGTGGGAGGCGGTTTGGGACTGCTCCGCACACCGGTCACCGCGCGCTCGGTCTCGTAGCTCGCGGGAGACTCGGGGAACACCGAGGCGACGTGACCCTCCTCGCCGATGCCTAGACAGCAGATGTCAAACGACGGCGCCGGCCCGCGGTCCTCCGGTCGGCGCCGGCTGTGCAGCAGGTCCTCGTAGGCCTGAGCGGCGGCGTCCGGGTCGTCACCCCATGGACCGTCCGAGGTCCCCATCGGGTAGACCCGGGTGGGGTCCACATCGACGTGGTCGAGCAGCGCGGCGCGAGCCTGGGTCTCGTTGCGCTCCGGGTGGCCACGGGGCAGATATCGCTCGTCGCCCCAGTAGATATCCAACCCTCGCCAGTCCACCGCGGCGGCCGCCTGGGTGCTCGCCAGTTCACGGAGCACCGCGATCCCCATTCCTCCCCCGGTCAGCACCAGCGATGCGGATCCCGAAGCAGCTTGGATATCCACGATCCGGGTCACCAGCCGGGCGGCCGCGGCGGCGGCGAGCACCGATGCGGTGGCGTGCACCACCACATCGGGACGGCTCACGGGTTGCCCCGGGTCTCGCCGGATCGGCTGCCCTTCGCCGCGCTGCTGCGCCGACCATTCACCTCGGTCACCGCCTGCAACGCGGCCTGGTAGATCTCATCAGGATCCAGCCTGCGTAGCTCCTCGGTGAGACACTCGCGCACGGGGCGCCGTTTCAACGGCACCCGGCGGTCCGGTTGGCCCGGCTGGCGCAGGGTGCCCACCTTCCCGTCGGGCCGGACCAACTCCACCGGGCCACAGCGACGTTCCAGGATCGCCGCGCTGATCCCGCCGCCGCCGGGTGGGCTGGTGCGACGCCGGACCGGGACGTGCAGGCGAGATCGCAGCCAACCGGCGAGCAGGTCGGCGGACGGGTTGTCCGCCGCGCCGGTCACGGTGACCGCCTCGACATCCTCATACGGCGGCAGATCCAGGGCTGCGGCCAGCAGCGCGCGCCACGGCGTGAGCCGGGACCACGCCAGATCGGTGTCCCCGTCGGTGTAGGAGACGCGGCGGCTTTCGAGAGTCTTGATCGGATGGGGGGCCGCGGCGGCGTCGGTGATCCGGCGCTGCGCCAATTTCCCGATGGGGTCTTGCGCGGGGGTCGCGGGGGCCAGACCTGGCCACCACGCGACGACCGGGCAGTCCGGTAGCAGCAGCGGTATCACCACGCTGTCTCCATGGTCGGCAAGCGGGCCGTACAGGCGCAGCACGAGCACCTCGGAAGCGCCGGCGTCGCCACCGACCCGGATCTGGGCGTCCAGCCGGGTCCCGGCCCGCTTGAGGCCCCGGGCCACCACGAGCACCCGGCAGGGATGCTCCATGCTGGCCTCGTTGGCGGCCTCGATCGACTGCTCCACCTGCGCGGAGTCATCGGTGATGATCACGAGCGTGAGCACTCGGCCCATCGCCACCGCGCCGCCGCGCTGCCTGGCGTCGACCAGTGCGTGGTTCACCGCCGAGGTGGTGGTGGAAGGCAGATCGACGATCATTGCTCGCCTCCGGGCTCGTTGCGCGGGATGTTACCGGTTCTGTTCCGGGCGCTGCGGAAGTAATCCGCGCCATCGCGAAGGTCGATGATGCGGTCGGGGTAGTCCAGCCGGGCCCGAGGAGATGGGTCCAGCTTCCAGGGCTGGTGCACCGCAGCGCCGGGAATCTCCCGGAGCTCGGGTAGGTAGCGGCGGACGTAGGCACCGGTTGGGTCGTAGCGTTGCGCCTGCCGTAGTGGGTTGAGAATCCGATTGGGTCGGCTGTCGGTGCCGGTACCCGCGACCCACTGCCAGTTGAGCTGGTTGTTGGCGACGTCGGCATCGACGAGCAGGTCGAGGAAATGGCGGGCGCCGATGCGCCAGTCCAGATACAGGGTTTTGGTGAGAAAGCTGGCGGTGATGAGGCGCGCGCGATTGTGCATCCAACCCTCTTGCTGGAGTTGTCGCATGCCCGCGTCGACGATCGGATAGCCGGTGCGGCCATTCCGCCAGGCTTGAGCGGCCGGGTCGTCACGGAGCCATCGGTCGTGGCGGGTGCGGTAGTCGGTGGTCGTGATGTCGGGACGCGCGGCGAGCACCTGATGATGGAAGTCGCGCCAGGCCAGTTGCCGGATGAAGGCTTCGCCGCCCGTTGTTGACCGGTCGGCGGCGCGCACTGCCTCGGTGGGGGAGACACAGCCGAAATGCAGGTAGGGTGACAGCCGGGAGGTGCCGTCTGCGGCGAGGTCGTCGTGGGCCTGCGCATAATGCTGGATCGGTCCCGCGAGCCAGTCGCGCAGGATGCGCCGTCCCTCGGTTTCACCACCCCGAGGTAGCTGCGGAGAGCGTTGGCCGAAGCGGATTTCTTCGGGGCTGGGCAGGGGGTCGGTGGCGATGGGTGGCACGGTGATTCGGTGCGGCGCGGGGAGCAGGCCGCGGGTGTCCGCCGCGACCCAGTGCCGGTAGTAGGGGGTGAAGACCGCGAAATGCGCACCTCCGCCCGAGGGGGTGATCGCGCCGGGCTCCACGACGGTGATCGTGTTGGCGTGGATCCGCAGCTGGGCTCCCTGCTCGGCGAGGCATGCGCGCAGGTCAGCTTCGCGGCGACTGCTGTAGCCGCTGGCGTCACTGGCGAGATGGACCTCGGTGACTCTGAGGTCCGCGACGAGGCGCGAGACTTCCTTGACGACCGAGCCGGAGCGCACCACGAGATACCCGTGCCGGTCGCGTAATTGGGCATCCAGGTCGGTGAGCGCCTCGGCCAGAAAGCTCGCCCGGTTCGCCGACATCGAGCCACGGCTGAGGATCGCCGTGTCGAGCACGAACAGCGGCACCACCTCGGTCGCGGCGCGGCAGGCAGCATGCAGCACGGGATTGTCGTGCACCCGCAGATCGCGGGTGAACAACGCGATCGCCACGCTCATCGCACTGGCCTATCGGCGGTTCTCATCCGGACGTCTCCTGGCGCTGTTCGGCGGTGCCGATGATGTTGCGGACCATGCCGCCGAAGACGACGCCGTGGAAGGGAGCGATTGTTTTCCAGTACAGGTGCCCGGCGAGCCCATGGGGTTTGAACAGCGCCCGCTGCCGGTAGAGGGCGCCGCCGGCCCCGTCCGGAATGACCCCGAGTTCGAGCCAGGCGCGGCCGGGCAGCAGCATCTCGGCGCGCAGCCGCAGCAGCCGGGGCCGGTCGAGGTACTCCACGCGCCACCAGTCCAGGGCTTCGCCGATGTGTAGCCGGCGGGGGTCCCGGCGGCCGCGGCGTAACCCGACGCCGCCGACGAGCCGGTCGATCCAACCGCGCACCGACCACGCCAGCGGGAAGGAGTACCAGCCGTGCTCGCCGCCGATGGATTCGATGACGTCCCAGAGAGTGCGTGGGTCGGCGGCGCAGCGCTGTTCGCGGATGTCCTGGTAGAGGGAACCGCCGGACCAGTCGGGGTCGGTGGACAGCGGAGCCGATGGCGCTCCCGGCCAGGAAGCGTCCGACCAGCGGGTGGGTACCTCGGCCTGGCGGATGTGGATCAGCGCGAGCTCGACGGCGTGCTCGTAGTGGGTCAGGCCGCCTTCGGGGTCAGAGATGTGGTCGGCGATGTCGCGCTCGTGGCAGACGACTTCGTGCACCAGTGACTCGATCAACGGGACGGCGATGCTGCGGGGCACCGGAGTGACCAGGTTCACCCATTGCGCCGACAGCCACGGGGTCAGCACCGGCACCGGCACCACCACTCGGCGGGGCAGCCCGGCCACCACCGCGTATCGGCGCATCATCTCCAGATAGGTCAGCACATCGGGGCCACCGATGTCGAAGCCCCGGTTGATCTCCGGTGGCAGCGCGGCGGCGTGGGTGAGGTAGTGCAGCACATCACGGATCGCGATGGGCTGGATGCGGTTGTGTACCCACCGTGGTGTGACCATCGCCGGGAGCCGCTCGGTGAGGTAGCGCAGGATCTCGAAGCTGGCCGAACCGGATCCCAGGATCACCGCGGCGCGCAGCACGATGGCCGGCACCTCGCAGTCGAGCAGGATCTGCCCGACCTCGGCGCGGGAGGCTAGGTGGTCGGACAGGTGCTCAGCGTCGGGCGTGATCCCGCCCAGGTACACGAGGCGGGCCACTCCCTCGGCGCGGGCCGCGTCGGCGAGCACGTGGGCGCCGCTGCGGTCAACGGCGACGAAGTCACGCCGATTGAGCGAATGCACCAGGTAGTAGACGATGTCCTGGCCGGCCATCGCGTCCCGGACACTGCGGGGATCGGTGACATCCCCGGTGACGATCTCGACCCGATCCCGCCAGGGCACCTCGTCCAGCTTGCTCGGGGTGCGGGCAACCGCACGCACGTGATGACCTGCGGCCAGCAGGGCGGGAACGAGCCGGCCACCGATGTAGCCGGTGGCGCCGAACACTACGCATCGCATGTCAGCACATCGATCCCCGCCGAGATCAAGGCCGTCTCCAGTTCCGTCCGGCCTTGGCGATCATCCGGTCCGCGGCCGGCGGCCCCCAGGTGCCCGCGGCGTACGGCTCGGGCCCGTCCCCCTTCGCCCAGTGTTCGAGCACCGGGTCCAGGATCGCCCAGGACAGCTCCACCTCCGCGTTGACCGGGAACAGCGACGGCTCGCCGAGCAGGACGTCCAGCAGCAGCCGCTCGTAGGCCTCGGGCGAGGACTCGGTGAATGCCGTGCCATAACGAAAGTCCATCGTGACGTCACGGACTTCCATCGCGGTGCCGGGCACCTTGGAGCCGAAGCGGATCGTGACACCCTCGTCCGGCTGAATCCGGATGACCAGGGCATTCTGCCCCAGCTCCGCGGTCATGGTCTTCTCGAAGGGCAGGTGTGGCGCCCGTTTGAAGATCACCGCGATCTCGGTGACCCGCCGGCCCAGCCGTTTGCCGGTACGCAGGAAGAACGGCACCCCAGCCCACCGCCGGGTGTTCACCTGCAGCGTGATCGCGGCGAAGGTCTCCGTGATGGAGCCTGGGTGGAAGCCGGATTCCTCGAGTACCCCGACGACTGTGCTGCCGCCCTGCCAACCGGCCGTGTACTGGCCGCGTGCGGTGGTCTCGTCCAACGGCTCGACGAGTTTGGTCGCGGAGAGCACTTTGATCTTCTCGCCGCGCAGCGATTCGGGGGAGAAGGACAGCGGTTCCTCCATCGCGGTGAGGGCGAGCAGTTGAAGCAGGTGATTCTGGATCACGTCCCGGGCCGCCCCGATGCCGTCGTAGTAACCGGCGCGACCGGCCAGCCCGATGTCTTCGGCCATAGTGATCTGCACGTGGTCCACGTAGTGGCTGTTCCAGATCGGCTCGTAGAGCTGGTTGGCGAAGCGCAGCGCGAGAATGTTCTGGACGGTCTCCTTGCCGAGGTAGTGGTCGATACGGAATACCGACTCCTCGGAGAACACGTCGCTGACGATGTCGTTGAGCCCCCGGGCGCTGTGCAGATCGTGCCCGAACGGCTTCTCGATGACCACCCGGCGCCACTGGTCGCCGTTTCGCTCCGCCAGGCCGGTGCGGGCGAGTTGCTTGAGCACCACTGGGAACATCGCGGGTGGGATGGACAGATAGAAGGCGTGGTTGCCGCCGGTGCCCCGTTCCTGATCGAGCTCCGCGACCGTGGCCGCGAGCTCGTCGAAGGCGGCGTCGTCGTCGAAGCTCCCCGGCACGAAGCGGATACCCTCGGACAGCCGAGCCCAGACCTCTTCCCGGAACGGCGTGCGGGAATGGTCCCGGACCGCGTCGTGGACCAGCTCGGCGAAGTTCTCATCGTCCCAGTCCCGGCGGGCGAACCCGACCAATGCGAAACCGGGCGGCAGCAGCCCGCGGTTAGCCAGGTCGTAGATCGCCGGCATCAGTTTCTTGCGGGACAGGTCCCCGGTCACGCCGAAGACGATGACGCCGCACGGGCCTGCGATCCGGGGTAGTCGCTTGTCCCGGTCGTCCAGCAGCGGGTTCGCCCACCCGCCCGACGTCCCGTTTTTTGTGCTCACTGTGTGCTCCTGGCTCACTGGGGCTCCTGGCTCACTGGGGCTCCTGCAGCGCGTGGATCAGCGCAACCAGCCCGGCCGGCCGGTCGAGTAAGTGCAGCCGCAGAACGGGACGGCCGTGCGCGGCGAGCACGTCAGCGTCGCCCGCAGCCTGGGCCCGCTGCAGTTCGCCGAGGGTGAACCCGGCTTCCGGCACCGGGATATCCTCTTCGAGAGCACCGGTCAGCTGCAGGAACGCCCCGTTCTGGTGGCCGCCCTTGTGGTACTGGCCGGTGGAGTGCAGGAAGCGTGGGCCCCATCCGAAGGTGGTCTGCAGCTGGGTGCGGCGGGCCAGTTCGGTCCGAAGCACCGCGGCGGAGGCGTCGGCGACACGATCGAGATACGCCTGCACCGCGAGATAGCCCCGCTGCGGGGTGGCGGCGACCAGGGCCCGCAGTGCGTCGCGCAGCGTGGCGGCGCCGGCCGGCAGCCAGCCCCCGACGGGGTGCACCTCGACGCCACCGTCGACGAACGCGGGTGTGGACCCGGCGGCACCCGTGAGCTGTGCGCGAGCGGCGATCTTCGCGGCCTCCACGTCCGGCTGGTCGAACGGGTTGATCCCCAGCAGTCGGCCGACCACCGCGATCGCGTGCTCCCAGAGCAGCATCTGCTCACCCAGGGTGCCGGTGACGGCCACCGCAGCCGCCCCCCCACCTGGGCCGATCGTGCCGGGGCCGATCGCGACGGGGGTGGCGTCCGGCCCGGCGTCGGCGAAGCCCGGCGCGGCGGGGTTGTCCACCACGACCGGCAGCAGGCCGATGCCGTCCTTGCCGGTGGACTCGGCGATGAGCTGCTCGGCCCAGTCGGCGAAGCCGATGATCCCCGAACCGGTGTCGGCGAGCACGACCTTCTCGGCCCCGGCACTGTGCGCGGCAGCCAGCGCGGCGGCCAGCCGCAGTGCCGGGTTCGCCGGGTCGTCGGCGGCCAGCAGCGGGGCTTGGCGCGCCGCGTCGTCCAGCAGGTTCGCGATATCCGCACCGGCCAGGCCGGCCGGGACCAGGCCGAAGGCGGTCAGCGCCGAGTAGCGCCCGCCCACGTTCGGGTCGGCGGTGATCACCGCCCGGTAGTTCTCCTCTTCCGCGATCCGCGCCAGCGGCGATCCCGGGTCGGTCACCACCACCAGGTGCGCCGCCGGGTCCAGCCCGGCCTCGGCGAACGCGGCGGCGAATATCCGCCGGTGGCTGTCGGTCTCCACCGTGGCGCCCGACTTGGACGACACCACGAGCACGGTGCGCTCGAGGTCCCCGGCCAGCGCGTCGGCCACCTGACCGGGGTCGGTGGTGTCCAGCACCGTCAATGGCACCTTCGCGGTGGCGCAGATCACCTCCGGCGCCAGCGACGAGCCACCCATCCCGGCCAGCACCACGCGGTCGATGCCGTCTGCGCGCAGCTGCGCCCGCAGTGCCTCGATGGTCGCTAGCAGCGGCCGGGAGGTCTCCGGCAGCGCCACCCAGGCCAGGCGCCGGGCGGCCTCCGGTTGTGCCTGCGGCCCCCACAGCGTCGGATCCTGGCCGGCCAGCCCGGAGGCCACCTGATCGGCGACGAGCTTGTCCACCCACGCCTGGGCCGCGCCCATCAGACCAGGGGCCATATCAACTTGTGACAGCTCGACCTGTGCCATCAGCCCTCCGAACTCGGTGTCGTTGTGGCGAGCTGTCCGGCTACCGTCTCGCCGAGCTCGGCCCAGGACGCCTCGAACTTCTGCACGCCCTCGTGCTCGAGCACGTCGAACACGTCGTCGAGATCGATCCCCACCGCGGTCAGCTCATCGAAGGTGCGCTGGGCCTGCTCGGCGGCGCCCGACACCTGGTCACCGGGCACCTCGCCGTGGTCGGCCAGGGCGAGCAGGGTGTTCTCCGGCATCGTGTTCACCACCCCCGGGGCGATCAGCTCGGTGACGTACTTGGTGTCTGGGTAGGCCGGGTTCTTCACCCCGGTGGACGCCCACAGCGGCCGCTGCGGCCGCGCCCCGGCCTGCTCCAGCCGAGCCCATCGCGGCGTCGCGAACTCCCGTTGGTAGGCCGCGTAGGCCAACCGGGCGTTGGCCACCGCGGCCTGGCCGCGCAGTGCCAGGGCCGCCTCGGTGCCGATCGCCTCCAGCCGCTGGTCCACCTCGGTGTCCATCCGGGAGACGAAGAACGAGGCGACGGAGGCGATCCCGGCCAGGTCGTGCCCGTTGGCTCGGGCGCCTTCCAGGCCGGCGAAGAAGGCCGCCATCACCTCACGGTAGCGCTGCACCGAGAAGACCAAGGTGACGTTGACGCTGATCCCGTCGGCCAGCGCGCCGGTGATGGCCGGCAGTCCCGCCACCGTCGCCGGAATTTTGATCATCACGTTGGGTCGGCCCACCACTTTCCACAGCTCAGCAGCCTGGGCCAGGGTGGCGTCGGTGTCGTGCGCCAGCCGGGGATCGACCTCCAGCGACACCCGGCCGTCCACCCCGCCGGTGGTCTCCCAGGTTCCGCGGAACACGTCGCAGGCCAGTTGCACGTCGGCGACGGTGATTTCGCGCACAGTATCATCGACCGAGGCGCTGCGGGCGGCCAGCGCGCGGACCTGCTCGGCGTAGTCCTCGGCGTGAGCCACCGCCTGGGCGAAGATCGTCGGGTTGCTGGTCACCCCGACCACGTGCTGTTCGGTGATCATCTTCGCCAGGTTGCCCGAGGTGACTCGCTGCCGGGACAAGTCGTCCAGCCAGATCGACACACCCGCCTCGGACAGGGCCGCCAGGGTATCGGTACTGCCCATGAGGGATTCTCCTGTTCCGGTGTTCAGTCCGTTATGCGACCCAGACTACGACGGGCCGCGTCGGCTACCGCCTCGCCGGTGAAGCCGAACTCCCGGTAGAGGGTCTGCCAGTCAGCAGAGGCGCCGAAATGCTCCAGGGATACCACCTCGCCATGATCACCGACGAAGCGATGCCACGGCATCGCGATGCCGGCCTCGACGGCCACCCGAGCCCGCACCGTCGGCGGCAGTACCTGGTCGCGGTAGGACTGCTCCTGCTCGTCGAACCACTCCACGCAGGGCATGGACACCACCCGGGTCCCGATTCCCTCGGCCGCCAGCATCCGCTGCGCGGCGAGAGCGAGCTGCACCTCGGAGCCAGTGGCGATCAACAGCACGTCGGGCAGCCCGGTGCCGGTGTCGGTGAGCACGTATCCGCCGCGGGCCACCCCCGCGGCGTCGGTGCCCTCCAGCACCGGCACGTTCTGCCGGGTCAGGCACAGGCCGGTGGGCCGGGTGCCCTTCTCCAGCAGTGCCTTCCAGGCCGCCGCGGTCTCGTTGGCATCCGCCGGACGGACCACGTCCAGGCCGGGGATGGCGCGCAGCGCAGCCAGCTGCTCGACCGGCTGATGAGTGGGGCCGTCCTCGCCGAGCCCGATGGAGTCGTGGGTCCAGATGTAGGTGGTCGGCGCCTTCATCAGCGCGGCCAGCCGCACCGCCGGGCGCATATAGTCGCTGAAGATCAGGAATGTGCCGCCGTAGGGCCGGGTCGGCCCGTGCAGCACGATCCCGTTGAGGATCGCGCCCATGGCGTGCTCGCGGACCCCGAAGTGCAGGGTGCGGCCGTAGGGCTGCGCGGTCCACATCTTCGTGGAGATCTTCTCGGGGCCGAACGACCTGGCATCCTTGATCGTGGTGTTGTTGCTCTCACCGAGGTCGGCGGAGCCGCCCCACAGCTCCGGCAGCACCTCGCCGATCGCCGAGAGCACCTCGCCGGAGGCCTTGCGGGTCGCCACGCCTTTCTTCGAATCGGGCTCCCAGGTGGGCAGCTTCTCCGCCCAGCCGACGGGAAGCGTCCGATCGATCAGGCGGTCGAACAGCGCGGCCCCGGACCGGTGGGCCACCCGCCATGAATCGAAGGAGTGCTGCCACTGCTCGTGTGCGGCTTGGCCGCGGACCGCCACCTGCCGGGCGTGCTCGAGCACCTGCGGCTCCACCACGAAAGAGCGTTTCGGGTCGAAGCCCAGCTTCTCCTTCACCGCGGCCACCTCGTCGGCGCCCAGCGCGGAGCCATGCGCGGCTCCGGTGTTCATCTTGTTCGGCGCCGGGTAGGCGATCACGGTCCGCAGCACGATCAGCGAGGGCCGGCCGGTCTCAGCTTTGGCCGCCTCAAGCGCGTCCAGGATGCCGACGACGTCCTCGCCGCCGTGCACGGTCTGTACATGCCATCCGTACGCCTCGTAGCGGGCGGCGGTGTCCTCCGACAGCGCGATCTTGGTGTCGTCCTCGATGGAGATCTCGTTGTCGTCGTAGATCACCACGAGGTTGCCGAGCTCCTGGGTGCCGGCCAGTGAAGACGCCTCCGAGGTGACGCCCTCCTGGATGTCCCCGTCGGAGGCGATGACGTAGATGTGATGGTCGAAGGGGCTCTCACCCGCCGGCGTGTCGGGGTCGAACAGGCCGCGCTCGCGGCGCGCCGCCATGGCCATCCCGACTGCGGCGCCCAGGCCCTGGCCGAGTGGTCCGGTGGTGATCTCCACGCCGACGGTGTGCCCGTACTCAGGGTGGCCGGGGGTCTTGGAGCCCCAGGTGCGTAGCTGCTCGATGTCCTCCAGCTCCAGCCCGTAGCCGGACAGGAACAGCTGCAGGTACAGCGTCAGGCTCGAGTGGCCACAGGACAGCACGAACCGGTCCCGGCCGGTCCACGCCGGGTCGGTGGGGTCGTGCCGCAACACCCGCTGGAACAGTGCGTACGCCAGCGGGGCGAGGCTCATCGCGGTGCCCGGGTGGCCGTTGCCGACGCGCTGCACAGCCTCAGCGGCGAGCACCCGGGTGGTGTCCACCGCGCGGGTGTCCAGATCGGTCCAGTCGTCGGGCACTCGGGAGGTGGTGAGCTGGGTCAGATCGTCGATGACGGACACACTCGTGCTCCTGACTGTGCTCGGTGCGGCGGCCCGCGGCGCGGATGGCCTTGCCGGGCCGATCTCTGCGTTCTCACCCTAGCGAGGTGACGCCACCTGTGTGGACTCCTCGGCCGGGTGCCCCCAACTGGGGTGACGCACGCCACGCGGCTACTATCACGCATAGAGCATTACCCGCCCGGACTGCTGCTCATTCCTGCCGCTGTCCATGATGTGTCATCAGGGAGGGGCGCAGGAGTGAGTCCAGCACCCCAGCCCTCACGATCGCGGTGTCCTGGAGCGCGGTGAGTAGCACCGTCCACGCCCCCACGGTACCCCGACCCGGCGTGCTGCGCGGCTATCTTGCTTTGACCAAGCCCCGAGTGATCGAACTGCTACTGGTCACCACGATACCGGCGATGTTGCTCGCCGCCCGAGGGACGCCCTCGCCGTGGCTGATCCTGGCCACCCTGCTGGGCGGCAGCATGGCCGCGGGCAGCGCGAACGTGCTGAACTGCGTCGCCGATGCTGATATCGACGCTCTCATGAAACGCACTCGGGCCCGTCCGCTGGTCACTCACCAGGTGCCCCTCCGGCATGCGGCTGCGTTCGGGATCGCGCTGGGGGTGGTCGCGTTCGGCTGGCTGTGGGCCACCACCAATGTGCTCTCCGCGCTGTTGGCGGTGGCCACGGTCCTGTTCTATGTCTTCGTCTACACGCTGCTGCTCAAGCGCCGCACGGCGCAGAACATCATCTGGGGCGGTGCCGCCGGGTGCATGCCGGTGGTGATCGGCTGGTCGGCCGTCACCGGCACGGTGAGCTGGCCGGCGTTGGTGATGTTCGGGATCATCTTCTTCTGGACGCCGCCGCACACCTGGGCGCTGGCGATGAAGTTCCGCGAGGACTACCAGCGGGTGGGCGTGCCGATGCTGCCCGCGGTCGCCTCTCCGGCCTATGTCACCCGGCAGATAGTGGTCTTCAGCTGGCTGATGGTGGCCTGCAGCCTGCTGCTGGTGCCCGCCACGAGCTGGGTCTACGCGGGTGTCGCGGTGGTGGCCGGTGGCTGGTTCGTGGCGATGGCCCACCGCCTGCACGCCGCCGTGCGGCGCGGCGCGGCAGTCACACCCATGCGCCTGTTCCACCTGTCCAACACCTACCTGGCCCTGGTCTTCGTAGCGATCGCCGTCGACTCCGTGCTGGGCTAGCCCCCGTTGTTTGCCGCATCCGGGTGGCTGCCTTAACGCTGCGCCTCCTCGAATTGCTCTCAGTGCCCCGAGCTCAACAGCAGAGCTGGTCGCTCGGCCCCGGGCAGCTCTGCTGTTGAGCTCGGGAACTGTAGGGCTGGTCGCATATCAGCTCAATGTTCTCCGGGCCTTGGCGGCTTCGATCTTTCGGCGGCGCAGCCGTCACCAGCTCGTTGAGCAAGCGCATCGAGACGGCGGCGACCGCGTCGACCGCCCGTTGGAAGGCCTCCGCGTTCGTCCTCCTGCACCGGGCCATCCTCGCCGCTGGCCGGTCGCCTATCCTCGCGCGGTGTGTTCGATGCGCAGGGCACAGCTTGACGCCATGGTCGAGGAGGCCACGGTCGATTGCTACAACGAAGCCGAGCAGCTCACCGGCTTCTTCACCATGATCCACGAAAATCTTGCGGTGCCGTTCGAGACGCGGGTTCTGGGGATGAGCGTCATCGTGGAGAGCGTTGACCTCACTGCTGACGACCGGATTGTGGCCATGTGCCGGCGCGGCACGCATCGGCAGTCCATCCCGATCCTCGACCTGCTCCTGCCCGCGCCACCGCCGGACGGTACGGAGTGGATTGACGCCTACCGCCACTGGATGCGCTGAGTGCCCCCAGCATGGGGAAGAAGCCGAACAGCCAGCGTGGAGACTCCCGTCCCGTCAGACCTGGGGCCGCTGCGCAGCCTCGCTGATGCGACAACCCGCTACGGGTGTGCTCAGGTCTGGCCGTGGGGCTGGTGCGTCGTGAACTCGACGAGACCGACCTCCCAAGTCACGGCGGACGTCGGTGGTGTCGAGTTCACGACGCCCACCATCACTGGGCAGGTAGTGCGCTACGTGGCTGCATCAACCCCCGACGGACTTCCGGTGCCGACCACTTAGCACCGCAACGGCCGTGCCGCTACTCAAGCATGAGGGCTCATTGAGGGCGCTCGGTGCTGGTGTACCTGGCGGCGGCGAGAGCCAAGAGTGGCGGTGTGATCGCCGAGGTAAAGCGCTAGGAGGCTTTCTCGGATGATTGCCGCATTTCGCTCACCCGCCGTTCCCGCTGGGCTACAGTGCGCGGCAACGACAAGTGGAGGGGGTCGGTGATGGACGCTTGCCCGAATGGGGCGTTTCGACGTGCCCGGCGTGTCCGGGCGTTGACTCAGGCTCAGCTCGCCGCGAGCGCTGCTGAGCTGGTGGAACAGACCACCGAACGGCAGTGCGGGATCGACGCCGACTACATTTCCAAAGTCGAGCGAGGCGCGATCCGTTGGCCGAGTGCGGCGTACCGCGCTGCCTTCCGGACGCTGCTCGGCGCCACCTCGGACGCTGAGCTGGGGTTGTACTGCCCCCGCTCGGCCGAGGCGACGCTGCTCGTCGCACCGGCTATCGTCGGGGATGGGCCGACCTGGGCGGAGGACGCCATGCTCGACCGGGACCTGATCAGCTATGCCAGTGCCGCCAAGATCGGCGCTCTGTCAGCTCACCTACCAGGCATACTGCGCGGCGCGCTGCACCGCACCGCCGTCCCCGCCAGGATCGATGAGCACCACGTCGAGCAGCTCAAGCAGGTCGTGGAGTTCTTCCAGCGTTCCGACGGGCTGTTCGGTGGCGGCCTGTCCCGCAACGCCGTCGCTGGGCAACTGGAATGGGCCTTTGACGTACTCGCCAAATCCTCCATGACCGATGATGTCCGCCGGGCCTGACAGTCGACCACAGCCTGGCTGGCCGACGTCGCGGGGTACATGTCGTTCGACTGCGGCGACCACATCGCCGCCCGCCGGTTCTTCCTCGTCGCGCTCCAGCTTGCCGCCGAGGCCGGTGACGTGCAACAGCGGGTGCACACCCTCACCAGCGCCGCCCGCCAAGCCGTCTGGTTGGACCGCACCGATCTCGGCTTGGACCTGATGCGGCTCGCGCATGGCGACGACCGGCGCCTGTCCCCGGTGGCGCGGGCCGTCCTGACCACCATCGAGGCTCGCGCATTCGGCCGCAAGGCCGACGTCGCCGGAGTCGAACGCGCCGTCGGGCAGGCCGATGACCTGTTCGCTCAGCGGGCCGCCGAGCCCGACGACAAGGCCTGGGCCTGGTACTACGGCGACGCGCAGATGGCCGGCGATGGCGCGACCCCCCTGTTCGACGCGGCCATGCGCTCCGGTGACGCGCGCATCGCCACGATGGCGGGGCAACGGCTGCAAGCCGCCTATGCCCTGTTTCCGGCTGACGAGGCCCGGTCTCGCAGCTTTTGCCTGCTCGGAGTCGCCGGCCTCACACTGCGGTTCGACGACCCCCACCACGGCCTCGCCCTCGCTGAGCAGGCCCTCGACGAGGCGGCGTCTCTGCGGTCCATGCGGATCGCCGACCGCGTCCGGATGCTCGCCAAGACCGCCGCCCCCCTGGAGCGCGATGCGGCCTTCCGGCCGAGGGTGCGCGAGCTGCGCCGCGCCGCCCAACGCGTCGCCCAAGCCGTCGCCTGAGCCAGACCGTGCAGATGGTCACCGACGGTGTCGGCCGCATGCCGACGCGGGCGCCGACCGCAGGCGGTTCCGCGGAACCGCCGACGCGGCGCTCACCGGGAGTCGTCACCCCGCGAAAGGCGAATCCAACGACCGCGAAAAGCGAACAAGACAGGCAGTCGACGTCGCTTCGGTGTGGTGTGGCCGTCGTAGCGCCAGGTGGACTCCCTGGCGGCGAGCTCCTCCTGGCCCAGTGGTGCCAGCCGCCCCGTGGCGGCGAGGTCGCGGGCGAGATCCCACCCGTCTCGCAGCGATCCATTCGGCGGAAGTCCCGCCGCCCACACCACGAAGCTCTCCGTCCAGCCTCGCTCCATTGAGGCGGCGAGCAGGGGCCACGCCGCCGCGACCGCCGCGGCCCGCTTGCGCAGCAGCGCCCTGCGCGCGATCGCCAGACGTTCCGCGTCGAGGCCGTCGGGCACCGGCCCCCCGGAGACCAGCGCGGCGACCAGTGCGGCCTGCCGTGCGGCGAGCTCCGCCCGGCTCATGGGATGGGTACCGCACCGGTGATCGTCGGTAGGTGGGCCGCATGCGCCAGCGCGTCGAGCTCGGCGCGCAGCTGCGCCTCGGGCGGGTAGTGGCCGTCGCGTTCCAACAGGACCGCCGGTGGCCGGTGCACCGCGCAGAGTTCCCCGAGCAGGGCGAGCACCTCGCCAGGCACCGGATCGGTGTGCGTGTCGTGGTAGAACCCGTCATCCTCGGCGCCGCCCGCGACGTGTACGTAGGCGATCCGCTCCAGGGGCAGCCGCGCCAGCAGCGCGCCCGGCGCGTCACCGCGGTTGGTCGCGTTCGCGTACACGTTGGCGACGTCGAGCAGCAGCCACGCGCCGGTGCGCTCGAGCAGCTCGGTGAGGAACGCGGCCTCCTCCATCTCGTCCTCGGGCCACTCGAACAGCGCGGCGATCGGCTCCAGCGCCAGCGGGACGGGCAGCTGCGCCTGGGCGGCGAGCACGTTGGTGACCAGGACGTCGAGCGCATCTCGGGTGCGCGGGACGGGGAGCAGGTGACCGGCTTCCGTGCCGCCGGCCCGGACGAACGCGATGTGTTCGCTCACCAGCGGCGCGTCCAGCACCTGCGCGCACCGGGCGAGATGCGCGACACGATGCTGGTCGAGGTCCTCGGCGCTGCCCAGCGAGAGCCGGACCCCGTGCGGCACGACGGTGACACCACGCTGGCGCAGCTCAGCTACCGGCGCAGGCAACGCACCACCGCTCAGCGATTCGGCCACCACCTCGGTGAACCGCAATCCCGGCAGCCTCGTGAGCACCCCGGCGATCTCAGGCCGCCAGCCGATGCCGACGCCGAGCTCGGGCAGCGGTGCGCTCATCCGCCGCAACCCCCGCCGCCGCAACCCCCACCACCCCCACAGCCCCCACCCCCGCTTCCACCGTCGGCACCCGCGTATCTGGTCGCCGCCATTCGGGGGGTGCCGAGATCCTCGGCCAATGCGGGATTGCTGGCCCCTATCGCCCCTGCCCCGAAGACGGCGACTCCCAGGGCGGCACCAGCGGGCCCGTACACATGCCAGTTCGGCCGCAACTGCGGCGAGAGGCTGGCGTGTGCGGCGCGAAGGCGGGTCAGCTCGGCGTCACCACGGTTGGTGCGTTGTGGCGCGGTGAGGCTGAACGCCGCGCCCGCCGCCACCACGACTGTCAGCGCGACCAGGAAGCCCATAGGCTTGCCCGCTCCGGCGCCGGCGATTATGCGGATCGCGCCTACCGCCACTACCGCCCACAGTATCCACCCGGTACGGCGGATACGCCTGCGCTGCTCGGCGGCCAGCAACAGGCCCGCGTCGATCAGCCGGCGCTCGATACCGCCCAGAGCCTCCGTGACCGGCGGTGCGCTGACAAGCTCGGCCCGCCGCACGGGTTGCTGGGCCGAAAGGTGGACCGCCCGTTCCAGCTCGCTCGCCTCCGGCCCGACAGTCCCGGCAGCCTGGACGCGCCCTCGGTCGGATGGCGCGATACGACCGGCCACGTACATGGCGCTCAGGGCCGTGAGCACGGTCAGCTCGGGCCCTTTATTCAGGTAGGCGACGTCATCTGGATTGTCCAGGCGGGATGCTGGTGCGGGGCTGCGGGCCAGGGCTTGACGGGCTGGTGCGAGGCCGCGGGCCAGTGAACGACGGGCCAGCGCCGTGGCGACGACCGCGACGACGGCCAGCGCGGCGTAGAGCCCGAGGAACGCCGGCCCGCTGATTCCCCAGGTGTTGCCGGTGGCGGCGAGAACGTGCATCTCGACCTCATTCACTCTCAAGAGTGATATTTTTCACCCATTCGATGAGATCAGGATGCCTTGTCGGGGGCCGTGAGGGAAGAGGGCAGCCCCGTCGCATCAGGTGGCGATGGAGGCGATGGATGAGTGGCAGTGTGGCGTCGATGTCGCGGAAGTCGGTGGTGGGTTTGAGATCGCCTTGGCCGGCTTGGTGAACGCGGAGCCGTGGCTACGACCAGAGTGACACCACGGGCACCCCCACCTCGGCGAGCAGGCGTCGGGTCAGCGGCAGGCTGATGCCGATCACGCTGGACGGGTCACCGTCGATCCCGTCGACGAACCAGCCGCCCCGGCCGTCCAGGGTGAACCCGCCGGCCACCCGCAGCGGTTCCCCGGTGCCGACGTAGGCCTCGATCTCCGCTGCCGACGGGGTGCCGAAATGGATCAGGGTGGTCTGCGCTCCGCTGCTGGTCGCGCTGCGTTCACCTTGGTTGAGACGGATCACGGCGTGCCCGGTGATCAGCTCTCCGGTGTCGCCCGCCATCGCGCGCCAGCGCCGCGACGCGGTGTCGGTGCAGCCGGGCTTGCCGACCAGCTCGCCACCGATGTGCAGCATCGAGTCACACCCGACGATCACCGCGTCGGGGTACTCGGTGGTTGCCTCCGACGCGACCGCGTCGGCCTTCGCCCACGCCAGCGCGGTGACCAGCTCCGCTGGTGTCGCGTCGGTCAGCGTGGCGGCCAGTGCGTCCTCGTCCACTCCGGACACCCGCACCACCGGATCGATCCCGGCGCCGCGCAGCACGGCGAGCCGGCCGGAGGATGCCGAAGCGAGGATCAGGCGCACGGTGACGCACTGTACGGACAGGGTGCTCACTGGGTACGGAACGGGTTGCGCACCGTCAACTCGCCGAACCGGTGACCGTCGTGCAGATCCTCGGTGACCAGCTCGGTGGCGCCGGCGCGCAGCGCCGCCTCGACGATCAGCGCGTCCCAGAAGTCGGTCGAATGCCGTTCGGACAGCCGGCTAGCAGAGAGGATGAGCAGCGGATCGGTGTCGACGCGGCACCACTCGCCGTAGTCGCACACCACCTGGCGGGCCTGCGTCGGCGTCAGTGGCGGTTGGAGCTTGCGGGTCGCCGCACTGGAGAACTCCTGCAGTACCTGAGTGCTCAGGATCCCGAGACCCGATGTCCACAGCCGCGCGAGCAGGTTCTCAGCATCCCGGTGCTTGGCTTCGTCGTGGGTATCGTGTGAATAGATCAGGCAGAATCCCGCGCTCTGATATACCGGTCACGCGCCTCGATCAGCTCGGTGATCTGCTGGGTCACCAGGCCGTTGACCGACGTGCCGCGCTCGGCGATCATCTTTGCCCGCCGAGCGCGGCACGTCGGTCAGCGTCGAGCTGGATCGTGAGGTTTGAAAGGCAAGCATATTCTGCTCCACGTCAACCAGAGGTTGCGATTTTTATCCTTCACCTGCGGAGTTCCTCTCAACCGGTCCGATCCGAGCGTCAGCAACTCAGATCAAACCGTGTCGAGCAGGCATTTTCGCGTATCCGAGCCCGGCGTGTCACCCGCCAGATCAACTACCGTGAAAGCCCGAGGCTAGTTGTAGATAGATGTGTCTACCTTTACTTTTGTGACATAAAATGGAATACTCTTGTCTATGAAAATTTCGGAACAGGATCGTGCTGAGCTTCAAGTGGCGGTGGGATCGGGATCGTATGACGGATCGGTATCTTCGCGGGCGCAGATGGTGCTCTGGTGCGACGAGGGATACCGGAAAGTGGAGATCGCCACGATGTCGGGAGCGTCGCGGCCGACGGTGGAGACGATGTAGCCCGCCAGGCAGCGTAAAGCGAAACATATCTTCTTGCAACTAGCAGCGCCGACTGCGCTTGACGTTCGGCTGCTGATTACCGGTGAGGACCCCGGTAGACGGTCTCCCCACCGTGGAACTGGCGCATGAAGCGCTCATTCGGTCTTGGGCACGTCTCGCTGGCTGGGTGCTGGTCACGTTGGGGTGAACCTCCTTGTCGGCGGATCAACCGGTTGGTACGTTTGAATGGACGTTGATAGTGCGCGGGGAGGGTGCGGGTGGCGCGTTTGAAGGCTTGATGCTCGGGCGACTTGGTTAGACGTGTCCGCTCATCACGTGCGACGACGGGGCGCGACAACGACCGAGTGATCTCCTGGAGGTGGGCATGGAGAACTTGCAGTTCCTAATTCACTAGGTCACGCCAGCAGGACGGCTACATCCGCCCGGTCGAGTTGATGTCCATGCAAAATGTTTGAAAGGATTCTTGCATAAGCGTAGCGAGTGTCATGAACATCGAATGGGCGTGAACAGCTACTCTACCGTGCCTTGAGGGACGGTTCTCTACGTTCAGCTTCCTTTGTGTCAAACCGCGCACCGGACAGGTTCGGTCCACGCTCGTGATTCGAGTTCTGTGTTTGGAGGAACAGATGCATTCCGTCCCTCGTGTCTTCCTGGCGGCTCCGTTCGCTCAGTGGTTATCCGAGGATGGATTGGTTGATCCGACATGGCGCGACCGGCTCTCGATGCTCCGGCAAGGATTTCTTGATGCGGGAATGCCGGTTTTCAGCGCGCACCACAACGAGCGCTGGGGCGCCGGCTGGCTGCCTGCGGAGGTCTGTGTGCCCAACGACTTCCGTGCTATGGAGACCTGCGACGTGGTGTGTGCCTACCTGGGCACGCCCGCTTCGGCGGGAGTTTGCATCGAGCTGGGCTGGGCGTCGGCGATGCGCAAGCCTATCCTGCTCGTACTGGACCGCGGCATCAAGCACAGTCAGATGATCAAGGGTTTGACCACCGTCACCCGTGTGCGGGAACTGGTGCTGGCAGGCGGCTGGACCGCTTCGGCGACCAGCGAGATCTTCAACGCCACCGTCGAACTGATGGAAGGCAGCGCGTCCCGTGGTCGGGCCGCTTGGAGCGCAGGCACGTCCGACGAGTGCCTCGGCTATACCAAGGGCGCCCAAGTATTTCGGGAGGAGTTCCTGACTGAGGCGGATCGATGAATCCGCCGCCGAGCCCGATCACCATCCTGGTCGCCGGAGTTGAGTTCGGCTGGGGCAGCGCCGGTAAGTTGAGTGCCGTCCTGGCCGAGCTGCGCGCCCGCGCGGTTTGTCCGCTCCGCTTCGTTCTGCTGGGTTCCGAGCTGGGGCGGCCACTGCTTACCGAGCACGGTATCGACCGGTACTACGACGTGATCGCGGCGGAGCGGGATGAGCTCGCCCGCATAGTCGAACTGGAGCACCCCGCCACCGGCCTGGTCGTGCTCGATCCGGCGCTCGCGAACGCGCTGGAGGAAGTGGGGGTCCCGACGACGTTCGTGGACAGTCTGCCCTTCCTCTGGACCGACGGTGACCTACCGGGTTTTCCGTTGGAGGTCTCGGTCTACTGCGCTCAACGTTGCTCTGAGCTGCCGGAGGAGTCACTCGGCGTGCTCAGCAAGGTCCGCAACCTCCGCTGGGTCGACGCGGTCGTCACCCCGCCGGTTCTCGACAACAGGCCCAGGCCGTCCCGCGGCCGCTTCCGCCAAGCCCTAGTCAGTCTCGGCGGGCTCCGCGCACCCCACTGCGCGGACTGGACCGCGTACCCGCGGCTGGTCATTCCGCCGCTGCTGGACGCCCTGGGCGACGCTGGCATCCGGGAGGTCCATGTGGCGGGGAATCTGCCGCCGTCGTTGGCGGAGGAGTTGACCGGCTGCGCCGGGCGCGGACTGCGGATCACGGTGGGAGCACTGAGCCACGCCGAGTTCCTCGACCGGCTGAACACCTGCGATCTGTTGCTGGCCTCGCCCGGACTGACCACCCTGTTAGAGGCTGGCAGCCGTGGCACCCCGGTCGTCGGTCTGCCGCCGCAGAACCTCAGCCAGGTGTTCAACGGACGGTTCCTCTGCCGGGCGGCCGGACAGGATGTTCGGGTGGTCTGGCCGGAGGAGGTCTTCATGGAGGCCGAGGCACTGGCCAGCCGAGCGGCCGGCGAGACGGCGTCACTCGAACTGATCTACGGAGGCATCGCGCGGGCGGCGGAGGCCCCTGCTTCTATGGCACCCCGTCTGCGGCAGCTGACGCTCGAAGCGGTGCGCACGGCCGCCATCGGTGACGCCGATTGGGGTGGACTGGCGCGCACCGTCGGCACGCAGGGCGCCGCCCAGGTCGCTGGGCACGTACTGGAAATAGCTAACGCCGGTGCCGTTCTCCCCATCGCAAGTCAGTGACGAGGTGCAGCTCATGACCGGTCGGGATCGGTATCTGTTCATCCGGATCTTGGAAGCCTGCAACGCGGACTGCTTCATGTGTGAGTTCGCGCTGTCTCGAGATGTGTTCCGGTTCTCGGTTGAGGACTTCACCGAGCTGATGCCCAAGGCGCACGCCATCGGAGTCCGTTACGTTCGCTTCACCGGCGGCGAGCCGCTGATGCACAACGAGGTCGTCGAACTCGTTCGTATCGGGACCGCGCACGGCATGAAGATGTCCATCATCACCAACGGGATGATGCTGCCCCGGATGCTCGACCGCCTCGTTACCGCCGGCCTGGCACAGGTCATCGTCAGTCTCGACGGCCGATCAGCCGCCACACACGACCTCTACCGGCGGTCGCCGGGCATGTTCGACAACGGCCTCGCCGGGCTCCGTGCGGCTCGTCGACTGGGCGTGCTGACCAGGGTCAACACTGTGGTGGGCCCGCACAATTACACCGAAATGCCGCAACTGCAGCTGGTGCTGACCGACGCCGGTGTCCGCCAGTGGGAACTCTCGGCGCTGAAGCTGGAGCGTGTGATCAGGTACCCTGATCCAGACCACGTCCGCGCGGTCTGCGACTCCATTTACACCGCCGACCCCACGCAACTGCTGGTACCGCTGGGAAAACGTTTCTATGGTGACGATCCCACGGAGCAGCGGGAGTACTTCGGCCTCGGACACACCCCGAAGGCGAGCAGGCCGCTGTGCCATGTGGTCGACGATGTGATCTACATCGATGGCAAGAACGGTCGGATGTACGCGTGCAGCTGCCTGCCGCACCGCGAGGGTGACGGGTCGAGAGGCGCAGCCCTGCACAGAGACGGCGTAATCCATCTCGACACCCCGTCATTCGGCAAGCACTCCAGCTACTTCCGACAGGAAGGACCCCGCCTGTGCGGAGGCTGCTCGACAACGGCTGCGGGCTACAGCGATGACGTCGCTCGGCTGGGGTCCGTACCAGCCTGGCACTACTGAGCCAGACGAGGCAGTGAGGGATGGATAGATGGACAGCGCTGTGCATAACCGGCGGACGGTCGTGGTGGCAGCACGGGAGCACGAGCTGGACTCGGTGCTCGCCCGACGGCGGATCTCGGCGCATCTCACCGAGTTTGACCTGATCCCGTGGGAGAGCTGGGATGAGCGAGCAGATCCCAGCGCCGCCTTGATCTGCGATGACGTCGACGCCGCCGCGAAGGCGAGCGGAATGGGCGTGCCGGTGGTGTTCGTCCGCTCAGGACACGAGGTAGACGGGCCAGGTTTCGCAGACTTCGGCGTCCACTGTCGACACTGGCCCGGGTGGCTGCCCGATCCCGCGAAGCGGGCTGGTGCGCCCCAGGCGACCGGGGTACTGGCCCCGGTGCGACTGCGGCAGGGGCGATCTCCGTCACTGGCGGTGATACTGCTCGCGGTCTCAGCCCTCCCTCGGGATGAGGTGGTCGAGTTCACCGGCTGCGTCCTGCGGCCGCTGCTAGACGAGATCTCACTACCCCGAATCGTGGTGTTCGATGACCACCCGTCTGCTATCGAGGAGGGACTGCCTGGTGCTGATCTACGTCAGGTGTGCGACACGGATGTGGACGCGCTGCACGCGGACGCCGCCCTGTTCGTGGCGGCACCCACACTGACCGCGGTAGGGCTGGCCCAGGCCCGGCGCTCAGCGCTGGCCTTCCTGCCCCCGCTGGACCGTACGCAGAAAGATCTGCTCGATCTGCTGCGGGTCGTGATCTCAGTCCCGGTCCTCGGTGAGCGGGGCTTCGCTGCGGTCGAACCCACCGTCCCGAACTGGTCGGACCTCGACCCTGCCCTGGATGACCTGCGCGGCGCGCAACGCGTCGCACGCCAGGTACGCCAGCTGACCTTAGCTCCGATGTGAGCCCGATGTGCGT
The DNA here is from genome assembly GCA_050699595.1 of Pseudonocardiaceae bacterium. Taxonomy (GTDB): domain Bacteria; phylum Actinomycetota; class Actinomycetes; order Mycobacteriales; family Pseudonocardiaceae. The sequence goes on along the minus strand of JBOHFI010000003.1, from coordinate 126,459 downwards.
GCACGTCCCTTATCGATGAAACGGGAGCATCTATGCCGATCATCCCGACGACCCAGGAGTCTTCGCCTGACACGAGGTCCGGCGCCACGGACGAGCAGTGGGCGGACTGGCGCTGGCACATGCGCCACCGCATCACCACACTGGATGACCTGCGCCGGTGGGTGCGCGTCACCCCGGAGGAGCAGAAGGCGATCGGTGACTCGGCCGGCAAGTACCGCTGGAGCATCACGCCGTACTACGCCTCGCTGATGGCTCCGGAGGACCCGAGTTGCCCGATCCGTCAGCAGGCCGTTCCGGCGCTGGGGGAGTTCCTGGACTTCGTCGACGCTGATGTGGATCCGGTCGGCGACATGTTCTATCGCAAGACAAACCGGATCGTGCACAAGTACCCCGACCGCGTGATCATGTTGATCACCGAGTCCTGCCCCGTCTACTGCCGGCACTGCACCCGAAAGTTCCACACCACCGATGTGGACGGCACCTACTTCAGGGACAACGAGGGCGGGAACTTCGACGAAGACCTGCGCTACATCGCCGAACACCTCGAGATCCGGGATGTGCTGCTGACTGGCGGTGACCCGCTCTCCTACCGGGACGGCAAGCTCGAGAACCTCGTGTCCCGCCTGCGCGCCATCCCGAGCGTGGAGATCATCCGGATCGGCAGCCGTTTCCCGGTGTTGCTGCCCCAGCGGATCACCGACGAGCTGTGCGAAATGCTCGCGCGTTACCACCCGGTCTGGCTCAACACCCACTTCAACCATCCCGCCGAGATCACCCCCGAGTCGGCGGCGGCGGTCGATCGGTTGCTGCGCAGAGGAATCCCGGTGGGAAATCAGACCGTGCTACTCAAGGGCATCAACGACGACATCGACACGATGCGCACGCTGATGACCGAGTTACTGTTGATTCGGGTCCGTCCCTACTACCTGTACCACTGTGACAACGTCACCGGAGTCTCGCATTTCATGACCACGGTGGACAAGGGCTGGGAGATCATGGAGGGGCTGCAGGGGCACATCACCGGTTTTGGAGTGCCGCAATACGTGCTGACGACCCGGATCGGCAAGATCCCGATCGCAAGGCCCTACTACCAGGAGACCGAGGGCGGCCTGCTCCTGCGTAACTACAAGGGCCAGGAGATGCTCGTCGACGAGGCTCTGTACCGGGACGGGAAGGGTGATCCGGAGTGAGCCTGCACAAGCGCCTCGGCATGCGGTTCCTGCCCTACGGCGCGAATTACCTCGACTGGGCCGATATGACCGAACTACGCGACGCGATCGACCACGGCGTGCTGTTCCGCTATCAGACCGAGTCCGAGAGTGTGGCGAGCCGTCTGGAGAGCGCGGCCGGTCGGCGGCTCGGCGCCAAGCACACCCTCGCTGTGCACAACTGCACCGAAGCGCTGCGACTGGCCTTGATCTCCACCCGGCCGCGCCTCGGCGACCTGGTCTTTATCCCGGCCGTCACGTTCGTCGCGGTCGCTGGCGCCGTGCTGTCCTCCGGGCTGATCCCAGTGCTCGTCGACGTCGACGAGTCACTGAACCTGGACGCCGGCCTGCTGCCCACGGACGCGCGGCGGGTGATCGTGGCGCATATGGAAGGCACGGTCGCCGCAATCCCGCAGGCCGTTCCCTACGTCATCGAAGACTCCGCGCAGGCGATGGGTTCGAGATTTCCCGACGGCAGCGGCGTTGGCACCCGCGGCTACGCTGGAGCATTCAGCTTTCACCACAACAAGGTGCTCACTTCGGGTGAGGGCGGCCTGCTCACGACGAATGATGAGGAGGTGTGGGCGTTGATGCGCTGCTACCACGATCACGGCTCGGCCCGCATCCCCGGCCAGTACCCCACCTGGAACGCCAATGCCTTCTACGGCGAGAACTTCGTCACCAGCGAGCAGGTCGCGGCCGTGCAGCTCCAGCAGTTCCGGCACCTGGACGAAGTGATAGCCGGCCTGGCGCGGCACTATGCCATCGCCCTCGAGGAGCAGCCCGATCGTGTGGGCCTGCGGGTGCTTCCGCGCGGCGAGGGTGACGTGAAGATCAGCATCCGGTTCGAGCTGGAGAGCGCCGAGCTGCGTGACCGGGCGGTGGCGGCGCTGACCGAGCAGGGGGTGCCCAACTGGACGCTGAATAAGTACTTCCTGCCCGAGCACCCGGTGCTGACCGGTCGCCGTTCCCTGTACGCGGACGGGTTCCCGTGGAACCTGGCACCGGTGCAGACAGCGCTCAGCCGGGACGGTTTTCACTCGACCAGAAACCGGCTCGACCGTATCCTGTGCCTGCCCTTGTCCCCGGAACTCGACGAGCAGGGGCAGGCGCTGGCCGCGAAGATCGTCCGGCGCGCGCTGGAGTCACTGTGAGCGGCCCGGCCCGGCCCGGGCTGCTGCTGGTCGATGACCGCCCCACCTCGTTCTCCCGCTATGTGGTCGGCCGCGCGGACATCGATGTGGTGCTGCTCAGGTTCGAGCAGGTCCGACACGAGTTGCCGGCTTCCTATCTCGAGGACACCGCCCACCTGCGCTCGTTCTGGGTGCGTTCGGACGTTCCGCTCGACCAGGAGGCACGACGCTACCGGTCCTGGGTTCGCTCCTCACCCGGAACAACTGCTCCCGAGTTCTTCTGCAACCCGTCCGAGCCGCGTCAGGCGCTCGCGCACCGGTTCGCCGGGATGACCGGGCTACCGCACCTCGATGAGCAGCAGGTGAGCTGGGTCAGGAACAAGGTCGCGATGAAGGACAGGTTCCGGAAGCTCGGCCTGTCTACTGCGGAATACGCGCGGATCCACGACCGAGCCGAGGTGCTGGAGTTCGCCGCCGAGCACGGTTGGCCTGTCGTGCTCAAACCCGTCGATTCCTTCGCCTGCATCGACACTTTCTTGGTTCGCGACGCGGCGGAGCTGCGGGACGTGGAACTGCCGGACCGGTCCTGGATGGTCGAATCCTACCTGGGTGGAGTCGAAGGGGAGAACTGCGCACTGGTGGTCGGCGGTGAGGTGTTGGACGTTTGGCCGAGCACGATGCCCGCCCGCCCGCTGGACATCGTCGCCGGATCAATCAACGCCAACATCAGCGTGGCGACCGGGGAGGGCGCGCCCGCCGGGTTGCACGAGCTGACTCAACGCATTGTCACCGGGATGGGGCTGGACCACGGCTACGTGCACATGGAGTTCTTCGTCGAGGGGGAACAGCTGCGAGTGGGTGAGATCGGGCTGCGAGTGGCAGGCTGCGAGATCACCGCCAACCACGGCTACGCCTACGGGTTCGACGTCTTTGGTGCTGTCCTAGACGTTTACTTGGGAAGACGCCCCGAACTCCGCTACCGTCACCGACGCTGTGCTGGTGACCTGCTCCTGCCGCTACCCTCGTCCGGTTTGGTGCGCAAGATCACCGACGCCGAGGAGTTGCTGGCCATGCCCGGGGTGGTGGTGGCGGTCCTGAGGGTCGGCCCAGGCGACCTCGTCACGTGCCGGCGCGCCTCGCACAACGCCTCTGGCTATGTCCACGTCGTCGGTGCCTCGGTCGCCGAGGTGGAACAGCGGATGCGCCGCATCTTGACTGGTTTCACCATCGAGATCGAGTCACCCGCCGACACTGTGGCCATGCTGCCCTGAGCCGCCCCATGCCAAGGAGTGCCCCGATGCCCGTCGTGATCCGCCGCTTCGTCGTGCTATTGACGCGTTCCGGCGTCGGCGGCTCGGCGTGGTGGAGCGTGGTCGCCAGGCTGCCCGTTTACCTGATGACGCTGGCAATCGTGCTCGTGGTCCGCGAGCACGGGGGCAGCTACGCCTGGGCAGGCTTGGTGTCCGCGCTGTACACAGTCGGTGTCGCGGTCGTCGGCCCGGCCATCGCCCGGTGGGCGGACCGGGCCGGGCGGCGGCCGGTGCTATTGACGACCGGGCTGGTGTTCCCCATAGCGGTGGCCGGACTGGTCTGGCTCGGCGGGCCCGGCGACGTCACACAGCTGGTGTTCGCGCTGTTCGCTGGCGCCGTGCTGCCGCCGGCGAACTCCTGCATCCGCTCGGTATGGGCGCGGTTGCCGCTGGACCTCGAGCTGCGGCAGACCGCCTACCTGTGGGAGGCACTGCTCACGGAGTTGCTCGTCATCACCGCGCCGGTCGTGCTGGCTGTGCTCATGCTCACCGGCTCGGCGAGCCGCGCGCTGGGTGTGGTCGCGGTCTTGGGTGGAGTCGGCGCCTGGGGGCTGGCGCTCAGCCGCGCCCCCGAGTCGCCCCGCGACGGCTCGTCGTTGGGCACCCGCAACGGTCCGCTGGCGGTGCTGTGGAATCCGGGTTTCCGCACGCTGACCGGCATAATGGCGGCCTCTGCGGTGCCCATCGGCCTCATCAGCATCGCCGTTCCGGCCTTCGTCGAACAGCACGGGACACCGGGTCATACCGGTTTCGTCTACGCGTGCTGGGGCATCGGCAGTGCGCTAGGTGCGGTATTGTTGGGTAAAGCGAGTTCCGGCGACGCGGCGCACCGGCGGTTCCCCGGGTTCTTGTTCGCGTTCGCGGTAGGCACTGGCATCCCCGTTCTGGCCTGGTCGGAGCCAGCCCTGGCGGTGACACTGGCGGTCGGCGGGATGCCCATCGCACTCGTCTCCGCCTGTGAGATGTCGCTGGTCAGCGAGCTGGCTGACCAGCGACTGCTGATTGAGGCGTTCACCTGGGCCTCCACCGCGACGATCATCGGTGACGCGGTGGGGCAGCAGGCTGGCGGCATACTGGTCGAGTCGGCCGGGCCACGCGGGGTGTTCCTGGTCGCGCTGGGCTTCGCCACCACCGTGGCCCTAGTCGCCTTAGCCTGCCGCGGCAGGCTTGCACCGGCCGTCCGCGGCCCGGAACCGGCTCAAACTTGACCATCCGATCCCGATCGTTTGAGGGAGTGCCGATCCATGAACCCGACTGCGGTAGACGCAAGCGGGGTACCCATCCGCCAGAGGGAAGCACCGGGTACGGGCCCCTTCGCGTTGGTGCCTGACCTTGCCGCCCTGCGCTCCGCCGTATCCGCGTTCCTGGGCGACGCGCCGAGCGCACCGATCCCTGTCTGGTTGGGGGAGCGCCACGACCTGGCCGGTAGTATCCGCACCGCGAATCAGCTCTACAGCGCGCGGCGACGGCCAGATCCAGTCGAGTGCGGGATCGTGCTGAACGCCGACGAGCTGCCCGACGAACTCCTCGACCTGGTCCGACCGCTGGCCACGAGCTGGTTGGCCGAGGAGGCAGTGACCGCCGAGATCGAACGCCCGCCCGCGTCGTCACTGCTCGTCGTCGGCACCTATGCCCAGCTCAGGCTGCACCCAATCCGCTCCCTGCTGCTGTCGACCTACGGGGACAACGGCAGGCACCTGTCGCTGATCAGCGGCCGGGACGTGCCGTCGGTGGGCTGGAACGTGGCCAAGCAGTACGCGGTGACCGATCCTGCAGTGACCGCGGTCGGTCTTTTCACCGACACCGACCGGCCGCAGCCGATAGATGACGTGCTGGTGTTCGACGATCGTGACTTCGATCGTAGCGACATCCAGACGGAAATCCTCCAGCGGAAGTGGCGTCGCGTGGTCTTCCAGGGACACGGCAAGGACGACAGCATCAACCTCGGTGAGTTCACCATCTGTGGCAAGAACAACGTCGTCGACGCGGTGCCCGGTGTGCTGGGCCCGCGCTGCGCCTACGGCCTGCCCTGCTACAAGGCGGAAGACAAGCTCGTCCCGCTCAACGAGGTCGCCGCCGCCGAAGTTGTACTCAGTGCCTGCAATAGCGGCCCGCTGGCCGATCTCGCCCTCTACGACCCGAAATACCAACTGTTACTCAACGCATTGGACGGTCCGGGACAGACTGTGGTCGCTGCGGTGTCCGTGCACGACTCCGACCGGCCGGAGAACATGGCGTGGATGCACGCGGCCGCCATCGGGGCGGATTCCGTCGACACGCTCAACGCCAGCCTGGCCGGCTCCCATCCCTACCCGGCCTTCCTGCGGTTCGGGCTGCCGGATCCGGCAGCGATGCGCGCAGTCACCGAACGCCGCGCCGAACACATTCCCGATGAACTGGTCCTCACCGTCGGCACCAGGCTCAATGGCCTGTTGGCCGGGGAGCTGCTACCGCACAACCACACACTCCGCCCGCGGCTGACCAAGCTGGCCAGGAAGGTCGACCAGTGGGTGGCAAGATCGACACATCAGGCCGACCAGGCCGCCGCGGAGATCAGGAGATCGCTGGAGGCGGACCTGCAGTCGCTGGATCACGTCATCGCGGACCAAGTCACCCAGAACCCCGAGACCGACATCATGAACTATCCGGCGTACTTCGGTGACCGCAGCCGGCTGGACCACGAAGTCCGCTCGGTGACCTGCCACTGCGGCCGACCTGCCCAACGCTTTGTCAAGCGGGGTCTGCTGCCGCACATACTGGACACCACGTGCGTGGTCTGCATGCGCTGCGGCGACGTGACGTTCCAGCTTCCCGATGCCCCGGAACTGCTCGCCTACGCCGCGGACGAGGTCGCCCAAGGCTGCGAGCTGGAGGTCCGGCTACTGCTGTGGGCCGCCCGCCGTGGCCCGGTGCAGCTCGGCTTGTTCGTGCCCACCTACCTCCGGCAGGACACCCAGGTCGAACCGGTACACACCAAACTCAAGGCGAATCCCGACAAGGAACAGGAAATCATCTTCTCCGTCCGATTCGCGCCGAGCACGGCGCCACAAGCGTACTACTTCACCGCGTTCGCCGTCCAGGACCTCGCGATATCGACAGCGCGTCGCCACTTCGGTGTCGTGCCCGCCCCTTCTCCCTGACCTAGAATATCTCCGAAACAATCGCGCAGCGCCGCTCGCGTGACGAGGGAAACCGAGTAGGAAGGACGCCCCCATGGTCGACAGAAATCTCGAAGAGACAATCGAACTGGTGGAGACCGACGGCGAGGTGACCCTGTCGATCGGTGGCGAGCAGTCGATGCAAGCATGGGAGCGGGACCTGATGTGGGCCAGCGCTGACCTGCTGTGCCAACATGGCAGAGACTTCTACGAGGTCGGACTCGGGCTGGGCATCTCTGCGCTCCGAATCGCCAACAATCCCGCCACCCGTCGACACACAGTTCTGGAGCTGTTCCCGAAGGTGGAGGAAATGTTCCGCCACAAGCATCCCGAGCTGCCGACTACGCTGCGGATCGAGCGCGGCGACTTCTTCGAGAAGGTGTTCGAACTAGAGACCGAGAGCATCGACGGAATGTTCTTCGATCCTGCGCTGGACATGGAGGTGTGGAAAGACGAGGACTTATGGCCACGGGTGGTGCCCGAGATCGTCCGCGCCCTGCGCCCTGGCGGAGTTTTCATACCGTTCTTCAGTACCAGGCCGGAACTGCGCTGGCAATACGTACCGCACTTCCGGACGATCCGGGTGGAGCGGCACAGCTATGAGGCCTACGAAACCACCGAGTACACGTACGGCCAGTCAGGCTATGCATTTATCCAGTGTTTCTACAAGGACTGACCGGTGAACCAGGTCAGGAACGAGACCACCGGTAGGATCTGATTCGTGGGATTCCTTGCTGCGCACGGGCTGAGTTACCGCCTTTCAGACGGCCGAGAGCTGTTCCGGGATGTCTCCTTCCGGGTCAGCGACGGTGCGGTGGTCGCACTGGTCGGCGCGAACGGCGTAGGCAAGACGACGCTGCTGCGGATCCTCGCCGGCGAGCTGCGTCCGGCCGATGGCGGTGTCACCGTGCAGGGCGGTTTCGGGGTGATGCCGCAGTTCGTCGGTTCGATGCGAGACGAGAGCTCGGTCCGTGACCTGTTGCTGACGGTCGCCCCGCCCCACCTTCGTGCCGCGGCCGCCGAGCTTGACCGGGTCGAGCTGGAGTTGATGGAGACAGACGGCGAGGCCACCCAGATGCGGTATGCCGAGGCGCTCGGTGCATGGGGCGAGCTGGGCGGCTATGCGGCTGAGGTGCTCTGGGACACGGTGACCGTGGCTGCGCTGGGCGTGCCTTACGACCGGGCGAAATACCGTGACGTGCGGACACTTTCCGGTGGTGAACAGAAGCGCCTTGTGCTGGAGGCGCTTCTCCGCGGGCCTGAGCAGGTGCTGCTCCTGGACGAGCCGGACAACTACCTGGATGTGCCGGGCAAGCGGTGGTTGGAGGACCGGCTTGCCGCAACCGGGAAAGCGGTGCTGTTGGTCAGCCACGACCGGGAGTTGCTGGCCACCGCAGCCACCCAGCTGGTGACGATCGAGGGCCATACGTCCTGGGTGCATGGCGGTAGCTTCGCGACCTGGCATTCCGCGCGAGTGGCCCGTCGTGAGCGGCTCGCAGAGCTGCACCGCCGCTGGAAGGAAGAGCACGAGAAGCTCCGCGAACTGGTCCGGTCGCTGCAGCGGGCCGCGACGATGAGCGACGACATGGCGTCCCGCTACCGGGCGGCGCAAACCCGCCTGCGTAAGTTCGAGGAGGCGGGACCGCCGCCGGAGCTGCCCAGGCAGGAGAATGTCACGCCGCGGCTGCGCGGTGGGCGCACCGGTGTGCGCGCGGTCACTTGCAGCGACCTGCAACTGACCGGCCTGATGCGGCCGTTCGATCTCGAAGTGTTCTTCGCCGATCGGGTGTGTGTGCTGGGTTCGAACGGCTCCGGGAAGAGTCACTTTCTGCGGCTACTCGCGGAGAGCGGCGGCGACCAGACACGGACCGTCGAGCACACCGGCGTCTGCCGGTTGGGAGCCAGAGTCGTGCCCGGTCTGTTCGCACAAACCCACCAGCACCCGGAGTGGGTCGGCCAGACGCTCGTCGACATACTGTGGCGTGGCCAGGATGGCCGGGAAAGTGTCGATCGCGGTCGCGCGATGGGCGCGCTGAGCCGATACGGTCTGGCCGCTTCCGGGGATCAACCATTCGAGACGCTGTCTGGGGGGCAACAGGCCCGCTTCCAGGTTCTGCTGCTGGAGATCTCCGGCGCCACCCTGCTGCTGCTCGACGAGCCGACCGACAACCTTGATCTCGCCTCGGCCGAGGCGCTGCAGACCGCTCTGGAGGAGTTCATCGGCACCGTCGTGGCGGCGACCCATGACCGCTGGTTCGCCAGGTCCTTCGATCGTTACCTGCTGTTCCGCTCCGATGGCGTAGTGTCCGAAGTGGACGAACCGGTCTGGGACGAGGCCCGAGTGCGGCGGCTCCGTTGAACTCCGGAAACCGAGAGTTGTGTTCGGTCAAGGAGTACGTCGGGTACGAGCCTGGTGAGTTCCCTGACCACCGCTCGGGTCGGCCTGGGGCCCCGGAGCTCCCGTACGTGTCACCAGCCCTAAAGTAGCGCGTTTTCGCAGGTCGGCAACTGAGAGCCCGTTCGAGGTGATGCTGGTCAACGCCCGGCATGTCAAGAACCTCCCGGCACCGACCATCTCGCGCGGGGCATGGGAACGGAAGTGGCGCGCCATCGCCTGCTACCCCACCCAGATTCGTATGCGCTGGCCCGCAGACACCGGCTGGGCCGTCGAACTCCGCACGGCCCGCCCAGGTCCCGAGGCGACGGACATCCTGCGGAGCTGATCTTCCCGCCGACCCCCGGACCCCTGGACTTCGGGCACTGACGTCAGTTTCCTGAGCGGTCTCGACGCTGGGTCCTGCGTTATCCTTCGCCGGTGAAGTGGACGGCGGTGACGATTCGTCGGTTTCGTGAGGTGGGGTTGTGCCTGCCGCGGGATGAGTTCGCCAAGGAGTTGGGGTTCGCGAAGCGGACGGTCGGCAACGCCGAGTGCGGTGTCCACTCGCCGAGCCTGGGGCTGCGCCGTGCGCTGGATGACGCGCTCGAGAAAGCATCCGACGCGCAACGTGACCGCTTCCTCGCCGCGGAGAATGCGGCTAGAGAGGAGCGCACCACCCGATCGGTGACGGAATCACATGGTCTGCCGTTGGCTGTGTGGTGGGGTGTCTCGTTAAATTGCGGAGAAGATCATGAGGCCTTGGAGCTCGCCCGGCGGGTAGCCGCGTCAGACGTGAGTACCGAGACGCTGAGCCGGCTGGAAGGCATGGTTGACGGACTGGCGGTCCAGTACCCGGTAACCCCACCGGGGGAGTTGCTTGGTCCGGTTCGCCGGCAGGTGTCCTATGTCATGCGGCTACTCGATGCACGCAAGACACTTGATGAACACCGTCGGCTGCTCATCGTCGGCGCTTGGCTCTCTCTCCTCGCGGCCACGCTCTATATCGACCTTGAACGGCGAGCGGCGAGCACCAACTGGCTGGTGACCGTCGGGAGCTTGGCGCGGCAGGCGGGTCAGTCCGAAATTGATGCCTGGCGTTACGAGACCGAAGCGTGGCGCGTGCTGACCGATGGCGACTACCACCAGGCGGTGGATGGAGCTATCCCAGGCCGCACAGCTGCTCGCTCCACGCGGTAGCTCGGCAGCCATTCAGGCCACGGCGTCTGCCCGAAGCATCGGATCTGCGGGAGGCATACGAGATGATGCGGCGGGGGAACGGCGCCAACTAATGCCTACCCCGGGTCAGAGCTCGATGGCGCGGAATCTTCAGTGTTATGTGGCGTGCTTCGGTGCCGGCGCCGACCGAGGGGGTCGCCGTCAGGGTGCCGATTGATCCAGGAGAGTCCACCGAGGTCGAGACGGTGCCGTGCTCGGGTGACGGCGACGTAAGCGAGGCGTGCTTCGGCCTCGTCGATCTCGCCGGGTAGGGGCTCGCCCGCCGAGTCGACGTTCTCGGGGTCCTCCGGTTCGGTGAAGTCCTCGGCGATCCGCACCGACGACCATTCGCGGCCTTTGGCTTTGTGTGTGGTGGACACAGTGATGTCGGCGCCGGTTTCGTCGGACAGGCGGGAGACGGTGTCGAGAATGACATCGACGCCGTGTTCGTCGATCAGCTCCACCAAGGGTAACAGGTCGCGCCCGGCCGGGTCCCATTCGGCGTAATCCTGCAGCTCTCCCCACGAGCTGAACAGGAGCAGCTCGGGGTGGTAGGTGCGTTTGCCGGTCTTGAGGTCGCGGGCTGCGTAGGCGAGGTCGGTCAGCGCTTTCCCGCCGCCGACCAGGGCGACGCTGCGGCCGGCTTCCAGCAGGGACATGACTTCGGCCATCGTGCCGGCGTTCGAGCGGCACAGGATGGCGTCGGGGTCGGTGACTTTCTCCACGGTGGTGTGGACCGCGGGTGAGCCGGTCAGGCGGATGGGCGCGTTGGCGATGGCCAGCCACCGGTTGGCTTCAGCGGCCAGGTGTTCGCCGAAGCGGAAGGAGCGGGACAGGGTGAGCCGGTTGCCGTCGAATCCGGTCATCACGTCGCGTGCGCCGCGCCAGCCGTAGATGGCTTGGGCCGAGTCGCCGACCATGATCAGCTGCGCGTGCCCGCGCTGGGCGTTGAACACCTGCTCGACCACGGGGTTGGTGTCCTGGGCTTCGTCGAGCAGGAGGAAATCGGCCGCGATCTTCGGCTCCGTCAGGGCCCACATCTTCAGGTAGTGGTCGTGCACGAACCGGACCTTGCCTCGGTCGGGTTTCTGCACGTCAGCCCACGCTCGCTGGGCGTAAGGCAGGACGATGTCGGCGAGCTGATCGTGCAGGTGCTGCTCGGCGATGCCCCGCAACCAGGGCACGTGCTGGCGTCCGATGGTGAGGTCGGCCGACCAACAGAAGTGGATTACCGTTTGCAGCGTCGTGTAGGACAGGGCGCCGGCGGTCACCGTTCGATCGCCCAGCTGCAGCTCCATGTTGATCCCCAGGCTGGAGCCCGTTGTGACGCTCGTCACCCGTGGAGAGCGAAGCCGCTCGGCGTAGCGGTGACCGACTGCGGCGTAGGCGAGGGCGTGCGCGGTCTTGCATTTCACGCTCGTGGGGAACGTGCGTCCGGCCTCCTGGGCGATCGACTTGTTGAACGCGATGTAGAGGCCCCGCCGGGGTGTACTGGCGCCCAGCATCGCCAGGGTGGTCGTCTTCCCGGTTCCCGCGCCGGCCTGCAGCACGAGATGCTCCCCCGTGCCGAACGCGGTCATGGCCGCGTCCTGCTCAGGGGTGGGGTAGGGCGCGGGCATGACGATCTCCTCCAGCGGTGTCGAGACGCGACCGAACAGTGACACACACGTACCGCAATTCCGTAGCTTGATCGCCGAAAGTGAGCGCTGACCGTGCGGTTGTGCACGGCCACAGCTCACTTTCGGCGATCACCAGCGCTTCCTCGGTGGTGCCCGGTGGTCATCGCCCACCGCGCGGCCGGGCGTTATGGTCACCGCTCGGCCGCGCGGTCCCGGTTCGGTCAGTCGAACTCGCCGGCCCGGACGCCGACGGTGAACGCGGCCCACTCGGCTGCGTCGAACACCAGCGCTGGGCCGGATCGGTCTTTGCTGTCTCGGACGGCGCGATGCCCGCCGGGCAGGTCGGCGACCTCGACGCAGATGCCACCAGGATTGCTGTGGCTCGACGTTCGCCACTGGGCATTACTCAGGTCACGCATCGGAACTTCTCACTTCCGGGTCTCCACTAACTTCGATAGCCAGGTCAGGCTCTGGTCGGCGGTGAGGGCCCGGCTGCGCAGCAGGTCCCACGCCTCCGCCAGCCGCTGGACGTCCCGCTGATCATCCACGACACTCCCACTGACGGTGTGCTCCTCGTAGCCGAATGGCGGCGCCACGTCGGGATCGAAGGTCAGCAGCGCGAACGAGCCCGCCGTGATGGCGCGCAGCCCGGCGGCGAAGGGCAGCACGTACAGCGTGACGTTGGGCCGCCGCGCCAGCTCGAGAACGTGGGCCAGTTGCGCCGGGCCGATCTCGGCCTCCCCGAGTGCCCGCTGGAACGCGGCCTCGGAGACCACGGTGGCGTAGTCCAGCGGTGCCTGCTCGTCGGTCAGCCGGGACTGCCGGCGCAGCCGGGCGGCCACCTGCTTGTCGAGGTCGGCGGGCTTGACCAGGTGCGTAGCCACCTCGTGGAGGCGTCGCGCGTACGCCTCGATCTGCAGCAGGCCGGGGATCACTTCGCTTTCGAAGCTGCGCATGGTGGTGGCGTCGGTCTCCAGCTCGACATAGCGCTTGAGCCAGACCGGCAGCCGGTAGGTGGACGTCCAGCCCCGCTTGCCAGCCGTCTGGCGCAGCTCTTCGAGGTCCTTGTGCTCCTCGTCGCTGGCACCGTAGAGGTCCAGGACCACCTTGAGCTCGGGTTTGCGGATGCTGTTGCGCCCGTTCTCGATGTGCCCGACTCGGGAGCGCGCGCAGTCGAGGACGGCCGCAACGTGCTCCATCGTGATGTCGGCGTCGGTGCGCAGCCTGCGGAGCTCGGCGCCGAGTTGCCTACGGCGCATGGTCGGGCCCAACGGTGGCATGCCGTGATCGTAGCCGCACAGTAGATCACCCTTTCTCAGCTTGCTAGTTGTAGCGCTACACATTACCCTCGAAGATGCGGGGCACGATGTAGTGCCGCGTGAACCGCCGCCCGGCCTGGGCGCCGAACCGGGCCAGGGCGGCGCCACCACACCGAACGACAGGGGAGATCGTGATGCGCGCACCCTCAGCGAGACGGGCCGAGCCCGCCCGACGCCGAACACCAGCCGCGGCGGCCGACGTCCGCACGAGTGCGGCTCCACCGGTCGAGGATGAGGCGACGGCGGACGGCGGGGGGCCCGCCGCGGCCGAGGTGCTCCCGGCGGGCCTGACCCCGCCTAGCCACCACGCGTGTACCGACTGCGCTTGCTGGAGCTCCGCCTACGAGCGGGGGCTACTCGGTGGAATATGAGGACGACTCCCGCCGCGGCGACGGCCAGGCCGTGTCGCCGCTGGGTATCGGGCACAGCATCAGCCCGGGAGTGCCCTGCCCCGAGTTGGTGCTGGTGGGGGCCATGACCGACGGCAGTTATGTGCTCGTCGCTCATCCCCAGTGCACGCCGACGGCCTTCGTCGCTCCCGGGAACGCCGGCCCTCTGCACCGAGCCCTGGAGACTGCGTTCGGAAACCCGACAGGCAGTCAGGGCAGCAGTTCCAGCGCCTGCGAGAGGTGTACGAGCTGATGCGGCGGGGGCGCGGCGCTCGCTAAGTGCACAACTTATGTCGCTGTACGAGGCTGCGGAGCAGGGTGTGGAGTGTCGTGACGCTTTGCTCCCGCGTGGGTCCAGCACGCAGCGTTCCGGGGCGTAGGGCGGTGCGGTCTCGCATAGTGCTGCGGAGCAGCGTGGTGAGGCCATTGACGTCGCGGTGGTGGACATGGTGGAAGCGTTGCGCCTCGGGGATCTGGAGCAGTGCCGCTCCGGGTGGGCAGACCGCGATGACGGGAACGCCTGTCGCGAGATAGTCGTAGACCTTTGCGGGGATGCGGGACTCGACGGCGCTGGCGGGGTTAGTGATGACGAGTGCGGCGTCGGCTTGGTGGAGTCGCTCGTAGAGCTCTCGGCGTGATCTTGCGGCTTCGAGTCTGAGCGGACGCCCGGTGGCCCGGTGCAGTTGGGCTGTGATGGGTAGTGAGACATCGCCGATGACGGAGAGTTCGGCGACTGATGCGCCGACATGTTTCAGCGCGTCGAGGAGGATGCCGGGGCCGTTGCGTCCGTACCAATAGCCGCTCATCACGAGATCCAGCGGTTGCCCGTTGCGTTCCGGGCGGACCGGCACAGCGGGCAGACCTTGAATGTCGGCGGGGTCGAAGCCGTTGGGTACGGAGATCACGCGGTTCGGTGTGAGCCGCAGGTGGTGGATGAGCAGGTCGCCGAGTACGGGCCCACCTGCGTAGCTGACCGCGATGGCTCGCCGAAGCGCGTGTCGCTCGATTATCCTGGTCACTCGGGCGAGTAGCGGCGGTTGGTGGCGGGCGCTCCACGGGTCGCGGTAGTCCACGACGAGGGGAATCCGCAGGTCCAGCGTGACTGCGGCGGCCCAGAGCAGGGAGAACGGCGGTACCGAGACAACGGCCACGTCGGTAGTCACACTCCGCAGCGCGTGCTGCGCGCACCAGCCCGCTGCTGGCCGGACGTCACCTTCGACTCCGGCGCTTTCCAACACCGAGCGCAGCGCCGCGGGCGTGTGCCTGAGGAGCCGGTCCACCAGGCTGGCGGGTGGGAGCGGCGGGCGGATCACGATGACGTCCCAGCCGCGCTGAGCGAGCCCTCGGGAGAAGGCGCCGATTCGGCTGCTCACCGCACTATCCGTCTCCGCACCGGCGGAGACCAGGGTGACTCTCGGTCTCACGAGCGCGCGGCAGCGGTGTCCTGGGCATGCTGTGCAGAGCCGGCTTCCCACGGTTGGCCTCGGTGGAAGACCCAGATCCGGGTGGAGACACCGAGCAGTCGCAACGGGTAGCTACTGGCTGGGTCGAGACCGCCCAGTCCACGAGGGACGGGCGGCGGAACGAGGACCACGACTCGACCACCGGGGCGCGTGACCCGGGCTATCTCGGGTAAGGCTTGCCGCAGCCAGCGTGCCGGGTCTTGGACCGGGAACTGCCGCCCGAACGGAAGGTTCGACACCACAGCGTCGAATGTGGCGTCGTCGTGGGGCAGGTTCAGCACGTCGGCTGGTTCCACGACGGCTCGGGGCACGTTCTCCCGAGCGATCGCGACCGCGTCGGGATCCAGGTCCGACCCGGCTGCTTGCCAGCCCGCTGAGAGCGCCTCTTCCAGAAGCGTTCCTGAGCCGCAACACGGGTCCAGCAGGCGTCCCGGGGACTCGCCGGCCAGCCGGATCATCGCGGCGGCCACCACCGGGCGCAGCGCGCCACGCCGTTCGGTGGCCCGGCCGTCTCCGTGTTGACGCATCCGCTTGTCGGACAGTCGTAGCCCGGCCACGAAGGTTGCCCGCTCGTGTTCGAGCACCCACAACTCCAGCTCAGCCGGGTCCTCCACGCGCCATCGCGGCCGGTGAGTCGACACGACGGCAGTGACGGCATCCCGTAGTTCGGTGCGCTTGAAGCGGCTCTCATCTAAGACCCGGGCGATCACCCGGTAGGTCATCGACGATTTCAGGTGCCGGGCGAACTGGGTCCACACCGACAGGCCGCGTTCCAGGTCGGTCCTGGTCACCAGCGAGTCGGCGACGCGCCGAGGTGGGCCACTCCCGGTGTGCGCGAGCGTGACGAAGACGTCCTCCGCGAGTCGGATGGTGGTGAAGTCCGGTTGCGCACCGCGGTGCATGCGGAAGAAGACGATGTCGGCTCGGCCGTCGTTGCCGAGCTCATCGACCGGTTCGAGATCCGGGTGCGCGTCGATCTCCTGCCGAAGCAGCCTTCCGAGTCCGGGCAGCGTGGTCGCGAAGAAACCCGGCGTGCCCGTACGCCGCATCGGGTCGGGTCCCCGCTTGGTATGCCCCATGGCTGGTCACCGTACCGGCGGCAGGATGACGTTGCGGAGGTGCCGGGCCTGTGCCCCGAGGGCGAACTTGTATGGCTCGTCGCCTCGGCCCAGTTCGATGACCCGAACGCCATCCGCCACGGCCATCTGGGCGGTCTCGGCCAGCAGCAGGTGGCTCGGGCTGTATCGGGCCGCAGCCGGCTGGTAGGTGCTCATGTAGAGCAGGTCTACGCCAGAGGACCGGACGAACAGCGCCTGCGCGAGTGGTTCGCCATCGAGATTCAGGCGCCCGAGCAGGCAACGCCCTTCCACGGCGAGGGTGCTGCCGGCGTCGGCGAGGAACTCAGGGAAGCCTGGGTGCCGATCCATGGCAGGGAGTTCACGGAGACGTCCCCGAGCCGCCCACGCGGCGAGCCGGAGGCGCGCGAAGGCGGGCAGGGTGGCGGCGAGCGTCGCGTGGTCGGCCACGCGCTGCACGGTGACGTTCCCGGCTTCCTCCAGTCGGCGCCGCGCGCTGCGTAGCGTCCGCCGCCGCGCACGCGACCACCCCGGAAAGCAGCCGAGGGCACCGAACTCCGGATCCGGGTCGTTCAGGTGCATCACGGGGGCGGGGCTGCCAGGCCGGCTGATCGCGGCACGGGTGAGCAGGCCACCGGGCCGCACATCTGTCAGCACAGTCTCACCGGGCTGAGCCACCCGGGGAATCGACCTCACCAACGCTGAGACCACACCCAGCGCGGGCTGGTCACGGCGGACCCGCACGTCATGCTCGTCGCCCAGCGGACTGCCAGCCCAGGTCGGGCCGCGCGGGCCGTTGGTGAGTGGCAGGGCGCCCAGGAACACTCCCGCGCCGTCCAGAGCGGTCAACAGCAGGGGTGCGCCGAGGTCAGGGAAGGCCCGCCAGCTCGCCAGGCACCATGCCGGTGAGGTGAAGATATCGCTGGCCCCGTCCGCGTGCAGGCATCCCCAGTCCCGCGCCGCGTCCTGCGCCTCGTCCAGGGAACGCAGCGCGATGACGTGGGTCACTCGCTGGGCCGGTAGGGACCGTAGTCGAACCCCTCGAAGTACTCCCGCAGCATCGGGATGATCCGCTCCTGCCCCGAGAATGCCAGTTCGCGCGCCTGGATGGTGTTCTCCCAGTGCACGGCGGTAGTCCAGATGCGCTGGTCGGTCCGCCACCGCAGGGAGACGTCCCGGGGAATGAACTCGATCAAGCAGAGCCAGACCTGCTTGGGGATGAACAGCAGCTCCCCGTCGTCATGCAGCACGATCCACCGGTGCTTCTCATAACCCGGGTAGCGGTGCGTGAGTGGTCCGACATCAACGTCATAGGTGCACTCGATACAGGCCGAAGGAACCTCGATATAACCCCGCCGCGCCACTCGACCCAGCTCCTTGCAGACCACGATCGGGTCCCGGATGTCCTCCAGGGTCTGGCCGCAGTAAGCGAAGTCGAAGGCTCCGTCGGTGAACGGCCAGGGCGTCTCGCAGATGTCGAACTGGTGCCAGGTCCGCGGTGTGTAGCGTTCTGTGCCTGGGCCGATCCGCCCACCGCCTGCTCGCGTCTGGTAGGGCAGCAGGTCCACGACGTGGTCAGCGCGGTTGAGTGGCTTCCACCAGCCACCGATGTCCACAACGAGATCGTCGGGCTCGATTCGGGCCAGTGCGGCTGCCAGATTGTCGGGGTAGGGGTCCGGAAATCTCGACAGCTCCACAGTCGCAGCCTAAGTTGTTCCCGCGTTGGCGGGCATCGGAATGCCACAACTCACACCCGGGAGGTTAACGTCGTGTGATGTCGTCCTCCGCGCGCCCGACTGTTGTGTTCCTGACGCACCACCTGCCGTGGCCGGCCCGCAGCGGAGGCCGCGTCCGTGAGGCGCAGCTCCTGCAACGGCTTTCCGCCCGCTTCGACATCGAAGTCGTCGCCGTGTCCAAAGTGCCCGAGTTCGATCGCTGCCATACTGGGGAAGCAACTCGTCATGGCGTACATGCCCAGGTATTCGCTGCCAGAGCCGGTAGCAATGACAAGGCTGGGCCGCTCACCCGGCGGCACGCCGCACCCGCGGCGCGCGACTACCTGGCCCACCGCCTTCGCCAAGGCGCGATGGTCGTGCATGTGGAAGGCCACTACCTGCTCAGACTGCTACCCGACGGGGTTCGGCCCACGGTGCTGCTGGTTGAGCACAACGTGGAGTCCGCGTTGTTCGAGCAGCGGGCGGCGCAGTGCCCGGAACCAGCTGAGCGTGCCAACCTGGTTCGGGAGGGCGTTTGCACACGTCGTGACGAGCTGGCCGCCTGGCGTCGGGTTCGTATCGTCGGGGCGGTCACCGACGAGGACGCACACGCGATCAGGTCCGCGGTGCCCGACGCGGACGTGCGGTGCCTGCCCAATGGCGCCGACCATCTCAGTACGGAGTCGGGCACTCTTGACCCAGTCCGCCGTGAGTCGGCCCGGCTGTTATTCGTCGCTGATCTGGGATACGAGCCGAACCTGCGCGCCGCGCGGCTGCTTGTCGCGGAGATCTTTCCCCAGGTTCTGCGCCACTGTCCCGACGTCACCTTGGCGATCGTGGGATCTGACCCACCCGAATGGTTAGTGAAAGCCGCTAGTCACGAGCCTCACGTGACGGTGACGGGCTGGGTCCCCGATGTGGCTCCCTGGCTCGATGCGGCCCACGTGGTGGTGTGCCCGCTCACGGTGGGAGGTGGAGTCAAGGTAAAGGTCCTCGAAGCGCTCGCCCGCAGCTGCGCGGTCGTCGCTACTCCCATTGCGCTGCAAGGCTTACGGCATCTGCCACCCGGTGCCGTGGTGGAATGCTCCGACCCCCAGGCCTTCGCCGATGCCTGCGCCCGCCTCCTCACCTGCCCTCAGGAACGCCACCGGCAGCGTGGCCGGGCAGCTCAGGCCGCCCGACAGCTGCCCTCATGGGGCCTGGCCGCAGACATACTGGCCGCCACCTGGAGTGAGCTCGCCGTCACCGTCGCGTCAACCACCCCGCGGGCGTGACCACCATCCGGCACCTTCTCCCGGCTCACCGAGTGCTGCATGTCATCGTGCCGCAGCGGGAAGGCGCTCTTGGTGGCGCGGACCTGCACGTTCTGGACTTAGCAGCAGCTCAGCAGCAAGCCGGCAGTTGCCGGCCCCTGATCCTGGCACCCCGCGCTCCCCGCGACTACCTGCAACGGATGCATGAGACCGATCTTGAGGTGCTCAGCCCGGGTCTGTTTCGCTTCGACCGCTACATCGGCCTACCCCGCCAGCGAGGCATCACGCTCATCCATACCCACGGATACGAGGCGAACTACCTCGTGGCCGCGATGCGCGCGATGTCCCGCCGCTGGCGTCGGATTCCCCTCGTGGTGACCGCACACGGCTGGATCGAGACCACTCCGCGGCTACGCCTGCAATCCCGACTCGACCGGCGCTGCGGCAGACTCGCCGAGGTGCGGATAACCACTGCGGCCCGGCACGCATCCAGGCTCTACGCCGACCGGGGCGTGGTGATGGTCATACCCAATGGCGTGCCCGATTCCGCGCCTCTACCTGTCCCACAGGATGCCCGAGGATCTATCAGGGAGTCTCTCGGTGTCCCACCACATGCCACGATCATCGGCAGCGTGGGCCGGCTCTCCGCTGAGAAGCGGGTGGACCTTGTGCTCGTCGCCACCGAACGGTTGGCCGTAGAGCATCCGGACATCCATGTACTCATAGTGGGCGGCGGAGAGCAGCGCGCCGAGCTGGAGGCGCTCGCCGAGCGGCTGGGCCTGCGCCGGAGAACCACGTTCACCGGCCTGCTGAGGGATGTGACGCCAGCGCTGATCGCGATGAATGTGCTCGTCCAGCCCTCCGACACCGAGGGGACACCGCGCAGCGTGCTGGAGGCCATGGCACACCACCTGCCCGTTGTGGCTACCGATGTCGGCGATGTTGCGGAGCTGCTCGATCAGGGCCGCTGCGGTGAACTCGTGCCACCCGGCGACGCCGGCCTGCTCGCTCATGCGGTCTGGCGTCTGCTCGCCGACCCAGCTCGCGCTCGGCAGCTCACTCGATGCGCCCGGTCCCGTTACGAAGAGAGGTACACCATTGAGGTCATGCGCCGCCATGTCGAGAAGGCCTACCGGACAGCCCACGCGCAAAGATGTCCACGGTGAACATCGTGCGACGGGTGCTCGCGTTCTCACCCCATCTCGATGATGCCGCGCTCTCGGCGGGCGCGACGCTGGCCGATTTCGCCACTCGAGGTGCCGATGTGGAGGTCTGCACCTTGTTCGCCGGAGTCCCCTGCGAGCCGCTGTCCGTGGTCGCTCGTGCTTTCCACACCACGTGCGATCTACCCCAGGACACATCAGCTGTCGCGCGGCGCATCGAGGAGGACCGTGCGGCGATGGATCAGCTCGGCGCCCGCGCTCACTACTGCGGGTTCCTCGACTTCATCTACCGGCGAGCACCCGATGGCCGCCCGCTCTGCGGGCACGACCAGGCCATGTTCGACGACCTGCCCCTCGAGTGGGATGGTCTGCTCGGCGAGGTCTCCCGCGAAGTCGGCCGCGTCGTCGCCGCCCTGGCCCCGGACCTCGTGCTGACCTGCGCCGCGGTAGGCGACCACATCGACCACCGGCTGACCAGGGCTGCCGTCCTGGACGCCGTCACGACGGTGCCGATCTTGTTGTGGGAGGATCTTCCCTACGGCATCGGTCGGCCACCCCTCGCGCCGCCGCCTCGGGCACCGACCACCTCGCGCGAGGCGTGGGAGCGGAAGTGGCGCGCCATCGCCTGCTACCCCACCCAGATTCGTATGCTCTGGCCCGCGGGCACCGACTGGACCGCCGAACTCCGCACGCATGCCCAGACCCGAGGCAATGGACGGCCCGCAGAGCTGATGGTCTCGCCGACCCCCGGCCTCCTGGACTTCGGGCACTGACGTCAGCTTCCTGCTCGTGAAACGCTGACGGCGAGCCCTGCGTTACCCTTCGTCAGTGGAATGGACCGCTGCGACGATCCGTCGGTTTCGTGAAGTGGGGTTGTGCCTGCCGCGGGATAAGTTCGCCAAGAAGTTGGGGTTCGCGAAGCGGACGGTCGGCAACGCCGAGCGCGGTGTCCACTCGCCGAGCCTGGGGCTGCGCCGCGCGCTGGACGAGGCGTTGGAGAAAGCCACCGACGCCCAACGTGACCGCTTCCTCGCTCATGGCCTCCCTGCCGCCGGGCCGGCCTCGCGTGCGGACTCCCGTCCCCCCTCGCCACGTAGCGCGGGCACCGACGATGTGCAACCGCTCACAGAGCTGGCCGGCCTTCTGCTGGCTCACGTGGCAGCGACCTCGGCCGGAACCGCCGGCCCACTCTCCGATCGGGAAGCCCATGTTCACCAACTCGCTGATTATCTCCGTGCCTGGGTGGCTGCCGTGAACCGCCGCGACCTGCTGTGCCTACTGCCCGGTGCTGTCGCGGGCGGACACCCCTTCGCGGCGACGACCGTGCCCGAGGCAAAGCCCGGTCTTGACATCCACCCGGTCGAGCACTTCCAGCACGTGAAAGAAGTGCTCATGGCCAATGACAACATGTTCGGGCCGCGTAGCGTAGTGCTGTTAGTGCAAGAACAGATTGATGCTCTTCAGCGGTTCCGGCAGGGCTGCCGAGGGACTGACGGGCGGGACCTGTTGCACGTTCAAACCCAGTTCGCTGAGCTCTGTGGATGGTTCTACCAGGACGCCGGGGATTACCGGGCGGCGGCTTACTGGTCTGGTCGTGCGCTTGAATGGGCACACATGTGTGGTGACCACGATGCGATCGCCTACATCTTGGCTCGCAAGAGCCACCTGGCTGCGGACATGGGGGATGCTGCGGAAGCGGCCGACGCGGCCGAGGCCGCCTTGACCATGGCACCTCGGGCGGTCCGCGTAGTGACCATTGCCACATCGTTCACGGCCCACGGTCACGCCCTCAAGGGGGATAGAACGAACTCTGAACGCTCCTATGCTACGGCCCAGGACCTGCTTGCGCGGCGCGAAGTTGATTCGGCTTCTCCGTGGGCGCGTAAAGTTGATTATTCGTACGTCGAAGGGCAGCGGGCGCGCAGCTTGACATTTCTTGGCGAGTATGGCGCGGCGGTTGATTCTTTTCAGGAGGCTATCTCCGGCTTGCCTCCCGGTTTCCGTCGGGATCGCGGGGTATATCTGGCGCGGGAAGCGGTCGCCCACGTAGGTCATGGTGATGTGGAGCAGGCTTCCGCGGTCGGTCTGCAGGCGCTGGCCATTGGTGCCGAGACTGCGTCCGCACGCATCATCGGAGAGCTCACGCACCTGGATGCCGCACTGGGGAAGTTCCCATCAAGCACGGGTGCGGTGGATTTTCATGACGCCATGAACTCGACGTTCTCGCCGTGGGAGCTTGCGGGCCACACGGTCGGGAGAACAGGAGAATAGATGACTCTGCCGACTCCGGTGGATTATGAGTGGATGCGGGTGGCCATAGGGCTGGCCTATCAGTGCCCACCGAGTCCCGGTGCCTTCTCGGTGGGGGCGGTCATCGTCGACCGGAACGGGGAGGAGATCAGCCGGGGATACTCCCGGGAGACCGACGGCCAGGTGCACGCCGAAGAGTCGGCGTTGGCGAGACTGGCACATGGCGACCCGCGCTTGAGGACAGCCACGATCTACAGCACGCTGGAGCCCTGCTCGCAACGGAAGTCACGGCCGCGTACCTGCACCCAGCTCATTCTCGCGGCGGGAATCCCTCGGGTCGTCATGGCCTGGCGGGAGCCCAGTCTCTTCGTCGCGGATTGTCGTGGTTATGAACTGCTCGCCGATGCCGGCGTGGCGGTGGTGGAGATTCCCGATCTGGCACACGAGGCTCAAGCGCCTAACACCCATCTTTCACCCGGGTCGTGAATAGCGCACGGGGGAGCCTGAGGTCCGCGAGGTGTGGGGTGGGCAGTAGTGTCACGTGGCCATGGGGTGGATGAGTGTTGGGTGGATGAGGCGATCAGGTGTGCGGCGTGCGGTCGCGCTCGTCGCGGGTGCCACGGTGTTCGGCGCCACGGTGCTGCTCGCGGGCTGCGGTGGTGGCGGTGGAGCAGCGGGTGGTGGTCAGCGCCAGACGGGGTCGGCGTTCGCCGCGTGCGAGGCGAACCCGAACACCTGCAACTCGGCGCGGCCCGGCACGCTGCGGCAGGGTGGCCAGCTCACGTTCGCCATCGAGAAGAACGTCGCGAACTGGAATCTGCTGTCCAGTGAGGGCAACGTGTACGAAAGCCTCGAGGTCCTCAAACCCGTGTTGCCCTACACGTTCGTCACCCAGCCGGACCTCACCGCGGCGATGAACACCGATCTGCTCGACTCGGCGAAGGTGACCGACACCAGCCCGGAGACGATCGTCTACAAGATCAAGCCGGATGCGGTGTGGTCGGACGGGACGTCGATCACCGCT
The DNA here is from genome assembly GCA_050699595.1 of Pseudonocardiaceae bacterium. Lineage (GTDB taxonomy): Bacteria > Actinomycetota > Actinomycetes > Mycobacteriales > Pseudonocardiaceae. Next base: position 102,787 of record JBOHFI010000003.1, on the reverse strand, counting down.
GAGGACTTCAGCTACAACTGGAAGCTCCAGAACGGGCGGGACTGCCCAAACTGCTCCGTATCCACCACCTCCGGTTACGACCAGGTCCGATCGGTCGTCGGTTCCGAGGGTGGCAAGACGGTGACGGTGACGCTGACCAAGCCGTTCACCGACTGGAAGCAGTTCTGGAGCGGCGGCTCCCCGATCTACCCGGCGCACATCGCCGCGCAGCACGGGGACATCACGACTCCGCGGGGACTGGCCGCGTCGTTCACCTGGTTCGGAAAAAACACGCCGACTTACTCTGGCGGCCCTTACCAGGTCGACACCTTCAGGAACAACGAGTCGGTCACCCTGGTGCCCAACCCCAGGTGGTACGGGCCGCGCCCGAAGCTCGACCGGCTGATCTACCGGATCATCACCGATGCGAACCAGGAGCCGACAGCACTGCAGAATCGTGAGGTCCAGGTCATCAATCCGCAGCCACAGGTCGATCTCGTGCGGCAGGTGGACAGGATCCCCGGCGTGTCGTCCTTCGTCGGGCTCGGCCTGAGCTGGGAGCACTTCGACCTCAACCTGCAGAACAGCTACCTGGCCGACCCGGCGCTGCGCACCGCCATGTTCACCGCGGTCGATCGGCAGGCCATCATCAACAAGACCGTAGGGCAGTTCGCCACCAAGATCACACCGTTGAACAGCCACAACTTCGTGCCGCAACAGGCCGGCTACGAGGACGTGATCAGCGAGACGGGTCAGGGTTCCGGCAACCTGGCGAGAGCTAGACAAATCCTCGACGCCGCCGGTTACAAGAGTGAAGATGGTCAGCTCGCGACACTCATCGGGATGCCGGTGCCGCCGATGCGGATCCGCTACGCACAGGGAAACCAGGTCCGCCAGGTCGAATGCGAGCTGTTCGCCCAGGCGGTGAAGCCGTTGGGGATCACCGTGCAGGTGGTGCCGACCGACGACCTCGGCGCCACGACGTCTCGAGGGGACTATGACATCGTTGTCTTCGCCTGGGACATGAGCCCGTTCCCTTACGGTGGCGCGGTGCAGCTCTGGGGCACCGGGCAGGGCAACAACTTCGGCCGTTACAGCAATCCCGACGTCGACCGTCTGATCGCCGCGGCCGGTAGCCAGACGGACGAGTCGCTAGCCAAAGAGACTCTCAACCAGGCGGACCGGCGGCTCACCAAGGACGCTTACGTACTACCGCTGTACCAGAAGCCGACCTTTATCGCGCTGTACGACACCATCGCGAACGTGCGCAACAACTCCTCGCTGGACGGACCGCCCTACAACGTCGCCGAGTGGGCTTTCCGCCCCGCCGGCTGACCCCCGGCTGGGAGGCAGGACAACACCCATGCTCGCCTACACGGTTCGCCGGATACTCGTGTCGGTGCCGATTCTGTTCATCGCCACGTTCGTGGTCTTCGTCATGGTGTCGCTGTCCGGCGACCCGCTGTCGCAGCTCAAGACCCGCAGCCCGCCGCCACCGCCGCGCACGCTCCAGCTCGAATCCCATCGACTGCATCTGGACGAGCCGCTGCCGGCGCGCTACTGGCATTGGATCACCGGGGTGATCCACGGTGACTTCGGTCCCTCGGTGCAGTCCACCCAGGTGATCGGCCCCGAGCTGGCCCACCGGTTCCTGGTCACCTTCCGCCTCATCGGGCTGGCGATGCTGCTGGCGCTGGTGATCGCGGTGTTCGTCGGGGTCCTCAGCGCCGTCAAGCAGTACTCCGCGACCGACTACACGTTCACCTTCTTCGGGTTCCTCTTCCTGGCCATGCCCTCGTTCTGGCTCGCGATCCTGCTCAAGGAAGCCGGCATCAGCTTCAACGACACCGTCGGTGATCAGGTGTTGTTCACCATCGGAGAGCGCTCGGTGTACGTCGAGGGCGGCGTCTGGGCGTCGATCATCGACATCCTGGGGCACATGATCCTGCCCACGATCTCGCTGGCGCTGCTGTCCTTCGCGGCCTGGAGCCGTTTCCAACGGGCGTCCATGCTCGAAGTGCTGGGTAGCGACTACGTCCGGTTGGCTCGGGCCAAGGGGCTCCGGCGGACCACGGTGACGATCAGGCACGCCTTGCGCACCGCACTGATCCCGCTGGTCACGGTCACCGCGCTGGATCTCGGCGCGATCATCTCCGGGGCCATCGTCACCGAGAACGTGTACCAGTGGCGTGGGGCGGGCAGTTACCTGCTCGAATCGATCCAGCACGATGACGTCTACGCCGTCGCGGGGTGGCTGCTGGTGTCGGCGGCTTTCGTCGTCTTGTTCAACCTGGCCGCTGACCTGCTCTACGCCGTGCTCGACCCGAGGATCCGGTATGGGTGATCAAGAACTCACCGTTGCCCAGCGTAATCAGGCCCAACGTAATCAGGCTCAGCGGAGCCAGGGGCAGTTGGTCCTGCGCCGTTTCCGGCAGCATCGGCTGGCGGTGGCCAGTCTGGTCGTGTTGCTGGCGTTGGTGTCGCTGGCCTTCGTCGGTGGCTGGCTGTGGCGCTACTCCGTCGCGGACCTCACCGCCGACGAGTCGGTGCCGCCGTCCCGGGCCCACCCGTTCGGCACCGACGCGGCGGGGCACGACACGTTCGCCCAGGTATTACGCGGCACGCAGATCTCGGTCGGGATCTCGGTGCTGGTCGCCCTCGTCGCCACCGCCGTCGGAACCATCTGGGGGGCCATCGCGGGTTACTACGGGGGCCGGCTGGACACCGTGCTGATGCGGATCGCCGACCTGGTCCTCACCCTGCCGCTGCTGGCCGTCGCCGCGGTGCTCGGGCACAACGTCGGGGGCAGCTGGTGGCTGATCGCGGTGGTCATCGCCGGGCTGTACTGGGCCTACGTCGCCCGGGTCGCCCGCGGTGTGGTGCTGTCGCTGCGGGAGAAGGAGTTCGTGGAGGCCGCCAGAGCGCTCGGCGCGAGCGATGCCCGGATCATCTTCCGGCATCTGGTGCCCAACGCGTTCGGCTCGATCATCGTGAACGCCACGGTGCTGGTCTCCATCGCGATCCTGCTGGAGACGGCGCTGTCCTACCTCGGCTTCGGGGTGCGGCCCCCGGACACCTCACTGGGGCTGCTGGTGAGCCAGGCGCAGACGGCGGTGGACACCCGGCCGTGGCTGTTCTTCTTCCCGGGTCTGTTCATCATCCTGATCGCGCTGACGATCAACTTCATCGGCGACGGCCTGCGCGACGCGCTGGACCCCCAGCAGACGAGAATGCGCAGATGACTCCCGTGCTCGAGGTCGCGGACCTTCGGGTGGAGTTCCGCACCGACGAGGGCCGGGTGCAGGCCGTGCGCGGGGTGAGCTACCAGCTGCATCGCGGTGAGGTGCTCGGTATCGTGGGGGAGTCGGGCTCCGGTAAGTCGGTGACGTCGTTGGCCGTGATGGGTTTGCTGCCCGGCTCGGCCCGGGTGTCCGGGTCGGTGCGCTTCGGTGGTCGTTCAGGGGAGACCGAGCTGCTCGGGGCGTCGGACTCCCAGCTCAGCGCGGTGCGCGGCCAGGGTATCTCGATGATCTTTCAGGACCCGATGACCTCGCTCAACCCGGTCTACACCGTCGGGCACCAGATCGCCGAGGCGATCCGGGCGCACCAGAACGTCTCCCGGGACGCGGCGCGCACGAGGGTGGTGGAGCTGCTCGCGGCGGTCAGCATCCCCGACCCGGCCGAGCGGGTAGCCAGCTACCCGCATGAGCTCTCCGGTGGGATGCGCCAGCGGGTGGTGATCGCGATCGCGATGGCCAACCACCCCGAGGTGATCATCGCTGACGAGCCGACCACCGCGCTGGACGTGACCGTGCAGGCGCAGGTCCTGGAGACGTTGCGGACCGCGAAGGTGCAGACTGGGGCGGCCATGCTGCTCATCACCCACGACCTCGGCGTGATCGCCGGGCAGGCGGACCGGGTGCTGGTGATGTACGCCGGCCGGGTCGTCGAGGCCGGCACCGTCGAGGAGATCTTCTACACCCCGCGGATGCCCTACACGCTGGGCCTGCTGGGCAGCCAGCCCCGGCTGGACGCGCCGACGCCGCGCCTGCACCCGATCCTCGGCGCGCCCCCGTCTGCGATCACTATGCCGCCAGGGTGCCCGTTCGCCCCCCGCTGCCCCCTGGCCGCGCCGGTCTGCGAGGCCCAGGAGCCCCCGCTGGCGGTGGCCAGCGCTGGCGGGCATCTCTCGGCGTGTCACTTCAGCGACCAGTTGGACGGCCTGGAGCCCGCCGACCTGTTCCGCCCCGTGTCCCGGGACACGGGGCCATGACCCGCGAGCCGGTGCTGTCGGTGCGCAACCTGGTCAAGCACTTCCCGGTGCGGGGCGCCGGCCTGCTGCGCCGCCGGCTCGGCGACGTGCACGCCGTCTGCGACGTGTCCTTCGACCTGTACCTGCACGAGACGCTGGGGCTGGTCGGCGAGTCGGGCTGCGGCAAGACCACCACCGCGCGAGTGCTGCTCAACCTGCAGCCGGCCACGGCCGGCCGGGTTCAGTACCAGGGCACCGAGCTGACCACGCTGCCGCGCAAAGCCATGCAACGGCTGCGACGCGAGTTGCAGATCGTCTTCCAGGACCCCTACGCCACGCTCGACCCGCGGCTGCCGGTGCACGAGATCATCGCTGAGCCGCTGCGCATCCACGGCCTGTACGGTCCCTCCGGAGCGGAGCACGTGCGGGAGTTACTCGCACTGGTCGGGCTCAAGCCTGAGTACGGCAACCGATTCCCGCACGAGTTCTCCGGGGGGCAGCGTCAGCGGATCGGCATCGCCCGGGCGCTCGCGCTACGCCCGAAGGTCCTCGTGCTGGACGAGCCGGTGTCCGCGCTGGACGTCTCCATCCAGGCCGGTGTGCTCAACCTGCTGGCGGACCTGCAGGCGCAGCTGGGCCTGTCCTACCTGTTCGTGTCCCACGACCTGTCGGTGGTGCGGCACGTGGCCGACCGGGTCGCCGTGATGTACCTGGGCCGCATCGTGGAGATCGGCCTTTCCGAGGAGCTGTTCCGCGCGCCGGCACATCCGTATACCCAGGCCCTGATCTCGGCGATCCCGCTGCCCGACCCGCGCAAGGAGCGGGCCCGGGAGCGGATCATCCTCACCGGGGACGTCCCCAACCCGGCAGACCCACCGTCGGGCTGCCGATTCCGAACCCGCTGCCCCCTCTTCGCCACCCAGCTAACCCCCACCCAACGCCACCACTGCACCACCGAGACCCCACCCCTCACAACCCAAACCCCAACCCACTCCGTCGCCTGCCACTGGGTCTCCCCCTCCGCATCCAGCGGGCTCAGCGTGGTTATCGGCGACGGTTTACCCCGCCTGTTCGGTGGGTTGCCCGGCTCGGACACCGCACCCCGGTGAGTCTGCTCGCTCGCATCACCCTGGTGGTGCTGGTGTTCGATGCCCTTGCGCTGGCCGCGGTGGAGTTGCTGTACCTTCCGCTTCGGGTGGGTACGGCACCGTTTCCGATCACGATCCTGCTCGCGGCGGTGAGCACACCGTGGTTGGTGCGCAGCGCCGCGGAGCTGGGTGGGCCACGCGTGGTGGCCGCGGTCCCGCTAGCGGTCTGGGCGCTGGTGCTCGGTGTGCTCGGGGTCGGTGGACCGGGCGGCGGCGCGCTGCTTCCCGTGGACTGGCGCTCGGCGCTGCTGCTGGGTGGCGGCCTGTTCCCGGCCGCTGTGGTGCTGGGCCGGGCCCTGGCCCGCTCGTGAGTGGCGGGGTCGTGTGGTCGCCACCGTGGCAGGCCCGGATACTGTGCAGTAAGACGGCCCGTTCGGGTACCGCGAGTGAGGAGCAGGAGAAACCCCGTGACATACGTGATCGCAGAGCCCTGCGTGGACGTCATGGACAGATCGTGCATCGAAGAATGCCCTGTGGACTGCATTTACGAGGGTGAACGGATGCTCTACATCCAGCCCGACGAGTGCGTCGACTGCGGTGCCTGTGAGCCCGTCTGCCCGGTGGAGGCCATCTACTACGAGGACGACGTCCCGGAGCAGTGGAAGGACTACACCAAGGCCAATGTCGACTTCTTCATCGAACTGGGCTCGCCCGGTGGAGCGTCCAAGGTGGGTGCGGTCAAGTACGACCCACCCATGATCGCCGAGCTGCCGCCGCAGATCGAGGAGTGAGCTCCCCGGGTGCGGCGCGTCTGGTCCTCCCCGACTTCCCCTGGGACAGCCTCGCGGCCCTAGCTCGTCGGGCGTCGGAGTGTCCGGACGGTGTGGTCGACCTGTCGGTCGGCACCCCGGTGGACCCGGTGCCCGACGTGTTGCGGGATGCGCTGCAGTCCGCGTCGGCCCTGCCCGGCTACCCGGCCGCGCACGGCACACCAGAGCTTCGCCAGGCCGTGGTCGCGGCGCTGGCTCGTCGGTACGGCGTGACCGGGGTTCCGGCCGAGGCGGTGCTGCCGACGGTGGGTTCCAAAGAGCTGGTGGCCTGGCTGCCCACGCTGCTCGGGCTCGGCCCCGGTGATGTCGTCGCGCTGCCGGAACTGGCCTATCCCACCTATGAGGTCGGCGCGCGGCTGGCCGGTGCCACCGCGGTGCGCCTCGTCGATGACGAGCCGGCCGCGCCGGGCACCAGGCTGCGCTGGCTGAATTCCCCGCGCAACCCCACCGGTGACGTCGCGCCCGCCGAGGTGCTGGCCGGTACGGTGCGCCAAGCCCGGGAGATCGGCGCGGTGGTCGCCTCCGACGAGTGCTACCTCTCCCTGGGGTGGGATGCGCAGCCGGTCTCGGTGCTGCACCCGCACGTGTCCGGCGGGGATCACCGCGGGCTGCTGGCGGTGCACTCGCTGTCCAAGTCGTCCAACCTCGCCGGCTACCGGGCCGGTTTCGTGACCGGTGACCCCGAGCTGGTCGCCGCCCTGCTCGCGGTGCGCAAGCACGCCGGGATGATGGTCGCCCGGCCGGTGCAGCAGGCGATGGTGGCCGCGATGTCCGACGACACGCACATCGCGCGGCAGCGGGACCGATACGCGCGGCGCCGAGCGCTGTTAGCCCCCGCGCTGGAGGAAGCCGGGCTGCGGGTGCAGCGCTCCCACGGTGGGCTGTTCCTGTGGTGCACCGCGGGCGAGCCGTGCTGGGACACGGTGACCCGGCTGGCCGAGCTCGGCGTGCTCGTCGCCCCCGGTGAGTTCTACGGCCCCGCCGGCGCCCGGCACGTCCGAGTCGCCCTGACCGCCACCGACGAGCGGATCGCCGCCGCAGTGCAGCGTCTCCTGGGCTGATCGGGGAATTGCGGTCTGTGATCGCTCGGCTACCGCTGCGAGCGTTGAACTCCGCACCCCCCGGTAAGCGTAAAACTGCAACCCGGAATTTATGTTCGCCCTCATTGGCACTCGGACACCCTTGCGTGGCGAGGTACAGAGTCCATCGCAGTGCTCACTGGCGCCGTCGGCGTCATCTGCTTCACTACGGCGGCTCACATCAGTGCCGCTACGAGACTCGATGCCGGACAACTGGTTGAGATCCCCGCCGGTTCCGGACACACTATTGTGAGTCTGGCTGACTCTGTGACACCAAGCGTCAGGCTGTGGCTTGGAGCGATCGTGCTCGGTGCTGCACCTGTTGCCAGGCGGCCGGCCAGGCTTGTCGCGTCGCCATACGGCTGACCTCCTCGCGCTCCACCAGCCGCCCGGCGACGAAGGCCACGCGGGTCTCGACGACGTCGCCGAGGCCGCCCAGCAGCAGCAGCACCCGGTGCCGGGCCACGCAGGCGTCCTGGTGCTCGCCCAGCACGTCCTGCAGCGCCACCGTCGACTCCACCAGCTCGCGGACCGACTTGCGCACCGGCTTGCGGCCGGCGGCGGCGACCAGCTCGCCGGTGTAGCGCAGCCGCTTGCCCTGGATGCGCAGGGCATGCAGGACCTCATCAGGTGGGTCCTCACCGGCCGCCCGCACCGCCTTGGACAGCCTGCGGTACTCGGTGCGGACCAGCTCGACCAGCGGGGGAGCCGCGGCGGGGTCGGGTGGGGCGGGCAGCGGCCGAGACACCGCGGTGGCCAGCCGGCGCAGCAAGGCGGTGTAGCGGCGGCTGTTCAGCACGGCCAGCATCTCCGCGCGTGCGGCCTCCCGGTCGGCCACCAGCGCCTCGATCAGGGTCTCCACCGCCTCGCCGCTGGTGTCGTCGAAGGCCGCCGCGCGGCCGCGGAGCCGTTCGAGGAGCACGTCGGCATCCCGTACCGGCCCGAGTACGCGGCCCAGCCAGCCCAACTCGGCGCGCAGATCGTCGGCCCAGGCCCGGTCCAGCAGGGGCCGGGCGGCTTTGAGCATGGCCCGCATCCGGCGCACCGCGACCCGCATCTGATGCAGTTCCTCCGGGTCCGCACCTACCCGGGTGCCGGGGTCGTGTGCGAGCAGGGCCCGCAGCCGGGTGTCCAACGCGGCGCGCAACTGGTGCGCGGTCGAGTCGCAGGGCCGGGAACGGACCTCGTCACCCAGCTTGACGAGCCTGCCGGCCCGGCGGGGGCTGCCGTGGTGATCAAGGGTGACTGTGCTCATCGGATCGATTCTAGTGAACCACGGTCCTTGCTGGTAGGAACGTCAATCGTTGGAGTGCAGCACGGCGTTGAGTTCACTGCCGACCTTGCCGGCGCGGTGCACCGCGTGTACCGCGCCGCTGACCGAGTCCCGGCGAAACAGCATCCCGTCGGCGCCGGAGAGCTCGCGGGCCTTCACGACCATGCCATCGGCCAGTGTCACCTTGGTTCCCGCGGTGACGTACAGGCCGGCCTCCACCACGCAGTCGTCGCCCAGCGAGATCCCGACTCCGGCGTTGGCGCCGACCAGGCAGCGCCGGCCGATCGTGATCCGCTCCGTGCCGCCACCCGACAGCGTCCCCATGATCGACGCGCCGCCGCCCAGGTCGGAGTCGGCACCGACGACGACCCCGGAGGAGATCCGGCCCTCCACCATCGACGTACCGAGCGTGCCGGCGTTGAAGTTGACGAACCCCTCATGCATCACCGTGGTGCCGGCGGCCAGGTGGGCGCCGAGGCGCACTCGGTCTGCGTCGCCGATCCGCACCCCCGAGGGCACCACGTAGTCGACCATGCGTGGGAACTTGTCCACCCCGTGGACGGTGACCGGGCCGAGCCGGCGCATCCGCATCCGGGTGGTCGCGAAGTCCGCCACCGGGCACGGCCCGAAATTGGTCCACACCACGGTGGACAGCAGGACGAAGACGCCGTCGAGGTTGAGACCGCGCGGGGGCACCAGCCGGTGGGACAGCAGGTGCAGGCGCAGGTACACGTCGTGCGCGTCGATCGGCGGCGCCTGTAGGTCCGGTACCGCGGTGCTCACCGCCACCAACTCCACACCCCGCGCCGGGTCCGGGCCGAGCAGTGCGGCGAGCTCCTCGGGCACCTCCTCCGGCGCTACCCGCACGGTGCCGGCCTCGGCGTCTGGTGGCAGGTCCAGCGCCGGGCCAGGGAACCAGGTGTCCAGTACGGTTCCGTCGTGCGTGAGGGTTGCCAGCCCCAAGCCGTGGGCAGAAGTGATCGGCGGATGGTTCACGACGGTCCACGGTAGCGCCCGTGATCAAGCAGCTACCGTCACACCCGTGGACTTGGATCTGATCGCTGACCCGGTGGAGCTGACCGCTGCGCTGGTGGACGTGCCCAGTGCGTCGGGGGAGGAGGACGCGCTGGCCGATGCGGTGGCGCGGGCGCTGGCCACGCAGGCGCCGCACCTGCGGTTGCTGCGCTGTGGCAATACCGTGCTGGCCCGCACCGAGCTGGGCCGCTCGCGGCGGGTGCTGCTGGCGGGGCACCTGGACACGGTGCCGGTCGCCGACAACCTGCCCTCCCGTCGCGCCGGCGAGCTGCTCTACGGCTGCGGCACGTCGGACATGAAATCGGGTGACGCGATGATCCTGCACCTCGCGGCCACGGTGCCCGAGCCGGTGTGCGACCTGACCGTGGTGCTCTACGACTGCGAGGAGGTCGAGGCGGCCCGCAACGGACTGGGCCGGATCGAGCGGGAGCAGCCTGAATGGCTGGCCGCGCAGCTGGCGATTCTGGCCGAGCCCACCAGCGGTCTGGTCGAGGCCGGCTGCCAGGGCACCCTGCGGGTGACTGTGCACACGACCGGGCGCCGCGCGCACAGTGCCCGGTCGTGGCTGGGGGACAACGCGATCCACGCCGCCGGTGACGTGCTGGCCCGGCTGGCCGGCTACCGGCCGCGCAGCGTCGAGATCGACGGGTGCACCTACCGGGAGGGGCTGCAGGCGGTGGGCATCCGCGGCGGAGTCGCCGGCAACGTCGTGCCCGACGCCTGCGAGGTGGCGGTCAACTTCCGGTTCGCTCCGGACCGCTCGCTGTCGCAGGCCCAGCGGCACGTCCGTGAGGTGCTCGACGGGTTCGAGCTCGAGTTCACCGACGGTGCTTGTGGTGCGTTACCGGGACTGGACGCTCCAGCGGCCCAGGAGTTCCTGGACTCCATCGGAGTCGATCCGGTCGCGAAGTACGGCTGGACGGATGTGTCCCGCTTCGCCGCGCGAGGGATCCCCGCCCTGAACTACGGCCCCGGCGACCCCAACCTCGCGCACACCCGCGAAGAACACGTCCACACCCCCCACATCACCACCTGCACCGAGCTGCTGCGCCGCTATCTCACCTCCCCTGGCTAGGGTGGTGTGGTGAACGATGATCATCCTCGGGAGAAGCAGCGCGGGCCGGTGGTGTTGCGGCGGGGGCGTCGTCATGAGGCGACCACCACCGATCAGCGGCTGCTCGACTCGCGGGGCCCTAGCGCCTGGGTGCACACCGACCCGTGGCGGGTGCTGCGTATCCAGGCTGAGTTCGTCGAGGGCTTCGGAGCGCTGGCCGAGCTGCCCCATGCGGTCACCGTCTTCGGCTCGGCACGCACCCAGCGGGACCATCCGGAGTACGCCACCGGTATTGCGCTCGGCGCCGCGCTCGCCGCCGCCGGCTTCGCGGTGATCACCGGTGGTGGGCCCGGCAGCATGGAGGCGGTCAACCGAGGAGCATCCGAGGCGGGCGGGCTGTCCGTGGGACTGGGCATCGAACTGCCTTTCGAGCAGGGGCTCAACCCCTGGGTCGACCTCGGGATCAACTTCCGTTACTTCTTCACCCGCAAGACCATGTTCATCAAGTACGCCCAGGCCTTCGTGTGCCTGCCGGGCGGATTCGGCACCTTGGACGAGCTGTTCGAGGCTCTCACCCTGGTGCAGAACAAGAAAGTCACCGAGTTCCCCGTCGTCCTGTTCGGGCGGGCCTACTGGGGCGGGCTGTACTCGTGGCTGGCCGATACCGTGGCGGCGCAGGGCAAGCTCCGAGAGGTCGAGCTGGCCCTGCTGCACGTCACTGACGACATAGACGAGGTGGTTCGACTGGTCAGCGAATCCTATCAGGCCTGGCGGGACGTCCATTGAAGTGGTGTGACATGAGGGGAACACGTGAGGCTCGGGTGCCATGATTTCTCAGCGGACCGACTGTTGATAATGGCGGTGATCAATCGAACTCCCGATTCGTTCTACGACAAAGGGAGGAACTATTCTTTACCGGATGCGTTGCGGGCTGTTGACGTGGCGGTTGCCGGCGGAGCGGATATCGTGGACATCGGGGGGGTGAAAGCCGCGCCCGGGCCGGAGGTGTCCGTCGGTCAGGAGATCGAGCGCGTCGTCCCGCTCGTGACCGAGATTCGCAGGTCGCACCCAGAGATCGTCATCAGTGTCGATACCTGGCGAAGTGAGGTGGCGGAGGTGAGCGCCGAGGCGGGCGCCCACCTTATCAATGACGCCTGGGGTGGTTACGATCCGGATCTCGCGAAGGTCGCGGCGCGCTATGGTTGTGGTCTCGTGTGCACCCATGCGGGCACCCTGGCGCCGAGGACCGAGGCGCGCGGGCTGTATTACGCGGATGTCGTGTCGGACGTCATGTCCCGCCTGGCTGAGTTAGCGGATCGAGCCGTGCGCCTCGGTGTGCCTGCGGAATCGATTCTCGTGGACCCCGGCCACGATTTCGCCAAGAATACTCGGCACTCTCTCGAGGTGACCCGTCGAATCGACGAGATCGTCGGAGTCGGGTGGCCCGTCCTGGTCGCCGTCTCGAATAAGGACTTCATCGGCGAATCCCTTGACCTCCCCGTGACGGAGCGGCTGGAGGGGACGTTGGCGGTGATCTCGCTCTGCGCCTGGATGGGGGCGCGTGTTTTTCGTGTGCACGATGTCCAGGAGGCTCGCCGGGCCCTCGACATGGTGAGTGTCGTGATGGGGAAGAAGCCGCCCCTGATCGCGAAGCGCGCCACGAGCTGAGGAGCCTGACATGAGACGCGCGGCATGAGGGGCCTGGCGCTGCTACCACAGGCCCGGCGGTGGTTGCGGGAGGCCACCGTACAGAGTGTGCCGTGGACCGTCGAGCAGCTCGTCGCGGCCAAGCGGGGCCGGACCGTCAGCGTGGTGTTGCCCGCACTGAACGAGGAGGCGACGGTCGGCGCGCTGGTCGGTGAGCTGCGGCCGTTGGTCGGCGGGTTGGTCGACGAACTGGTGGTGATGGATTCCGGTTGCACCGACCGGACCGCCGAGGTGGCCCGGTCTGCTGGCGCCCGGGTGGTGCACCGCACCGATGTGCTGCCCGAACTGGAGCCGTGGCCGGGTAAGGGGGAGGTGCTCTGGCGCTCCCTGGCGGCCACTTCGGGCGATCTGCTGGTGTTCATCGACTCCGACCTGGTCGACTTCGATTCCGGGTTCGTCCCCGCGCTGCTCGGGCCGTTGCTGCTGCGCCGTCGGCGCGCGTGGCAGCGGGTCGCGCTGGTCAAGGGCTTCTACCGGCGACCGCTGCGGATCGAGAGCCCGGAGACGGGTACCGGCGGCGGTCGGGTCACCGAGCTGCTGGCTCGGCCGCTGCTCAACACGCTGCGCCCCGAGCTCGCCGGGGTGGTGCAGCCACTGGGCGGCGAGTACGCGGCGAGTCGCGCATTCCTGGAGGCGGTGCCCTTCGCCGCCGGGTACGGCGTGGAGATCGGGCTGTTGCTCGACGCGCACACGTGCTATGGGCTGGACGGGCTGGCTCAGGTGAACCTCGGCGTGCGCAAGCACCGGAACCGCTCGTTGCTCGAGCTCGGTGTGATGTCCCGGCAGATTCTCGGCGCGGCGCTGCCCCGCTGCGGGGTGGCCGAGATACCGGGATCGGCGGGCATCACCCAGTTCGTGCAGCTCGGTGCCCGGTTCCTGCCCACCGAGAGCGCGGTACTGGTGGCCGACCGACCGCCGATGCGCGATGTGCTCGCCGCCCGCTCAGCCTGAGTTGGTGGCTCTTCAAGGACGGCCAACCCCCCTCAGAGCTGCTGTTAGCCGCTGCCAACCCCCCCGCGGGGGGGTTGGCAGCGGCTAATGACCGTCCGAACCGGGGTTGGCCGTCCTTGAAGAGCCACCAACGTGCCACGATTTCGAACGTGGGCACGGTGCTGATCTATCTCATCGTCGCGGTGGTGGTGGCCGCGGTGGTGTTCCTGATCGCCTCGCTGGTGTTCGGCCGGGGCGAAGAGCTGGCCGCACTGCCGCCGGATGGGACCCCGACCCGGTTGCCGGACGGACCGATCGCCGGCGACGATGTGCGCGCTATCCGGTTCTCCCAGGTGGTGCGCGGGTATCGGATGTCTGAGGTGGACTGGGCGCTGCACCGAGCCGCGAATGAGCTCGACGCGCTGCGCGCCCGGGTGGCCGAGCTGGAGGAGCAGCGATGAACCTGACCAGGCGAGTCGACGTGAACGCCCCGCCGGAAACGGTGTTCGCGGCCGCCACAGATTGGGAGCGCCAGGGCGAGTGGATGCTCGGCACCACCGTGCGGATCCGTCGCGGCGATGGCCGCTCAGTCGGCTCCGAGTTGGAGGCGCTCACCGGGATCCGCGGGATCGGGGTCACGGACAGCATGCGGATCACCGTGTGGGATGCCCCGGCGCGATGCGAGATGTGCCACCTCGGGCGGGTGGTGCGCGGCACCGGTACCTTCGCGGTGGTGCCTCGCGGCCGCGACTCCGCCACTTTCGAGTGGGCTGAGGAACTGGAGCTGCCGCTGGGGGTGCTGGGGGCGCTGGGCTGGCCGCTCATCCGTCCGCTCTTCGGCTGGGGTCTGCGGTTCTCGCTGAATCGCTTCGCCGACTTCTGCCTGGCCTACCCTCGATGACCGGCCCCCAGATGACCGGCCCCCAGATGAGTCCGGGCGCCGCGCCCGCGGCAGGATCGGACGGCCGGCTGCGCTGCCCGTGGGCGGGATCGGCCCCTGACTATCGCACCTACCACGACGACGAATGGGGGGTGCCGGTTCACGGCGCGTTCGCCCTATTCGAGCGGCTCAGCCTGGAGGCGTTCCAGTCGGGTCTGTCCTGGCTGACGATCCTGCGCAAGCGGGAGGCCTTCCGGCGCGCCTTCGCCGGCTTCCACCCGGCTACGGTCGCCGAGTTCACCGACGACGACGTGGCGCGCCTACTCGCCGACGGGACGATCGTCCGTAACCGCGCCAAGATCGAGGCGACGGTGCGCAACGCCCGAGCGGTCACCGAGCTGGGCGAGGATCTGGACGACCTGTTGTGGTCCTACGCGCCCGACCCCGCAGGGCGGCCCGCGCCGCGCACCTCGGACGACGTGCCGGCCCGGACCCGCGAGTCCGAGGCGATGGCCGCCGCGCTGCGGCGCCGGGGCTTCACCTTCGTCGGTCCCGTCACCTGCCATGCGCTCATGCAGGCCACCGGGATGGTCGATGACCACCTCGTCGGCTGCTTCCGCCGCGGCACCGGGTGAGCTCCGACGCCGGTTACTTTTCGGGCGCCGAAGCCGATAAGGGAGAATGTAGGGGGTCACTGGTGTCGCGTGGCCACCCGCGGTGACGCAATGAACGGAGGGAGCACGCTATGGCGGCCATGAAGCCCCGGACCGGAGACGGTCCCCTCGAGGTGACGAAGGAGGGACGGGGCATCGTGATGCGCGTCCCGCTCGAGGGCGGTGGGCGCCTCGTCGTCGAGATGTCGGCGAACGAGGCCGGCGAACTCGGCGAGGCATTGCGGGCCGTCGTGGAGTGACGGCTCGCGTCCGTCGTCCCGTGGCCTCGGTTGGCGCCTCCCGGCGCACCGGGGCCTCGCCACGAACACACCCGGAGGTATCAGTGTCCGTGATGCCGGAGATCCCGACCCCGCTGGTCGAGGTCCAGGTGCGAGCGCGGCGCGATCCCGGCGTGCCCGATGTCGTGCTCGTCAGCCACACTCCCTCCGAGCGGTCACCAGCGGGTGATCAACTGATCCTGGGTCCGGGCTCGGATGAGATCGGCGTGGACGAGCAATGGCTGGACCGGTACCGGGTGCGGGCCACCGCCGGTTGCGCTCAGGTGGTGCCCCTGGCCACGGCGCTGCCCGACCACGGGTGGCTCGTGGGCACCGAAGCGGGCGGCACGGGGGAGTGGCGGGCAGCCGGTGCCGCGCTGGTCCGCGCCATCTCGGTGGCAGGTCGGCGAGCGCCGCGCCTGGTGCAAGTGCACCTGCCACCCGGTACGAGCGCCCAGCAGGCGGCGTCCCTGGCCCTCGGGTGCGTGGTGGGCTCGCACTGCTACCGCCTCACCAGTGGTGATGAGACGTCACCGTCGAGGACCACCGTGGCGCTCGTCGCGGCACCCGGCGACCGGCTGGAGCCGCTGGCCGACGCCGTCGCCAGGGCGCAGCTGCTCGGCCGGGCCACGGGGTTGGCCCGGGACCTCGCCAACACCCCGAGCGGGCTCAAGGATCCCGAGTGGCTCGCCGGCACCGCCGCCCGCCTGGCCGCCACTGTCCCCGGCCTGCGGGCCACTGTGCGCGACGAGCACTGGTTGGCTGAGCACGGCTTCGGGGGAGTGCTGGCGGTCGGCGGCGGTTCGGCCCGCCCGCCTCGGTTGCTCGAGCTGACCTGGCACCCACCCGACCTGAGCTCGGAGAGACATCTGGTGTTGGTCGGCAAGGGCGTCACCTTCGACACCGGCGGTATCTCGATCAAGCCTGCCGAGGGCATGCACCTGATGCGCACGGACATGTCCGGGGGTGCCGCGGTGATCGCCACGCTGCTGGCCCTCGGCCGGCTGAAGCTGCCGCTCCGAGTGACCGGGCTGGTGCCGTGCGCAGAGAACCACGTGTCCGGGTCGGCGTTTCGCCCGAGTGACGTGGTGACGCACGTGGGTGGTACCACCACCGAGGTGACCAACACCGACGCGGAGGGCCGGCTGGTGCTCGCCGACGCGCTGGCCTACGCGGTGCGCACGCTCGCACCCACCACACTGGTCGACGTCGCGACGCTGACCGGCGCGATGAAGGTGTCGTTGGGCCTGCGCACCGGCGGTCTGTTCGCCACCGACCCGGACCTCGCCGAGCGCATCCAGGCCGCCGGCGAGGTCGTCGGCGAGGCCTGGTGGCCGATGCCGCTGATCGACGATCACACCGACGGGGTCCGCTCGGACATCGCGGATCTGCGGCAGTGCCCGCCCGGGCCCGCGGGCATCACGGCGGCGCTGTTTCTGCGGGAGTTCACCGCCGGGCTGCCCTGGGCGCATCTGGACATCGCCGGGCCGGCCCGCGCCGAGGAGAGCTACGGCGAGGTCAACGCGGGCGGCACCGGGTTCGCCACGAGGACCCTGATCGAGTTGGCCTGTTCGTTCACCGGCTAGGCTCCGCGCCGATGACCAGCTCCGCGCCGATGGCCACTCCGTCAGCCTGCACCGGTCGGGTCGTGATCACCGGTGGAGCCGGGTTCGTCGGCCGGGCCGTCGTCGCCGCCTTCGTCGGCCGGGGCGACCCGGTCACCGTGGTGGACCGCCACGCGCATCCCGACCCGGTGGTCCGCAGTGTCGTCGGTGAGCTCACCGACCCAGGGGTGATCGCCGACGCGATGGCCGGCGGGGATGTGGCCGGTGTGGTGCACCTGGCCGCCATCACCTCGGTGCTGCGCTCGGTGGAGCATCCGGCGGCCACCTACCAGGCGAACGTGGCGGTGACCCAGGACCTGCTCGAGAGCTGTCGCCACGCCGGCGTCGGGCGGTTCATCATGGCGTCCACCAACGCGGTGGTCGGTGATGTCGGCCACGCCACCATCGACGAAGCGGTACCGCCGCGCCCGCTCACCCCCTACGGCGCCACCAAAGCGGCCGGCGAGATGCTGCTGTGCGGCTACGCGGGCGCTTATGACATGGCCACCTGCGCGTTGCGCTTCACCAACATCTACGGTCCGGGAATGGGGCACAAGGACAGCATCGTGCCGAGGATGATGCGCGCCGCGCTGGCCGGCCGGGGGGTACAGATCTATGGCGACGGGCGCCAGCGGCGCGACTTCGTGCACGTCGATGACGTCGTGGCGGCCGTGTTCGCGGCATGGTACCGGCGCTTCACCGGTACCGCGATCATCGGCTCAGGCCGATCGGTGACCATGCTGGAGCTCCTCGACGTAGTACGCACGGTCACCGGCTGCGCCCTGCCCGCCGAGCACGTCGCCGCCAAACCCGGCGAGATGCCCGCGGTGATCGTCGATATCAGTCGAGCCCGCGAGCGCTTGGGCTACCGGCCGTCGGTATCGCTGCTCGACGGGCTGGCCGCGGTCTGGAAGGACTTCGCGGGGGTAGGCGGTCCGGACCGGTGACGGGTCTGCTGGCGCGGCCGGAGACGGCCGCCTCGCATTCCGGCGCCCTGGCGGTGGCCTCCCGAACGCCACGCCGGCTGCGCCGGCACTGGATGCTGCTGGTGCTGCTCGGCCTGGGTGCCGTCCTGCGGGTACTCACCGTGTTGGCCTACCAGCCCGCGATCCTCTACATCGACTCCTTCGGCTATCTGGACAACATCCACGACCTGCGCCCCGACGGGCTGCGGCCGATCGGATACGACCTCATTCTGAACCTCCTGCTGCCCTTCGGCGGCCTGCGCGCGGTGGCGGTAGCGCAGCACCTGCTCGGGCTGGGCATCGCGGTAGCGATCTACCTGCTGGCGCTGCGCCACGGTGCCCGGCGCTGGCTCGCTGCGCTGGCGAGTGCTCCGGTGCTGCTCGACGCCTACCAGGCGCAGATCGAGCACAACATCATGCCCGATGTCTGGTTCCAGGCGTTGCTGATGGTGATCATCTGGGTGCTGACCTGGCGCGGGTTGCCCAGCCCGTGGCACGCCGCCTGCGCGGGAGCCCTGATCGGCTTCGCGGTCGTCGTCCGGCTGGTCGGGGTCCCCTTGTTGGTCCCGGCGCTGGCCTACCTGGTCGTCGCCGGGTCGCTGTGGGCCAGCCGGGCCGGTTGGCGGCGGATCGGGCTGCGGGCGGCGGCGCTGTCCGCAGGGTTCGCGGTGCTGCTCACCGGCTACGCCGGCTATTACCGGATCACCACCGGTGCCTGGGGCGTCAGCGGCGCCGGCGACGGCGTGCTCTACGGCCGCGCCGCGGTCATCGCCGACTGCGAGCGGCTCCCGGCCGCCGCGCCGGAGCGTGTGCTGTGCCCGGCGCAGCCATTTGGCAGGCGCTTCGGGGTCGACTTCTACGTCCACGACCCCGCGTCGCCGGCCATGACCGTCGCGTTGCCGCCCGGCGAGTCGATGGCCGCCGCCCAGGCCTCCTTCGCCCGCACGGTGTTCGCCCATCAGCCACGAGATCTCACGGTGGCGGTCCTGCGGGATTTCGTGAAGGGGTTCCGCCCGGCCCGCGTCGACGCCGTGAACGACGTACCGGTGGACCGGTGGCACTTCCAGACCTCCTACCCGTACTGGGGGATCCAGCAGCGAGTCGACGCGCGGGCCTTCGAGTTCGGCGGCGTGGCGATCGGCGTCAACCGGGCGCTGGCGCAGCTGCTCCGGGGGTATCAGCTCACCGTCGGGTACACCCCCGGTCCGCTGCTGGGTCTGGGCCTGGTCGCCGGGCTACTCGGCGGGTTCGGGGTCGGCAGCGCCCGCCGCTCCGGGATCCGCGCCGCTAGCCTGCTCGTGTCCGGGCTCGGTGTCACGGTGTTGATGACCTCGGCGGCCTTCGAGTTCTCCTGGCGCTACCAGCTGCCCGGATTGGTGTTGTTGCCGCTGGCGGGGGCACTGGGAGTCACCGCCATCACCGGTCCGCTGCGCAGACCGGGCCCACGACGGAAGCTGAATCCTCCGATGCGGCCTTACCCCGATGCGATGGACACCGCCACGGTGCGGGAGTTCCTCCGGGTCGAGGGCGAGGTGCGGTTCGCCCCGGTGGTGGTGATCATCGCGGCCTACAACGAGCGGGACTGCATCGGCGCGGTGCTCGCCGCCATCCCCCCGACGAGCTGCGGCCTGCCGGTGGACACCTTGGTGGTCGTCGACGGGTGCACCGACGGTACGGCGGAGGTGGCCCGCCGGCACGGCGTCCGGGTCTGTGAGCTGGTGGCCAACCGGGGCCAGGGTGCGGCGTTGCGGCTGGGCTATGCGCTGGCCCGCCGCGGTGGCGCCCGCTACGTCGTCACCACAGATGCCGACGGTCAGTACGACATGGCCGAGCTGCCGCTGCTGCTGCAGCCGTTGATCGGTGACGAAGCCGACTTCGTCACCGGCTCGCGGGCCCTGGGCCGGCGGGAGACCTCCGATCCGGTGCGCCATCTCGGGGTGCACGTGTTCGCGGCGCTGGCCAGCGTGCTGACCCGGCGGCGGCTGACCGACACCTCCTTCGGCTTTCGCGCGATGAAAGCCGAGTTGACCGGGGTCCTCACGCTGTCGCAGGCTCAGTACCAGGCTTCCGAGCTGTTGCTCGGGGTGATCTCGCACGGCTACCGGGTGCTGGAGCAACCCATGACGATGCTGGGCCGCACCGCGGGCAAGACCAAGAAAGGCAACAACGTCCTGTACGGGATGCGCTACGCTCGGGTGCTGGTCGGTACCTGGGCACGGGAGTCTGTTGCACGACGGTCTGTGGCACGGCGGTCTGCGCAACCGAACACCAACCGATCCAGCAAGGTGAACTTGAGTACGAAGAGTGGCAGGTAACTCAGGGTGAAGGCGACTGCGAGGACGGCGGTGCGCGCCGCGTGGTCGTCGATGGCGCCGCCCAGGAGTCGATCGACGCCGGTGGTGATGCCGATCGCCGCCAAGCCGCTGAATGCGGTCACCGCCAGGTAGGGCAGCAGCTCGCGGCGCATCCTGACCGGGCCGGAGCACCGCCACGTCCAGAACCGGTGGATGAGAAAATTCGGTACTGCTCCGGCCAGGAAAGCCGCCCCCCCGGACACCGAGACTGAGGTTCCGGTAACGCCGTACAGCAGCACGAACGTCAGCTGGCTGCACGCTGTGGCGACAATCGTGCCTGCGGCGAACCTGGTGAACAACCGGGCCAGTCGGGACTGGGTCAGAGGGTACTGGGTCAGAGGGGACTGGGTGAGCCATCGGAGCACCGGTTCATCCTCGCAGAGCAGGGTCGTCGTCGTGCGGCGGTGTCGAGGAGCCGCTGGTGGTGCGTGCCGGGTCATCTGATAGTCACACTCATCCATTCAGCACGGCGGGAGGCGGCGATATGGTGCGGGTCCTCGTTCTTGGTGGTGACGGCTACCTCGGCTGGCCGACCGCGTTGCACCTCTCGGATCGAGGCCACGACGTCGCCGTGCTGGACAACTTCGCTCGGCGTTCCTACGACGATGAGCTGGGGCTGCAAAGCCTGGTGCCCATCGAGCCGCTGCGTCACCGGGTGCGAGCCTGGCGTGAGGTCTCCGGTAGGAGACTCGAGCTCTTCGTCGGCGACCTGTGCGACGCCGAGTTCGTCTTGGACGTCGTGCGCCGGTTCCGCCCTGGCGCGATCGTGCACTACGCCGAGCAGCGCTCCGCCCCCTACTCGATGATCGACCGCAGGCACGCGGTGTACACCCAGTCGAACAATGTCACCGGCACCCTGAACGTGATGTTCGCGATCGCCGAGGTGGACCGCGATATTCATCTGGTCAAGCTCGGCACCATGGGGGAGTACGGAACCCCGAACATCGACATCGAGGAGGGCTGGCTCACCGTCGCGCACAACGGCCGCACCGACCGGATGCTCTTCCCCAAGAAGCCGGGTTCCTTCTACCACCTCTCGAAGGTGCATGACAGCCACAACATCGAATTCGGCTGCCGGACCTGGGGATTGCGGGCAACCGACCTCAACCAGGGCGTGGTCTACGGCCAGCGGACTGATCAGACCGCGCAAGACCCCCGGCTGGCCACCCGGTTCGACTACGACGCGGTCTTCGGCACAGTGCTCAACCGATTCGTCATTCAGGCGGTGCTCGGGCACCCGCTGACCGTCTACGGGGCGGGCGGACAGACCCGGGGCATCATCGACATCCGGGACACTGTCGAGTGCGTCCGGCTGGCCTGTGAGAATCCGGCCGACGCCGGCGAGTTCCGGGTGTTCAACCAGATCACCGAGACGATGTCGGTCGCCGATATCGCCAAGACCGTTTCGGCCAGTTTCCCCGGGAACGTGCGGATCGAGTACCTGGACAACCCCCGGGTGGAGCAGGATGAGCACTACTACAACGTGATTCACACCGGTCTGGTCGATCTGGGCCTGCAGCCGCACCTCTTGTCCGACACGCTGATCGACTCCCTGTTCGCCATCGCCAGACAACACATCACCCGAGCCGATCCGTCCACGATGCGCCCCACCGTGAACTGGCGCTCCACCGCCAACCCACCCCAATAGCCCCGATATGTCTCCATGTCGGGGAAGGGGGTTTAGGAGAGGAGTTGGGTGTAGAGTTGGAGGGTGCGGTCGGCGACTGTCGACCAGGAGAATTCGGTGATGGCGCGTTTGCGGCCGGCTTGGCCCATTGCTGTGGAACGGTCGGGATCGGCTAGTAGTTCATTGACTCGGTGGGCCAGGCCCCGCTGGAATCCCTCTGGGTCATGCTCGTCGTAGGGCACCAGCAGACCGGTGACGCCGTCGTCGACGACCTCCGGGATTCCCCCGACGGCGGAGGCGACCACTGCGGTACCGCAGGCCATCGCCTCGAGATTAACGATTCCCAGCGGTTCATAAACCGACGGGCAGGCGAACACAGTGGCCGCCGACAGTACCTGCCGGATGTCCTCGGTGGACAGGATGTCCGGCACCCAGATCACCCCGGGGCGGGCCGCGGACAGCTCCGCCACGGCGGCGCGGGCCTCGGCCTCGATCTCCGAGGTGTCCGGTGCGCCCGCACACAGCAGCAACTGGGCACCGCGGTCGATGTGGTGGGCCGCCGCCAGCAGGTGCCCGACGCCCTTCTGCCGGGTGATCCGCCCCACGAACGCGACGATCGGCCGCATCGGGTTGGCCCCGAGCCGGCGAACCACGTCGGTTTCCTGGACCGGGCGGTAGGTGTTGGTGTCGATGCCGTTGCGTACGACGTGCACCCGTTCCGGGTGCACGGCCGGGTAGCAGTCCAACACGTCGGCCCGCATCCCGTCGCTGACCGCGATGATCGCGTCGGCGTGTTCGTAGGCGGTGCGCTCCACCCACGAGGACACCCGGTAGCCACCGCCTAGCTGCTCGGCCTTCCACGGCCTGCGCGGCTCCAACGAGTGCGCGGTGACCAGGTGCGGCACACCGTGCAGGGTCCGGGCCAGGTGGCCCGCCATGTTGGCATACCAGGTATGCGAGTGCACGAGGTCCACGCCACCCAGCGCGTCGGCCATCGCCAGGTCCACGGACAAGGTCTGCAGGGTCGGGTTCGCGCCGGCCAGTCCCGGCGCGACGGCGTGGGCGCGGGCTTCCGGGCGCGGGGCGCCGAAGCAGTGCACCTCGACCTCGCACCGTGCTCGCAGCTCGGGTACCAGGTGGCTGACGTGCACCCCGGCACCGCCATACACCTCGGGGGGGTACTCCCGGGTCAGAACTCCGATACGCACGCTGCGTCACGCTACCGAACATTCGATGAACTGGGGGGGATCTCAAGTGGCTATACGGTGCAACCGGGGCTAGGGTGACCTATCGTGAAGGGACAGCCGCATGTACTGGGCGTCGTTCTCGCCGGCGGTGAGGGAAAGCGGTTGTGGCCGCTGACGGCGGACCGGGCCAAACCGGCCGTGCCGTTCGGTGGTAACTATCGGTTGATCGACTTCGTGCTCTCCAATTTGGTCAACGCCGGCTACATTCGGATCTGCGTGCTCACCCAGTACAAGTCGCACTCGTTGGATAGGCACATCACCACGGCGTGGCGGCTGTCGTCGATGCTGGGGCAGTACATCACCCCGGTGCCCGCCCAGCAGCGGCTCGGCCCCCGGTGGTACACCGGCAGTGCGGACGCGATCTTCCAGTCGCTCAACCTGGTGTACGACGAGGCGCCGGAATACATCGTCGTCTTCGGTGCCGACCACGTGTACCGGATGGACCCCTCACAGATGGTGGAGCAGCACATCGCCACCGGCGCGGGCGTGACCGTCGCCGGCATCCGGGTACCGCGCGAGCAGGCCGGCGCCTTCGGCTGCATCGGTTCCGACGCCTCCGGGCGGATCACCGAGTTCCTGGAGAAGCCGGTGGTGCCACCGGGTACGCCGGACGATCCTGACGTCGCCTTCGCCTCGATGGGCAACTACGTGTTCACCACCGCGGTGTTGCTGTCCGCGCTGCGCGCTGACAGCGCCAACCAGGATTCCGACCACGACATGGGTGGCGACGTGATCCCGATGCTGGTGGATGTCGGGGAGGCGGCGGTGTACGACTTCGCCGACAACGTGGTGCCCGGCGCCACCGACCGCGACCGCGGCTACTGGCGCGACGTCGGCACGTTGGACACCTATTACGAATCGCACATGGACCTCGTGTCGGTGCATCCGGTGTTCAATCTGTACAACCAGGCGTGGCCGATCCGCACCGCGATGCCCCCGCTACCGCCGGCGAAGTTCGTCCAGGGTGGCGTGGCCCAGGAGTCGATCGTGGGAGCGGGCTCGATCGTCTCAGCGGGGCAGGTGAGCCACTCGGTGCTGGCGAGCGACGTGGTGGTCGAGGCCGGTGCCCACGTCGAGGGCAGCGTGCTGATGCCTGGTGTACGGGTGGGCAAGGGGGCCGTGGTGCGGCGATCGATCCTGGACAAGAACGTGGTGATCCCCGATGGCGCCCAGGTCGGGGTCGACCCCGACCTGGACCGGGAGCGCTACACGGTCAGTGGCGGCGATGTCGTCGTGTTGGGCAAAGGGGCTCACGCGGAGTGAGCCGGTGGGCTAGCGTGGCGCGGTGCGAACCGTGCCCTGGTGGGCTGTGTTGTCCTCGGTCTGTGCTCCGGTGCTGCTGATCGGTGGGTGGCAACTCGCCGCCGCCCGACAGCCGGGTGGTTTCGACCCGGTGAGTCAGACGATCAGTGCGCTGGCCGCCCGCGGCGCCGCCGACCGCTGGATCATGAGCACGGCTCTCGCCGGAGTCGGCGTGTGCCACGTGATCACGGCTTCGGGGCTGGCGCCGGTGGCCGTTCCGGCGCGTCTGCTGCTCGCCACCGGCGGCGCGGCGACTGTCGCGCTGACCGCGCTCCCGCAGCCGGTCACCGGTGACTCCCCGGCCCACGTCGCCGCCGCTGTGGTGGCTTTTTCCACGCTGTCGCTGTGGCCCGCGTTGGCGGGGCGCGCCGCCTTGCCTGGACGTGGCGCCTGGCTCTCCGCCGCCGCGGTCCTGCTCGGGCTGCTCGGTTGGTTCGGGCTCGAGTACTTCGCCGGGGGCCTGAAGCTCGGGCTCTCCGAGCGGGTGCTCGCCGGGGCCCAGGCGTTGTGGCCGCTCGCGGCCGTGTTGCTGGCGCGCCGCCGCTAGAGCCCCCGCGGTGTGGTCCAATTCGAGGCACACTCACGCTGTGGGGGCCGCTGATGACAACACCAGACTCATGAACGCGGACGAGGCGCGCGGCCCGGGGCAGGCCGGCCCGCTCACCGAGGCGATCGTCAGCTACTACGACGAAACCTGGCTCGACTACCGCGTGCTGTGGCTCAACCCGGACAACCTGGCAGTCCATTTCGGCTACACCGATGCCGGCACCCGCAGCCATACCGATGCGTTGAAGAACATGAACCGGGTCCTGGCGGACCGGGTGCGGATCCAGCCCGACGAGCGTGTCCTGGATGCGGGCTGCGGAGTCGGCGGCAGCAGCCTGTGGTTGGCCGCCGAGCGGGGCGCCCGAGTCGTCGGGATCACGTTGGCCGCCAGGCAGGCCGCGATGGCGCGGAGTTACGCCGCCCGTCGGGGGCTGACCGACCGAGTCCACTTCGACGTGGCCGACTTCACCGCGACGCCCTTTCCGGACGCGAGTTTCGACATCGTGTGGGCGGTGGAGAGTCTGTGCCACGCGCCCCGCAAGGCTGCCTTCTACCAGGAGGCGGCTCGGTTGCTGCGCCCCGGTGGACGGGTGGTCGTCGCCGACTTCATCCGTGCCGCCCGCCCGCTGGACCCGGCCGGTGAGCGACTGCTGCACGAGTGGCTCGACGGCTGGGCCGTGCCTGACATCGACACCTCCGCCGAACATCTGGGGCACCTGGCCGCCGCCGGATTCACCGATGCCCGCCTGGACGACGTGACCGTGCACACCCGCCCCTCGCTACGTCGCTTGTACCGCATGGCGTACTGGACCTATCCGCTAGCCGTGCTAGGCCGCCGCACAGGAGTTCGCTCTCCAGTCCAGCACGGCAACGTCATCGCCTCAATACGCCAGTACCAAGCCCTCCGTCACAACGCCTGGTTCTACAGCATCCTCTCAGCCACCCTGCAATAAACGTAGCCCGCCATTCGGCTCCGAATGGCGGATGGTGCTAGGACGTGCGCAGGGCGAGTAGGAGGCCGTCTCCTAGGGGGAGTAACAGGGGGAGGAGGGTTTTGTTGGTGCGGATCAGGGTGGCTAGCTCGCGTAGGGCGGTGGTACGCGGGTCTCTTGCTGATGGGTCGGCTACCTTGCCACTCCACAAGGCGTTGTCGAACGCGATCACTCCGCCGGGGCGCAGCAACCGCACGCCGGTCTCCAGATAGCGCGGGTACTCGGTCTTCGCGGCGTCGACGAACACCAAGTCGTAGCCGCCGTCGGTGAGCCGGGGGAGCACGTCCAGGGCATGCCCCATGATCAGCCGGTAGCGAGACGGCGGGAACCCGGCTTCGGCGAACGCCTGCCGGGCGGCGCGCTGGTGCTCGGGCTCGACGTCGATGGAGGTGAGCACTCCGTCGGGGGCCATCCCGCGCAGCAGGCACAGCCCGCTGGTGCCCGCGCCGGTACCGACCTCGACCACGGCACGGGCGGCGAGGGCGCCGGCCAGGAACCGCAGCGCGGCGCCGCCGTCTGATCCGATGGGATTGGCGCCCAACTCCTGCCCACGTTCGCGCGCCGCAGCCAGTACCTCGTCCTCGGTGACGAAGCTCTCCACGTACCCGCGTACGGCACTGTGTTCGTGTACGGCGCCGTGCTCCCGTACGACACTGTCGGAGGGGGCGGGTGGCCCCCCTACGCTGCCGGTCGACCTCATACCCGCAGCGTAGCGCCGCGCTCTGCCCCGTCTGGGCGCCGCCGCGCCGGATCAGTGGATCCCGGCGGATCTCCACCCCATGGCTCACTCTCAGGATCTTCTTAGCCGGCCCTTACCCGGGGCACACGCCGACGCGCCATCATGGGGCACGGGATCCGATGGGACCGGCTAGCCGGGCTCCTGGCGGACCTGCGGTGACAGCAGTGAAACAGGGACAGTAGGGAAACAGGGAAGCATTGACAGCTACTCCCGTGTTGCACTACCCATGTCCCGTCGTCAACCCGGAAGTGGGAGATCCAGCCGATGGCCAACCAGACTCGCTTCCGGGACGCTGCTCCTGGGCAGGCGATCTCTCTCATCCGGGCTGACGACGAGGCGGCTCACGCAGCCGAGGCATGGGTCCCACCCTCGTGGGACCAGGTGGTGCGGGAGCACGCTGACCGGGTGTATCGGTTGGCTTACCGCCTTTCCGGCAATCAGCACGACGCCGAAGATCTTACCCAGGAGACGTTCATCCGGGTGTTCCGCAGCCTGGGGTCCTACAAGCCCGGCACGTTCGAGGGTTGGCTGCACCGGATCACCACCAACCTGTTCCTGGACATGGTGCGCCGACGTTCCCGGCTGCGGATGGAGGGCCTGCCCGAGGACACCGACCGGCTCGTCGGCGGTGGGCCCAGCCCGGAGCAGGTCTACGCCGCGACTCATCTCGACCCGGATCTGCAGGAGGCGTTGGACGGCCTCGTGCCAGAATTCCGCGCAGCTGTCGTACTCTGTGACGTAGAGGGTCTCTCCTACGAGGAGATCGGCGCCACGCTCGGGGTCAAACTCGGGACGGTTCGCAGCCGGATCCACCGGGGTAGGCAGGCGCTCAAGGCGGCGCTCGAACAGCGGCGCGCCCAGGCCGAGTGAGGAGGCGTGATGACGGACCTGCTCGGTCGCGGCTTCTCCGACTTGGTGGCCGGGCTCAACGCAGGACAGCACCTGGCTGTGGATGCCGTGGTGGCCTTCGTCGACGGAGAGCTCGGCCCGGCCGCTCGCGACCGTGCCGCCGCCCATCTCAGCGGGTGTCAGTCCTGTGTCGCGGAGGTCGCCGCACAATGCCAGGCTCGTAGCGTGGTTCGTTCGGCGCGGTGCCCGTCGGCTCCCGCCGACTTGCTGGCCGCGCTGCGCGACATCCCGCACACCGCTGATCTGCCCGATGCTCCAGTCCCACCGCTGGGTTCTTCACGCCAGCGATGGGGCACCGGCCCCTCGGTACTCGGTCGTTGGATCGGGCGATAGCGGCGCTACGCACATTTCACCAGGGCGCGGGCACACTGGGTGATCGCTAGCGCAACAGTCACCCGGGAGACCATGGCCACGCCGCAGGATCACGACCCCGACCGGCCCTTCACGATGGAGGGGCATTCGGGGCCGCCGACGTTCGTCCCGACACCGGCGCAGCGACCCGCGGTCGATCCAGCCGCAGCGCAAGCGTTCGGTCGACCACCTGGAGTGCTCGGAGCTTTCGCCGATCAGCCGGGTGCCGGTGGTGGTCTGATCGCCGGCTCAGCCGGCGGTAGGTGTGCATGGGCCGCTGCGCCGCCGCCCCCGGAGGCGTTGGCGGCAGCGTTCGGTAGGCCGCCTGACTCAGCTGAGCGGCTACAGCGCCCGCCCGGGCGCAACGGCGCGCGGCCCTCGGGAGGGGTGGAGCGGGAGGACGACTTCTGGCCGCATGGTGCCGGACGTGACCCGTGGCGTGATCCCTGTGCCGCGGCGGTGCTGGGCGCCCCCGCGGTCGCGCAACCCCACCGCGACGTCGCGTCACTGCCGCCGGGAGCCCGGCTCAGCCTGGCTGACGTGCTGTTCGGTCGTCGAGTGAGTAACCGGGCGCTCGCCCTGCTGGCGGCGGTGGCGCTGTTGATCGGCGCAGCCGGTGGACTCGTGGGCTGGCTCACCGCGGCGGGCGGCACCCTGCTGCACGATCCGGGCGTCACGTTGGCGCAGGTGCAGCCGGTGATCGATCGGCCGGCGGGCTCGGTGGCGGCGGTCGCTGCTCGGGTGCTGCCCGCGGTGGTGTCCTTGGAGTTCCGCGTCGGCGGTCAGGGCGGATTCGGCTCCGGTGTGGTGATTGACGGCCACGGTTACCTGTTGACCAACAACCACGTGGTCGCTCCTGCCGCGGACCTCCCCCAGGCCACCCTGGAGGCGGTGTTCGGTGACGGGACACGGCTGCCGGCGCGGATCGTGGGCCGGGATCCCAAGACCGACCTCGCGGTGGTCAAGGTGGAGGTCGCCAACCCGACTGTGGCGCAGCTGGGCCGTTCGGCGACGTTGAAACCAGGTGACCCGGTCATCGCTATCGGATCTCCGCTCGGCCTCGCCGGCACGGTGACCAGCGGCATCGTCAGCGCGGTGGACCGGCCGGTGCGGTTGGAGGGGGATGGCGGTGGCGGCAATGCGGTGATCGACGCGATTCAGACCGACGCGGCGATCAACCCCGGCAACTCCGGTGGAGCGCTGGTGGACACCGCCGGCGCGGTGGTGGGCATCAACACCGCGATCCGCACCTTGGGTACCGGAGAGGGCGGGGGCTCCATCGGGCTCGGCTTCGCCATCCCGATCGATACGGCCAGAACGATCGCGCAGGAACTGATCCGCACCGGGCACTATCAGCATGCTGAGCTGGGTATCAACGCCTCGTCGGCGACCGACGGCCGCTCCGACGGCGCCCGAGTGCAGAACGTGCAGCAGGGCAGCGCCGCGGCGCAGGCCGGCATCCTGGAGAACGATGTGATCACCAAGGTCGGCAATCGGGCCGTGGGCAGTGCCGACGCGCTGACCGTCGCGATTCGCGAGCGGGCTATCGGCGAACGGGTGCCGATCTCGCTGGTTCGCGATGGACGGCCGCTGTTGGTGACCGTCACCCTGAAGTCTGACTGATCGAACGCCGGGCGCCGGGCGCCGTAGGCTTCCTCCCGCGGTGTCCGGGCGTAACCTTCCCGACTTGTGAGGCTGCAGGACCTCGTCTACGCCGTCTACGAGCGCCGGCTGGCTCGTCGACTCGGCAGCGCCGACCGCCCCCGCCATGTCGCGGTGATCATGGACGGTAATCGCCGCTGGGCCAAGGAAGCCGGGTTCGCCGACGTCAGTGACGGTCACCGGGTCGGTGCGGCCAAGCTGGTCGAGCTGCTCGGCTGGTGTCAGGAGAGCGGTGTCGAGATCGCGACGTTCTGGCTACTGTCCCCGGACAACCTGCGCAACCGGCCGCCAGCGGAGGTGGAGCCGTTGCTGGAGATCATCGCCGACGTGGTCGACGGGCTGTGCGCACCGGACACGCCCTGGCGAGTGCGGGTCGTCGGTGCGCTCGATCTGCTGCCGCCGGAGATGGCGCAACGGCTGACCAGCGCTGCGGCTCGGACCCGGGATCGGCCAGGATTGGCGGTGAATGTCGCGGTGGGCTACGGCGGCCGCCAGGAGATCGCCGACGCGTTGCGCAAACTGCTCCTCAAACACGCCGAGGCCGGCACCACCATGGAGGAACTCGCCGAGGTGCTCGACGTCGAGCAGATCGCCCAGCACCTCTACACCTCTGGCCAGCCTGATCCTGACCTGGTCATCCGCACCTCGGGCGAGCAGCGCCTGTCGGGTTTCCTGCTCTGGCAGTCGGCACACTCGGAGTTCTGGTTCTGCGACGCCTACTGGCCGGCCTTCCGGAAGGTGGACTTCCTGCGCGCGCTGCGGGACTACGCCGCCCGCCACCGCCGATTTGGGTCATAACCTCGTGAGTGGCGATGCGAGTCACAACTCGCATCGCCACTCACGGGATACTCATGGTCATGAGTATCCCGTGCGAGTACCTGCTGCTGGGCCTGCGGTTCGATCGGCTCATCGAGGGTTTCGTCGATGCGTACACCGGCGACAGCGCGCTGCGCCGTCAGGTGGACAACGAGCCCCGGCCGGATCCAGCGGCGCTGGCCCGTCGGGCGGCTCAGTTGCGGGCTGAGTTACCGGCTGCTGGATTGTCCGAGCCGCGGGTCCGCTTCCTGGACGCCCACCTGACCGCCCTGGAGTGCAGCGGACGCGTGCTGGCTGGTCAGCAGATCGGATTCGTGGCGGAGGTGGAGGCGTACTTCGACGTCGTCATCGAACCGGGTGATCCCGAGGCTTACCGCCAGGCCCATGCCGAGATCGACCGACTGCTGCCCGGCACCGGTCCACTGGCTGATCGGTTGATCGCCCACCGAGTCCGCGACGAGATCGCCCCGGAGCGGCTGGAGCCTGCTGTGCAGGCGCTGTCCAGCGCGCTGCGGGATCGGGTGCGGGCGACCTTCGGGCTGCCCGAGCAGGAGACCGTGCACTACGAGGTGGTCACCGACAAGCCGTGGAGCGGGTTCAACTACTACCTCGGTGACTTCCGCTCGCGGGTGGCGATCAACGCGGATCTCGGGCACCGGATGGCAGGCGTGCCGCACCTGGTCGCGCACGAGTCCTATCCCGGGCACCACACCGAGCACTGCCGCAAGGAAGCAGGCTTGGTGCGGACCCAGCGCCAGGCCGAGCAGACGATCTTCCTGGTGAATACCCCGCAGTGCCTCATGGCTGAGGGGCTGGCCGACCTGGGGCTGCGGGTCGCGGTCGGTCCCGGGTGGGGGCCGTGGGCGCAGGAGATCCTCGGCGATCTGGGACTGCGGATGGACGGCGAGCTCGCCGAGCGGCTGGAGACGGCCATGGCGGGACTGGGCGGTGTCCAGCAGGACGCCGCGCTCATGCTGCACGATCGGGGCCTCGACCCGGAGGACGTCTCAGCCTACCTGCAACGGTGGCTGCTGGTTCCCGAAGCGCGGGCCAGGCAGATGCTGCGGTTTCTCGCCGATCCGCTGTGGCGGGCTTACACCTCCACGTACGTGGAAGGCTACCGGCTGCTGCGCACCTGGCTGGAGGCCCGACCGCCGGCGCAGCCACTGAGTTCGCGCTACCTGCGGCTACTCGACGAGCCGCTCATCCCGTCGATGGTGCGTGCCGAATTGGCCCAGAAGGGCGGGTGAGCCTGATGACGGGACGGCCACGCACCGGTACCGTGCGGTGATAGCGGGATGTGCTGGACGCGTCTCGCCACGGGAGGCCCTGGTCGTGGCTTGTGTCGAGCGGGCGGGTACACCGCCCACGGCGAGCACGGGAGGGTCGGCACCTGGCCCTCGTGGTCGGTCCCGCTGAGCCCGACAGGGGCGCTGCGGTAGCGATCAACCAGAGGCCGGCCGGCCCACCGAATAGCGGGCGCGGGTGCCGCGCACGCCAGGGAGCTGCCGTGATCGCTTCTCGCTCGCCACACTCCACCAACTCGGGTCTGCGCACGTACGTACTGGATACGTCGGTTCTGCTGTCTGACCCTTGGGCGCTGCACCGATTCGATGAGCACGAGGTCGTGCTCCCACTTGTCGTTATCGGGGAACTGGAGGGCAAGCGGCATCACGCGGAACTGGGCTGGTTCGCCCGAGAAGCGCTACGCCTGCTGGACGATCTGCGGGTTGCGCACGGCCGGCTGGATGAACCGGTGCCCATCGGCGAGCTGGGCGGCACCCTGCGCGTCGAGCTGAACCACTGTGACCCGTCGGTGCTGCCCACCGGGTTCCGTACCGACACCAACGACTCCCGGATTCTGGCCTGCGCGCTGAACCTGGCCGCCGACGGTTGCGCCGTCACGCTGGTCACCAAGGACATGCCGCTGCGGGTCACGGCAGGTGCGGTCGGGTTACCCGCCGACGAGTACCGCGCGCAGGATGTGGTGCCCTCGGGATGGACGGGGATGAGCGACGTCGAGGTCGGGTCGTCGGTGCTGGAGCAGCTCTACAAGGAGGGCAGCGCCGATCTCACCGAACACCCGGAGTTCGCCGGCCTGCCCTGTAACACCGGCTTGCGGCTGCTCGCGGGAACGGCGACCGCGCTGGGCCGGATCACCAAGGACAAGCGCGCCCGGCTGGTCCGCGGTGATCGCGAGGCGTTCGGCCTGCGTGGTCGTTCGGCCGAGCAGCGCATCGCGCTAGACCTGCTGCTCGACCCCGAAGTGGGCATCGTGTCCCTCGGCGGCCGGGCCGGGACCGGCAAATCGGCGCTCGCGTTGTGCGCGGGTCTGGAGTCCGTGATGGAGCGCGGCGCCCATCGGCGGGTCGTCGTCTTCCGGCCGCTGTACGCCGTGGGTGGCCAGGAGCTGGGCTACCTGCCGGGCAGTGAGAGCGAGAAGATGGCGCCCTGGGCGCAGGCGGTGTTCGACACCCTCGGCGCGATCGTCTCGCCGGAGGTCATCGACGAGGTGATCGATCGTGGGATGCTCGAGGTGCTGCCGTTGACCCACATCCGGGGTCGGTCCCTGCACGACAGTTTCGTGATCGTCGATGAGGCGCAGTCCCTGGAGCGCAACGTGCTGCTGACGGTGCTGTCCCGGCTGGGCACGGGATCCCGAGTCGTGCTCACCCACGATGTCGCGCAACGCGACAACCTGCGGGTGGGTCGGCATGACGGGGTGGCTGCGGTGATCGAGAAGCTGAAGGGGCACCCGCTGTTCGCCCATGTCACCCTGACCCGGTCGGAGCGCTCGCCGATCGCGGCGCTGGTCACCGAGATGCTGGAGGGTTACGCGCACTGAGTGGCGTGGCCGCTCTTCACGGGCTACCAACCCGCACCTGGGTGCCGTGAAGAGCGGCCAACCTGATCCCCCTGGCCGGCCCGGTCGCCACCAGAGCCACGCCGTGGTGAGGGTCGGAGAAGACATCAAGGGCTTCCAGCACCTGCTGGAAGCAGTGAGCCGCCTTCTCGTAGCACCTCTGTGACCGATGCATCGCGCTGAGTCCGCGCATCGCCGATGCCTCGCGGTGGCGGTCAGCCAGCTCGTGCAGAGAGGTCAGGGCGTCTTCCAGTCGGGGTAAAGCCTCGTCGACGTGGTCGGTGGCGAGGGTAGGACCGGGACGGTCGACTGCGGCTCCGCACGCCGTGAGGGTCTGTTCGAAGCCTGCTAGCGCCTCATCAAGACGGTGCGTGAGCCGGTGCAGCTCGCCCAGACCCCGCGGCGCCAGACCTTCCCGCCCGCTGCTGACCGCTCGCCGAGCGCCGGCGAGCATCAGCCCGCAGACTCCCCGCCAGTCGTCGTAGTACCCACTGACGAGGGAGATCCTGGCCAGGCGCACGCCCAGCGCCCAGCCGAGCCGGTCCGACTCGACCGAGTAAGCCTGGTCGACGGCGCCGAGCAGGGCTGTCCATTCGGCCTTGAACCAGCTGGAAGGGTCGGTGACCACGGATCTGACCACCGACTCGTCGGGGCGCCAGCAGGTCCCGCGTTCGACGGTTCCGGTAAGGGCGGAACTGGCCGTGGCCCGTTCCGCCTCCTCGGCCAGCGCCAGCCAACCCCCGAACGCCCGGTCCAGCGCGGCGAGTCGGTCGACTTCCGGCTCCTGGGCGGCGAGCACTTCCCTGGCGTAGGCGCGGAGCAGGTCATGGAAGCGGTAATGCAACCGTCCCGAGGCGTCGCGGGCGGCCACGTCGAGCAGGTGCGTATCGACCAGGGTGTCCACCAGCTCCTCGGCCCTGGCCTGGGAGACGTCGAGCAGGGCCGCGGCCACCCAGGGGGCGAAGTCGCGGATCTCGAGCAGCCCGAGGAGCCGGAAGGCGCGCCGCGTGAGCGCGTCCAGATTGTCGTAGCTGCGCGCGAGGCTGGACCGCACGTCCAGATCTCCGTGCCGCAGCGCCTCGAGGCGGTGGTGCTCGTCGGCCAGGTCAGCCTCGAGGCGCGATAACGGCCAGTGCGGTCGGGCGCCCAGCCGCGCTCCCGCCACTCGGACTGCCAACGGTAAGTAACCGCATAGTTGTACGATCTCCCTGGCTGCTAAGGGTTCCGCTGCGACCCGTCGGGGCCCGGCGACTCCCGCCAGCAGCTCGACGGCCTGGTCGGGTTCGAAGATGTCCAGATCGACCAGCCGGGCGCCGTTCAGCCCGGCCAGCCGGGTCCGGCTGGTGACCAGCACCACGCAGCCGGGGGTGCCCGGCAGCAGCGGTCGCAGCTGGGCCTCACACTCGGCGTCGTCGAGCAGGATGATCAGCCGTCGGTCGGCCAGCCGGCTGCGATACAAGGTCGCCCGTTCCTCGGCGTCGTCGGGGATCGCCGTGCGGTCCACCCCGAGCGAACGCAGGAACCGGGCCAGTACGTCCGTCGGCGCGAGTGGGCGGGCCTGCGCGTCACTGAGGTTCACGAACAGCTGCCCATCGGGGTAGTGGACCCGTAGCCGGTGCGCGGCGTGCACGGCCAACGTCGTCTTCCCCACGCCGGGCTTCCCCGTGATGGTGATGAGCACCGGTGCCGACCGATCCGCCGCAGCGGCCAGGTGCGCGATGGTGGCGAGCTGGGCCTTGCGGCCGGCGAAATCGGTGATGTCGGCGGGCAGCTGCGCCGGAGTGATCGAAGGTGTCGTGGGGGCCTCCAGGATCGGGTTGCCGGTCAGGATGGCGTGCTCCAGCCGTTGCAGCTCGTTGCCGGGCTCCAGTCCGAGCTGCTCGACCAGGGCGCCTCGGGTGCGGTGGTAGACCTCCAGCGCCTCGGCTTGGCGGCCTGCCTGGTAGAGCGCGGTCATCAACAATCCCTGCAGCTGTTCTCGCATCGGGTGGCGCGTGGCCAGCTCGACGAGCTCAGGGATGATCGCATCGGCATGACCGCAGGCCAGCTCGGCGGCATACAGCTGGGCAAGGCCGGCCAGCCTGCGCTCGGCCAGCCGGTCGGCCTCGGCGCGCAGCGGCGGCAGATCGGCGATATCACTGAAGGGGTCCCCGCGCCACAACCGGAGTGCCGCGCGCAGCAGGGCGACGACACGTGCCGGCTGTCCGGCATCGGTCCCCTGAGCGAGCCCTTCCGTGAGCCCTTCCGTGAGCCCCTCCGTGAGCCCCTTGGCGATCATGGACTCGAATCGCTCGGCGTCGAGCTCGCCAGGGTGCACTCGCAGCGTGTAGCCGCCGTGCTCGAAGAGGATCCGCGCGGGATCGCCCAGTGCTCGACGCAACCGATGGACGTGTAGTTGCAGCTTCTTGGCCGCGCGAGGGTCTCGTTGACCGGCCCACAGCGCATCCACCAGAACGTCCACCGGCACCGGTGTGTTCGCCCGCGTGAGCAGGATCCCGAGCACCGTGCGGTGCATGGGTGCGGAAAGCTGGACGGCTTGTGCGCCCTGCCGCACCCTTAGCGGACCGAGTACCTCGAAGTCCATTCCGCCTCCCCCGGGCTCTGTCACCACACAGCTTCGCCACCGCACAGCTTCGCCACCACAGTCGAGCCACCGCGCAGCCGGGCCGACACCGAGTGTAGCCGCATGGTACCAGTTGGTAACCGGACTTTCGCTCGATCGGCACGCGGGTTCGGGTGCACTCCCGCCTCGGCTCCTCCGTCGGTCACCTCGCGCGCGCCTGGTGCCGCCGGTGGGTGACGGTGGCAAGCAAGCGGAAAGCGGAAAGAAAGCGGAGGGATCTAGCGTGGTCAACACAACGCGATGAATCTCAGGAGACGGTCGGGGGCGGGGACTCTGGAGATTCCCCGAGATGAGCGAGAGGGAGGCTTTTTTGATGTTTTGGATCTCCGCACGTGTGGGCGGCTCGATACTCACCGCAGCCACCGCCGCGCTCGCCATCACTGCGCCGGCGAGCGCGGGAGAGGGGCCGGGGCCACACGAGAAATATCCTGGGGTGGGGGCTTCCACGATGGTATCCTGCGGCTTGAGCTACCCGGCGAAAGACAATCATTGGGTGAATTTCCCGCCCAATACCGCGACGCTGCGCAGTGGTCCCAGCAATTCTTGCATACAAACCGGTCAAGGGTTGCACGACCAACGTGCCCAGTACCTCTGCTACACCCCGGGCGACGGTGGCACATGGACCTTCCTGCGCAATACATCCACCGGGGACCAGGGCTGGGTTCGGGACGATCTGCTGCCCGGCTACGGTAGCAACGTGCGGTGCGAAGAGCACCCACCGCCGGCGACGGTGAATGGAGCGTGACGACAGTCCATGGCGCGTGATGACGTCTTGGGGCTGCCCCGCGCCTTTGCCTAGTGGCTTTTGCCTAGCGCGGAGGGCAGCCCCAAGACGTACGCCACCGTGCCAAGAGCACGCCTTGCTGTCCGCCGGTCGTGGGGCGTGCCTCGTTAATCGCGGCTCGTGTTATCGCGGTGTGGTCCAGAACCGTGTGGTCCAGAACCTGGGGGAAGGGCCATGCCCAGGACGTCCAGGGCCTTGTCGAGCTGATCGGGGGTGAGGGTGCCGTTGTCAAGGTGACCACGTTCGCGCACCACATCGCGAATGGTGCGCCGCTGGAGTAGCGCCTGCTTGGCGATCGAGGCCGCCTCCTCGTAGCCGAGATAGGCGTTGAGCGGGGTGACGATCGCGGAAGAGGACTCGGCGTACTCGTGGCAGCGCTGCACGTCGGCTTCAGCGTCCCTGACGACCTTGTCAGCTAGCAACCGGGCGGCCGCGGCGAGCAGCCGGGCCGATTCCAGGACGTTGCGCGCCATCACCGGCATCATCACGTTCAGTTCCAGGTTGCCCTGCGAACCGGCGAACGCGACGCAGGTGTCGTTGCCGATAACCTGCGCGGCGACCATCATCGTCGCTTCGCAGATCACCGGGTTGACCTTTCCCGGCATGATCGACGAGCCGGGTTGTAGATCGGGTAGCCGCAGCTCAGCCAACCCGGTGCGGGGTCCGGAACCCAGCCACCGGAGGTCATTGGCGATCTTGAAAAGTGAGACCGCGACGGTGCGCAGCACGCCGGAGCACTCCACCAGGCTGTCCCGGGCCGCCTGCGCCTCGATGTGGTCACGGGCCTCGGTGAGCACGTCCAGACCAGTGGCGGCTCGCAGCCGCTCGACGACGGCGGCGCCGAAACCCGCCGGGGCGTTGAGCCCGGTGCCCACCGCGGTGCCCCCGATGGGCAGCTCGCCCAGCCGGGGTAGGCAGCTCGCGAGCCGCTCCACACCGTACCGAGCCTGCGATGCCCACCCACCGGCCTCCTGGCCGAGCGTGATCGGCACCGCGTCCATCAGGTGGGTGCGGCCCGCTTTGACCACCTCGGCCCAGTCACGCGAGCGCTGGGTCAGTATCGAGGCCAGATGCGCTAAAGCGGGCATCACGTCGCGCGCGAGGGCCTCGGAGGCGGCGAGGTGGATGGTGGTCGGGAACACGTCGTTGGACGACTGCGAGGCGTTGACGTGGTCGTTGGGGTGGACGTCGCAGCCGGCGGTCCGGCCGGCCAGCGTGGCGATCACCTCATTGGCGTTCATGTTCGAGCTGGTGCCCGAGCCGGTCTGGAACACATCGACGGGGAACTGCGCGTCATGCGCACCGGCCGCCACCTCGTCGGCGGCCGACGCGATCGCCTCAGCAAGCGTCGGGTCGAGCACCCCGAGCTGGGCGTTCACCCGCGCGCAGGCGGCCTTGACCAGCCCCAGCGCGCGGATCTGAGAGCGCTCCAGGCCGCGCCCGGAGATCGGGAAGTTGTCCACGGCGCGCTGCGTCTGCGCGCGGTACAGGGCGTCCACCGGCACCTGCACCTCGCCCATGGTGTCGCGCTCGATCCGGTATTCCCGCGTCATGGGCGCGGGAGCTGGTCGAAGTCCACCGCGGCGTACTGGCGCAGCTTGGTCAGCCGGTGCACGCTGTCGATCATCCGCACGGTGCCGGACTTGGAGCGCATCACGATGGAGTTCGTGCGGCATCCGCCGGTGTGGTAGGTCACCCCGCGAAGCAGTTCCCCATCGGTGATCCCGGTCGCGCAGAAGAACACGTTGTCGCCGCGGACCAGGTCCTCAGTGGTGAGGATCCGCTCCAGATCGTGCCCGGCGTCCAGCGCCGCGGCGCGCTCGGCGTCATCCCGAGGCCACAGCCGGCCCTGGATCGCGCCCCCCATGCAGCGCAGCGCGGCCGCGGTGATGATGCCCTCCGGGGTGCCGCCGATGCCGATCAGCAGGTCCACGCCGGTGTCCGGGCGGGCCGCGGCGATCGCGCCCGCGACGTCCCCATCGGTGATGAACGTGATCCGAGCACCTGCCTCACGGACCTGGCGTGCCAGGTCGTCGTGTCGCGGCCGCTCCAGGATGCACACGGTGATGTCGGAGATGTCCATCCGCTTGGCCCTGGCGACCCGCCTGATGTTCTCCACCACCGGCGCGGACAGGTCGATGACCTCAGCCGCCTCCGGTCCCGTGGCGATCTTCTCCATGTAGAACACCGCCGAC
Organism: Pseudonocardiaceae bacterium; assembly: GCA_050699595.1. GTDB lineage: Bacteria > Actinomycetota > Actinomycetes > Mycobacteriales > Pseudonocardiaceae. The sequence continues at coordinate 64,170 of JBOHFI010000003.1, read as the reverse complement.
GGATCGAACATCGTGCCTCGCTCGGACACGGCGAGCACGGCCAGCGCGTTGGGCATGCCCTTGCTCATCAGCGTGGTGCCGTCGATCGGGTCGACCGCGACATCGCATTCCGGGCCCTGCCCGTTGCCGACCTCCTCGCCGTTGAACAGCATCGGCGCCTCGTCCTTCTCGCCCTCGCCGATCACCACCACGCCGCGCATCGACACCGTGCCGACCAGCTTGCGCATCGCGTCCACGGCCGCCTGGTCACCGCCGTTCTTGTCGCCGCGGCCGACCCAGCGGCCAGCGGCCATCGCGGCGGCCTCGGTGACCCGTACCAGTTCCAGGGCGAGGTTGCGGTCCGGTTCCTCCCGCGGCGTCGGCACAGTACTCATGGGATCCTCCCGGACACAGTGCTCACGGGCCCTCCCGGAATGGACTGCGCGCACGTCATCTTCCCAGAGTGCCGCGAGGTTCAGTTGTTCGGCCAGGACGCAGTACCGTAGTGGGCGAGGTGATGCCCGGTGGCCGAGACAGCACCGAGGGGCCAGGAACCCATCGCGATCGGGCGGCGCGCCCGCGTGATCCGCCGTCTTCGGGGGTTCTCGTTGGAGATGGTGGCTGGGCTCGCGGGGGTGAGTGAAGACGACCTGTCGATGCTGGAGAGTGGTGGGCGCCGGTTCACCCGGCGTGGGTTGATCGAGGACCTCGCGCATGCGGTCGGCTGCTCGGTGACCGACCTGACCGGGCAACCCTATCTCCCGTGCGACCGGGCGACCGCGGACGCACTGACGGTACTGCCCGGCATTCGCGAGGCCGTTTACTGCACCACGCTGAACGACCCGCCCGACCTACCGGCTCGCCCGATGGCTGAGCTCGACCAGTGGGCGCGGCAGGCCCAGGAGCACCTCGATCAGGACCGGTATGCCCGTGCCGGGCGGGACCTCGGGACCCTGCTCACCGAGCTGCAGGTGCATGCGGGCGCCGAGCTCGCCGACACCCGCACTGCAGCGTTGGCCGCATTGGTGCGGGCCTGCCATGTCGCTGCCACCATCGCCGGGATGATCGGGTACCACGACCTGGCGCTGTCCACCGGCCGTCGTGAGCTCGACGCCGCGACCCGGCTGGGCGACCCGGTCGCCCTCGGGCTCGCCCGCTTCGGATGGGCCTGGAGATGGACCACCGTCGGCGCGAGGCCCCAGGCCGAGAGGGCGAACAGGCTGGCGCTGGCGGAGCTCGAGCCGGTAGCCGACCCCTCGGCCGCGGACACCGGCCCGGCCGAGCTGCTGGGCATGCACCATCTCCTCGCCGCGAAGCTCGCGGCACGAGCCCGCCGGGCCGGTGCCGCACGGGACCATCTCGAGGCGGCCCGCGCGCTCGCGCAACGCACCGGCGAGCGCAACACGGACCTGCTGCATTTCGGGCCGACCACGGCCGCGTTGTGGGCGCTGTCGGTCGGTGTCGACCTCGGTGAGGGTGCGGCGGCCTACGAGCAGGCCCATCCCGAACGGGTCGACGTGGCGGGCCTGCACAGCCTGGCCCGGACCGGCCGCTATCACTTCGACCTGGCCAGGGCGCTGGCCCAGGACGGCGGCGACCGCGACGACGAGGCGGTCCGCCACCTCAACCTCGCCGACCGGGCCGCCCCGGTGTGGCTGCGCAACCACCCGATCGCCCGGGAGCTGACCGAGGAGCTGACCCAGCGGGCCCGCCGGCAGGTGGCGATGGTGGGCAGCCTGCTCGACCGCTTCGGCCTCACCGGGCAGTGTTCACAACGTGTGAACAACTAGGTGATCGATTTCGGGTTTGATCTGCCGACTACGCCGAGAGTGGGAGGTGACACCTGGTGAGCAAGGCCACGCGGGTGGATCAGGAGTCCATCGAGATCGGGCGGCGTGCCCGGCTGATCCGTCGCCGTCGCGGGTTGAGCCTGGAGGTGGTGGCGGGGCTGGCCGGGATCACCAAGGGCTACCTGTCGATGTTGGAGCTGGGGGAGCGGCCGTTCCTGCGGCGCAAGCTGATCGAGGACCTCGCGAAGGCGCTCGGGTGCTCGGTGACCGACCTCACCGGGCAGTCCTACCCCCCGGTCAACCGGGATACCGCCGACGCGCTGGCGGCCGTGCCCGGCATCCAGGCGGCGCTGCACAACTACGGCCCGGATGACGTGCCGGATGTGCGACCCCGGCCGCTGGACGAGCTGGTGGCGTGGGCGCGGGCCGCGAACGATCACCGCGACCAGAACCGGTTGTCCCTGGCCGGTCGGGACATCGGCACGTTGCTCACCGAACTGCGGGTGTACGTCTCGACGGCTGGCTCGGCTGACCGGGATCGGGCGGTCGTCGCCCTGGTCGAAGCATGCGCGGTGGCCGGCCCGGTCGCGCACGTGAGTGCTGGCAACATCGACCTGTCAGCCGCTGCGGCCGGTTACTGCTACGACCTGGCCTGCCGATACGACAACCCGGGACTGATCGGGTTCTCCCGCTGGTTCTGGGCAGGAAATCTGATGTTACTTGGGGCGCACGATCGCGCCCGGACGGTGGTGTCCACCGGCATTGACGAGATTACTCCCGCCGTGCGGCTGGGCGCCGGGGACACCCTGCCCGCGGAGATGCTCGGCATGCTGCATGGAAGGAATGCGTGGATTGCGGCGCGGGCGCGGCGTGGCGACGAGGCACGAGCCCACCTGGACGAGGCCGGGACGATCGCCGACCGGATCGGGGAGCGCAACGGTATGCGGCGGCACTTCGGCCCCACCAACGTGCGGTTGTGGCGGTTGACAGTTGGTGTCGAGCTGGAAGAGGGCGGCCGCGCCTACGAGGAGGTCACCCGGACACCGCTGGACGTGGAGGCGCTGGGCAGCCGGGAACGATCATCGACGATGCAGCTGGACCTGGCCCACGCCCTGGTCCAAGGCGGTCCCGACCGCGATGCCGAGGCGATCCGGCACCTGGACACCGCGGACCGGCTGGCACCGCAGCGCATCCGGATGAACCCCATCGCCCGCGAGCTGGTGACTGCCTTGAGCCAGCGGGCCCGACGCCGAGTGTGGGAACTGGACTCCCTGTGCAACCGCTTCGGCCTCGGTGGCGAGAGTTCACGCCGAGCTACCTGACACTGCAACGGCGCTTGCGGGCCCCACCTCGCGACACCCTGTGGCCCAGGCACTGAAGATCACTGTTTGTGTGCCTTCGGCGACAGTTTGTGTCGCCGAAGGCACACAAACAGTGATCAATCCCGTTCTCCACGCCACCGCCGCTCTGCTGCGGCCGCGGTGCCGGTAGCCGGGATGCACGGCGAAGTAGGCCGTCGGAGCGTTCGGCCTTGATCCGTTGATAGCTGAACAAGTTCCCCCGATCGGTGTTTTGGTCGACGTACTTACCGAGTGTAGTGCGTCCTCTTCTCGGTGACGGCGTGTCGGGCTGAAGCACATTCAATAAATCAATGTGTTATATGGTTTCACCTGAACGTCTGAGACGATCGCGTGCTGGTGGCTCTGCCATCCGTCGCAAGGGGATATGCGCCACCATCTGTGGCCCGCCGACAAACTCGGACGTGACCGCGAGCTTCGACCTGCTGTGTAAGAGTATCGAGGTCACCGCTGGTGCACAGCGTGAGCACCGCTTCGGTATGTCACCCCACGGCGGCCTCGGCGCGGGACTCAACCCCTCAGACCCTCATCAGGGCTCAGCGGAACTCACGGGATGTCGCACGCGCGGCGTAACCAGTGCAACCCGACTTTTTCGTGGCCGATCCCCGCACAGGCCACAATGGACATTCTAAGGCTCTCGCCAGCGGAAACGTTCGGCATGATTAACTTGTAGCGGTTTTTGCGCCTACCTTGGTTGCAGCCCACGTGCAGCCGCTTCGCCAATTTGGTACGATGGTGGCTCGGATTGCCGCGCTGTTGGTGAATCCAGCCTGTGGTCACCTGCCCTTGCTCGCCTGTTCCCAGGTTGCAAGTAGGGGAAGCTGGCGGCGTTCAGGCGGTATGGGCAGCGATGCTAAATCGAGCTGAAACAAGGGAGGAAACTATCGTGAGTAAGATTGACAGATTTTCATCCGACGATGAGATTGACCGACTGGTTCTACCCTCCCCGCAATCTCTCAGACCCTGGAAATTCCCTAATTCTAGCGTAGTATACAAGGGGACTATTTTTACTACCCCCGTAGTGGGCTGGCGCCTGGATAACCACGGAAACCCCAGCTGGACGTCTGAAGGTGCACGACGCTGGAGCTTGTGGATGAGCGTTGAGACCGACGACGGGTACCGTGGATTCCGTATCAATAACAACTCGATAGCTCGCGCTTTCAATGGACGAGCTAGTGAGAGAAATCTACGACGCTGGGCTGATCAATGGAAGGTTGGTGATCGTTTGCAAATATCCTGGACCTGGAGCAGTCCGGAGGGACGGAGGTACCACGGCCGGCGATACAGCGGCGCCAGAGGTTGAGTAGCTGCGCTACGCCCGATCCTCGTGTATGCTTCGGCCAGTAGGAGCGTGTCAGTCGTCTGATACGGAGCGTGGGTGGAACACCGGTTCGCCAGGACCGCCCGCTAAGTCGCTCAGAAGCCCAGGAGATGTGCCCACGTTAGCGCGTGGGGTCAGCGGTGGCGGAGTCGATCGGGGACAGACGATCGATCGACCGAGGCAACCGGTTGCTTCCATCCTGGGAGAACTGATGCCTACGCCTGATCGCTACCCCAATCCCCAAAGCTTGACCGGCCCTATCGGCGCCGCAATGAATTGGGCCAACACCCCTGACCATACTGCGCTCCCGCCGATCTCGACGGCGACTGTCCTGTTCCTGCTCGGCGCAGTCCGTGCGCTGGTTACAGGGATCGTCGCCCTGGTCGCCGTGATCTTCGCCGGGATAATTGCCCTCCTGGCGCTCCCGATGGACAAGGAGCGCCGCGACTACGCCATCCAGGTGGCCGATCGCTCCCGCAAGTTCGTCGCCGTATTGGTTGGCGCTCGTCCGGCGCACAACGACATGGCAGCCGGGCACGATGAGCGCCAGTGAAGATCCCGTGGACGGTTTCCCAGTGGTTGATCTGGAGGTTGCGGTGCTGGCCGAATGCTGCATGAGCCAGGCCGTTGACCTGGGTTTGGGTGACGGTGATCTGGGTCGTGTGAGCACTGGCCAGACGGCGGTGGGACTGGCGTAGCTCGCTGCCTGCCCGTGGCGCGCCGACGAACCGGACGGCACCGGCGGCGCCGGTCCAGCGGTGGGCCGAGGCTGACCCTCAGTTTAGCGCCTGTAACAAGGCTGCAACGTAACCTGGCGCGAGTGCGCGGATCGTTCGCTCGTCGAGACCACCGGCGAGGGCCGCGACGGCCATTTCGGTTGCGATCACCTAGTTTTGTCTCGTCCTGCCGCAGCTGGAGCCGCCAACCTTTGCCGAGCAGGTCCATGAGCTGCGCGATCCCCTGCTCCAGCAGGTCGCGTTCGCTGAGCTCAAGCCCGGTCATGGCGCCATACCAGTACCGTGACTTGCCAGATATCATGAGTTGTCCAGCGTGGACAAGATGAGGATCCAGGCAAGCTCCGCCAGGATCGCTGCTCGGGGCTCCCCGACAGCCACCACACCATGATCCGTGAGTGTCGTTGCGGGGCTCTGGACGATGACCCCGTGCTCCATCATCATCTCTTCGATCTCGCGGAAACTGGGGCGACGAGCGCCCTGAGGGTGGCAGCGACGTGGAGGACTTGATCGAGCACGGGATGCCGATCGAGTCGGCGGTCAAGGTCACCGGCACGGTGATGGACAACAAGGTGGTCAACTTGGGTGGACTGGAGATTATCCCGGAGTCGATCGAGGTCACCAACCGGGCTGACTCGCCGCTGCCGATCAACGAGCGGACGGGCATCGACCAGCGTCTTGACTGGCGTTTCCTGGATCTGCGTAACCTGGCTCGGCGTCTGATCTTCGAGGTGCAGACCACGGTCGAGAATCGGGGCACAAGATCGCGCCCGGGCGATGGTGTGCGCCGGTATTGACGAGTTGACTCCGGTGGCGCGGTTGCGTGACGAGAAGACCCTGCCTGCCGAAGTGCTCGGCATGTTGCACATGAGGCACGCGTGGATCGCGGCCCGGCGGCGGGCTGGCGACGAGGCAACCGCCCACCTGGACGAGGCCGGGACGATCGCCGCCCGGATCGGGGAGTGCAACGGGATGCGCCGGCATTTCGGCCCCACCAACGTGCGGCTGAACCGGTTGGGAATCGGTGTCGAGCTGGGCGAGGGTGGCCGGGCCTACGCGGAGATCACCCGGACGCTGCGGGACGTGGACGCATTGGGCAGCACCTCTTCCTCGGAGGCGCACCGGGACCTGGCCCGCGCCCTGGTGCAGGACGGGCCCGATCGCGACGCCGAGGCGATCCGGCACCTGGACACCGCGGACCGACTGGCGCCGCAGCGCATCCGGCTGGACCCGATCGCCCGCGAGCTGGTGACCGACTTGAGCCAGCGCACCCGGCGCCGAGTGTGGGAACTGGACTCCCTATGCAACCGCTTCGGCCTCGGTGGCGAGAGTTCACGCCGAGCTACCTGAGTAATGGTTGCTGATGCTTGTCAGAGCGTTGGCCTCGTTGGAAGAGCAGGAATAGCCACAGCAGCGACGGGATGAGCAGCGCGGCGCCGACAGCCAGGGCGATGAGCGTTGCCGAGAGCACGGCCTGAGTCGCCGCGCTGGCTGTGATAGTGACAGCCGCCGTAGCAGGGGGTGGGAGTAGGTAGGGGTATTGGGCCAGCGCCCACCCCCACAACACGGCGGTGACCGCCAGCGCTGCGGTGACCCGCACGAGCAGGTAGCGGCGGCGGAGCAGCAGCAGCAGGGATGCAACCCCCGCGACGGCCGATGCGATGACCAGCGGGAACGCGCGGTGTGTCAGACCGTCGAACAGCCGCGGCGCGTCGGCGTGCAGCACCGCGATCCCACCCAAAGCCACGACACCGAGCACGATGCCAGTGCCCAAGGCGCGGTGCCGGAATGCCTCGGCCAGCTCGCGCTGGCCCTCGCGCGTGGCGTCCGCGCACAGGTAGGTCGCCGCGAGGTAGGCGGCGGTACCCACGGCGATCGTGCCGCCCAGCAACGAGGTGGGGTTCCACCAACTGGTGATCAGGTTACCGGTGGCCAGCCCCAGGGGAACGCGGCCGGAGGCGATGCCGCCAGCCACGGTGCCGAGGAAGAACGGGGTGAGCACCGAGGACAGCGCGAACGCGGCGCCGAACAGACGTTGCTGCCCGAGTTGGTCGCTGGCCTTGCGAAAGGCGAACGCCGCGCCTCGCGTGATGATGCCGAGCGCCGCCAATGTCAAGGGAATGTACAAAGTCGACATCACGGACGCGAACACAGTCGGGAAAGCCGTCCACAGCAGCACGATGACGAAGATCAGCCAGACGTGGTTGGCCTCCCATACCGGTCCGATGGAATGCTCGATCAGGTCCCGCTGTGGACGGCCACGGCGGCTTCCGCCGGCGAACAGATCCCAGAAACCGGCGCCGAAGTCGGCGCCGGCTAGCAGCGCGTAGAGGGTTAATCCGATCCACAGCACGGTGATCGACCACTGGGCGAGGCTCACCGTGCACCTCCGACAACGGCGTCCTGCTCGTGCGGAGCCGCGAGCCGGTGGTAGCGGGCCATCCGGCGCAAGACGTAGACCGTGCCGATGGTCATCACGACGTAGACCGCGAACACCGTGACCAGGCCGGCGACTAACCCTGGGGCGGGGTTGACCGCGTCGGCGGTTCTCATCTGGCCCCACACGATCCAGGGTTGGCGACCGACCTCGGTGGTGACCCACCCTGCTTCCAGAGCGCAGCAGGCGGCGACCCCGGTGACGCTGGCGGCCCGCAGGAACCACCGGCTGCGGGGCAGGTCGCGGTGCCGCCACCAGCTCAGACCGAGCCAGACACCCAGCAGCAGCAGAGCGACGCCGACGCCGACCATGACGTCGAAGGACAGGTGCACGACTCCCACCGGTGGTCGGTCGGCCACGGGTACCCGGTCCAAGCCAGTGATCACCGTGTTCGGGCTGTAGCCGACCAGCAGGGACAGCCCGTCGGGGATCTCCAGCCCGTAGCGCAACTGGTTACCCACCGGGATGCCGGCGACGGTCAGGGGAATGTGCGAGCCGGTGTGGTAGACGCCCTCGATGGCGGCGAGCTTGGTGGGCTGGTAGCCGGCTAGGAACCGGGCTGCGTAGTCGCCGACGGCGATCTGCACTGGGGTGATGATCGCGGCGGCAGTGAACGGAATCAGGAAACCGAGCCGGTGGTAGCGGTCGCGGCGGCCCCGCAGCAGGGCCACGGCGTAGACGCCGGCGATGACGAACCCGGTGACCATGAACGCGGCCAGGATCATGTGGGTGGTTTCCGTCGGGGTGGCCGGATTGAACATCGCCGCCCACGGGTCGACGGCGGTGACGCTGCCGTTGGTGAGGTCGAATCCGCGAGGCTGGTTCATCCAGGCGTTGGCGGTGACCACGAAGAACGCCGAACACACTCCCGCGACCACGATCGGAATACCGGAGAGCACGTGCCGGCGCGGTGGTAGCCGATCCCACGCGTAGAGGTAGATGCCCAGGAAGATCGCCTCGATGAAGAACGCGATGCCTTCCAACGCGAACGGTAGCCCGATGACCTGGCCGTAGCGGCTCATCATGCCCGGCCACAGCAGGCCCATCTCAAAGCTGAGGATCGTCCCGGACACCGCGCCGACGGCGAACAGCACGCCCATCGCCTTGGCCCACCGATGAGCCAGCAGCCGGTAGGCGTGCTCTCCGGTGCGCAAGCCCCGCCACTCGGCGAACAGGGTCAGCGCGGGCATCCCGACTCCCAGACACGCCAGGATGATGTGCCAACCCAACGAGATCGCCATCTGCTCCCTGGCGGCGAACAGGTCGATCGGAGACGCCCCCACAGCTACCATGCTTCGACCGTAGACTTATCGCCTACCAGGAGCGAAAGGACAAGCGATGCCCAGGACGCTGGTGCGTGACCTTCGCGCGCACATCGGTCAGTACGTGACCGTGTACGGGTGGGTGAACACCCTGCGCTTGCAGCGCAAGATCCAGTTCGTCCTGGTCCGTGACCACACCGGCATGACGCAGGTCACGCACAAGCGCCCCGAGGGTGGCAGCGATCTGGAGGACTTGATCGAGCACGGGATGCCGATCGAGTCGGCGGTCAAGGTCACCGGCACGGTGGTGGACAACAAAGTGGTCAACCTCGGCGAGCTGGAGATCATCCCGGAATCGATCGAGGTCACCAACCGGGCCGACTCGCCGCTGCCGATCAACGAGCAGACCGGCATCGACCAGCGTCTCGACTGGCGTTTCCTGGATCTGCGCAACCCGGCGCGGCGTCTGATCTTCGAGGTGCAGACCACGGTCGAGAAGGCACTGCGCGAGTTCGCCTACGCGGAGGGCTGCACTGAGCTGCACACGCCGAAGCTCATGGGCACCGCGTCGGAGGGCGGCGCGGAGGTGTTCACGGTTAAGTATTTCGATCGCACCGCTTATCTGGCGCAGTCTCCGCAGTTCTACAAGCAGATGGCGATCGCGTCCGGTATCGACAAGGTGTTCGAGATCGGGCCGGTGTTCCGGGCCGAGCCGTCGTTCACCTCGCGCCATGCCACCGAGTTCACCGGCATTGACGCGGAGATCGCGTGGATCGACGGTGTTGCGGACGTGATGAGTTTCGAGGAACGGATGCTCGCCCACGTCCTCGCTGTTGTGCGGGAACGCCACGGCGAGCAGATTCGCGAGCACTTCGACACCGAGGTCGTGGTGCCGTCTGTGCCGTTCCCCCGCTACCCGATGGCCGAGGCGATCCGGCTGCTGCGCGAGCGGAGCTGGAACCCCGAGGGCGACAAGGTGGACCTCGACCCGGAAGGCGAGCGCGCACTCTCGGCGCTGGTGCAGGAATTCCACGGCCACCCGTTTGTGTTTGTCACGGACTTCCCAGCGTCGGTGCGCCCGTTCTATCATCTGCGGCCCGCCGACGACCCGGACGTGACCGCGAGTTTCGACCTGCTGTGGAAGGGTATCGAGGTCACCACTGGCGCGCAGCGTGAGCACCGCTACGACGTGCTGTGCAAGCAGGCCGAGGAGAAGGGGCTGGGCCTGGAGCCGCTGCGCTCCTACCTGGACTGCTTCCGCTTCGGTATGCCACCCCACGGCGGTCTCGGCGCGGGGCTCAACCGGATCATGATGGTGCTGCTCGGCCTCGAGAGCATCCGCGAGGTGACGTTCCTGTTCCGAGGACCGAACCGCCTCGAACCCTGACGGCCCGCACTCGGCGCGCTTTCCCACGCCGGGTCAGGAGATCAGCGTTTCGCTGTGGTTTCGGAGAGGTGTTTCGAGGTCTGGGAAGTCGCCCGATTTTCTTATTCGCTTCAGCAGGCGCGCCGCCACCCAGAGCTGGGCGATAATTCCCTCCGGACTGTCGAGAATATCCGCGAATTCACCGTGTACCCTACGGGATATGTCGGGATTGAGGAGACTGTAGCAGTACAAGGTCGCGACATCGGTGCCTGTCGGACCTTTCCCCCACATCTCCCAGTCGAGAATTCCGAGTCGCGGTTGCAGCAGGTTTCCCCAGTGAAGATCCCCGTGGACGGTTTCCCAGCGGTTGATCGGGAGGTTGCGGTGCTGACCGAATGCGGCACGGACCAGGCCGTTGACCCGGGTTTGAGTGACGGTGATCCGGGTCGTGGGAACACTGGCCAGACGGTGGAGAGACCGGCGTAGCTCGCGGTACCAGCTGTCCGGCAGCTCGATCGCAGTCCGCACGACATCGGTGGGTGAGCACGGTTCGCCGGGCAGCAGGGTCATGACCTCGGCCCGCTGGGACCTCCACCCCGCCTCGTCCCACTCGGTGCTCGCCAAGACGACGGGCTTGGGTAATCCGGTGAGGGTGTTGGCGTCCTGGTTGCCGGTCCAGAATTCCCCGGTGGCCCACTGTGGTTGTTCGGAAACGACTCGCAGCCAAGAGAACCCGTTCGGGTCGTGCGTGACGGCGCCGATCGAGCGCAGCCGCCAACCGAAGATCGGCACTCCGGTCACGGACAGCCCGAACTTCTCGGCGGCCCGGGCGAGGTTGAGCCGCATCCAGTTGCGAAACATCGCGTCCGCGTCGGTGTCGGGTTCCGGGGCGAGTGTGGGGTGGGTCATGACTCGAGGAGGTGCCGCAGGTAGGCCGGGGGGTGTTCGAGGTAGCGTCGCCAGTGACCGACGAGTTCGAGGTCCGCCCAGTCGACCCGGCGCAGGCCGTGCTCACCCACCTCGATGATCTCGGCGCCGGGCGTGGCGGCCAGGATCGGTGAATGGGTAGCGCACACGACTTGGGCGCCGGACTGACCGAGTTGGTGCATCAGGGCAACCAGCTGAAGGCAGGACGTGAAGGACAGCGCGGCCTCCGGCTCATCCATCACATAGAAGCCGGGATCGCGGAACATCGAACCGAACACGGTGAGAAAGCCTTCCCCGTGGCTCATCTCGGCGGTGTTGTCCTCCCAGTAGCCGGAGACACCGCCCAAGTTCTCGGTCATGGTGAACGCGGTCTCGGCCCGGAGAAAAAACCCCTTCTTCTTCAGTCGAGGTCCGGCCAGCATCCGCGCGCCGCCGGCGGTGGTCTCCAACCGCAACACTGCACCCAAGGCGGTCTTCACCGGGTGGGGGCGACCGGTCTTGGCCGCGGCCCGCCCGCCGTGGGAGTCGAGGTTGAACCCCTCGGCGATGGCTTCCACGAGAGTGGACTTCCCCGAGCCGTTGTCACCGACCAGGAACGTGACCGGGCGGGTGAACTCCAGGCCGTGCGCAGCCAGCTCGGCCACACACGGCACTGTGAACGGCCAAGCCCGGTAGTCCGCGGGCTGTAAGGCATCCGGGATATAGGCGCGGCGAACGAACACCGGGCTCCTAGTCGTCTTCGTCGTCAGGGCCACAGCTGCCGTAATTCGGCACACACCCCCCATTCGGACCGCAGGGGCCTGTACCGTGCGGCCAGCACGACGGGTTACACGCCGGACCACAGTTCGGGCCGCACTGCGGATTACACATCTCCGGCACACACGGCATGACCGGTACTGGGAAATGTTCTGCTAGCGTCGAGGTCACGGAGGCCATCTCCGGACCGGTAAGGATCTCGACCAGTGTGTTCCGCCGGATATTGCCTACTGGCATCCACCGCGCGAACACACATGGCCACACGTCCCCGTTCGGTGACACCGCGACCTTTTCCCGGGCGCAGTGCCCGCAGAGCTGATCCATACTCGGCCTGCGTTGCCGGGCTCCCCGGCCGACCTGCCGAAGGTGATCGGTGCCGATCGCGGTGGCACCGAGGGCTCTCAGCTCGGCGCGGGCCTGCTCAACTCGTTGGCCGTCCCGTAGGTCGACCAGGCCAACCCGCAACGGAATGGACCGGTGCACCGCCTCGGCGATGTTGGCCTTGGTCCGGGCGTAGCTGCCCCTGCTCTGAGTGATTGCCTCGTGCTCAGCGGCATCATCAGAGTAATAGCTTGTGGCCAGTCGCACCCCACGCTGGGCAAAGGCCTCCCACAGCTCCGAGGACACGTGTACGAGGTTACTGAACACCTCCACCTCCAGCCCTTGATTTAGGGCACGGTGCACCAGATCGGGCAGCCCCCGGTACAGGGTCGGCTCCCCACCGATGAACTGCACCATCCGCCCACCGAGCTGCGCGACCTCATCGATCACCCGGCACCAGTCCGCAGATGACATCGCCCCGTCACCGCCGTTCGGCTCGGACTCGGCGTAGCAGTGGCTACAGGTGAGCTGGCATTTCCCGGTGATTTCCAGCCACACGAAACTCAGGTCCCGCATCCCCATCGACCATGGTGACGCCGTCATGCCACCGGGGGCGGTTCGGCGACCCGCTGATCCCGGGTGGCGATCACTGACTCGATCCGCTCCCGGGCGCCGGCCAGGTGTCCCTCGCAGGCTGCGGCGAGCTGCTCGCCGCGTTCCCACAGTGTCAGCGAGTCCTCCAGGCTCAGCCCGCCGGCCTCCAGTGTGCGCACCACCTCGGCCAGTTCGTCCCGGGCGGCCTCGTAGCCCAGCTCGGCGGCGTCATTCATGCGGCCATCATCAGCCACCGGTCACCACCGCGTGCAGGGCCCCATCGGATAGCCGCACCCGCAGCTCGGTGCCCTCGGGAGCGTCGGTGACCGATCGAAGCACCAGCCCTGGTGTCCCATTGATCCGCTGGATCACCGCGTATCCGCGGGCCAGGGTGGCCGCCGGTCCGAGGGTCGTCAAGCGTGCCGACGTGTGCGCCAGCCCGTCGCGCGCCGCTGCCAGCCCGCCGAGCAGGGCCCGGTCGGCGCGGGCCCGCAGGTCGGTCACCATCCGGTCGCGCTCGGCCAGTGGGCGCATCGGGTTGGCCAGCACCGGGCGAGTCCGCAGCGCATCGAGGAGCCGCCGCTCCCGGTCCACCCAGCCGTGCAGGGCGCGGTGGCAGCGGTTGCGCAGCTGGTGCAGCGCCGCGGTCTCCTCCGCGACGTCGGGTACCACGCACTTGCCGGCGCCGGTCGGGGTGGAGCAGCGCTTGTCCGCGACGTGGTCCACCAGCGGGGTGTCCGGCTCGTGGCCGATCGCCGAGACCACCGGGGTGGTGCACCGTGATACCGCGCGGCACAGCGCTTCGTCGGAGAACGGCAACAGGTCCTCCACGCTGCCGCCACCCCGGGCCAGCACGATGACCTCCACCACAGGGTCGGCGTCCAGCGCGGTGAGTGCGTCGATGATCTGGCCCACCGCGAGTGGACCCTGCACTGCCACGTTGTGCACCTGAAAGCGCACTGCGGGCCAGCGGGCGGTGGCGTTGCTGAGCACGTCGCGCTCAGCCGCGCTGGCCCGGCCGGTGATCAACCCGACGCAGCCGGGCAGCAACGGCAGCCGACGCTTTCTCCGGAGGTCGAACAGGCCCTCGGCATCCAGGATCCGGCGGAGCCGCTCGATGCGGGCGAGCAGCTCGCCGATGCCGACCGCGCGGATCTCGTCGACGCGCAGGCTCAGTGTGCCTCGGCTCAAGTGCAATGACGGCTTGCCGTGCACCACGACCCGGCAGCCATCCGCCAGCGGCGGCTGCCGGTCGCGCACCAGCGCGACCGCGCAGGTCAGCGTCACCGACACATCGGCCGCTGGGTCGCGCAGGGTGAGAAACGCTGTTCCGGTGCCCGTCTTGGCGCTGACCTGGGTGATCTGCCCCTCGACCCAGACCGCGCCCAGCCGATCGACCCATGCCGCGATCTTGCGGGCGACGGTGCGGACCGGCCAGGGCGCCTCCGGCGTGGTCACGGGCCCAGTCACGGGGACTCGGCCGGCTGCGAGCGGACGGTGGAGATCCGGTTGGACAGCAGGGTGACGAACGCGGGCCGATCCTGGTGGAGGTGTTCGTACTCCAGCAGATCCGTGAGCTGGGGCAGTGACAGCTCCCGCAGCGTGCCCCGTAGCTGGGCCAGCGACAGCTCGTCGTAGCCGGGGCCGGGGACTACGGCCGCACCGTGGCCTGTCTCGCTCGCGGTGCCGGCGCCGGGTCGTCGCGGCTCGTCGTCCTCATCGAACCTGGCCCACGCCGGGGTGTCCTCGACCGGGCGAAACAGCGAGAACACCTGATCGCCCTTGATCGCAAGCTCGGTGACCCGCTGCTGCACCCGCATCCCGGCCTGCACGGCACGGCTGGCGGCCGTGACCGGGAGCTCGGCGAGCTGCTCGGGCAGTCTGCGGGCCTGTTCCACGGCGGTGACCGCCAAGCCCATGGCGACCCGGACGGGCAAGGGTACGTGGCTCATGGTCGTCAAGCCTGCCGCAGTCACCGGGCTTGTGCCTACCCGGGTGTGCGACCCGATTGCCGCGCGGGTACCACCCTGCCGGTGGCGACGCCGACCGTAGGGTGAGGGCATGACCAAGCGTGTGTTGCTCGCCAAGCCCCGCGGCTATTGCGCCGGGGTCGACCGCGCGGTGGCCACCGTCGAGAAGGCTCTCGAGGCGCACGGGGCGCCGGTGTACGTGCGTAAGCAGATCGTGCACAACCGGCACGTGGTGGAGACCCTGGAGAGCCGCGGGGTGGTCTTCGTCGACGAGGCCGACGACGTGCCCCCGGGCGCCGTGGTGGTCTTCTCCGCGCATGGGGTGTCCCCGGCGGTGCACGAACAGGCCGCCGCACGAGGCCTGCGCACGATCGACGCCACCTGCCCGCTGGTGACCAAGGTGCACCAGGAGGTCAAGCGGTTCGCCCGCGACGGCTACGAGATCTTGCTGATCGGTCACCAGGGTCATGAAGAGGTCGAGGGCACCGCCGGCGAGGCGCCTGCGCAGGTTCAGCTCGTCGACGGGCCGGACGCGGTGGATTCGGTGACCGTGGCAGACCCGTCGCGGGTGGTGTGGTTGTCCCAGACGACGCTGTCGGTGGACGAGACCATGCACACCGTGGCACGCCTGCGGGAACGCTTCCCCGAGCTGGCCGACCCGCCTAGCGACGACATCTGCTATGCCACCCAGAACCGGCAGGTGGCGGTGAAGGCGATGGCGGCCGAATGCGATCTGGTTCTCGTCGTGGGGTCGCGGAATTCGTCGAACTCGGTGCGGTTGGTCGAGGTCGCGCTGGGCTCCGGTGCCCGCGCGGCCTACCTGGTGGATTACTCGCGCGAGATCGACCCGGCCTGGCTGGACGGGGTGCACACGGTCGGCGTCACCAGTGGTGCCTCGGTGCCCGAGGTACTGGTCCTCGGTGTGCTGGACTTTCTCGCCGAGTGGGGATACGCCGACGTGCAGGAGGTCATGACGGCGGAGGAGAAGCTGGTGTTCTCCCTGCCGCGCGAGCTCACGGCGTCGATCGCCGGTACTCGGGCGTTCGACGCACGCGAATGAGGGTCAGCGATCATGGCGTGGGGTCGGCCGTCGCTGGATGCTCAACCGGAAGACGCCGACAGCGACAGTGATCCCGGTGGTGATCGCCATGGTGGGGAAGTCTGCGATCAAAGGAGTGCCGACCGCGAGCGCGGTCGCGATCGTCCCCCCGCCGGTGGGAGGTGAGCCGGCGGCCAGGACGACGCCCAGCACCGCCGCCGCCAGGATCAGCGGGGGCGCCACCATCGGTGCGAACAACCCTTTGCGCTGCACCACCACCACTGCCAGCAGGCAGCCGAGAAAGTAGCAGACCTGGAACACTATGCCCAGGTGGCCCAGCCGCTCGATATCCGCGAACGCGCCGGTCGCGGTGAGCCCGAGCGCGCATGACGTCGCCGCTAACCAGGGTATCCCGGGACGATCGGGCAGCAGTGAATGCTCGCCCCACGACTCGCGCTGCGCAGACTCGTACCGCGCGGTGCTTCGGGATCGGGTGCCCGTCACTCGTTCACAGTAGACCGTTCCTGGTCGTCGCCCCCCGCCTGGTGCAGCGCCTTGGTGACCCAGCTCCAGTCCTCACCGCAACGCTCCGAGTCTTGTTTGCGCTGCCCCGGATCCAGCGCGACGAGCGAGTCCGTCGCGGACGCGAGGAGTTCCACCGCTTGCACGGCGCGGGGAGCGCGCTCCACCTGCTCGGGTGTGTCCAGCTGTTCGGTGACCACGTCGAGCTCGCCGAACCGGCGGGCGGTGACCAGTACCCGCGACTCCAGCGACGTGACGGTCTTGTTGTAGGCGTCGACCGCCCCGCCGATCGCCTTACCGAGCTTGGCGACGTGGCTGCCCATGGTGGCCAGCCGGGAGTGCAGCTCGCGGCCCAGCTCGTGGACCCGCGCGGCGTTGCGCGCCAGCGACTCCTGCCGCCAGGCGTAGGCCACCGTTCGCAACAGCGCGATCAGCGTGGTCGGAGTGGAGATCACCACGTTGCGCTCGAAGGCGTACTCGAGGAGGGCGGGGTCGGATTGCAGCGCCGCCTCGAGGAACGGGTCGCCGGGGACGAACAACACCACGAACTCGGGCGTGGTCTCGAAGCGTTGCCAGTAGGCCTTGTGTGCCAGCGAATCGACGTGGGCGCGCAGGTGCCGGGCGTGCGCGGCCAGCCGGTCGGCCCGGCGGTCCGGGTCGGTGGCCTCGACCGCCTCCAGGTAGGCCCCGAAGGGCACCTTGGCGTCGAGCACGATGTGCTTGTCACCGGCGAGGTGCACCACCAGGTCGGGGCGGACCAGGGCGTCGTCGTCGCCGCTGGTGTCGGTGGCGGTGACCTGCCGGGAGAAGTCGCAGTGCTCGACCATGCCGGCCAGCTCCACGATCCGCTCCAGTTGCAGCTCGCCCCACCGGCCGCGGACCTGCGGCGCTCGCAGCGCGGTGACCAGCTGCCGGGTCTCGCTGTGCAGCTGTTCGGACGTGCGGTGCATCGCCCCGACCTGCTCGCGTAACCCCGCATAGGCGGCCTCGCGCTCCTTCTCCACCGTGCGTATCTGACCGTCGAGCCGGTGCAGGCTCTGGGTGATCGGGCCGATTAGCGCCTCGATGGCCTGCTGACGCTGGGTGGCGTCGCCGTCCGACTTGGCCGACATCGCCGCCGTGACCTTGACGAACTGCGCCTCGGCGAGCTGGACGAACGCCTCGTTGTTGCGCGAGAGGGCTTGCGCCGACAGTGCCTGGAAGCTGTCCTTGAGTTCGGCCTCGCGGTGGGTGAGCAGCCGTTCCCGGTCGGCGGCGGCGCTGCGCTGGACGTCCAGCGCAGCGCGGACGCCGGCCAGTTCGGCCCGCGCCGCCGCGAGCCGCTCACCGGTTTCCTCGGCACGCTGGTGGCACTGCTGCGCCCGGGCCGTCTCGGCGTCCCGGGCTGCGGCGGCGCTCTCGCCCGCCCGACGGGCGGCGATGAGCTCGGCTTCGATGCCGGCCCTGGTGGCGTCCGCCGCCCGCCCGGCTTCGGCCACCGCAGCCCGCCGGAGCGCGGTGGCTACCAACCCGCCAACCACAGCCCCCACAACCAACCCCAGCAACAAGGAGTAATCCACGCCTCACACCCTGCAACATCCCCCCGACAAAACCCCCAAGACACGCCGCCACCAGCGCATCGAGCGGGCTCAGCGGGGTGAAGCGGCACCTGATAACCCCGCTCAGCCTGCTCGATGCGAACAGCCGTAAGGTTGACGTTTCGTGAGCCTTGGTCTTGGGATCGTGGGGTTGCCCAATGTGGGCAAGTCCACCCTGTTCAACGCGTTGACCCGCAGCAACGTCCTCGCGGCGAACTACGCTTTCGCCACCATCGAGCCCAACGTCGGGGTGGTGCCGTTGCCCGATGAGCGTCTCGGGCGGTTGGCGAAGCTGTTCGACAGCGCCAAGGTGGTGCCGGCGACGGTGTCGTTCGTCGACATCGCCGGCATCGTCGCCGGGGCCTCCGAAGGCGCGGGGCTGGGCAACAAGTTCCTCGCCAACATCCGCGAGGCCAACGCGATCTGCCAGGTTGTGCGGGTCTTCGACGATCCCGACGTGCTGCGCGTCGACGGTCCGGCCGACCCGGCCGACCCGGCCGACGACATCGCCACCGTCGAGACCGAACTGGTGTTGGCCGACCTGCAGACCCTGGACCGGGCGCTGCCCCGGCTGGAGAAGGAGGCCCGCACCCATCCCAGGGAACGGCGTGCCGCGCTGGCCGCCGTGCACTCCGCCAGGGAGGTGCTCGACACCGGGCGGACCCTGTTCGCCGCGCGCGCGGAGCTGGACGTCACCGCACTCGCCGAGCTCAGCCTGCTGACCAGCAAGCCGTTCCTGTACGTCTTCAATGCTGACGAGGCGGTGCTCACCGACCCGGAGCGCCAGGCCGAGCTGCGCAAGCTCGTCGCCCCCGCCGACGCGGTGTTCCTGGACGCCAAGGTGGAGTCCGAACTGCTCGAGCTCGACGAGGAGTCCGCCCGGGAGCTGCTGGACTCGATCGGGCAGCCCGAGCCGGGCCTGCACGCGCTGGCCCGCGTCGGGTTCCACACCCTGGGGTTGCGGACGTATCTGACGGCCGGGCCCAAGGAGGCCAGGGCGTGGACGATCCGAGCCGGGGCCACCGCGCCGGAGGCCGCCGGGGTGATCCACAGTGACTTCCAGCGCGGGTTCATCAAGGCCGAGATCGTGTCCTACGACGATCTGATCGCGGCCGGGTCGATGGCGCAGGCCCGCGCCGCCGGAAAGGTCCGGATGGAGGGCAAGGACTACGTGATGGCCGACGGCGACGTGGTCGATTTCCGCTTCAACGTGTGAATGAGCACGATCGCCTGGAAGCGCTCGCGTCAGAGGTCGAACACGGCTCGCATGGCGTTGTCCACCTGCTCCATCTCCTCGGCCGAGGCGGTGCCCAGGTGCTCGGTCAACTGGCGCTTCAGTGGCCTCTCGGTCTCCAAGGCGAAGGCCCATCCGTGATCATCGAGCGACACCGCGAGCAGCGAGTCGGGCGGGTCGTCCACCACGTGCATGGCGAAGCAGTACGGAATCCGGTCGTTCTCGTTGACCACATCGGCGCTGACGACCAGCCTGACGGTCGATTGACCCGTTCGGTGGATAACTGGCTCGAAACGACGGATCTCGCCTCGGCGGATCAGGCGATCTCGCGGAGCGCTGCCTCGGTCTCAGCGATGGCGTCCTCGGCGTAGCCGGGGTGCCGGTCGTACCAGTCGGCCGCGGCACTGGCCGCCTCGCGAAGTGCATCTCGGCGGACCAACTGCTCCAGGTATCCACTGGCACCGCCCCGCGTACGCGCTCCGCACTGCCGGACCCGCGCGACCACGCCGGTATCGAGGCTCACTGTCAGGCGCTCTTTCGGCATACACGCGAACGTACATCCCTGCGCTGCAGCGTGAGAAGCCCGGGCTGCAGCGGCAACACGCCGAGCAGAGGTTGCGCAACTAACGCTCGGCGACGTAGAAGACTCCGTTGCGTGAGCGATCGAGGCGGCGCACCTCATGGACGGCCCGGCGTGGCAGACGGTACGTCCGGTCTACACCGGCAGACACCCCTGGCGCCAAGCAGCCAACAATGCACCGAGTGAGCGTCGATCTGACAATCCGCTGGAATTGAGGCGCCATACGGCCTCCTTGATGACCGAACTCATCACTCGGACAGGCTGGCGGGATCGTGTCTCGCTCGCTATCGGTTGGTATTTCTGAGGGCGCCCAGGAAGTGAGCGAGCGCGTGAGGGGACCGGCCGGGTCGGGGAGCGCCGTAGGGGGGATAGGGCTCACCCGGTGGCCCGGCCGGAGTCGTCACTGTCCGGTCATCAGCCACCGTCGGATGGGGTGGTGAGCACCCGCACCAGGTCGGGTCGCAGGGCGATCGTGTCGTCGCGGAAACGGACGTACACCAGGTGGGTACCCCGGCCGATGACCTGGCCTTGCTGGTGCAGCCGCAAGCGCGATGCCCCGTAGTCCTCATCCACCGTGACTACTTCGACCCCACAGCGGAACGGAATAGGGGTGCCCTTGACGTCACGCAGGAAGGGAAGACCGGTGCTGTCGGTTGATCCGGTGCTGTCGGTTGAGGGTGACGTGCTGGACACCGTGGATGTTCCCTTCGGGTGTTGGTGGTGGCCTTCCGGCCGTTCGAGTGCTGAGACCGGCCGGGCCGCCGAGTGCGGATACCCGCTCACCGGGCACGCGCCTGGGTCAGCGCGGTCAACCGGTTCCACAACTCCTCGTTCGAGAGGGTGGCCGAGTCGTCGGCCAGCGCGATGATCCGCCGCACATCGATGGTGGCTCCGCATCCGGGGCACGGCTCAACCAGCAGATGCACGGCCCTCTCCGGCAGCTGTGCGCTCATCCGAGCCATTCCCCGAGCAAGTCGAACAGGGCAGTCACGGCCGCCCCGTCCAGGGTGATCTGTCACGCACGAGTCGGCCCCGGGCGCGTCACACACGATGACGCCGTCGCGCTTGCTCACCACCAGGTTCGTGAACCCGACCGACCCGTGCCGCAAGCAGGTGACAGCGATAGCGTGAGAGGTGCCACCGCGCGCCGCAACGGGCCGCTGGTGCGGTGTCTCAGGTGGTACGTCGATCACGGCGACAACCATGAACGATCGACCGGTAGCGGATGTCCGCCAGCGTGGCCGCCACCCCGAATGGGCTACACCGGCAACCCCGCCCGGTAGGCCATCCCGCGCAGCTCCCGGCCGACCGCGTCCCGGCGGGACCGCACGACCAGCTCCCCGATGACATCCCTGGCGAACGGATTGCGGTGTACGCGGATGGGAAACAACCGCTCGGCTCTGAGCAACGCCATCACCGCGTCATCGCTGCGGCGAGGTAGCCGAGCCAGCGCGCGGCCGTAGTCCACCCAGTACTGGGACTGGCGGGTCTTAAATGGGTGCCGCTCGGGTTGGATGGTCTGGGCGACGCTCACCGCTCGATCGGGCTCGCCTGTCTCCAACGCCAGCGCCATCTCCCACAAGCCGACGTTGGTCGGTCCGAACCCGAACCCGAGACGGTCGTGGTTGTTGTCTGGCTCTCCGAACTGGTTGGCGAGTTCCTTCGCGGTCTGCATAGGCGCCGCAACATCATCCAGGCGCTTGTCGGCAGCCGCGATCAACGACCGCGTCATAGTCACCATGCCGATCATGCCCGCCGTGTCCACGGTGGTGGGGGGCAGCGTCAGAGCGTCTAGCTCGGCGTCGGCCAAGTCGAACATGCTCGAAGCCAGCAGCGCATTCGCGGAGCCGAAAGCGGCGACCCCCAACGAGGTCGCGTCGCCGAGACGCTCGGCCAAGCCCTGCGCCAGCGTCGCGGCTTGCCATCGAAGATCGACCGATGCACCGGAATCCCGCAGCCACATCAGCGTCACGTGCACGTGCACGACCACCGCCAGTTCCATCAGCGTCTTCACATCGCGGCCGGCGGAGATGGTGCAGTGAATATCCCGAATGAGGTCCGGCAGCTGCTCCCCGACAGCACCGAACCCGCACCGGCGCCGCGTCTCCCGCATCTCCTGGACTCTGCGTTGCAACACCTCCAGCGGAACCGGTTCGCTGCGGAGCCGCTTGCGGCTGACCGCAGTCAGCACCTGGCGCACCGCAACGACGGCGGCATCGGTGTCCCCATTGCCCGGTGCCGGTATCGGTAGCCCGGTCAGCTCAGAAGGGGCTACCTGGAGCACGTTGGCCAGGGCCACGATCTCCGACCGGCGATCCAGGGCGCATTCCCCACGTTCGATCTCGGACAGGTGGGATTTCGACATCCTGGCCAGGCCGGCGACCACCCGCAGTGACTTCTTCCGGGAATTGCGGATCTGCCGCAGCCGACGGCCGATCGTCCGCGCGTCATCGTCAACGTCCACGAGACCCCCTCTCCTCGTCGGGTCCCCTCGCCGATGCCCCGGGGCGTGAACCTCGGCGAAGAGGTGACGTAAGGCTACGCCGCGCATCCCTGGCCGCCGGATCTGACGGTCACGATCAGTTCCGCAGTAGGCCCGCATGTCCTAGCTGCTGACGCCTGATCTTCAGCTGCTTTTGCCTGGCGCCGCGCTTCCCGCGCTTGCCACCCCGCCACACCGGCCGCTACGACCGTTACGGTGGCCGAGGCCAGCGAAATCCCGACTCGACGGCCGCCTCCGTTCGCCGTGAAGCCCGCCCGGTCCGGTCGGGTGGGGGGCTGGTCGCTGGCTCGGCCGCCCCGAGTGACCGGGCACCCGGTCCCGGGGGGTCGCTACCTGCTGGCCGTTCGGCGGTGGCGACCGCGCTCGGCGACCTGCTCCAGCAGCGCGCCGCCGATCTGGAACCACACGATGCAGGGGAACCGGTGGCGGCACCAGGGCAACGGCAGGCGGTGGTAGCGCCAGAGGATGGGGCGGTGGCGCCAGGTGAAGCGGCGGCAGGCGCGGCAGCGGCCCGCGCGGGTAGCCGGCTGGTGATCCAGCAGGACCGACCGCAGCGCGTCGATCGCCCCGGTGTGGTAGCCCGCCCGCTCCAGCTCGGCCAGTTCATTCCATACCGAGTGGACGAACCGACGTTGGTGGGGGTGCTCGGCCAGCCATTCCATGGTCCGGGCCGGCAGGTCGGTGTCGGGTCGTGGTGGGCGAATCGTCGCCATGACGGGCTCACCCCGGTCTCACGCAGGGCCGGTCACCGGGCATCCGAGGCCAGTGTGAGCAGTCGGTCTCGCAGTTGTTGGTCGGTGAGTGTGGGTGCGTCGTCGGCCAGCGTGATCACCTGCCGCAGCGTGTGGCGCAGCCGCCCGATCTCCCCGGCCGCCGCCGGGTCGGCGAGGTGCGTGGGACGCAGGTGGGGGTTGACCGTGCTGATCACCCAGTTCAGGCCGCACGTCGTGCACGACCATGTTCGGATCGTCGGTGTGGTGCCGGTGGTCCGCAGCACACCGGTGGTGGTCCCGCATCCCGGGCACGACTCGGCGGTGTCGTGGACGTCCAGACAGGGGTCCTGGGCGGGCATCGTTGTTGGTCACCTCGGGTGGGTGTGGGTGGGCCGGCCGGCCGCCGGGAGCCGGGGGGACAACGCTCAACCGGCGGCCGAGCCGGGGATCAGGTGGCGCTGGGATCGCAGTCGCCGCACGGACCGACGTGCCAGGCCGGGTCACCCGGCACCGGATGCCCGCACTCGTCGACGGTGTGGCCCGTCCAGCGCAGGCAGGACAGACACATCCAGCCGGGCGCCTCGTCATACAGGCTGGTGCCCATGAACAGCCACTGCCCGCACCGGGCGACATACACCCCGTAAGGATGATCAGCGTCCTCGTCGACGGCGTGAGAACGCCAGTCCGCTGAGGACACGCCCCAGCGCGGGGCGGCCACCGGGTGTTCCTCGCGCGCACCGGGCGCAGGGCATTGGGCATCCAGACGCCCATCGGTGACCAGAACGCTCGTGAGGACCAGTGCTGTCACGGCTAGTGGGTCCAGCACGATGGCACCGCCGCGCGTGCTCACCACCAGGTTCGTGAACCCAGCCGGACCGTGCCGTAAACAGGTGACAACGATAGCGCGAGAGGCGTCGCTACGCGCCGGAACGGGCTGCTGGTGCGGTGTCTCAGGGGGTACGTCGATCACGATGACGATCGTGAACGATCACCAGCGGCGGGTATCCCGCAGCCGGGAACCCTCCCCGAACGGGTTACGTCGGCAGTCCGGCGCGGTGGGCCATTCCGCGTAGTTCCTTGCCTATGGCGTCTCGGCGCGTGCTCAGGAGCAGGGTGGCGATGACGTCGCGGACCAGGGGATTCCGGTGCACGTGGTGCGGTGAGATCGTCTCGGCCCGGTGGAATGCCATGACCGCCTCGTCACGGCGACCCCGCACCTGAGTCAGCGCTCGGCCGCAGTGCACCCAGTACGCGGCCTGCCGCGTGGCCCATGGGTGTTCCTCGGGATGCACGTCCTTGGCGATGCTCAGGGCGCGGCCGGGTTCGTTCGCTTCAAGCGCGAGATCCATTCGGTATAGCCCGACATCTGTCGGGCCGAACGCAAAACCGAATGCGTCATGCGTGCTCTCGGCCTCTCCGAATCTTCCGGCCAACTCGGCGGCAGTCTCCATCGGCGCGGCCACATCACCAGGGCGCCGGTCGAATGCGGCGACCAACGAGTGCACCATCATCAGCTCGCCCACCAGGCCGGCGGTGTCCCGTGTGATCGCGGGCAGGGTGACCGAGTCCAGCTTGGCCCGAGCCAGATCGAGCATTCCGCTGCCAATCAACGCCTCAACCGTGCCGTATGCGGCTACCGCCAAGGTGGTCACCTCGCCGTGCTCGCGTGCGGCGTCGCGCGCTAACGCGACCGCCTGCCGCCGCAGATCGGCCGGGGCTCCCGCGTCACGCAACCACATGTGCGTCAAGCGCACGTGGGCCATCGCGGTCAGCGGGAGCAGCCTGGTGAGGTCACGACCGGCAGCGATCGAGGTATGCAAGTCGCGGATCAGGCCGGGTAGGCCAGCACCGGCTTGGCGAAGCCGGCATTGCCGCCTCATCTCGTAGAGCTGCTCCACTCGGTCGGCCAGCACATCGATGGGGAGCACCAAACCCTCGGGCAGATCCTGATCGGCCGCCTCCAGCGCGCGCCGGATCGCCTCGATGGTGGAATCGGTGTGCCCGTTGATCGGTGCGGGTACCGGCAGCCGCATCAGGTCACTCGGGGCGACTTGCAGCGCGTCGGCCAGCGCGACGATCTCCGAGAGCTTGTCCAGCGCGACTTCTCCCCGCTCGATCCGGTCGAGCTGCGACTTACTTATCCCCGCCAGCCCCGCGATCACCACCAGCGACTTGTCCCGGGACTTCCGGATCTGCCGCAGCCGCCGACCGATCGTGCGCGCCTTGTCGTCAACGTCCACGAAACCCCCCTCTGCCCAGGACCCCCTGCCGATGCCCCGGGGAGCGACCCCGGGGCATCGGCAGGGGGTAGCGACAGGCTACGCCGCGCACCCCTGGCCGCCGGGTCTGCCCGACTGTCGCCTACCCATGATCGTCTTTGTTGGGGTCCGAGTGGCGTCGATCCGGCTACGCGCCCCCGATCCCCCTGGTGTGCCGGTCCGCTCAGCTCAGCTCACCCTCGCCGTGAGGCTCGCCTACCGGGATTGAGGGTTCCGGGTTGATGGCACCCGGACCCGACAAAGAAACGGGCGACACAGCGGGGATAGCGACAGAGTCAATCATCCGCATCCTGGAATCCCTGGCAGCCATCAAGTTGACGCCCCTGGATATTTTCCCCCGCGTGCAGCGTTCGACCGCGGTCGCGAATCCAGCCAAGGTCCCGAATGCAAATCCAAGCCCGCTGTACCCAGTGACGAACTGTAACCAGTCTGGCGAAGATGAAAGAGAATCCGCGAGTGTGATCAACGCAATGCCCACGATGTTGACCAAGATGCCAATGGCAACCCCGGCATGTCTGAATTTTCTTACGAGGGCACACGTCAGCGCGGTCGCCACTCCAAATGCCGTGCCACTAGAAATCACTGACATTATTTCATGTGAAAATGGCCACCCGTACCGCACGGAAATGAAAAGCGCAAACGTGATGCCACCGATAATTCTATGATAAAATCTCGGCGGCCGAGCCACCGACTCGATTGCCGCCAGGACCCCGGCTCCCAAGCCGAACGTCAAAATTACACCAAAATCTCGCTCGATGCTGGCGGACGCGACACTATAGGCTAACCTAATCTCTAGCTCGAAAACCGTACCAGTGCAGATGGCAACCACAACCGCCTTACCCAGTGCGATACGGAACCTAGCCCCAAGATGACGCTGGCCTGCTCGTGGTTCGCGCCTGGCATGATTTCGGCGATGAGCGAGGCGATAGGCGAGAGCACGAAGGAGGAACCCGCCAGCGGTGGGCAGCTTGAACAGGGTAGGCAGATCCTCAAGAAGGCTGATCAATTCCTCCCCGCGAACCGTGGCGCGCTCGGGGTTGTCGGTGTACCGGAGGCGGACTGACCATCGCATCACCTTGGCAGCCAGCCAGGGGGTGGTCTGGTAAGACTCCATCACGAGCAGGCTCACGACAGCGGTAACGACAGCGGTGGGGAGTACCTGCCTTAGGTTAATGCTCACCGAACACCTCCCGCGAAGAGGCCGCTCAGCCAACCAGTGAACGTCAGGCCGGGCTCGGTGGGTCGTTGCGGACCGCGCCGTGCGTCCGGACGGCGCGCGGTCACCAGCCGAACAGCCGAGACGGCGCCGGTCGGGGTGAGTCGGTAGAAGCGTCGCCGTGGTTTGTTCAGCTGCGGGTGGTGATCCTCCCAGCGGCCAGTGATCCAGTCAGCGTCCTCCAGGCGGTCAAGGACCCCATACACCGTCGGCCCCGAGCGCGCCGTGGCCTTCATGATCGCCCAACCGTGAAGCTCCTGCTTGTCGTTGTCAAACGCCTCCAGGAGCACTTCTACGACGTCTAGCAGCGGGTTTGTAACCCGGACCGGTCCATCCACGGGTTTATCTTACCTAAGTCAAGTACGCCAGCAAGGCTATCCTGGGGCGGAACACTCCGGTGAGAGGTGCGAACGTCAGGCTACTGATCGCCCTACCGGGTCCGCCGGGCGTGGGTGATCACCGCCACGATGTTCTCCACGGTGCAGCGCTCGAATCCGGCCAGCCAGATCAAGTGAGGTGCGCTCGGCGTCGCTGACCCGGGATGCCATCCAGTGCGTCGAGCAGCGCGCTGGCGATGAGGATGGAATCGTTGCTCATGGTTCGGACCCCCGGAGTCCGATCAAGGCCCTGGCGCGCTGGTGTTCCCGCACCGCGCCAGGGCCGTCGACCGGGGCTTCCGGTACGACGACGGTGGCGCGCGAGCCTCAGAACGTCCACCGGGGATGGCGCCAGAGTCCACAGAAGGCGACAGATGATCTCCTCTTGTCCGCGGCTTATCCGCAAGACGTCCGCGGCCGGCCGACGGTGGCCAACGCCGCCAAACGGCGTCGGCGCAGGTCAGAGCGATGATGGGTCCTATCAATGCTGGTCGGAACGGTCGGGTGGGCGTTCCGCTTCACCGTGTGGTTCCCGACTGTGGTTTACGCCGGTGCCAGTACCGTCGTGCGTAGATCGGTCGGCACCAGCGACACCACCTCGGCGCCAGCCGCCCGCACAGCCACCATCACTGCGGCCTGCCCGGTCGCTATCGCCTGAGCGTCATCAGCGCCCTGAGCGGTCACCTCGATCTCCACGATCCTCCGCTCACGGTCAGCGGACACCGCCGAGTCCAGCACACCCGGGACGTGCTTCTCCTGCTCCAGCAGAGCCTCGGTGACCGCGTCGGCGTGCTCGAACAGGTCAACGTCGCCGATGACCAGGAATGTCCAGTGGATGCCCACACCGACTGTCATCGCGCACCTCCCTCACCGCCGCACGGCTGCCGCCGCAACCAATGTAACGCCTGCCGGCCGTAGTGGGGATTGCTCGGCGTCAAGTGGATCGATCGCTGGTGGTCGCCGCAGGGACATTTGACCCGGTAGTAGGTGCCGGTGTCCTCGATACGCCACTCGGCTTCGTGGAAGGCGACGAGCACCTCTTCGAGGTCTTTGCGTGGGTGCCGCCGCCAGTAGCCCATCGTGGTCCCTCCCTGTACACGGACGGGGTGCGGCACACAGTAGACGAGCTGGTGTGCAGTTCAACGATGACGCGAGTGCCCGGCGTGGCGCGGCAACTGATCGACGCGCTGCGCACCGGGCGCGCTGGGGCGCTCGCCACGCCCGTAGCCGAGGAGGCACAGCTACGGGTGTGGGAGACCGACGGGCGGCTGCTTGAGCTGCCTCTACAAAAGCAGACCAACCGCCTCGGGCGTGAGGTCCGCATCCCGCGAACCCGTGCGGAACGAAGACCGTGGGGTTCGGGGCCCCGTGTGGGCGAGCTGAACTCTGGGGTTGCGGACGTATTTGACGGCCGGGCCCAAGGAGGCCAGGGCGTGGACGATCCGGGCCGGGGCCACCGCGCCGGAGGCCGCCGGGGTGATTCACAGGGCCTCAAGAAGCTTCGGACCGATCCGGAGAAGTGCGGATCACCCCTGAGCAACAAGCTCAGCGGAAACCTCACGGCGTTCCGAAAGTGGTGGTCGGTGATCGCGACTACCGCATCGTCTGTCGGTTAGACCCGGACGGCTCGGTAGTCGTGGTGTGGGTGATCGGTCGGCGCAGTGACGACGAGATCTATCACCTGGCGATGTCGCGGCTACGGCTGCATCCAGATCAGGCTGCCTGGGAGTTCGCTGGTGCGCTGGACGAGATCTGGCGCGGGTAACGGACGATCACAGCGCGTTGTGGAAGATGATGCCGAGTACGTGGCGGTCTCCGCTGTGCACCGTGCTGACGCCGTGACGTAGCGTCACTCTGCGATAACCGCGTGCGCCCGGGACCGGCCGGTGCCGGACGGGGAAGATCAGGCCTTCGCCGAGCCCCGGCCGGGCGACCATCGCGCGAGACTGGGCGCGTGGCCGCTGTTCGACGAACACGCTCTCGCCGCCGGTGAAGTCCTCATCCGGTCTGCTGAGCATGAGCGCGACCTGTAGGGGAAACGTCAGGTCGCCGTAGACGTCCTGGTGCAGGCAGTTGTATCCGCCCGCGCCGTAGCACAGCAGCAGTGGGGTGGGCCGGTGTTGGCCGGCCGCGGCGCACTGTTGCAGCAGTGCGGGCAGTTCGTCGGGGAAGCTCCGCTCGCCGAGCAGGTCGGCCCACCGGTTCGCGATGCGGGCCAGCGGTGGATACAGATGGGCCCGCAGGCTCTGCACGAGTGGCACCAGGGGATCGGCGAAATATCGGTAACTGCCTTCGCCGTAAGCGTGCCGGGCCATCACCACCGTTTTGCGGAAGGTGCCGTCGTCACGGCCGAACAAATCGATCAACTCGGTGCACTGCCGCGGTGACAGCAACGCCGGTGTTCGTGCGAAACCGACTCGGTCCAGCTGTTCGGCCAACTCCCTCCAATTCAGCGTGGCCGACGGGTCGCCGTTCATCATCGACCCATACGTCCAGGTGTTCGAGCTGGCTGAGGCCCGGATGTAGGGTTGCGCATCATCAATTCAACCATGTCCGGGAGCGACGATGTCGTGAGCTGACCCACCAGCGGTCGGTGGGCCCGAGCCGAGGTTCCGGGACGGCAGGCTGATCCCGCTGGAACCGCCCCTCCTGACGGCTCCCTACCGGCGCTACATAAGACAGTCCCGACAGTTGCCCGTCCTGGTCCGACCCCTTCCCCAGCAGGTCGATTTCGCTCGACTCGTGAGCGCGGACACCCTCATCTCCGATCCGCCCACATCGCTGACGGCGAACCTCGGAGCCGTCCGCCTCGCCAACGAGATGATCGACATCGGGCTCACCCTCCTGGGAAGACGCGCCGTCTGACGGTCAGCTCATCGCACCGGCCAGGACCCGGTCGATCTCCCCGGCGAGCTCGATGTCCGCAACGGTGATCCCGCCCTGGGAATGTGTGCTGCAGCGGAAGGTCACGGTGCGCCAGCGGATATCGATATCGGGGTGGTGGTTGCGGGCCTCGGCGATCTCGGCCACCGCGCGGACCGCCTCGATGGCCGCCGGGAAGCTGGGCAGTTTCGCGGTGCGCACGATCTCGTCACCGTCGCGCCGCCAGTCGGTGAGCCCCTTCAGGGCATCCCGCACCTGTTCGTCGTCCCAGAGTGTCGTCATGTCCCCATCTTGTCGTGCCGATCGTCGGCGGCCCAACCGGCTCAGCGGTCAGGCTTCGCGGGTGGCCGTTCGCGCGAGGGTCAGTCCCAGGCCGATCAGCAGGTAGCAGCCCGCGCGGAGACTGCTGGAGGCCAGCCCGTCCAGCGGTAGCGGGTCGCGCAGCACGTCGGTGATCGCGAACCAGCCGGTGGTCAGCAGGACCGGTTGCAGCCAGTCCAGGGCGGGGATCGCGGAGAGCACCCCGAACACGATCAGGCCACCCAATACCGACGCGAGCACCACCAGCGGGTGCTCGGTGGCTGAGGACACCGCCAGGGCCACCGCACCGACCGCGGCGAGCTGCCCCACGGTCCAGGCCGCGGCCAACGAGACCCGCATCAGCGCCGACCCCGGCCCGACCTCTGTGCCGGACACGGTGAGCAGGCCGTGAGTGCTTCCGGAAGGACCGAGCAGGACCAGCCCGGTGACGATGCCAAGCACGGCGACCGCGGCGACCGCGGCCACCGCGACGGCCAGCACGCCGACCGCCTTGACCAGCACCAACCGGGTCCGGCTGACCGGGGCCAGCAGCAACCCGCGCAGGGTGCCGTGCGCGGACTCGCCGGCCAGCGCGTCGGCGGCGGCCATCGTCACGGCCAGCGGCAGCAGCAGCGCCAGAGAGATCGACAGCGCCACGACCGGCAGCACCAGCCCGTTACCGGCGATCTGGGTGAGCAGTCCCCCGCCCGGCGAGCCGGCCACCGCGATGGCGATCCCGATCAGCACCGGGACCAGCGCGAGCAGGCCCAGCGAGATCTGGGTGCGCGGCCGGCGCCGCACCCAGCGTAGCTCGCTGCGCAGCAGCCGCCCGAGCGGGGCGCACACCGGGCCG
Source organism: Pseudonocardiaceae bacterium (assembly GCA_050699595.1). Classification (GTDB taxonomy): domain Bacteria; phylum Actinomycetota; class Actinomycetes; order Mycobacteriales; family Pseudonocardiaceae. The sequence goes on along the minus strand of JBOHFI010000003.1, from coordinate 33,279 downwards.
GGCAGGGGGGAGTTGTGCACTTCGGCGGTGGTCACTGTCCGTTCCCCTCGGTCAGCCGCGCGAACAGCTCGTCCAACCCGGTCCGCCAGCGCCGCACCTCGTGCACCGCGACCCCGGCGCCGACCAGCAGCTTCACCACCGTGGGCGGGTCGGTGCCGGCCAGCTCGACGCGCACTCCCTCCGGGTCGGCCGCGGCGCTGATCCCGGCCGTACGCAGCGCCTGCATCGCGACGGCGGAGTCCGGGGTGCGCACGTCCAGCGCGGGTGCCTCGCCGTCGAGCAGGGCGGCGAGCGGGCCTGAGGCGATCAGCGACCCGTGGTCGAGCACCGCGACATGCGTGCAGGTCGCCTCGATCTCGGTGAGCAGGTGGGAGGACACCAGCACGGTGGCGCCGCCGGCGTGCAGCTCGGCGATGATCCGCCGGACCTCCCGGGTTCCCGCCGGGTCCAGGCCGTTGGTCGGCTCGTCGAGGACCACCAGCCGCCGGGGCACCAGCAGCGCTGCGGCCAGGCCCAGGCGCTGCTTCATGCCCAGCGAGTAGGCGCGGTAACGCCGCGCCGCCGCATCCGCCAGGCCGACCCGGCGCAGGGCGCGCTCCACGGCGTCCGGGATCGCCCCGGTGGGCAGCAGTGGCTCGGCTGCCGCGCTGCGCCGCAGGTTCTCCCGGCCGGACAGGAACGGGTGGAATCCAGGACCCTCCACCAGCGCTCCGACGTGCGGCAACACCGTCCCGGCGGCGGCCGGCACCGGCGCGCCGAGCAGCTCCACCGTGCCCGCGGTGGGTCGGGACAGCGCCAGCAGCATGCGGATCATCGTCGTCTTGCCCGAGCCGTTGGGGCCCAGCACACCGAGCACGGCGCCGGCCGGCACCTCGAGGTCCACATGGGACACCGCGACGGTGGTGCCGAACACCTTGCGCAGGCCCCGGACCCGGACCGCCGGTGTGATCTGCCCGGCCGGTGCCGTGATCGTGGTCGGGGTGACCGAACCGGCCGTCACCGGGCCAGGGCCTCGTCGAGCACCTGCTGCGGCACCGCCCCGGCGGCGACGCGACCGTCGGAGCTCACCAGTACGGTGCCCACCGCGGTCTGGATGACCCAGCCGTGGCCCCACGGCCCGCCGGCCGGGCGACCGATCCGCTGGATCATCGTCAGCGGGTCGTTTCTCGTTCCCGGTTGCGCGGGCGGGAGTTGCCCGAGCACCACGGTGTCCCACCCGGCGCCCACAGTGTGGATCATGGGCTTATCGTGCCGGCTCGGTGGCGGCCCGGCCTGCGGCTCGTGCTTCGGCCGCTTGACCGTGACCCCCGCGGGTGGGGTGAAGTGGAACAGTGCGGGATCCTGCGCGCCGACGGTGAGGTCGGAGAAGCCGATCTGCAACACCGGGTCGGGGGACCCGTTGGCCAGCACGGTGAGCTGCAGCGGCACCCGCTGGGCCGAGTCGACCGCCACCCGCACCTCGCGCAGCAGGGTTCGCTCGGTCGGCACAGGGGTGAGCACGAGCTCGTAGACTCCTCGTCCAGCGACTGTACCGGTACCGTCCACGGTCACCGTGCTGTATTTGCGCACGGTGCCGACCAGCTCCCGGGCCGCCTGGGCTGGGTCGGCCACCGGGGGTTGCTGGTGAGCCGGGCCGGTGCCGTGCTCCAGCGCGGTCGCGGTGCGCGAGGAGGAGTCGTAACGCCACAGGGTCGTGCCGTCCTCGATCAGCACCTGCTCACCGCTGGGGGAGGGCAGCGCCAGCCGGCCGTCACCCTGCCCGTCGGACCAGACCCGGAAGGTGGTCACCGGTTGGGTCAGCGGGGCGCTGACCCCCGGCAGCGCGGGCAGGCCCAGCGTGTTGTGCACCGTGACGGTGCCGGCGAGCGCGGGGATCTTCGCGGTGAGCACCGAGGCCACCAGATCTTCCGCGGACACCGGGGGCAGCGACGGCTGTGATCCGGCGCTGGCGGGCATGACCAACACGCCGAGACCGATCGCGCCGGCCGCCGTCACAGCCAGTGCCGCCGTCGCTAGCTTCATCGCTGCCCTCCTGCTGGTGCCGGTCCTGGTGCCGATGCTGCTCCGCCCCGGCTGAGAAAGCTCTGAGACGCTGAGAGATCCCTGAGACCTGCCCGCCCGGGGTCGCCCTCGGCGGAACCTGACCCGCGTCGGTGAGATCGGCCAAGATGACCCTTTCGTGACAATGTTGCTTCTTGCGGGTGATCTCATCGGCTTCGCAGCTACACAGAGACGCGGAAATCTGGTCGTTGACGCCCGTTCGTGTGGAAGTACTACTGACGGTGGTCGGCCGGGCCAGTCAGATGCCCCGCGTTCGCACACCATCCACAGAGCGTCCCCACCTGTACACACCCTGTGCATGCTCCCTCGCACGGACCCGCCCCTACGGTGTCACCCGTGAGCCAGACGCCGATCTATGACCAGCTCCGCGGCGAGCGAATCAACGCTGATGTCCCGACTACCAAGACTTACCCACAACGGGTCGGTCAAGCCGGACGACAACGCCTCCCCGCTGGGCGGCCGAGTCCCGGAGGGGCGGTGTTCGGCCGACCACCAGGGGGGCCAGGAGCCGACCTCGCCGAGTCGACGTCCCCGGCCGAAGACGGACAACGGACCGCACCGGTGCACGGATCGCGAGCAGCCCATCCGCCAACAGCCCGTACGTCATGAGCGCTGTACCGATTTTCTCAGAAAACCCTAGCGTTTGCCGGTCACGGCGGCGGCCAGTCGATCGGAGGGATTTCCCGGATGCGCCGGTATTTTTCGAGATTCTTGATGTAATGGACGACCGCGTGAATGCGCCGGTTGCGCTTGTCGAGCGCGGGCAGGTCCGGTATCCCGAGCTTGCGGAAGATCACGATGATGCGCATATCGATAGTCCTGGTTTCCAGGCCGAGAATCTCGGCGATCGCTTTGTTTTTGTGCCCCTCGACCATCAATTCCAGCGTCCTCATCTCCGCGGGTGTGAAGTGCTCGTCGAGACCGTCGCGCCCACGCAACGGCAGGAGGGCAGCTCTGATTCCGTCGTCGAGCACGTTGAGCCCCTCGTGGATCCGGATGATGGCGCGAACGATCTCGCGGGTGTCATTGATCCGGTCTTTCACCAGGTAACCCACACCGTGCGGGTTGCTGTTCAGCAGTCTGAGTGCGCAGTACTCGGAGTCGATGTTGGTAAACATGAGGACGCCGATGTCCGGACGGTAGGTGCGCAGCCAGAGCGCCATGCGCAGGCCCGTCCAGTCCTCCTCGCTCGACCCCACGCGGACATCGAGCACCGCCACGTTGATGGGCACCTCCGCAACCAGATCACGCATCTCCCGCACTGTCTCGGCGATGCCGACGACCAAGATCCCAGCTTTCCTGAGATCGCTGGACAACCAACCGTTCTGCAGGCGGGAGTCGTCGAAGAGCACCACTTGGATAGGGCTCGGCCGCTCGCCGGTCATGGCCGGCCGGACCGGGGCGTGTTCTGTGGCAGGGGCAGGAGCGCTTCGACCCGCCCGCCACCTCCCGGCGCGCGGCCGATGTGGAGCTCGCCGTTGAGCAGGTCGACGCGAGTTCTCATGTTGACCAGGCCACGCCCGGATACTTCCGAGTTCGAGTCCGCCGGCCATCCTCGCCCGTTGTCGTCGACCAGTACACGGAGAGCATCACCGGTTTCCCGCACAGAGATCCACACTGACGAGCCTCCACTGTGCTTGATCGCATTCTGGAGTGCCTCGCTGATGAGGAAGTATGCAGCGAGCTCGAGGCGATCAGGCCACCTCTCGTACGGGATGTCAACGATGACGTCGATTTCGCCGGGGTCGAGCCGGATACTTCGCAGCCGGACGGCAACAGCATCGGCGAGACCGAACCGGCTCATTCCGGACGGATACAGATCGTCGACGATCTGCTTGAGGCGTGACCGGAGCTGGACGGCGCCCTCCACCAGAGTGAGCAGGCTACTCCCCGCGGGCTGGTCGTCAGGCAGCTCGTGCGCGATCCCGGTCATCCCCCGGATCACGACCCCGAGCGGCGTCTGCGCCTCATCATGCAGATCCCGGCTGATCCGGGCCCGCTCCGCGTCCTGTCCGTCGAGCATCGCCCGGTTTCGGCTCTCCGCCAGCCGCTGACGAACGATCGCGGCGATCGTCATTGCTGTGACGGCTTGCATCAGAAGGCGCTGGTAGGCGAGTTCCTGGTCGTGGACGAGCAGAGCCGTGGGCTGATCGTCGAGGTAGAGGACCGTCCGAGCGGGCCCCAGCCTGGTGGGCGGATCCCCCGCACTTCCCGCCTCGCCCCGGATCCACCCACCGTCGGTCCACGTGTAGAGCCGCAGCTGCGGGTCCCCCACCGCCATCGCGATGGCCCGTTCCAGGTCGATGACGTCTCCCGCGAGATTCCGCCAGGCGTCGCGAGTGGACGCGGCGATGTTCACCGTGCCCAGGACGAGACCGGCGGCGGCAGCCATGAGAGCAAGCGCGTAGGCGAGCAGAGCGATTTGCTGCGGCAGCTCATGAGGCCAGAATTCGAGTCCGGCCGCCGCGACGGCCGCCCCACCGGCAGCCGCGGCGGCAATCCAGAACAGACCGAACGACCGCCGCTGGGCCGGGATGGCCCGACGGTAGTGGACGACCACGCGCGCGGCGGCCACCGCGGCGAGCGGAGCTCCCACGCAGGTCGCGACGCGAGCCCAACTCGAGTAGTAGGCCGTCACATCGCCGAATGTCGTCGTGTCGATGTACGGGCGTACGTCGAGGTAGCGCAGGAATTGCGTCACCGGAATGGCGGAATAAAGCGCGATCACGATGAGGCGGTCAAGACGCCCGACCAGCCGGCCGTTCGGCACCATGAGCGCCAAGTGTGCGAAGACGACCACGTTGAGGTGATAGAGCGAGAAACCGATGACGAAGAGGAACTCCTCGTCGAAGGCTTGCAAGTCGCCGAGGTACCACACGCATCCGAGGAGAACGCAGAAAGGACCTAAATAGTTGCCGGGCCGCTGCACCCACAGCGCGGTGCCACCCAGCACGAAGGGTAGTCCCACGAGCTGAATGGGAATCGCTACCCAGAGCGACTGGTTGTAGGCGGCCCACGCCCGGACAACCAGCAGGGTGATGAGCGTGAGAACTCCGACCCCCACCGCGACCGGGGCGAGGCGGGACAGCGAGCGCAGCATGCCCGGATGCGCCGACGACGCGGAGTCGACCACACGATCTCCGACGAAGGTGACGTATGCCGGAAACGGTGCTGATGTGCCGGTCATCCCGTAACCCTGTCACCTCGTACTGGGCGGCACCAGAGAGGAAACTAGGGGCACCGCGGGCGTCACCCGTCTCCGGCGCCCCTAGTTTCCTCTGTGTCGAAGCCGCCTCTGACCTGGTCAGCTAACCCGTGGTGCGGCGCGGGCCATCCGCGCCGCCGTCACGAGGCGAGGAAGTGAGATGGCAGCTGAGGAACAGAGCTGGATCAGCAAGAAGCTGGCCGACGCGTCGATCGGTCCGATCGGTCCGACCGGTCCGGATGATCAGGACAAGCGGGCACGAGCCGTGGTCCTGGCCGCGGTGGGGATCAACACGACGATGGGAGCTGTGCCGCTCGGCATCAACATGTTCACCTTCGTGTCTGTCGACATGGCGATGGTCGCGGCGGTGGGCAAGATCTACGGCTACACCTACAGCCACGAGCGAGCGGGGGAACTCGTCAAGAGCATCCTAGGTGCCGCGACCTTCGGAACCAGCATCTATCTGCTGGCGGCCAAGGCGTTCTCTGAGAGCACGAAGGCGGCGGGCATCGCGATCACCCCATTCTATGTCCTCGGCGTGTCGATGGATATGTTCCTCTGCGGGGCAGTGACTTATGCCATCGGCTTCACCAGCAAGAACTATTTCGAGCAGGGTGCGACCATGTCCCGTGCTGAGATGCGGCGGGCGTTCAAGCGAAACCTGAAAGACGGGAAGAAGCGTGACGATGACCCGACCTGACAATGCGCCCCGTCCGCCGATGATGTTCCGCCGCCTCGGTTCCGTGGCGCTGGGCCTGGCCCTGGTCGGCGGCTGCGGAGGCGGAAGTGGCGGCTTCTTGCCCGGCGGTGGTGGCGCGCCGGTGTCCGTACCCGGACCGGCCGTACCCGGCGGGGGCAGTCCGTCCTCGCCCGAGCCCGCATCGGTCCCGTTCCCAGCGGAGCTGGTGGGAACCTGGAGCGGCGATGACGCACGCGGGCAGGGCAGCTGGCTCATAACGTTCGTCCCAGACGGGCGGTACAGCATGCAGAACCAGCGACGAAAAGTGACGCTTGCCGGCCGGGCGGCCATCCGTGGGAGGAAGATTCTCCTGCAGCCCGACGGTGCGCAGGCCTACCCGGTGAGCTGGTCGGTCGGCGCCGGCAGGTTGAGCCTCGACGGCAGCGTCTACGTCCGTACCGACGGCAATCAGGCCGAGGCCCTGATCGGGTCATGGCTGGCCTACGGCGACCTCTACAAGACGCTGGTCTTCGCCACGAACGGGACGTTCCAGCTCCAGAACCAGGTCGGCAGAAACATTTCAGGAATCTTCGGTGTCAACGGTTCCCGGTTCACCCTCCAAGCCCCTGGGCTCGCCACGACGATGTTCGAGTGGTCGATCTCCGATGGCTTCCTGCGGCTGACCAGAGCCGACGGTTCGGTGTCGCAGTACATCCGAAGTTGATCCCGTCAAACAGGACATAGACGAAGACCTCCAGAAGTGACTCACTCTCCTCGAGCAGTACGACCTAGCTCGGCAGCCTGCGCTACGAAGGCAGCCGGCGACGTGCGGGGATCATTCGGGCCTGCCGCACCGCGTCCACGGCGCTGGCTGCGGTGCCGTCCAAGCTGGGGATAGTGCGGATATCGATGCTGAGGATGCACAGATCGGGAGTAACCGAGCAGCCCCGCCCGGCAACGGGAAGCGCCATTCCGCATTCAGCGGGCTCAGCGTGCCTATCAGGGCACCGATAACCACGCTGAGCCCGCTGAATGCGCAGCTTTCCTGAGTAGGGCCCGTGGTCCACTGGTTACTGCGACGGCAGGTGGCTCCTCAAGTTTTCGTACAGATGATCATTGAATGAGCTAAGCGAATAAGAGGAATGCGGGTAACGGTGGGTAGCTTTTCGGTGCCGGTGCGTGGGCGGGTTGACTCGTTGACACCGAGCAGGTCGGTGATCTATTCTACGTCGATCTGACGGTGCGCTGTAAGCGAGAACCGTTGGGTAATGTTTGCCACCCGTTTTCGGTGAGCTAGCGAGGGGAGAGAGAACGGAGTCCCCTCATGGCTTCTCGATCGTTTCCTAGGCCCCGGCCGGCGGTCCGCCTCCCGATGGCCGGCCGCACTACGCTTGTGTTCGGCCGGTGAAGTGGCCATGGGTCGTCTTCGCCGCTTTCGTGCTGCTTCTCGCTATGAGTGGTCCGGCAACCACCTTCGGTGACGGCATCCATATCGTGGGCGCGGACATCTTCCCGGGCACTTACCGCACCACCGGCCCGACCCCCGGTGGTTCTGGCTGCGATTGGAAGCGACTTAAAGAGATCGACGGAAACCCCGACTCGATCATCGAAAGAAATCCCGAGAAATTCACAGTGGTGATCCTCGACAGCGACCGCGCGTTCGAGACTTCTGGGTGCAACACGTGGAGAAAAATAGGTTGATCCGCGCGGTACCGGCAGTACTTCGACAACTACCGACTGCAACTGCTCCCTGCCCACGGAGGTGTAACTTGCGATCATGAACGCACACGGATCAGACGGACCCGTCCCAGGTTTGCGTAGAGCCCGTGTCCAGGGTCAGGGCGTCGCGGAGGCGGTGTGGGTTCATCAGGCCCGCGGTGCGGCGGCCTGCGCGCTGGGCTTGTAGCAGGGTGGCTTCGATGTCGTCGACTGTCGAGCGCAGTTCGGCGCGGATGGCGGGGTCGCTGGAGGCGGCGGCGTCGCGTGGGCTCAGTTCACCGATCACTCCGGGAATGTCGAGCCAGCTTGTCTCGGCGTCACGGGCCATACGGTCGGCGACCTCGGCCGGGTCGTCGTCGGCGGTGTTGGTGGCGAGAAAGTAGTTTTCCACGATGACGGCTCGCGCATCCCGGCCGTCGGGGTCCTCGCTGGCGCGCTCGGCGTGCCGGTCACGTTCGACGGCGTCCGGGGCCACGTCACGCAGCTGGGCCTCCAGGTCGGCCAGCCGTGCCGGAGAGTTCGCGGTGACGGTGAAGTCCTCGCCGGCCCGCTCAATGTGACCGAGGTTCAGCACCCGCCCGTCAGGCAGCTGCCGGTGCCAGGCGAGTTCCTCGTCGTCGGTCTGGGTCAGCTGCTCGGTGAGGCGCTCGAAGACCTGTTGCGCGTGGGGTACCTGGTAGGTGACGCGGCAGTTGTACACGTCCTCGCCATCACTGTTGCGCAACTGGACGGGGGGTTCGGGAGCGAAGAAGTCCGCGACCTGCTCCAGCGAGGGACCCGATGCGAGCAGGCCGGCCAGTTCACGGCGGCGGTGGCGGGGGACGTGGACGGGCAGCGCGAGCATGCGCGGCTCGGTGCCGTCGTGCAGCACCCGGCCGCAGAACAGCTCGAGGCGCTGTGCGCACTGTGAGAACAGCTTGTCGGCCAGGTGGATCGGCTCGCCGTCCGGCAGGGCGCGCAGCGTGACGCTGGTGTCCCGCGTGACGTCGAGTGTCTCGTAGAGCGTGACCGGGATCCGCCGCCAGTCCTCGATGAGCCGGCGTTCCTCGGGGCGCAGCCAGGGGCCTCGGGTGGCGAGGAACCTCTCCACCAGGCCGCCCTGGAACAGCGCGAGATCCACCAGGAACATCGCGCACCGCTGCGGATCCTCGGCCCGCTCCATCAGCGGCGCGAGCATCTCCAGGCCTGGAGCGCGTTCGGCGTAGGTGCCCAACAGAGCGTAGACGAGCTGGGCTCGCGCGCTCAGGGCCGGGAGCGCGGTGAGCCGGCAGCAGGCCTTGAACTTGCGGCCCGACCCGCACGGGCACGGGTTGTTGCGCCCGACGTCGCTAGTCGGCGCGGTCGCGGCCATGGCCTCGCTCAGTCCTGGTCGCAGCGGGCTGGGGCGCTCGGCGCGCCGCAGGTATCGGTCAGCCGTGGCGTAGTCGCCGCGCGCGGCGGCGTCCTGGGCGGCGTCGTGCAACGCCGGCTCCAGGCCGGGGCGCAACGTCAACGCCTCATCGAGCAGGTCGCGGGCGGTGCTGGAATCCCCGGCGCCTTCGGCGGCGCGGGCGGCGAGCAGCGCGACGGCGGCCTTCTCCTCCCGGCTTCGCGCCGGTGACCGCAGCGCCGCGAGCCGCGGCTGGACCACACCGCCGCCCGCGGTGTGGCACTCGATCCGGCCGGACAGGAAACCCAGCGCGTCATCGGTGGCGCAGGCCAGCGCATCGAGCAGGAACCGGACGTCATCGCCCTCCAGCGGGTCTTCGCTCGTGAGCATTCCCGCGACGGTCTCGGCGTCGATGAGCAGGTCATCCTGGGCGGCCACTCGGGCAGCGTAGCCGAGCTGGACGGTCGCTGCGCCGGCTGCGGGCATGCTGGGTGCTGTGAGCCCGCGAGTGCTGGTGGTCGACGACGAGCCCGGGGTCCGGCGCGCGCTGGAGCGGGGGCTACGTGCAGAGGGGATGCAGGTCCTCACCGCCTCCGACGGACCCAGCGGGCTGCGCGCGGCGCTGAGCGGCAGTTTCGACGCTGTGCTGTTGGACATCATGCTGCCGGGCCTGTCCGGTTACCGGGTGCTGGAGCGGCTGCGGGCGGCCGGGGTGACCACCCCGGTGCTGCTCGTCTCGGCCAAGGACGGCGAGGTCGACCAGGCCGACGGGTTGGACCTCGGCGCCGATGGCTACCTGGTGAAGCCGTTCTCCTTCGTGGTGCTGGTGGCCCAGCTGCGCGCGGTGCTGCGCCGGCACACCGAGGCGCGTCGGGAGGCGGTGTTCACCCTGGGGGACCTGGTGATCGACCCGGCGCGACGCGAAGCGAGCTGGGCCGGCCGGCCGGTGCCGCTGTCGCCCCGCGAGTTCGCGGTGTTGACGGCGTTGGCCCGCCGGGCCGGCAGCGTGGTGAGCAAGGACGAGTTGCTGCGTGCCGCGTGGGGCGACGAGCAGGCCGCCAGCCGCAACGCCGTGGAGGTCTACGTCGGTTACCTGCGTCGCAAGCTGGACGCGGTCGGGGCCGGCGGCGTGCTGCAGACAGTGCGCGGGCACGGCTACGCGATCGGCCTGCGGGACGGGCTGTGACCGCGCTACGGCGGGCATGGGCCGCGCGCCCGTTGCCGCTGCGGGTCGCGGCGGTGGTCACGGTGGTGGGGCTGGTGCTGTTCTTGGCGCTGGCCAAAGCCTCGACCGCGGTGGTGGCGCGGACGCTGACGCACGCCCTGGACAGCGAGCTGGCGGTTGCGGTCACCGCCGCCGAGCCCGCCGTGACGGCGGGACGGCCGGCACCGCCTCGCCCGCCGGGCGATGAGATCCGGGTCCGGGTGTTCGACCGGGCCGGCATCCCCGTCGATGGTGGTGGGCCGGCGCCGCTGTCCGCATCGGATATCCGTCGGCTGCTGGCCGGGCAAGCCGTCTGGACGTTCGAGTCCGGCCGGCCGGGTCACCCCACCCGCTGGTCGGGGCGGGTGCTCAGCGCCCCGGACGGCACGCCGCGGCTGGTGGTGGCCGGCGCCGAATCGGTCGCCCACACGATGCTGGTCGGGCGAACCGCCGTGGCGCTCTCAGTGGCCGCGGTGCTCGCCGCACTGGCGATGGGGGCGGCCGGCTGGGTGGCTGCCTGGTTCGCGTTGCGCCCGGTTGCCCGGCTGCGGGCGGCGGCGACGGAGCTGCCAGCGGGGGAGCGACTGCCGCTGCCGGTGGCGCGCGACGAGCTGCGGGCACTGGCGCAGTCGCTCAACGACCTGCTGGGCCGCCGGGACGCGGCGACCGAGCGGCTGCGGCGGTTCACCGGGGATGCCGCACACGAGCTGCGCTCGCCGGTGGCGGCGATCCGCGCGCAGGCCGAGGTTGCGGTGACCCACCCGGACCCGGACCTCGCCGGGGCGACGCTGGAGGACATCGCCACGCAGGCGCAGCGGCTGTCCGCGCTGCTCGACGACCTCCTCACGCTGGCGCGCTCCGACGCCGGGGAGCGGCTGCCCACCCAACCGGTCGACCTCGCTGAGATGGCCCGCGACGCGGCTCACCGCGTCGCCCAGGGAGAGGTGGCGGCGGCTCACCGCGTCGGGACCGGGGCAGTCACAATCCGGGTGACCGCAGCCGTGCCCGCGGTGGTGCACGCCGCGCCCAGTGACGTCGCCCGGGTGCTGGACAACCTGCTCGCCAACGCCGTGCGGCACGCCCGGAGCACCGCGCGGGTGCTGGTTCTGCCCGGCACGGGCGAGGTGCGCCTGCTGGTGGACGACGACGGCGACGGGGTGCCCGTCGAGCACCGCGAGCTGGTGTTCGACCGTTTCCACCGGGTGCAGGATGACCGGGGACGCGATACCGGCGGCACCGGACTCGGCCTGGCGCTGGTCGCCGAGACGGTCCGCCGCTACGGCGGCGCCACCCGGGTCGGCCAAGCCCCCGACGGCGGCGCCCGCTTCGAGCTGCACTGGCCCGTCGGCCGCCCTTGAAGTACTACCAACCAGGGGTGGTTTCTGCTGTTAACGGCGTGCAACCGGCTGGCCGCCGGGAGCCGAAGCGGTGGGGCAGAGCTCACCGGGCCGTTCACCTGGCACTCTTGGCGCACGCCGGGCAGACCTGGTCGGGGTCGGGCGGGTTGCCGGAAAAGCTCAAGACCGCGGCCGAACGGGAGCACTCTGGGCACGAACGTCACCCCGCACAAGGCGGTTAGGGTGCCCTCAGTGGGGTGCAGGGCTCCCCGGTGCGTGTCGTGATCACTCAAGGACCGCAGAAACCAGACCACCGGGGCGCCGCTCATCGGAGCCATCCGATTAACGCAGCGCGGAGCACCCGGGCCCCGTCCTCGCCAAGGGTGACCCGTACGGGCGCTGGCGGCATGCTGTTCCGGCTCAACCACACCGCTGCGGGTTCTCACCACCAGGATGGTGAAGCCCACCGGGCCCCGGTGCGGCGCACCGGTCTCGGGGGTCACCCTGCGGCGCTTGTTGTCCCAGCGTGGCCTGGGTACGTCGTTGGTCATGGTTGACAACGATGGCGCAGCGGCAGCAGCGGATCTTGACGGAGCGGCAAGGAGCCGCGAGATCAGCCGACGCCGAGGCCCATCCGATAGGCCATGCCACGCAGTTCCCGGCCGACGGCCTTACTCCGCGCCCGACGCATGAGGTCCCCGACGGTCTCCCGCACGAACGGGTTCGTGCGGATGCGCTGCGGCGCGATCTTCTCCGCCCGCAGCAGCGCGCCGACCGCCTGGTCACGGGTGGCCCGCTCCGATGCCATCCCCCGACCCAGGTCAGCCCAGTAGATCGCTTGACGGGACGCGGGCACGCGTGATGGGTTCACCTGCCGGGCGAGCTCGCGAGCCCGCCCGGGGTCTCCGAACTCCACAGCGATGGACACCCGCCAGATCCCGACGTTGTCCGGGCAGAAGTACATGTTGCCGAACTCTCGAACGTCCGCGCCGACCCGAGTCGCGAGGGCACCGGCCTCGTCGAGGTGATCAGCGGCATCACCGGCCCGGCACATCGCCGCCGACGCCAGCGCGGCATTGAGGTGCAGCATCCCGTACACCTGCTGGGCACGAGGGTCATCGAGATGATCCTCCAGCGCGTCGGCGCTGCGCATCGACAACTCCAGCATTCGCGGTCGGCCCGCCCCTCCGAGGGCTAACGCCCGCTGCCACGCGGCCAACCCGAGCCATGCCGGGTCGTCCAGCTCCTGCGCGACACGCTGGGCGCGCAACGCCGCCAGCGCCGGCAGGCCCCGGACGCCGAGGTTCTTCAACATGAAACCAGTCGCCACGTAGCAGTCCATCAGTGCTGCCAAGACGTCGGCGCGGTGGTCCGGGTCGGTGACGTAGAGCGTGTGCAGTTCGTCGAGCAAGCCGGGCAGCACAAGGCCCTCTGCTGCATAGTCAGCCGTTGGCCGGAGCTGGGTGTTGAGCCGGTTCATGTCCGCCGCGACAGCGGACCACGGCCGGGACTGCGCGCCGTCGAGTAGGATGCCGAGATCGAGGTCGGACAGCGCAGCTTCCAGGGCCATCACGGCAGCCTGCGCCTCCGCGGTCACCGGGTCGGCCGCCGCCGGCGGGAAGGCCTGCTCGGCCAGCTCCGACGGCGCGACCCGCAGCGCCGCAGCGATTCGCTCCAGCAGGGAACGCCGGCCGACGATGCGCTCCCCGCGTTCGATCCGCGACAGGTAGCCCTCGGTGATCCCCGCGAGTTCCGCCACGGCCCGCAGGGTCATCCCGCGCCACGACCGGATCTCCCCGATTCGACGGCCGATCGACTGCAGGCCCTCATCAGCCATCGCGTATCTTCCCTCGCTGGATCCGTCGCCGATACCCCCCAGGGAGCTACCCCGGGGCGGACACCCCGGCAAAGAGGGTGACGCAAGGCTACTCCGCACACCCCTTGCCGCTGGATCTGACGGTCGCGACCAACTCGGCGTGGAGGTCAGCTTGTTGTACCGAGCGACGGGGTGCGCCGGACCCGGGCCGACGGTGGTCGCGGCGGCTGTGCTGCGCGGTACTCGGGTGCTCGCTCAGCAGCGGGCTTATCCGCCGGAAGCCGCGGGTCGCTGGGAGCTGCCGGGCGGCCGGGTCGAGCCGGGGGAGAGCGCCCGAGACGCGCTGATCCGGGAGTGTCGCGAGGAACTCGCCGTCGAGGTCGTGCCGGGTGAACAGATCGGGCCGGACGTGCCGCTGCCCGGCGGTTACGTACTACGGGTGCACGTCGCGCGGCTGGCCGACCCGACCGCCCGGCCGGTCCCGGTGGAGCATGCCGCGCTGCGGTGGGTGGACGTCACCGAGCTGGCGGGGCTGGACTGGCTGGACGCTGACCGCACGATCCTGCCCGATCTCGAACGGGCGCTGCGTGCCCCGTGAGTGAGGATGCGAGTGAGGACTCGCATCCTCACTCACAGTCGGTCGGGGCCGGCCCGGTAACCTTGGTGTTCCCGGCACCCAATCGAGGAGTTCCCGCGTGCCCACCGCAGCCCCCGCCCGCGTGCGCACCGACCTGCGCAATGTCGCCATCATCGCACATGTCGATCATGGCAAGACCACGCTCGTCGACGCCATGCTGCGCCAGTCCGGTGCCGTCACCGGGCGCGGCACCGTGGACCGCGTCATGGACTCGGGTGATCTGGAGCGGGAGAAGGGCATCACGATCCTCGCCAAGAACACCGCGGTCACCTGGCTCACCCCGGAGGGTCCGGTCACCATCAACGTGGTCGACACTCCCGGGCACGCCGACTTCGGCGGGGAGGTGGAGCGCGGGCTGTCCATGGTGGACGGTGTGCTGCTGCTCGTCGACGCCAGCGAAGGTCCGTTGCCGCAGACCCGCTTCGTGCTCCGCAAGGCGCTGGCCGCACACCTGCCGGTGGTGCTGGTGGTGAACAAGGTGGACCGGCCGGATGCCCGGATCGAGGTGGTGGTCTCCGAGACCCACGACCTGCTGCTGGACCTCGCCGCGGATCTGGAGGCCGACGCCGCCGAGGCGGTGCTGGACCTGCCGGTGATCTACGCCAGCGCGCGCGCCGGCCGCGCCAGCCTGACCCGCCCGCGCGACGGCGGGATGCCCGACGCCGAGAACCTCAACCCCCTGTTCGACGTCATCCTCACGCACGTGCCGCCGCCCGCGGGTGATGCGCAGGCGCCGTTGCAGGCGCACGTCACCAACCTCGACGCGTCGACCTTCCTGGGCCGGATCGCGCTGTGCCGGGTCCGTGCCGGGCGGTTGCACAAGGGCCAGATCGTGGCCTGGTGCCGGGAAGACGGGACGATCCGGCCTGTCAAGATCACCGAACTGCTGCGCACCGAGGGCCTCGACCGGGTCCCGGCGGCCGGCGCGGAGGCCGGTGACCTGATCGCCATCGCGGGAATCGCGGAGATCACCATCGGTGACACCCTGGCCGACGTCGAGGATCCGCGGCCGCTGCCCCGGATCACGGTGGACGAGCCGGTGATCGCGATGACGATCGGTATCAACACCAGCCCGCTGGCGGGTCGAGGTGGCGGCCGCAAGCTCACCGCCCGCCTGCTGCGCAACCGGCTGGACGCCGAGCTCGTCGGCAATGTGAGCATCCGGGTCTCGCCCACCGAGTCGCCGGACACCTGGGAGGTGCAGGGTCGTGGTGAGCTGGCCCTGGCCGTCCTGGTGGAGACCATGCGGCGCGAGGGCTTCGAGCTCACCGTCGGCAAACCCCAGGTCGTCACCCGCACCGTGGACGGCACGGTGCACGAGCCGTTCGAGCATCTCACCATCGACGTGCCCGAGGAGCACGTCGGCGCCGTCACCCAGCTGCTGGCCGCTCGCAAGGGCCGGACCGAACAGCTGGGTGCGACCTCCAGCGACGGCTGGGTGCGCCTGGAGTTCACGGTGCCCTCCCGCGGGCTGATCGGCTTTCGCACCGAGTTCCTCACCATCACCCGAGGTACCGGCATCGCGCACCACGTCTTCGACAGCTACCGCCCGTGGGTCGGTGAGCTGCGCACCCGGCGTTCCGGGTCGTTGGTCGCCGACCGGTCCGGGGTGGTCACCGGGTACGCGCTGGCGCAGCTGGCGGACCGGGGCGCCTTCTTCGTGGAGCCCGGTGCGGCGGTCTACGCCGGGATGGTGGTCGGCGAGAACCCCCGTGCCGAGGATCTGGACATCAACGCCTGCCGGGAGCGCAAGCTCACCAACGTGCGTTCCTCCGCCGGTGAGGAGCTCGAGCGGCTGGCCCGGCCGAGGACGCTTGGGTTGGAGGAGGCGCTGGAGTTCTGCGCCTCCGACGAGTGCGTCGAGGTGGCACCGGAGGTGGTGCGGGTGCGCAAGGTCATCCTGGACGCCACCCAGCGCGGCCGGCAGCGGGCCCGAGACCGGGTGGCGCGGGCCTAGGATTTCCATGATTTCCGGAAAAAGCCGCTGGGCCCGCGGACGCTGACGTGCCTGGCCGGTCTGTGACCGAATCAGGGTCCAGGCACGGGTCTGATGAGGAGAGGAAACGCGCTACTGCCATGTCGAACGCTACTGCCATACCAGATGACGGACGTCTGCAGAGGTTCCACAACACGGAACGCGCCATCAGGAGGATCGCCAGGCCTGGCGACGACCTGGGGCCTCTTAAGGACTTACCCGGGAAGTGGGAGAGCAAGGGTCACGGCTGGAACATGATCGCTTTGCCGTTCGCCCGGACTGGGCCAGGCGCCCTCGACTACCGGTTGCTGCTCAACCAGTACGACGAGACCCTCAACTTCACCCTCGTGGACACGAAGGTGCCTAACCGAGGTGTCGACAACACCCATAATCTGCAGACCGACCAGTTCGTTGTGACACTGGACTACGAACAGGTGATCCATCAGGTTGCGGTGACCGATCGTCCGCCGAGTAAAGTGGCCGGGTCGCTTGGCCTCGCCATTCACCATGAACCCGGGCTGTTCCTCAACATGGTCAACCTGACCACCGACGGGATGGACGTGGCCCGCTTGGCCAGTATTCCGCACGGCAGCTCGGCCCTGGCCCTGGGGACCCACTCCCAGGTGAACGGTGTTGCGCAGATACCACCGGTTAACGGCCTGCCAATCGGGGTAAACCAGAATTTAACCAGCCCCTACCTGGAGCCCTACCAGCACTTCCACACGACCCCCTTCGTCGGGATGGTCAACGCCCCGGGCTTCCCAGGATTCGACCCGACAAGCCCGCATCTGTTATTGACCCTGGCCAACCAGGGCGTCAATGTACAGGGGACCACCGTCCTGGAGTTGGACACGACAACCGACTCAGGCGGCATCAACGATATCCCGTTCATTGAGAAGCAAGCAGATGCCACAGCCATGAAATCCACGTTCTGGATTCAGAAGCTCGGCGGGGACAGTCCGACGTTCCGTCTGCAGTATCTGCAAATAGTGAACCTGGAGTTCTTCCCGCGCAAAGACGGCCTGCCCGGACGTATCATCTGGCCGCACGTCAGTATCAACACGCTGGACAAAGTCTTGGACACGCCCGACACCGTGACTGCTCGGTAGCAGCCTGGTGACCACGACCCCGCGCGCACCCCGGGAGATCGCTGTGCGGCAGCATGTCGCCTCGTGAGAACGCCCGGCGGCGCGTGTGGGGTGGTGGTGACGGTCTTGGTCGCCGGGGCCGCGCTCATCGCGTGCGCCCCGCGGCCGTCCACCTCGCTACCGCACCACCACACTGCGAGTTCCTCAGCAGTCTCGCCCCGCACGCGGGAGGTGGTCTTCGGGGTGGACCGGCTGATCGGCGGTTTCAACCCGCACACCATCGCCGACCTGGCACCGGTCTCGGAGGCGGTCGCCGGGCTGCTGTTGCCCTCGCCGTTCCACCAGAGCCCGACCGGGCAGTGGGTGCTCGACCCCACGCTGCTGACCTCCGCCGAGGTCACGAATACCGAGCCGTTCACCGTCACCTACCGGATTCGGCGCGATGCGCAGTGGTCGGATATCACCCCCATCGCCGCCGAGGACTTCGGCTACCTCGCCAAGCAGATGCGCACCCAGCCCGGTGTGGTGGACTCGGCCGGCTACCAGCTGATCGACCAGGTGGTCTCCCGGGACGGCGGTAAGACCGCCGAGGTGGTCTTTCTGCGGCCCTACGCCGGCTGGCGCACCCTGTTCCAGCACCTGCTGCCGGAGCATCTGCTCAAGGATGCGCCGGGCGGGTGGGACACCGCGCTCGACGCCGGCCTTCCGGTGTCCGGCGGTCCGTTCCTGATGACCCAGTTTGATCGATCTCGCGGCGAGCTGGTGCTGGAACGCAACGACCGGTACTGGGACACCCCGGCTCGGCTGGACCGGATCCGGTTGCGCCAGGGCAGCCAAGCGGCTCTGGTCGAGGCGCTGCGCACCGGTGGTGCGCAGGGTGCCCTGTTCAGCCGTCCCAACGCCATCACCGAGTCGCTGTTGCGCGCGGCTGACCTGGGAGTGACGCGGGCGGTCGTGCCGCAGCCGGTGCTCGTGTCCGTGCTGTTGCGCCCGGCCGGCCGGGCGTTGAGCGATCAGCGGGTGCGCACCGCGGTGGCCGCGCTGCTGGACCGCCCCTCGCTGATCGCCACCGGAGTCGCCAGCGGGCCCGCCGCGGCGCTGCGGGCCGACTCCCAGGTGCTCGCTCCGTCCGAGCCGGGCTACCGAGCCACCGCGCCGGCCACCGGCGTCCCGGTGGCGCCGGATCCGGACACGGCGCGCCGGTTGCTCACCGACGCCGGGTACGTCCGCGATCCAGCGGGGTGGGAACGTGCGGGCCGGCCACTGCGGCTGGTGGTCGCGGCAGCGGCGAATCGCGAGCCTTACGGGACGCTCGCCGCCCGGGTGGTTGATCAGCTTCGGAGCGCCGGGATCGATGCTGAGCTGCATGAGGTCGACCCCGATGTGCTCTACGGCATCATGCTCGGCCCGAGCGCCGATGCGGTGTCGTCTCCTCGTGGAAGCGCCGAGGTGGCCACTCCCCCGGTGGCCTATCCAGCGCCGACCACTCCGGGAGGGGGCACGCCAGGCGTCGACATCGTCGTGCTGCCCCAGCCTGCGGCCGGCCACCCCGCCACTGCGGTGGCGTCCTGGTCCGGTTGCCCGCTGGTGGTGCCGGCCAGGCTGGCCCCGGCTCCGCCCAACCCGGCGGAGCTCTGCGACCTGGACCTGCAGCCGATGATCGAGCGGGCGCTGACCCAGGACGACCCGGCGGGTCCGGTCCCCGCTACCGTCGAGTCTGCGTTGTGGGCGCGGGCCGTGACGATCCCGCTCTACCAGCCGGCTTCGCTGCTCATCACCACCGATCAGCTGCTCGACGTGGTCCCCGGCACGCCGGGGGAAGGCCCGTTCGACGGCGCTGCCCGCTGGCGGTTCCGCCAGTGACACCAGGAGGGTGCTCGTGAGGGGAAAGTCGAGGCGCAGTCGGCTCGTGACAGGCTTTCTGGCCCAGCTTGCCTGCCTCGGCCTCGCGGTCACCGGTTGTGTGGCGGCCAGGGGAACCGAGCACCCCGGTGGCGGCCCGGCGAACACTCTGGCCCGTGGTGACAAGGGGGACGGGTCATACCGCGCCCCGAAGGTGCCACCCGGGCCCGCGGTCGTCGTCGCGCACGACGGGCTTTTCTCGGCGTACAACAACAAGACGGCGCGGGCGAACGACAGCCCGGACAACGCTTTGGTGCTCAACCAGGTACTCGTCGACCCGTTCATCGTCGACGGAGAGGGTAGGTTCCTGCTCAACTCCGACGTGCTGGTGTCCGCCGAGCTGACCTCGAAGGACCCGCAGGTTGTCACGTACAAGATCAAGCCGAGCGTCAGATGGTCGGATGGGCAGCCATGGAACTGCCACGACTTCTACCTGGCCTGGTTCGCGGGCAGCGGCGCGACGCCGTACTTCACACCGGCGACCACGCGAGGGCTGGATCGCGTCACCGCCGAGTGCCGCGACAAGAATACATTCGTCGAGACCTACCGGTCGCCCTACGCGGACTGGCGCCGGAACTATATCAATCACGCCATTCTTCCCGCGCATATCCTCGAGCGGGAGACCGGAATCGCTGACATCACCGCGTTGACTCCGGCGTCCGCGCCGGCCGACCTGAAGAAGGCCGGTGACTTCTGGAACAGCTGGGTCGGTGTCAACGTCACGATGATGCCGGCGTCGGGCCCGTATCAGTTCGACAGCGCGACGTCGAGCACACAGGCCGTGCTGGTCCGGAACAAGGCCTGGGTGGGTAACCCCGGTGGTCCGGTGATGATCGAGCTCACGTCCGTCGCGGACGGCGCCGCCGCGGTAGCGGGCCTGGCGAATCGGCGGTTCACTGTCGTGCAACCGCCGGCTGATCCGCTGCTGGCCGATCAGCTGCGGGCATTGTCGGGACGGGGGGTGATATTCGCCGAGCGCGGCGGCCCCACCGTCGAGCATCTGGATCTCGATGTGGCTGGTCCACTGTTCCGGGATCCGGTCGTCCGGACCGCCTTCGCGCAATGTGTTGATCGCAACAAACTGGTCGACGACCTGGTCCGCGGCGTGCGCCCGGACGCTCAGCCGCTCGGCAGCCTCGCATTCCTCCCGGGCTCACCGGCCTACGTCGACCTCTACTCCGCCACGATGGTCGCCGATGCACAGAAGGCGCAGGTGACGCTGGAGCGGGCCGGTTGGGTGCTGGGTCCCGACGGCGTCTACTCCCGGGCCGGCCGGCGATTGTCCTTCGCCCTCAGCCACGATGGCTCGCCGGCCCACTCCCGGGAGGTGGAACTGATCAGGACGCAATGCCGGCAGGCCGGAATGGAGATCGCCGACGGTGCCACCCCGGGCGGCCTGGCTGATGCAATGATTCGTGGCCGGTTCGATGTCGCCCTGACGACGAGCTCGACCACCTCCCGAGTGTGGTCTCTGGCTGACCGCTACGCGACCAACGGCGCGCGCAACCACCAGCACTACAGCAACCCTGAGGTCGACGCCGCGCTGATTGTCGCGGAGACGGAGTACGCCGAGTCCACTCAGGCTGATGCTCTTGCGAAAGCCGATCGGCTCCTCGCCGGTGACCTGGTGTCACTTCCGCTGTTCCAGATCCCCATCATGTGGGCCTACACCAGCAATATCGACAGCGTCTACCGTGACGGGTCGGATGGCGTCACCTGGAACGCCAACGAATGGACTGTGAGCTGACTCCAGCCGTGCACCGCGGTCTCGTGGTATCACCGAGAGAATGACAGACCGCCTGACCGTGCGTCGTGTCCGTCCCGGTGAGCTCGAGGAGGTCGGTCGGCTCACCCTGGAGGCGTACCTCGCCGACGGCGTGGTGAACCCCGAGGGTTCCTACGCGGGTCAGTTGGCCGACGCGTCGCGGCGGGCCGCCGACGCTGAACTGCTGGTGGCGGTGGACCCTGAAGACATGGTGGTGGGGACGGTCACGGTGTGCGCGCCGGGCAGTCCGATGAGGCAGTTGGCCCACCCGGGTGAGCTGGAGTTCCGGATGCTCGCGGTGGCACCCGGCGCCCGCCGCCGCGGAGTCGGTGAGGTGCTGGTGCGAACCGTGCTGGCGCGGGCGCGACAGATCGGTGCGCACCAGGTCGTGCTGTACAGCACTGAGGAAATGCACGCCGCGCACCGGCTCTATGCCCGATTGGGGTTCATCCGGCTGCCTGAGCGTGACACTTACCCGCTGCCCGGAGTCCGGCTGCTGGTTTTCGGCGTGACCACGGCGCCAGGACCGTCGCAGGGCATGTCGTAGGCATTCAGTCGCGCAGTACCACCGCGACGATCCCCGCCAGGTGCTCCAGGCGGGCCACCTCGGCGGCGCGGAACATCGGCCCGCCCGGTCGGCCGACCAGCAGGGCCCGCTCCGCACCGCCCAGCGGGGTCGCGGCCAGCTCGGTGCCCAGCTCCTGCCAGGGTGGCGGCACCCAGGGGTCCTCACCGTCCAGGATCGTCGCGCGGCGCAGTGGCCACCACGGCAGGTCTGCGGCGATGGTCTCCGGCGCGGCGAAGGAGGCGGTGACCCGGCGCGGTCGTCCCCCTGCGGCGCTGAGCACGAGGGCCCAACCCGCTCGGATGATCTTTGGTACCCCATCGGTGAAGGTCTGCAGGCCGTGGGCGGGGTCGGCGGCGATCTCCTCCACCAACTCCAGCTCGCGGTGAGTGTCCAGGGCACCAGCCCACGGGCGGACGGCGTCGACCTCGACGCCCTCGACCGACTCCGCTGCCGTGATCAATACATCGGGCAGCCGGCCGGAGGGAAGCTCCACGACGAGGTCGTCGATGGCGATGCCGGATCTCCGCTCGACGACGTCCAGGCTGAGGATGTCCACGCCCACCTCGCCCAGCGCGGTGGCCACCGCGCCGAGCGCCCCAGGGCGGTCCGGGAGCTGAACCCGGATCAGAAAGGACATCCGCCATCCCTGGTCATGCGGGCTTGTCCATTCTGTCCCCTTCGTCAAGTCCCGTCCCGTCACGGATCGCCCGCGCGCTCGCCGGGGTCGTCGATTGTGACAGAGCGGGCCGGACGTTGCGCCCCCCAGCCCGCGGGCGGGTCACCCCGCCCCAGGAGAAGCCCTCACGGAAGGCGCGACGTTAGACTCGCCGGGTCACCCGTCCCCGTCGCGCTTCAGGAGTCTCCTGTGCCCATCGTCTCCCGTGACGAGGTCGCGCATCTCGCCCGGCTCGCCCGGCTGGCCGTCACCGAGGAGGAGTTGGACCTGTTCGCCGGCCAGCTCGAGGTGATCCTGACCTCGGTCGCCCGGGTCGGTGAGGTGGCGGCTGCGGACATCCCACCCACCTCGCACGCCGTCGGGCTGACCGATGTGTTCCGTGCGGACGTGCCGCGCCCCGGGTTGACCCAGCACCAGGCGCTCTCGGGTGCCTATGCGACCGAGGACGGCCGGTTCCGAGTGCCGCGCATCCTGGACGAGTCGTGACGACCGAGCTGACCCGGTCGTCCGCCGCGGACCTGGCCGAGCGGATCCACGCGCGGGAGGCCGGCGCGGTGGAGGTGACCCAGGCACACCTGGACCGCATCGCCGCCGTGGACGGCGCGGTGCACGCCTTCCTGCACCTGGACGCCCGGGCCGCGCTGTCCGCCGCCGCCGCGGTGGACGACGGGTTGCGGCGTGGGAACCCGCCCGCCTCGCCACTGGCGGGCGTGCCGCTGGCGCTCAAGGACGTGTTCACCACCGTCGACATGCCCACCACCTGCGGCTCACGGATGCTCCAGGGCTGGCGGCCGCCGTATGACGCCACGGTCACTCGCAGGCTGCGCGACGCGGGTGTGGTGATTCTGGGCAAGACCAACATGGACGAGTTCGCCATGGGTTCCTCGACGGAGAACTCCGCCTACGGGCCCACCCGCAACCCGTGGGACCTCGACCGCGTGCCGGGCGGATCCGGCGGTGGGTCGGCGGCGGCGGTGGCCGCGTTCGAGGCGCCGCTGGCGATCGGGACCGACACCGGCGGCTCGATCCGCCAGCCCAGCGCGGTGACCGGCACCGTCGGGGTCAAGCCCACCTACGGCGGCGTCTCGCGGTACGGCCTGGTGGCCTTTTCCTCCAGCCTGGACCAGGGCGGCCCGGTGGCCCGCACGGTGCTCGACGCCGCGCTGCTGCACGAGGTGATCGGTGGGTACGACCCGCTGGACTCCACCTCGATCGACGCCCCGGTGCCGCCGGTGGTGCGGGCGGCCCGCGCGGGTGCCACCGGTGACTTGACCGGGGTCCGGCTCGGGGTGGTCAGCCAGTTCCGCGGCGAGGGTTACCAGCCCGGGGTGCTGCGCGCGTTCGAGCTCGCGGTGAGCCGGCTGCGCGAGCTGGGTGCTCTGATCGTCGAGGTGTCCTGCCCGTCGTTCGATCACGCGCTGCCCGCCTATTACCTGATCGCGCCCAGTGAGTGCTCCTCGAACCTGGCCCGCTTCGACGGCATGCGCTACGGGCGCCGCGTCGGCGACGACGGCAGTCGCGGCGCTGAGGAGGTCATGTCGCTGACCCGGGCAGCCGGTTTCGGCCCTGAGGTCAAGCGCCGCATCATGCTCGGCACCTACGCGCTGTCCACCGGGTACTACGACGCCTACTACGGCCAGGCGCAGAAGGTCCGCACGTTGATCATCCGAGATTTCGCCGCAGCCTTCGAGCAGGTCGACGTACTGGTCTCCCCGACCACCCCGACCACCGCGTTCCGCCTCGGCGAGCGGGTGGACGACCCGTTGGCGATGTACCTGTCGGACCTGTGCACGATCCCGGCGAACCTGGCGGGCAACGCCGCGGTGTCCGTGCCGGCCGGGCTGGCCGATGACGATGGCCTGCCGGTGGGCCTGCAGGTGATGGCGCCTGCGCTGGCCGATGACCGGGCCTACCGGGTGGCGGCGGCCTACGAGGCGGCCCGCGACGCCGCCGAGGGTGGCCCGCTGGCCTACCGGGTTCCTGAGCTGGAGGTGATAGGGCGGTGACTGCGGCGTTGATGGACTACGACGAGGTGCTGGCGCGTTTCGACCCGGTACTCGGGCTTGAGGTGCACGTCGAGCTGTCCACCGCGACGAAGATGTTCTGCGGCTGCGCCAATGAGTTCGGGGCCCTACCCAACACCCACGTCTGCCCGACCTGCCTGGGGCTGCCGGGGGCGCTTCCGGTACTCAACGGCGCCGCGGTGGAGTCGGCGATGCGGATCGGGCTGGCGGTGAACTGCTCGATCGTGCCGTGGTGCCGGTTCGCCCGGAAGAACTACTTCTACCCGGACATGCCCAAGAACTTCCAGACCTCGCAGTATGACGAGCCGATCGCGGTGAACGGGTCGCTGGAGGTGCTGCTGGCGGACGGCTCGACGTTCCCCGTCGCGATCGAGCGCGCGCACATGGAGGAGGACACCGGCAAGTCGCTGCACGTCGGTGGTGCGACCGGTCGTATCCACGGCGCGAGCCACTCGCTGCTGGACTACAACCGCGCCGGCGTCCCGCTGATCGAGATCGTCACCAAGCCGATCGTCGGCGCGGGGGCCCGCGCGCCCGAGATCGCCCGCGCCTACGTCACCGCGCTGCGGGACCTGCTGCGGGCGCTGGGCGTGTCCGACGTGCGGATGGACCAGGGGTCGCTGCGCTGTGACGCCAACGTCTCGCTGATGCCGCGCGGCTCGTCGACCTTCGGCACCCGGACCGAGACCAAGAACGTCAACTCGCTGCGCTCGGTGGAGCGCGCGGTGCGCCACGAGATGGGCCGGCAAGCCGCGGTGCTGGCCTCCGGTGGCGAGATCGTGCAGGAGACCCGGCACTTCGACGAGGCCACCGGCACCACCTCGCCCGGGCGGCGCAAGGAGACCTCGGAGGACTACCGGTATTTCCCGGAGCCCGATCTGGTGCCGATCACCCCCAGCGACGAGTGGGTGGCGCGGCTGGCCGCCACGCTTCCCGAGCTGCCCTGGCAGCGCCGAGCTCGGGTGCGGGCCGAGTGGGGCCTGTCCGACCTCGAGCTGCGCGACCTGGTCAACGCCGGCGCGCTGGATCTCATCGCGGCCACCGTCGACGCGGGGGCACCCTCGGCGCAGGCGCGGTCGTGGTGGGTGTCGTACCTGTCCCAGCAGGCCAACTCCCGTGATGTGGAGCTCGCTGACCTGCCCATCACACCGCACCAGGTGGCGCGGGTGATCGCCCTGGTCGATGCCGGCGCGCTGACCAACAGCCTGGCCCGGCAGGTCGTCGACGGGATCCTCGCCGGGGAGGGCGAGCCCGACGAGGTGCTCACTACTCGTGGCCTGGCCGTGGTGTCCGGCGAAGCCGAGTTGACCGCCGCCGTCGAACAGGCCCTCGCCGCCCAGCCCGAGGTGGCGGAGAAGATCCGCGGCGGCAAGGTGGCGGCCGCTGGCGCGATCGTGGGTGCAGTGATGAAAGCCACCGGTGGCCAGGCCGACGCCCAACGCGTGCGTGAGCTGGTTTTGGCGCGCTGCGCCCCGTGAGTGGCGATGCGAGCTATGGCTCGCATCGCCACTCACGGGTTGTCCACAGGGTTGTCCACAGTTTTCAGTCTTGGCTGCGGCCGGGGCCCACCGGGTCGGGTAGCAGGAACACCCGCTCGTCGCTGGAGATCGGTGTGCCGCCGGTCTTGTTGACCGTGCCCAGCCACATCATCTGCCCGTCCGGGCTCAGCGCGGCGGCGGCGATCCGGCCGTAGTGCTCCAGCGGGATCTGCAGCGGCGGGCCGATGAACGTGCCGCGTGGTCCGATCCCGAGCGCGAACATCGGCGCCCCGCTGGTGAACGTGATCTGGATGCGGCCCAGCATGACCACGCACCCCGCGGCACCGATGCCTGCGGGCCAGGTCCAGGCGGCCGGCCCCAGTGGGCGTCCCGGCTGCACCCGGTGTAACAGGTCGTGGTCGGGATTCCGATCGGTGATCCACAGCTCGTCGGTCTGTGGGTCGATGCACAGCCCGCCCGGTGCGTGCACGCCGCTGACCAACACCGTGGACCCACCGGGGTTGCCCGGCGCAGGGTGGCCGAAGGTGTCGATCCGTAACACCTTGCCGGCTGGTGACCTCGGGTCCTCGGCTGAGGCGGGGTTGCCGGCGTCCCCGGTGGCGACCAGGAGCATCCCGTGCGAGTCGACCGCGAGCGCGCCCGCATTGCCGGTCGGACCCCGTGGGATGCCGGTCAGCACCGGCTTGGGTATGTCACCGGGGGCGATCCGGACCACCCGGTTGTCGACCGGAGTGGTGATATAAGCGTAGATCAGCTCATCCTCGGCATAACTGGGAGACAGTGCGAGCCCGGTGAGCCCGCCGTCACCCGCGGGGTCCACGGCCAGGGCCGCTCTCTCCTGATTCGGCCGATGCTGTTGCACCTGCAGGATCCGGCCGGTGGTGCGCTCCGCGGCCAGACCCACCAGCGCGGAGCCCGGCAGCACGACCAGCGCGGAGAGCGGTTCCAGACACGTCGCGACAACCTGCGGATCGGGGTCGGTGCAGCCTCGCGGCGGGCCCGGCGGTAGCCGGCCGGGTGCGCCTGGGCCGGGTGGCCGTAACGGCCCCGGGATCCCGGGCCTCGGTTCGGCCTGCGACCCGATCTCCAGCTTGGCGTGGAACGCCCCGGCGTCCCGGTCCGGAAACCTCGGGGTCACCGAGCACCCGCACAACAGCGCCGACGCCGCGAGCAGTATCGAGATCGCGCGGCGGCGGGCACCGGCTGGGTTCGCCGCGGCGGCTCGCACGATCGGTCAGACTATGTGCAGGCCCGTGTGCCGCTGGTGAGTGGTGCTGGTGAGTGGTCATGTCACGGGGCCGATGCCGGCGTCCAAGCTACCCCTCGGACGCCGGTCGCTCGCCGGCTTCGGCGAGCGGGTCGGGCAGCCGCCCCCCGCTCATCGCCGCCAGCGCCGGAAGGTCGCGGGCCCGCACCACGGGCAGCCACACCTCGTCCCCCTCGTGCGGCACGGCCCAGAGCCGGGAGCGGTCATCGATCCGCAGGCCCGCAAGGTCGGACCAGGTGATCTGCCGCGAGCCCCATACTCGGCATGCCCGGATGGTGTCCGGGCATGCCACCGTCCGGGTCCGCACCAGCCAGACCGTGAGGGCCAGCGGCACCAGGTACAGCGCCTGCAGTCCCGGTGCGCCGAAAGCCACCGGGGTCATGCACACGATCAGCCCGAACACCCCGATCAGGGCGGTCAGCGGCAGCCGGAAGGTCATCGTGGCGGAGTCGGTCACAGTGACATGGTGACAGACCGCGAAAATATCTGTGCAGGTCAGAAGGTCGGATACCCTACTTCTCTCAAGATGTAGGAGAGGCTCCCGCGAGGTTGACGCTGCCGGATGGGCCAGTTACCGTCGGCTACGTGCTAATCGCCACCGTCCTTGTACCCCAGAGGCGCGTCGTCTGAAGAGTCGCAGAGTCACTGACGTCGATGCGCCAACCCTCGCACCAGCCCACACCCGGGCAGCGAGGGTTTTTTGATGGTTTGTTGATGCTCAGGCCGAGCGCACGACGAGCTAAGGCGGGACCATGAAAACCGTGACCCCCAGGGAAATGGCCCGAGAGATGCCGAGCCCGACGCCACCGCCCAAACCGGCCCCGCCACTGAGAGCGCCGGTGCGGGCCACCGGCGCGCAGGCCCTGGTGCGGTCATTGGAAGCGCTCGGGTGTGAGGTGGTGTTCGGCATCCCTGGCGGCACGATCCTGCCCGCGTACGACCCGTTGCTGGACTCCACGAAGGTCCGCCACGTGCTGGTCCGCCACGAGCAAGGCGCCGGGCACGCCGCGACCGGGTACGCGCAGGCCACGGGGCGAGTCGGGGTGTGCATGGCGACGTCGGGTCCCGGTGCGACGAACCTGGTCACGCCGCTGGCCGACGCGTATATGGACTCGGTGCCGGTGGTGGCCATCACTGGCCAGGTACAGCGCTCCTCGATAGGCAGCGACGCCTTCCAGGAGGCGAACATCACCGGCATCACGATGCCGGTGACCAAGCACAACATGCTGGTGACGGACCCGGCGGAGATCCCGAGAGCGATCGCGGAAGCCTTCCACCTGGCCGCCACCGGTCGCCCGGGCCCCGTGCTGGTGGACATCCCCAAGGACGTGCTTCAGGAGCTGACGTCCTTCGTGTGGCCGCCGGAGCTGCGTCTTCCCGGTTACCGGCCGACCATCCGGCCGCACGGCAAGCAGATCCGGGAGGCCGCCCGGATGATCGCTACCGCTCGCCGTCCGGTGCTCTACGTCGGCGGCGGCGTGATCAAGGCACGGGCCACTGCGGCGTTGCGGGAGCTTGCCGAGCTCACCGGTGCTCCGGTGGTGACCACGCTGATGGCTCGCGGTGCGTTCCCCGACTCGCACCCACAGCACCTGGGGATGCCCGGCATGCACGGCACGGTCGCCGCCGTCGCGGCGATGCAGCGCTCCGACCTGCTGGTGACGTTGGGTGCCCGGTTCGATGACCGGGTCACCGGGCAGCTGTCCTCCTTCGCGCCGGACGCGAAGGTGGTGCATGCCGATATCGACCCCGCCGAGATCTCCAAGAACCGGCAGGCGGATGTGCCCATCGTCGGTGACTGCACCGCTGTGATCAGTGAGCTGATCACAGCGGTGCGGACCGAGTTCGCGACCGATCGTCCGGATCTCGCCGGTTGGTGGCGCCAGCTGTGTAACTGGCGGCAGACGTTCCCTCTGGGCTATGACCGCCCGAGTGACGGGATGCTCTCCCCGCAGTTCGTGATCGAGCGGATCGGCGCGCTGGTCGGCCCGGACGCGATTTACACCGCGGGGGTCGGCCAGCACCAGATGTGGGCGGCTCAGTTCATCAAGTATGAGAAGCCGGGCAGCTGGATCAACTCCGGTGGCCTGGGCACGATGGGTTTCGCCGTGCCGGCGGCGATGGGCGCCAAGCTGGGCCGGCCCGATGTCGCGGTCTGGGCCATCGACGGCGACGGCAGCTTCCAGATGACGAACCAGGAGCTGGCGACCTGCGCCATCGAGAACATCCCGATCAAGGTCGCGGTGATCAACAATGACGGCCTGGGCATGGTCCGGCAGTGGCAGAACCTGTTCTACTCCGAGCGCTACTCGCAGACCGACCTCGGGACCCACTCCCGCGTTCCGGATTTCGTGAAGCTCGCCGAGGCATTGGGTTGCGTGGGGCTGCGCTGCGAGGCCGAGCCGGACGTCGACAAGGTCATCAAGCAGGCGATGGGGATCGACGACCGCCCGGTTGTGATCGACTTCGTGGTGGGTAAGGACGCCCAGGTCTGGCCGATGGTGGCGGCCGGCCACGGAAACGACAACATCATGTCGGCGCGTGACATCCGCCCCTTGTTCGACGAGGACGGGTCATGACCAAGCACACCCTGTCGGTCCTGGTGGAGGACACGCCCGGCGTGCTGGCCCGGGTGTCCGGGTTGTTCAGCCGCCGGGGGTTCAACATCCAATCGCTGGCGGTCGGGCCCACCGAGAACGTCGGTATAGCCCGGATGACCATCGTGGTCAACGTCGAGGAGCTGCCTCTGGAGCAGGTCACCAAGCAGCTCAACAAGCTGATCCATGTCCTCAAGATCGTTGAGCTCGACCCCATGGTGGCGGTGCAGCGGGAGCTGCTGCTGGTGAAGGTCCGGGCCGACACCACGGTGCGCTCCCAGGTGCTCGAGGCGGTCGCACTGTTCCGGGCCAAGGTGGTCGATGTCTCCCCGGACGCGGTGACCATCGAGGTGACCGGCACATCGGACAAGCTCGCGGCACTGTTGCGGATGGTCGAGCCCTTCGGCATCCGAGAGATGGTGCAGTCCGGGATGGTCGCGCTGGGCCGCGGCTCCCGCGTCATCACCGCCGGTTTGATCCGCTAAAGCGCCCAGAATCGGAGTCACAGTCAGGAGTGACCAGAATGAGTGCAGAAGTCTTCTATGACGGCGACGCCGACCTGGGGATCATCGGGGGCCGAAAGGTCGCGGTGATCGGCTACGGCAGCCAGGGCCATGCTCACGCGCTGAGCCTGCGCGATTCCGGGGTCGACGTCCGCGTCGGCCTGCCGGAGGAGTCCAAGTCACGCCCGAAGGCGGCTGACGAGGGCTTGGCGGTGATGACTCCGGCGCGGGCCTGCGCCGAGGCGGACGTCATCATGATCCTCGCGCCGGACACCAAGCAGCGCGCCATCTACGCTGCTGATATCGCGCCGAACCTGAACTCGGGTGACGCGCTGTTGTTCGGGCACGGCTTCAACATCCGTTACGACCTGATCCGCCCGCCGTCAGACGTGGACGTGGCGATGGTGGCGCCCAAGGGGCCCGGGCACCTGGTGCGCCGGCAGTTCGTCGACGGCAAGGGGGTGCCCTGCCTGATCGCGGTCGCGCAGGACCCCACCGGTGGTGCCCAGGCGCTGGCCCTGTCGTACGCCAAGGCGATCGGCGGCACCCGCGCTGGAGTGATCAAGACCACCTTCACCGAGGAGACCGAGACCGATCTGTTCGGTGAGCAGACCGTGCTCTGCGGCGGGATCACCGCACTGGTGCAGGCCGGTTTCGAGGTGCTCACCGAGGCCGGGTACGCCCCCGAGGTGGCCTACTTCGAGTGCCTGCACGAGGTCAAGCTCATCGTCGACCTGATGTACGAGGGCGGGATCGCCGGGATGCGCTACTCGATCTCCGACACCGCTGAGTACGGGGATCTCACCCGCGGGCCGCGGATCATCACCTCCGAGGTCAAAAACGAGATGCGCCGGATCCTCGCCGAGATCCAGGATGGCCGCTTCGCCCAGGAATGGGTGACAGAGGACGACAACGGGCGTCCGAACTACACCAAGCTGCGCGCCGAGGGGGAGCGCCACCCCATCGAGCAGGTCGGCGCCCGGCTACGTGGCCTGATGTCCTGGATATAGACCGCCCCCTCACCGACACTGTGTGACGGCCATATGCGACCGGGTCAGGCCGCCGCGCGGAATGTGACCTGTATAGTGGTCATGTGACTAGAATTATGACCGCTACTGAGGTGAAGGCCAAGATCCTCGCACTGCTTGATGAGGTCGCTACGGGCAACGAGGTGCAGATCACCAAGCACGGCCGGATCGTGGCCCGGCTTGTCCCGGCCAGCGGACCGCCCGCGGTGCGGGGAGTGCTCGCGGGCACGGCACGGAGCACCGCGACCGACGACGACCTGTTCAGCACTGGGGAAGTGTGGGAGTCGGCGTGAGGACCCTCCTGCTCGATACGCACGTGCTTCAGTGGTGGTCGGCAGAGCCCGAACGGCTGAGTGACGCGGCGACTGACGCCATTGCCGGGGCCGACGAGCTCGCCGTCGCCGGAATCACGTGGTACGAACTCACCTGGCTCGCCGCGCACGAACGCATCATCGTCACCATCCCGATATCGTCCTGGTTGGCACGGTTGGCCGACGGGGTCCGCACCGTCGGGATCACGCCAGCCATCGCGCACACTGCGGTCGCATTGTCCTCGACGTTCCCCGGCGACCCCGCGGACCGCCTGATCTATGCCACGGCGGTGGAATGCGGCTGGTCGTTGGTGAGCAAGGACCGACGGCTACGGGAGCATCCTTACCCACGCGAGGTCACCATCTGGTGAGTAGTGTGGCGATGTTTCGGGCAGGCGCATGGGGTGAGGAGGAGCGGGTGGATCCCCTCGTGGTGGCGTTCGGGACGGCGTTGGTCGGGGCGATGGCCACTGAATCACCGCAGCGGTGAGCGCTGCGGTGATGTCGTGCCGGGTGGTGGCTATCCACGCCCTTGACGGCATGCCCGGAGTGGGCAAGACCGCCCTCGCGGTCCACATGGTCCACAAGCAGGTGCTACTCATCATGGACAACGCCGCCAGCAGTGGCCAGGTCACACCCCTGCTGCCGGGGTCGGCGGGCTGTCTGGTGTTGGTCACCAGCCGCCGCTACCTGGGTGATCTTCCCTCGGCGGTGCCGATGCTGTTGGGCGTCCTGCCTCCCGAGGAGGCCGAGCGGATGTTCCTGCGTCTGGCTCCTCGCGCCGCCGCCGAGCCCGCCAGTGTGGCTGAACTTGTGGGGCTGTGTGGGTACCTGCCGTTGGCGATCTCGCTGCTGGCCAGCTTGTTCAGCAAACGTCGGTCCTGGACCATGGGCCACCTGATCAGCGAGACGAAGACGACGCTGCTCACCGTTGCTGCGGAGAACCGCACTGTCGCCGCCGCGTTCGACTTGTCCTATCAGGATCTGCCCGCCGATCGGCAACGCTTCTTCCGCCGCCTCGGCCTGCACCCGGGTGTTGACCTCGACGCCTATGCCGCCGCCGCGCTCGCCGGTATTCCCTTGGAACAGGCCAGCGAGCATCTCGACGCGCTGCACAGCGACCGTCTGCTCGCGGAACCGGTCTACCGCCGATACCGCATGCACGACCTGATCCGCGACTACGCCCGCACCCTCGCGGCCACCGACCCCGCCGACGAGCGCGACCAGGCCCTCGACCGATTGCTCGACTACTACCAGCACACCGCCGACCGTGCCGACGACCACCTCACCCGACACCCCCGGCCCGTCGCTAATACACCAGCTGCCCCACCGGGAGCCGCACCCGAGCTGGCCAACCGGAACCAAGCACTGGTCTGGCTACAGACCGAACGCATCAACCTGCTCGCCTGCCTCGACCACGCCACCGACCACGCCCGGGTGGTCGGACTCACCGCTGGCATCGCGGCTCTGCTGCGCAGTGACGGTCCCTGGGCCCAGGCCATGGAACTCCACGCCGCCGCTGCGGCACGGCACCTCGACAATCGACTCGGCGAAGCGAACGCCCTCAAAGATCTGGGTGAGGTGCGGTACCTGACCGACGACTATCCGGGCGCGACTCAGGTGCTGGAACAGGCCCTGGGCCTCTTCCGCGACCTCGGCAACCGGCACGGCGAAGCGGAGGTGCTCAACCACAGTGGGACGCTGCGCCGAAAGTCTGGGGATCCGGAGCAGGCGTTGGCCCATCCCCAACGTGCCCTGGATCTCGCCCGCGCGGTGGGCAGTCCGCTGGAGCAGGCACGTGCCCTGGACGGAGCGGGCCGATGCGCCCTCGACAGGGGCGACACCGCGACTGCCGTGACCCAGCTTCGGCAGGCGCTGGAGATCTACCAGCGCATCGGCGCCGCCGAAGCCACCCAGCTGGCGACCGACCTGGGGGATCTGGACACTCAGTAACACCGCAACGGCACTTCGGCCAGTCATCTGGTTTGCCCTACTGATGCCCACTGGTGATCGCCGAAAGTGAGCTGTGGCCGTGCAGTTGTGCACGGC
>JBOHFI010000002.1:0-162529 GCA_050699595.1 Pseudonocardiaceae bacterium | reverse complement strand
GGCAGTCGCTGAAACAGGACGCCCGGTCATCCCAGGCCCTCACGTCCAGCCCTCCAGCGCAGCACGATCAAGTCATACTGCTCACACGCCGCGCTGACCTGCACGAACGACTTTGCGCGTCACCCTGGAGTGCCTGCGGCTGGGGTGCTGAGTGTGTGGGGGCCGAGTGGGTGGATGGAGCTGAGGGCTCTGCGGTCGGGGCCCGTTTCCTCGGTCACCAGGTCTGGGGGACCGGGAGTGGGAGACCATCTCGGTGGTCATTGAGTCGGAGCCTGGTGTCAGCTTCGTCTGGGCGGTGGGGGACCCGGCGAACGCCTCCGCCACCTGGCGGTACAAGCTGGGCTGCGACGGATCCGGCGGCACCGTTGTGTGCTACCGGGTCGTCATGGGCCCGGGCCCCTCCGGTCTGACGGCTGTGATCGCTGAGATGCCCGACCATGAAGAGAGCATGATTGCCCACCGTCTCAGGGAGCATCAACGGAACATGACCGCGACGCTTGAGGCCATCAAACGGGCGGCTGAGCAGGACTGACGCCCGACGGTTCGCGCCCGTCGGACCATTCCCTCACCATTCCGTCCTGGGTGGAGACTGGATCTTCCTCGGCGCACTGGCGCACCCGGTCGGACTGCGCTGTGGCACATGCCCACGGGTGTCGGCAACCTCCGTCGCTGATCGCACGGCGTCCGACTTCGGCCTTGGGGCCTGAGGACGACACGAACTTGGTCCAGCTTACAGGCCAGCTCGTCCGCCCGCACTTCGCCGCCCGCGCCAGTGGGCGGACGTATCGGGGTTGACTAGGAGGAACGCTCTCGCTGCTTCTCAACGCTTCCTGGCGTCCGACGGTCCAGTGACGGCCCAGGCGTCGATCTTGCCCGTCGTTTCCTCGCGTGGTGGGAGCTCGGTGGTGATCTCCTCGCGCTGCGGGTGCTTCCTGCCGGGTCGAGGGGCGGGAAGGTATGCGGTCCAGCCTTGCCCGGATCGGTCTTACCCGTCTGTCGGCAGCCGCTGGACCGCCTCGGTGCCAGGCCTCCGGCCATCGGGTGTGGGCGTGGTCCCGGTGGTGTGCGCCTGGACGGCCGCTCTACGAGCTGGGTGCATGTTTAGCGACACGGAGTGCGTGGTATTGGGCGGGTCTGACGCCAGCGCCGACCAAGGTGATCCGGGTCGCTGATGGCGGATGGATCTGACCCGACTGCACGGTGACCATGGAAGGCATCAGCGATGACTCTTTGTGTTGACGAGGTTGTTGCGCGTTTCGATGAGACGTATTGGGGCGACGAGAACGCTGCTCAGCCGGTGTTGTTGATCGACGAAGCAACCCAGGCGATCACTGAGGCTCTTCATCGGGTTCGCGGTGGAGCGGTGCTCGATGACCGCGATGTGGCGGCGGCCGGAGTCGCGCTGGGTGACTTGTTCGGTGGGTTGGGCCAGTTGGCGGCCCTGTTGACCACCTCGATGGTCGGCTGTTCGCCGCCGCCATTTCCCGCACGCTCGCCAACGCGCTGGCCAAACCCCTGATCCACTGCAACCGCCTGAGCCGCAGCGTGCTGCCCGGCTGAGGTCAAGCCCTGTTCATACACCACAAGATGACCTGCGAAAACGCGCTCAGCGAAAGCGACGAACGGTGAATCCGTCGGCTGATGCCTTCCAAGGTTCGAATCCTTGACCCGTCACACCAGTGCAAACGGAGCCTGACCAGCGGTGACGGGTCGGAGTCTTGGTCGGGGAGTCACGGGCTACATACCGGCCGCCTCTACGTCGGCTCGCCGGGGTCAAAAATGACGCTCGCGCCATCGCGTCAGCGACGCCGCATAACGGCGCCCTTGATGCCGGTGAACCGAGGTTAGGACGATCCCGGGACTGTTGAGGGGAGGAGATCCGGTGAACGTTCTTCAGTGTGAACCCGGATCGGCCCTGCGTTGGTTTGCCGGAGAACCTCGATGGGTACGCCTGAGCTGTAGCTACGCGACAGTGGGCCTCGACTAGTGCGGCCTCATCGCGCCGCTTTCGCTGGTGGTGATCATCGGTGAGCGTCACGCGATAACTCGATGTCGTTCCAGGGTAAGCGATCGACCCCTACATGCTCGCCGCACGTGAAGGCCTCAAGCGATCCCCGCACCCGCGTGAAGACTCGTTGAAGCGTTACGGCCGCTACTCAACCACCTGTTCGAAGTTCACCCGGATAGTGTCGAAGCCTCCCACTCGCAGCAGGTAAAGCTTGTCCTCGAACCGAACGTGGAGGATATCCCAGTTTTGTAGCACAGTCTTGGACCCTCCCCGACTAGCATTCGAGTACTCCTCCACGGGGCGGTTCCGCGCATCCACGACATCTTGCACCTTGAAAAGGCTATCCTTGGGAAAGGGCAGCAGTGTGAGCGCTCCAAGTACACGGCCATTCTGGGTAAATTTGATGCTAATTAGCCGATCTTTCGGTTGATCCACTCGAATGATATCGCGATCATGAGTTCCATCCTCCAGCGTCACGATTCTGTCGGCAGGAACCCCTGTGGATCCAGGCTCCGCTTCTGGAGTGACTGAGAATGCGGGCTCCGCTCCCGGAAACCCGATGGGTCCAGCGATCGCGATTGTGACTACTCCTAGGGCGATGAGCGGTAGCCCGGCACCCACAGAGTTTACTTCAAAGCCGAGCCACGCGACCTTTCCTCCGGGTCGATCAGGAAATTTCAAGAGCACCAGGAAACCCAATCCAACAAGCGCCACACCAACTATTACCAAGACCATTATCATTTAACCTCGCTAGCAGAAGTCAACCCCTCGTACACCCACTTCGGGGTGTACGAGTCGAAGGCAGACCCACGTACGCCGACAGCGGCCGCGTCGTCGATCTGACAGACCGTATCTGGCGCTGACCGTGGGCTGGGATCTACCTGCTGACCCGGGGCAATGTTGATCCACACGGGCATTGTTCGTCCGCACGCATCAAGCAGTACCGCGAGATGCTCGGCTAGGATCATCCCGGTACCTTAACCTCACACTCGGCCTACGCGGATCGCCACCGTCGGCTGGCACCTCCTACGGTCCTGCGGGTGACCTCTGAGCCCCAGGTTGGAAGGCTGCGCCCACTGCGCCGTCAGGGGCCTCGATCTGTGGTCGGGCCGGGTCAGGGGGCACCGTTGTTGACCGTGGTTGACCGGTGTTAATGGCACACGGGGGGTGTTGGCTTGCCGCAGGACGGGGGCGGGATACCCGCACCCCTGGTGACTCACCACTATCCGGGGCCGGTCGTGGAGCCATCCCGGAGCGAGGTCCGCCGGAGGCGCCTGTATTTGGTTGGGAGCTTGGGAACCCTGCAATGACGCCCTGGTCCAGGCCGTGACGTGCAGTCAGTTGCGGTCATGGGTGACATGGAGCTGCCTCGCCCCTAACCAAGATCCAACGGAACAGGCCTTGCTGCTCGAAAGTGGGCTGCCTCGTTTTTTCCGGACAACTGATTAATGGCTAGATCATGCTACGGACTGCCGGTTCAGGTACTCGTCGTAGACCTCTTGCGGGGTCTGGTAGCCGAGTGGAGACGTTGAGTATTGTAGCGGAATTCGATGTACCGGGCGACGTCCTTTCGGGCGTGTTCGCGGGTGGGGTAGACGGTGCAGTTGACTCGTCGACCTTTACGGCGGCGTTGAAGGATTCGGCTAGGGCGTTGTCGAAGAATACTCCGGTGGTGCCGACCGATCGCTGGATGTTCAGGCGGTCGATCGCGGCCGCGTAGGCCGCGCTGGTATATTGGGTGCCCCGGTCGGAGTGGAATATCGCGCCCTCGGTGAGCGGATGGTTCCGGCTGGCCATGGCGAGCGCGTCGATCACTAATTCGGTGCGGAGATGGTCAGCCATGGCGTATCCGATGCAGGCTTTCGTAAAAGCAGTCGATGACGGTGGCGAGATACAACCAGCCCTCCCAAGTCTGGATGTAGGTGATGTCGCCCACCGTTTTCTGGCCGGGGGCGGTGGCGGTGAAGTCCCGATTCACCAGGTCCGGGATCGGACCGGGATCGCCGGGCATGGTGGTGGTCGGACGCCACGGCCTGGGCCGGCACGCGACCAGGCCGAGCTCGCGCATCAACTCCCGCACGAGCTCGGGACTGACGCACTCGCCCTGGCGAACGAGCTGGACATGCACGCGACGGTACCCGTAGGTCTGGTCGGAATGATCGAAAACCGCCTTGACGAGTCGGGCGAGGTGTGCGCGGCGAATCACGGTGGCTGAAGCCGGCCGGTCCCGCCATTCATAATATCCCGAGGTGGACATCTCGGCCCACTCGCACATCTTCACGATGGGACAATCAGCCTTCTCCGCGTCGGTGAGCTCAATTTTCGCGCTCACCGCGACTCCTGGGCGAAGAAGGCCGCCGCTTCTCCCGAAAAATCCGCTTTCATCCTCAACTCACGGCATTCTTTCTCCAGCTGTCCGGAATGTGGGAGGCACGCCAGACCATCTTCGGCGGCGCCGATCACGACCCGGCCCTGATCGGGGAGCTGGCACCCGGCGAGTACCGAGCCGTGACTCTCGGCGAGCTCCGCACCTGGGCCGCCGACGCCTCACACCCCCTACCGATGGCCAGGAGGTGACGAGATGACCCCGCTCGTCGAGCTGTCACCCCAGGTGGTCGAGGAGATCGTTCACCGGGCTGGCCGGCCGGACTTCGAACGCTGGTCCGAACAGCTGCAACGCTGCGGCCACTGCTCCCGACCGGTGCGCCTGCGCGGCCGGGTCCTCCACCAGTCGACGAGTGGTCGACTGGTGGAGGACCCGGCCGATGACGAGCCCGACGGGGTCCTGATGATCCGGTGCGGCAACCGGCAACCGGCGAGCGGTAGTGTGCCCGTCGTGCTCGTGGGAGTACGCGGGCGACATGTGGCAGCTGCTGTACGCGGGCGCCGCAGGTGGTCGCAAGGGCGTCCCGGACTCGATCCTGGCTCACCCGCTGGTATTCGCCACGCTGACCGCGCCCGGGGTCGGGGCGGTGCACACCACCCGCACCGAACGCCACGGCAAGCATGCGCGGTGCCACCCGGCACGGGCCAAGCCCAAGCTGTGCTGGCACGGGCGGCCGACCTGGTGCAACGCCATCCATGGTGGGGACGATCAGCCGCTTGGCCAGCCGCTGTGCCCGGACTGCTATGACTACCCGGCGCACGCGGCATTCAACTGGCACGTCCCGAGCTGTGGCGCCGATTCACCATCACGCTACGACGAGTGCTCGCCCGCCGCGCCAGCCTGACCGCCACGGAGTTCGCGACGCGGTGCCGTGTGTCATTCGTCAAGGTAGCCGAGTTCCAACGCCGCGCCGTCGTCCACTTCCACGCCCTGGTCCAGCTTGACGGACCCGGCACCGACTACACACCACCACACGTCAACCTCGACGCCACCGACCTCGCAGCGGCCATCCGCGAGGCTGCCGGCCTGGTCCGGCTCACCGTCACTATGCCCGACGGAACGGGACTCACCCTGCGGTTCGGACAGCAGGCCGACACCCAGCCGATCAACGATGGTCTGCCGGCGAGCTCACAGCCGAGCGGGCGGCTGCCTACATCGCCAAGTACGCGACCAAAAGCGCTGACGACTTCGGGCTCGGAGACCGGCGCATCACCCTGGAGACGTTGCCGCTGCTCGGCCTCAGTGATCACGTGACGCGCATCATCCAGACCTGCTGGCAACTCGGCGAGCACGAGGCATACGGTGCCGGTGGCTGCACATGCTGGGGTTTCGCGGCCATTTCGCGTCCAAGAGCCGCCGCTACTCCACCACGCTGGGCGCTATTCGAGGCGAACGACGCGCCTACCGACAACACCAAGCCGCCGAACACATCCGCGAACTCGCGCAAGACGAGCAGGACACCACGCTCGTCGTCGCCCACTGGGAATTCGCCGGAGTCGGCTACCTCACCACCGGAGACACCACACTCGCCCGCTCCGCCGCCGCTAGGGCACGCGAACGACGTTAGGCCGCCCGCGATGCCGCCTGACGCTAACGCGAGAGATTCGGAGAGGACATTCGAAGTGACTACCAACGTCATTCCCCTCGATGTGGCGCGTTGTGATCCTGATGAGCCGATCTCGTTGAACGATCTTCCGAGAGCCGAGGCTTACACGGTCCCTGAGGTCGCGGCGCGCCTGGGCATCGGCCGGTGCATGGCCTATGACCTCGTCCGCGAGGGCGTCATCCCCGCCAAGAGGCTGGGGCGTCGTTAGATCGTTCCCCGAGCCCGGTTCCATGCCTGGCTCAATGAGCAGTCTCAAGGAGCTTGAGCTGTCCCATATCACCCACACACCGGGCGGTACGTACCGCGTGAACTGGCGAGATCCGTCTGGGCGGCAACGTGCGAAAACCTTCCTGACGAAGAAGGCGGCGCGGCAGTTCCTCGCTGAGATCGAGTCATCGATGACGCGCGGGCTTTACGTTGATCCCCATGCTGGCCGGACGTTGTTCGCTGACCATGCCGCACGGTGGATGAGTGGCCGCAACACGGAGGCCACCACCGCGGCCGTGATGCGTCGGTCATCGGACCCAATGTTCTTCCGCAGTGGGGGAGCTGGCCACTCAACAAGATCGATCATGCGGCGGTGCAGACTGGGTGACGGAACTTGGTAAGCGGCGATCATCCGATGTCGTCGCCAAGTGTTACCAGCTCACCTCCGGCGTCCTCAGGTCGGCGGTGTCTAACCGCTTGCTCGCCGTCAACCCCTGCGAGGACATCCGGCTGCCGCCACGGCGCAAGCACGACGCTGACGAACGGATCATCACCCGCGAGGAGTTGGTGGCCGTCCTGCTTCCGATCGCGCCCGACCGGTACCGCGCCATCGTCGCCACAGCAGGCGGCGCCGGACTCCGATGGGGTGAAGCAGCCGGCCTCTGCGCCGGCGCGCTCAATCTCGATCAACGTCGACTCCGTGTGATCAGCACCGTTGCCACCGGAGCGACGCTGGCCAAGGAGTTCCCGGCTGAGCGGGAAGCCGTGCTGCACATCGCTCGGTCATGCGCTGGCGGCCTACGTTTTCATGATCTTAGACACTCGTATGCCACGTGGCTCGTGGACGATGGCGTACCGCCGAACATGGTCGCCCGGGTCATGGGTCACGAGAAGATCACAACGACGCTGCAGCTCTACACCCGCCGCACCGACGACGAGAGCCGCATCCTCGACGCGCTCACCGACGAGCCAGGGGAGGGGGACGACTCTTGATGACGACGACGACCCGACCGGGGCATCGATTTCGAATCGCTGACTTTTTGCTGACTCTCGGTCCCGGCGCTGCTGCCCATACAGACTGTTCACGCTGGTGGGCGATACTGGGATTGAACCAGTGACCTCTACCGTGTCAAGGTAGCGCTCTCCCACTGAGCTAATCGCCCGAGGCGGAGGCGGGAATCGAACCCGCGTACAGGGCTTTGCAGGCCCTTGCCTAAGCCACTCGGCCACTCCGCCACGACTCTTACTGGGCCGCGCCTTGTAACAGAGGGGTTCCCACACGCGGCCTGACACCTAAGCTTCAGCAAAGACCCGCTCCTGGGACGGCGCAGCGTGGTACACCACACAGAGCGGACGACGGGATTCGAACCCGCGACCCTCACCTTGGCAAGGTGATGCGCTACCAGCTGCGCTACGTCCGCATGCTCCCGACGGGATCTTGTCTTGTGCCCCCCGCCCCGGTGCGTGTCAGAACTGTAGCCGACCCGGGAAGTCGGATCAAGTCGACCCCCGGGGCTCACGGCATCTCCTTGGCGATCATCTGGTCGAGCGCGTCGTCGACGTTGATCCACAGAGTCTCGTTCCCGGGCAGGATGATGTCGTAGCTGGCGTCCAGGAACTCGGCGAGCCGCTGGGCGCTGGCCTCGAACACGGCGTGACCCGTAGGGGAGCTGAGCTCCACGACGACGATCTCGGGATCACCTGAGCCCGGTCGGATGCGTACGTCGCCGTCTCCCGCAGCGGCGATCAGGCCGTCGGCGAGTAGGTCACGGGAGAACACCCACTCGACCCAGCCTGCGCGCCCCGTACGAAAGGCGGCGACGATGGCGTATGGGTCGCGAGTGTCGTAACGGAGCGCAACCTGAACAGGCACCGCGGGAGTGCTCGGTGCCAGCAGATCAAAGACCGCCGATGAACGGAGAGTCACATGGTCGTTACGCATCGTTATCGCCCCTTTCTGCGCCTTCGAGTTCTGAACCCTGAAACGATTGACTTTGGCTGCTGTGACGCGGGTATGCCCGAGCTACGCCCGGATGCTTAAGGCAGACCACCCGGACGGGGCAGAGGCGCTCGCCAGAGCGGCCGGCTCGTCGCTCATCGTGCCTACCTGCCGCCGTCTGCGGTGATTCGCTGCGCCAACTAACCTGAACCGGTAGGTGGTGCCCGGCGTAGGTACGACGTGAGGATCTCTCTGGTGGCCGATGAGGCTCGATCGAGCGCCCCCCGGCCTGACCGATGCCACGACACTTCGGAGTCGGTGCCGCCGGCTCGCAGCGCGGTCGAGGGACCTTCAGACGCCGAACTC
Organism: Pseudonocardiaceae bacterium; assembly: GCA_050699595.1. Taxonomy (GTDB): domain Bacteria; phylum Actinomycetota; class Actinomycetes; order Mycobacteriales; family Pseudonocardiaceae. Next base: position 154,017 of record JBOHFI010000002.1, on the reverse strand, counting down.
GCACGCAGACTCGGGGATGCCGACGGGGCGGCACTGTCCCAGCTGTATCAACGCTTCGGCCGGCCGTGCTACTCGCTGGCCCGGCGGATCTGTGCTGACGAGGGGCTCGCCGAGGATGTGGTGCAGGAGGTCTTCTTGACACTGTGGCGTGACCCGACCCGATTCGACCCATCGCGGGGTAGCTTCGCCACCTGGCTGCTTACGCTCATCCACCACAAGGCGGTGGACGCGGTGCGACGAGAGAGCACCATCCGTCGGCGCATGGTCGCCGCGCCGGAGGCGGGCGAGGACTGGTCGCCGACCCCGGTGCCGGGTGCCGATCAGGCGGCGATGGCGCGGGTCGCGGCCGGCCAGGTGCGCGCTGCGCTGCATCGCCTGCCGGTCGAGCAGCGGCAGGTGCTCGCGCTGGCCTACTTCGGTGGGCACACCCAGCGGGAGATCGCGGTGCTGACCGGTGTTCCGCTGGGCACGGTGAAGTCCCGAATGTTTACCGCAGTGCAGCGGTTGCGCTCGCTGCTGAGCGATCAATTGGGGCCGGATGCCCTGGTCGCCGAGGCCCGCATGGTGAGGGAGGTGAAGCGATGAACAACCAGCAGCGCCTTGCGGACTGCCCGCATCGTGAACTGGCAGTCGGGTGGGCCTTGCACGCCCTCGAGCCTGCTGAAGAGTCCCTGGTCGCTGCGCACATGCCTGAGTGCCCAACATGCACCAGTACCGCCGCGCAGGCCGAGGAGCTCAGCGCCACGCTGGGCCTCTCCGTCCCGGAGGTGATCCCCAGTGCCGAGCTGGAGCAGCGCGTACTCAGTGTCACCGGTGCCAGATGGGCTGCACCGGTCGTGCCGCTGGCACCGCCCACGCAGTTGACGCCGTCAGCGCGACGCATCACCACGCCATCGTGGCTGCGCACCGGGGAACTGGCCGCGGCGGTGATTCTGGTAGCCGCCGCTCTGGTGCTCGGAGTCCGGGTGGTGCAGCTGGGCGGCGAGCTCAATCAAGCTCAACACCAGGTCACGGACATGACCGAGGCGATACAGAGCGCCGAGGACCCGGCGGCGCTTCGGGTGCCCTTGTTCACCAAAGACGGCGGTGCGGTGGTGGGTATGGTGCTCGCGAGCCCGAACCGGGTCTCTGTGGTGGCCACCCGCTTGCCGAGCAATCGGGTGGCAGACCAGACCTACGTTCTGTGGGGGCTCACAGGCGGCGCGCCCATTGCGCTGACGGCCTTCGATGTAGCGTTGCCGGCACCCCGGCTGAACGCCGTACCCGCTGCCACCGGAACGAGCAAGTTCACCGGCTACGCGGTGTCCCTGGAGCCGGGTCGGCGCACCCCCGCGGTACCGACGGACATCGTGGCGACGAGCAGGTGAGACGCCTGTACCGGAGAAGCCGCTCCAGGGTGTGTTCGCCGCTGGTCTGAGATCCTGTATAGTGGTCCCGCCGCCACAGCTGGCGAGGGGCGATTAGCTCAGCGGGAGAGCGCTTCGTTCACACCGAAGAGGTCACTGGTTCGATCCCAGTATCGCCCACCCAGGTCAGAGGTAGTACCGCTTGATCGCAGTGCGGGCTGTCTCTGGCGGAGTCAGCAGCACGCGCTGATACCCGGCGTCATGACGGCTCAGCGTCCACCCATCGGCCCCCTGACATCTGGGGGGGGGGGGTAGCTCCGTGCCCTGTGCCAGCCTGGCCCCGTCGGCCAGCTTGAGCAGTCGGTATCGCAGCTGCACGATCATGAGGTTGTGCGGCCGGTCTGCGGTGGGTGTTCACCAGGGGAAGGTGCGCCGTTGCTCGCTGGTCCGCGAGACCTTCGGGGTTGACCGGCGCCACTCACGGTGGGTCAGGCCGTCCCGTGTCGGCGTCGTCTACACCGGAAGCCGACCATTACACGCTTTGCCGGGCTGGGGTACAACCCCGCTAGCACTGCAACGGCACTTCGGCCAGTCACCCAGCTTGCCCTGCTGGTGCCCACCGGTGATCGTCGAAAGTGAGGTGTGGCCGTGTATTACCGCACGGCCACACCTCACTTTCGACGATCAAGCAATGGCTCCAACGCAGTGAGGCTGTTGAAAGGCAGAAGTGCCGTTGCAGTACTAACCACTCAGGCACAGGTTCGTGCGGTGCCGATCCCGCTGGTCAGCGGGCTTCGTACCTTTTCTGACGCTCGATCAGCGACGGGCGGGACTTGCTCATCCCGGCCAGACCCGCGACGACCCGCAGTGACTTTCGCCGGAAATTGCGAATCTGGCGCAGCCGGGCACCGATCGTCCGCGCTTCCTCAATGTCCACGAAACCCTCTCTTCGCCGGGTCTCCTCGCCGATGCCCCGGGGCGCGTGAACCTCGGCAATTAGGTGGCGCAAGACTACGCCGCGCACCCCTGGCCGCCGGATCTGACGGTCGAGCCCAGTTCCGTAGTACGCCCGCATTTCCCGGTGGATGCGATCAAGCCCATGGTGTCCGCCAGCGTGGACGCCACCCGGATGGGCTACACCGGCAGACCCGCCCGGCAGGCCATCACACCCCTGTGGCTGAACGGGTGGGTCTACGCGGCTCGGCGGGGACGGGGCGCGAGCTGCTCGCTGTACTGTGCCGGGAACACCAAGCCGTCGCGGCCCATCGCGGCGTGGTCGCATAGGTGCGCCTTGACCCCGGCATCAAATGTGGCGGGATCGCCACCGGGCGCTTGCCCGCTTCGGTCCCTTCACCGTCCGGCCGGTCTTGGTCCACACCACCCCTCGGCGGACGTGCAAGAGGACGGAACAGCGTCCAGGGTGTCACACTGAGACCCATGGGCACCCCTCGGAACCTGACCGCCGCCGTACACCAGGAAGAGGACTGGTATGTGGCGCAGTGTCTTGAGGTCGACGTCGCCAGCCAGGGCCGCACGATCGACGAAGCCTTGAGCAATCTCGCCGAGGCTGTCGCCCTCTACCTCGAAGAGGTCGATGACCCGCAGCGACACGTGAGCGCCACTCCTCTCGTCACCTCATTCCAGGTGCCGGGCGCGGCGTGAGCCCTGCTCTGACCTACCGACTCGCAAGATCACCCGTGTTATCGAGTCGCTTGACTTCGTCCACGTGCGAACGAAAAGCAGCCACGTCGTCTACCGGCATCCGGATGGCAGGGCCCTGGTCATCCCCAACACGGCACCGTCAAGCGAGGCACTCTGGGCTCGATCCTGCGGCAAGCCGGGAATAACGCCTGCTGAGTTCCTCGAACTGCTCCACTGACAATCCAGGCCGTGGTCTGTGGCGTTGATCGGCGATTATCCCGGACGCGCCGAAAAGCTGTTCAAACGTACAGAAACCGTCGAAAACGCTCGGGCGATACTGTTACGACTCGACTACCGAGTTCTGACAGGAAGCAACCTGCATTCACGAGCGTGGCCAGCCTGCGCCTGCAGCGAAGGCGTCAGCGGTGACACAGTGCGCGATACCGGTTTGTCCGTCGGCGAACCCGATGGTGCACCCCGGCGCGAGGGCGACGGGCGTCCGGGCACGACGGCGACCCCGGTCCAGGATCCCTCGCACCGCCGGGCGCGGCGAATGGGGGTGGTGGCGACGGGTGATGCGTCCCTTCAGGGGTGTTGAGTTCGTAGGCGTAGCAGCGGCTGCCCAGCTGCGCGCGACCGGAGCGAACCTCGCCGCAATCGACGACCGTCTCGCCAAGGTGGTGGCCAGGTTGAGCGCCCGTGATGAGGGCTGATGTGCCGGTGTGTGGCAGGAGTGAGAAGATCGAGTTATGAGAGACAAGATCGCCACCATCGCGCGTACTGTCGGGGTGAACCTTGCCTGGCCCAGTAACGGGAGGCGGCGACCAAGCGCGGCGTGGCGATGGTGTGCGGTGCATGGGGCCAGTGCACCAACCGGAGGGCAGGCACTCTTAGGGACGAGCTGGGCATCAGGAGGGCAAAGTCAGGGCGCTCGTGGGGAGTGGCGATGACCTCGGCTCATGACCGGCCCGGGGCGTGTACGTGGGGCGAGCGGTTGCGAGTGTGGCGGGAGGAGGTGAAGCATTGGTCGCGGGCAGAGTTGAGAGACGAAGTCGAGGCGACCTCGTATAGGCTCCGCGAAAACAGGGGGCAGAAGCTGGACGAGCGGCTGATAGCGCGGTGGGAGACAGGAGCGGTGCTGCGCCCGCAGGGCGTGTACTGCAGAATTCTCGCCCATATGGGTGCACCGCTTCCCTCGCCTATTGGACCAATCAGCTTGCCGAGCGATGTGGATCTCGTGGAAATGTGGGGGTTACGTACTACTTTAGAGATGTTGCACACGGAGATGGGAGACGACATGGAGCGACGATTATTAATCGCGCAGTCCGGGCTTGCGCTCGTGGGCCTGGCGAATCCCTGGCTCCTCGATCCGGTCGATCGGGTCGTCGACCGCATCGACGGCCGCCAGATCGGTCACGACACGGTCGTCGATATCGAGTCGATCACCGCCGCGCGGCGGCGTATGGACGACGCGGTGGGCGGCGGCTCCCTGCTCTCGGCCGTCCGCGAGGATTTGCGCATCTCGATTACTCTCCTGACTCGCGCATCATATTCAGCTGAGGTGGGCCGCCGCCTGTACTCAGCCGCTGCGGAACAAGCGAGGCTTGCTTCCTGGGTCTGCTTCGATACAGGCTGGCACGGACTCGCCCAGCGCTATACCCAGATGGCGCTACGCTCTGCCCACTCCGCAGAGGACCGCCAGGTCGGCGCGAACGTGCTCGGATTCGCTGCCTATCAGGCTGGAGTCAGAGGCGACGGGGTGGCCGCCGAAGCATTTAGCCGGACCGCTCTGGCTGGCGGGCGAGGCACTCTGACGCCGGCAGTCGAAGGAGCCGTGCATGCTCGACTGGGGATGGGTCGCGCACGCTTGGGCGACTTGCCAGGAGCTGCCGCCTCGTTCGACACCGCCGAAGGACTACTCACCTCATCCGACCTTGAGGAAGAACCGGACTGGATCTATTGGTTTACCATCGGCGACCTGCACGGAATCGCTGGCCAGTCCTACATGTTCGCCAACGAGCCCGGAACCGCTATCGAGCATCTAAACCAGGCCGTCGATGGAACAAGCGAGAAATTCACCCGTGACCGGGCGCTGTGGCTGAGCACCACGGCAACCGCTCAGGTACTCAATGGAGACGTGGAAGAAAGCCGACACACCGCTGAAGGTGTTCTTGAAATCCTCAGCGGAGACCTCGGCTCCGGGCGGGTAGTTGAGGTGCTCACCGAGTTCTGCGGAGTATTACGCGCACGCAGCGCGCGAGACGCAGCGGACTTTGAGGAACGCTTAGCCGCTTACGCGCGAATGCGCAGCCCGGGGTAGAAGTGGACGATCTGTCATACAATACCCCACGAATTCGAGTCCACCGGTCATCGCAGCGCCTGAGTTGGTTCACACCGAAGAGGTCACTGGTTCGATCCCAGTATCGCCACTAGCACAAACACCGTTCGTATGGCATGATCCGCGGTCGTCCAGGTACCGTGGCATGTGAGGATTGTGGCGTGACCGTCGCTATGCGCCCGCGAGAACCGGTGGATCTGCGTCAGGTGGACGACAGGTCATGCTTGGCCTGTGTCGCCGCGAACGTTCTGTACGTGTTAGGGGTCACCGATTCCCCGGACACGCGGTGGGTCGATCAGGAGATTGGTCGGGAGCCAGGCGCCGGAGCGCAGCGTGCCAGGGCCAGGCGTTTGCTGCTCCAGCAAGGTCTGTCCCTGCACACGATGTGCGCCTATGAGCCCGAGCGGTTCCTGCGGGAGGGCCTCGACTACCTGAGGTGTTACTACCGCCAGGAGTGGGACTCCTCGTGGGAGGAGTACTGGACGCCGCATCGGCTGGAGTGGCACCGCCGCGAGTGTCTCGCGGCGCGGGAGTTGAGCGCCTTCGGTGCACGGATGCGGACCGAGCACCGTCAACCTACGCTCGCCGACATCCGCGACGCCCTGGACCGCGGCCGCCTGGTGTGGGTGTCTGTCGACAACGACTGGGGCGAGGTGGACTGTCACGCGGTCCTGGTCTACGGCCGGCGGGGCGAGGTGTTCGACGTCTACTCCCCGGAGGTCTCAGGCAGCTGCCTGCAGCGGTACCGCCGTAGGCAGCTGGACCGGGTGTGGCTGCGCGGCGAGGGCATGACCGTGGTGTGGGGAAGCGAAACCCCCCCCGTAACACCGGGTGACACCGGGCGGGGATGATGTGGTCATGGTCTTGCGCCGAATTCGGGTGGGGTGCAATTTCACCTATGTGGCCGTGGTGGATACGCCGGTGATCTTCCAGGTGCGGCCGGGCGAGTCGCGGCTGATCGGGATCGAGGCTGAGCAGTGGTCTTCGGAGCCGGTGATAGCGTTCCGGGGTTACACCGATCTGTATGGCAACCCGTGTGTGCGTGCGGTGCTGCCGGCGGGGCGGTCGAGCTTCGGTTACGACGCCGTGGCCGCGTGTCCGGATGCCACTGAGGACGCCGATGAACAGGCTTCGGAGTGGGCGCCCGATGCTCTGCCGGATGACACTCTGCACTACCTCCTGCCGAGTCGTTACTGCTTGCCCGACGTGCTGGGAGACGAGGCGTGGTCCCGTTTCGGTGGGCTTGCTCCGGGGTACCGCCGCGTGCAGGCGGTCTGCGACTACGTCCATGACCATCTGGAGTTCCAGTACGGGAGCACCACCACCCGATCGACCGCCGCGGACGTGAATGTGGCCGGACGCGGGGTCTGCCGGGACTTCACTCATCTGGCGATCTCATTCTGCCGGGCATTGAACATTCCCGCGCGTTACGTCTTCGGGTACCTGCCCGATCTTGATGTTCCCCCGGACCCGGCGCCGATGGACTTCGCGGCCTGGATGGAGGTCTGGCTCGGGCAGCGCTGGTGGACCTTCGATCCCCGCAACAACATGCGACGCAAAGGGCGCATCGTGATCGGGCGGGGACGCGACGCCTCTGATGTGGCCATGGCGACGACGTTCGGTGCTCCCTATCTGGAAACGATGGTCGTGCACGCTGAGGAGGAGCCCAGTTGACGCCCGGTTACTCCGGCCCGTCCACCGGCACGACGTCGACGGTCACTCGCAGGTCGTGTTTGTCGCCCTGGGTGAAGATCACGCCCTTGAGGGGGGGCACGTCTGTGTAGTCGCGGCCCCACGCGGTCGTGACGTAACGGTCGTTGATCAGTTGGTCGTTCGTGGGGTCGATGTCGACCCACCCGGCGTCGGGCACGAAGACCGATGCCCAGGCGTGGGATACATCGGCTCCCGCCAGGCGTGCCTGCCCCGGTGGCGGCCTGGTTTCCAGGTACCCGCTGACGTACCGGGCGGCCAGCCCGAGCGAGCGCAGGCATCCGATCGCGACGTGCGCGAAGTCCTGGCACACCCCCGCCCGGCGTTCGAGCACCTCCTCGATCGTCGTCTTGACGTGCGTCGCCCCCGGGGCGAAGTCGAAGTCGCGGTGGATTCGCGACGACAGATCGCTGAGCGCGGCCAGTATCGGCCCTCCGGCCGGAAACGACGACGCCGCGTACCCCGCGAGCTGTTCCGAGATGCTCACCAGCGGAGAGTCGAGCACGAACTGGCCGGCGTCGAACGCGTCGGGGCCGGCGCGGATGCGGTCGCGGACCTGCTCCCACGGGGTCTCACCGACCCCGGCCAGTTCAACGCGCCGGCCGCTGACCTGCACCACGCTCGTGGCCGTGACTGACAGCCGGGTATGCGGTGTCAGGAGGGCGAAGTACGCGGTCCGGTTGCCGAAGAAGTCGAGCCGCTCGCGCAGGTCGTGTGGCTGCGGATCGATCGTGAGCCGGCTGCGCACGCACACCTGGCCTGGCAGGTCGCGAGGCAGCATGACGATCTCGCCGAAGCTCGACGACACCGGCGAGGAGTAGCGGTACTCGGTGCGGTGGGTGACCTGGTACGTCATGGGTGATCACACCAACCGCAGGTGGGGGTTGTCGTCTGAGCCGGCCAGGGCCGGCAGCGACTGCTGTGGGGGCAGGTGGGTGAAGTGCGCGGCGTCCAGTGCGTCGCTGGTTCGCTCCAGCAGTCCGATGAGGCGGTCCAGGAAGGCCTCGAGCCGGGGGCGCCGGCCGTCGCGATCGACCTCGGCCAAGGGGGTGAGATCCGTGAGCCGCAGCGCGGTCGAGGTCTCGAGCACCAGCCGCTGCGCCTCCGTCAGCCGACCAGGCCCATCCCGACGGGCGACCGCGGTCACGTCCTCACCCAGCTGGTCGATCTGGTAGCCGACTGAGCGGGGGTTGTCGGGATCGAGCAGCAGGAGGTCCAGCAGGGTGGCGAGCTGGGCGTGTGAACGGTAACGGCGCCGGTAGGTGATGATGCTCTCGGCTGCGGTGAGCACTGATTCCAGCAGCAGGCTGTCGGTGGCCGTGTCGTGGGCGACGGTGACGGTACAGCGCAGCAGTGCGCAGACTTGGATACCTCGTTCCAGGCGCCGCCCGGCGTCCATGAACCGCCAGCCGTGGTCGCGCACCATGCTCTCGCCCGCCAGGCCACCGAGGGCGAGCAGGCTGGTCAGCACCCGTGGCAGGGTGCCCGGCGCCAGCGCGGCACCGGCCGCGGCAGGCTCCAGCAGCTCACGCTCGAGCGCCCCGATGACGAGCCAGGTGTCGGCGGAGAGCTGGTCGCGCACCGGGTATGCCGCATCGCGCAGGCAGCGCACGGCGAAGGCGAGAGTGCCGGGACGCCTCGCGTCGATCATCAGGGCGAGCAGCTCGCGGTCGACGTCGGGGTCGTGCGAGCCGACGCCGGGATGTGTCCTGGTGACCTCCGTCACCGCGCCGAGCAGGGAGCGCAGGCACGTGCTGCCCGCTGGGTTGACCCGGTCCGGGAAGTCGTTGCGCCGGTCGCCGACCACCCGCAGCAGGCGAGCTATGGCCTCTGCGCGTTCGGCGTAGCGGCCCAGCCAGAACAGGTTCTCGGCGGCGCGGGAGGACATCGCGCGCTCCAAGAAGACCGGCGCGGCGGGCTGCAGCCAGAAGCCGGCGAGATCCTCCGGCTCGGAGGCCAGGACCCAGATGTCCTTGCTCAGCGCTCCGGTCTGGTTGGCGATGAATGCGCTGCCCAACGCGCTGTCGAATGCGCTGTCGGAGGCAGCCGCGACCCTGGCGAGGCCGCCCGGCATCGCGACGTAGGACTCATGGCGGGTGACCAGGAATGCCCGCATCACGGCCCGCCGAGGCACCAGCCCGTCCTCGGTCAGTGCGGGCACGGTGCCCAGCTCCAGCCGTTCCTGGCCGACCCAGCCGTGGGGGCGGGCCTCGATCCGGCGGCGCAGCTCGTCGCGCTGGGCGGTACTGAGTTCCCAGCCGAGCAGGGTCTGCGCTCCCGGCTCGCGCGCGGTCGACTTCACCACCAGCGTCTCGAGGTGCTCCAGCACATACCGTCGTCCGTCCTGCTCGCCGCACCACCACGTCGGCACCGACGCCAGCGCCAGCGGCCGGCCGAGCAGGTGTTCGCACAGCCGAGGCAGCAACGGCAGCAGGCCGGGATTCTCCAGCACCCCGCTGCCCAGCGTGTTCACGACCGACACGCTGCCCAGCCGGCAGGCCTCCACCAGGCCAGGGACACCGAGGCGAGACTCCGAGCGCAGCTCCAGCGGGTCGCAGTAGGAACTGTCGACCCGGCGCAGGATCACGTCCACCGCCTCCAGCCGCCCGAGCGAGCGCAACCACACCCGGCCCTCGCGCACCGTGAGATCGGCGCCTTCGACCAGCGGATAGCCGAGGTGGGACGCGAGGAACGCGTGCTCGAACGCCGACTCGCTCCACGGGCCCGGCGTCAGCACCACGATTCGAGGGTCGTCCGCCGTCGGCGGCGCCGCCGCTTGCAGCGCCGAGCGCAGCGTGCGGAAGAACGGGGCGAGCCGGTGCACCTGCGCATCGCGGTACATGCTGGGGAGCACCCGCGAGACGACCAGCCGGTTCTCCAGCGCGTATCCCGCGCCGGTCGGTGCCTGGGTACGGTCGGACAGCACCCAATACCCGCCGCTGGCGTCCCGGGTGAGGTCGACCGCGCAGGCGAACAACTGCTGCGAGCCGGGAATCCGGATCTGGTCGGCCTCCCGCAGGAAGCCGGGGTGGCCGAACACCAGCTCGGGCGGCACGAGACGCCGGCGCAACAGCTCGCGGGGGCCGTAGAGGTCGGTCAGAACAAGGTTCAGCAGCTCCGCGCGCTGGATGACACCGCGCTCGATGTCGCCCCACTGCTCGCTGCTCATCAGCATCGGAACCGGGTCCAGCTCCCACCGCTGCCCGGTGCCGGTCACATCGGCGGGGACGTGGTAGGTGACGCCGTCATAGGCGAGCAGGCGGGCGGCCTCAGCGCGGCGCCGGATCAGCTCGTGGTGGCCCAGGCCGTCGAGCACCCGGCCGATGTGCATCCACTGCTCGCGCAACCTTCCGGTGCCGTCGACCATCTCGTCGTGGACGGCTCCCAGCGGGTGATAGCCGGCGAGCAGTCCGATCGGGGTGGCGGCCGCCGGCTCGGAGGGCACGTCATCTCACTCGCCGCAGGTCCACCGTGTAAGGGTACTCACCATCGGGTGCGCAGAGCAGCGCGCGGCCGGCGAGATCGACGGGCCCCGGCGTGTGGCCGGCGGGCCGGAACCGGCTGGCGCGGCGGGTCTCGGCTTCGTTGGCGTTCACCGGTACTCGGCCGTAACTCAAGCCCCCGGGATGCGACACGGAGTAGGTGCAGCCGCCCAGCGAACGCCCGTTCCAGCGGTCCATGAGGTCGAACACCAGGGGGGCGTGCACGCCGATCGTCGGGTGCAGGGCGGAGTGCGGATGCCAGGCGCGGTAGCGCACTCCGGCCACGAGCTGGCCGCAGGTTCCGGTGACCTGCAGGGGTACGGGGACACCGTTGCAGGTCACCAGATGGCGGCCCTCGGTCATCCCGGTGACCAGTACCTGGAGTCGCTCGACGGAGGAGTCGACGTAACGGGCGGTGGTGGTGGCTGCGACCTCCTCGCCCAGCACCGGCCACGGTTCGATCGCGGTGCGCAGCTCGATCGTGGTGCCGGCGACCTGGACCGACCCGATCAGCGGGAAGCGGAACTCCAGGAACGGCGCCAACCAGGCTTGCTCGAACGGGTAGCCGTGCCGGCGCAGGTCCTCGGTGACCTCCGCGATGTCGGCCGCCACGAAGGCGGGCAGCAGGAACCGGTCGTGGAGCTCGGTGCCCCAGCGTACCAGCGGCCCCGAGTAGGGCTGCCGCCAGAAGCGGGCCACTAGAGCACGCACTAACAACGCCTGTACCAGCGCCATCCTCGGGTGTGGCGGCATCTCGAACGCTCGCAGCTCGAGCAGGCCCAGGCGGCCACGCTCGCTACCGGGGCTGAACAGCTTGTCGATGCAGAACTCCGCGCGGTGGGTGTTGCCGGTGATGTCGACGAGCAGGTGGCGCAACAGCCGGTCGGGTAGCCACGGCCGGGCCTCGTGAGCGTGCCGCTCCAGTTCGGCGAAGGCGATCTCCAGCTCGTAGAGCGCCTCGTCTCGCCCCTCGTCGACTCTCGGCGCCTGGCTGGTCGGCCCGATGAAACGGCCCGAGAACAGGTAGGACAGCGACGGGTGGTGCTGCCAGTAGGTGATCAGGCTGCGGAGCAGGTCAGGACGGCGCAGCAGCGGGCTGTCCGCAGGTGTCGGCCCGCCGAGGGTGAGGTGGTTACCACCCCCGGTCCCGGTGTGCGTGCCGTCCAGGTCGAACTTCTCGGTGCCCAGGCCGACCTGGCGCGCCTGGTCGTACAGCCCACTCACGATGTCGACGAGCTGGTGCCAGCTCCCCGCGGGGTGCAGGTTCACCTCGATCACCCCGGGATCGGTGCCCACGATCAGGCGGTGCAGCCTCGGGTCGACCGGCGGCGGATAGCCCTCGACCACCACCGGCTGGCCCACCTCGGTGACCGCGGCCTCGACGAGCGCCAGCAGCTCGACGGCGTGCTCCAGGTACTCCAGCGGGGGCAGGAACACGTGCAGCCGCCCTTCGCGGTGCTCCACGCACAGCGAGGTGGGTGGCGCCTGCTCCGGCGGGACGACTCTGGCCGGCGTTAGCAGGCCGGCGCCCAGCAGCCCGGCAGGCAGCGGGCCGCGCTCCTCGAACGGGGAGCGCTCCGCCTCGCTTGGTGCTTTGCGCCAGGTCAGCGAGGCCAAGGGCAGCCGCAGACCCAGCGGTGAGTCGCCAGGACGGAGCACGAGGTGCTTGCGACGCAGCGACCACCGGGTGGTGGCCCACCCACCGGCGCCGCCCTGGGTCCGGTGCACCGGGATGACCCAGCCCCGTGGTCTGCCGAGGTCAGCGTCGAGCTCAGCGACGATGCGGGCCCTGGCGTGGGCGTCGGCCAGCTCCGGGTCGGTCGGGTCGACGTCGTATGCCGGTGGCGGCCCGTCGGGCAGCAGGGCTTCGGCCGCCAACCGGTCCAGCGGGTCCTCGTAGGCGGGCACGCAGCACTCGGGCGGGATGCCCAACAGCCCGGCGATGGCCAGCGCCAGCCGCTGGGCGTCGCCGTCGCTGGTCTTGCCCGTCGCCCAGGGGTCCGCCAGTAACTCCGCCGCCTGCCACAGCGGCTCACTGTCGGCTCGCCACAGGATCCCGACCTGCCAGCGCGGCAGGGGTTCCCCCGGATACCACTTGCCCTGCCCGAACTGCAGCAGCCCGCCGGGCGCGAAGCGCTCGGCGAGCCGGCCGGCCAGCCGCCAGGCGAGCTCGCGCTTGCCGGGACCGTCAGGCTCGGTGGTCCACTCGGGAGCCTCCATGTCCTCGACCGAGACGAACGTCGGCTCCCCGCCGTGGGTGAGCCGGACGTCGCCAGCGCTCAGGTCGGCGTCCACCGCCGCGCCGAGCGCGTCGATGCCGGCCCACTGCGCATCGGTGTAGGGCAGCGTGACCCGCGGGCTCTCGTGCACCCGACGCACCCGGTTGACGTGGGAGAACGTGACCTCGCACGGGTCGAGGGCACCGGTGACCGGAGCCGCGCTGGAGGGCTCCGGTGTGCAGGCCAGCGGCAGGTGACCCTCGCCGGCGAACAACCCGGACGTCGGGTCCAGCCCGATCCACCCCGCCCCCGGCACGTAGACCTCGGTCCAGGCGTGCAGGTCGGTGAAGTCCTCGCTGGGTCCGGCCGGGCCGCGCAGCGGCGGCTGGTCGGCGACGAGCTGGACGAGGTACCCGGAGACGAACCGCGCCGCGAGGCCCAGCCGCCGCATGATCGCCACCAGCAGCCACGCGCTGTCCCGGCATGAGCCGCAGCGCCGCTGCAACGTCTCCTCGGGGCTCTGCACGCCGGCTTCCATCCGGGTGAGATAGCCGATGTCGCCCTGCAACCGCTGGTTGATCTGAACCAGGAAGTCGTTGATCGGAATGTCGTCGGTGAACCGCTGATCCAGCCCGGCGAGCCACCTGTTCAGCAGCGGCCCCGGTGGCTCGCCGGCCAGGTAGGGCGCGAGGTCGCGGAGCATGGCCGGCTCGTAGTGAAATGGGTAGCGCTCGGCCCCAGGGTCGACGAAGAAGTCGAACGGGTTGATCACGGTCAGGTCCGCGACGAGGTCGACGGTGACTGTCAGGTAGCACACCGGCTCGGGGAACACCAGCCTGGCCAGGTAGTTGCCGAACGGGTCCTGTTGCCAGTTCAGGAAGTGCTCGCCAGGCTCGACCCGCAACGAGTAGGACAGCACCGGGGTGCGGCAGTGCGCCGCCGGGCGAAGCCGCACGACGTGCGGCGCCACCCGGACCGCACGGTCGAAGCGGTACGACGTCTGGTGCTCGACGGCGACGTGAATGGACAACTCGACTCCCGTCAGGACTTCTCGACTGCTGCCGACTCGACCGTTGCCGACTTGCCTATGCCCGGCGGCGCCAGTCGGAAGTATGCCTCCACCAGCACGTCGTGCAGTTCGCCGATACCGGACTCCAGACCCCCGACGAGCTCGTGCAGCTCACCCGGCGTCGCGAGATCGGTGATCGCGAGCTCACGCAGCCCCGCTTGGACCTTCGCGCAGCTGGCCAGCGGTAGCGTGGCTCGGGGTAACCGGCGCAACGCGCGGGAGGCCACGGTCAGGCAGAACTCCACCGACCTCGGGAACTGCGCGTTCTGCAGGAGGAAGCGCAGTGCCGCCGGCCCGCACATCCCGCATCCCACACTGCGGCGGAACATCTGGTGGGCCGACAGCGACCGCAACACGCTCATCCAGGTCACATCACGGTAGGGAACGCCATTATCAGGCTGGCCGACGAGGATGCCGGCCTGGACATCGAGGACCCGGGTGGTCATGTCCGCACGTTCGAGGTGGCGGCCGATCTGGAGGAACGCGTATGCCTCGTCGTCGCACATGGTGCCGGCGAACAGGCCGCTCAGCAGTTGGCAGTCGGAGATCACGCTGTCCATCCACCGCAGGCGGGTCCGCCGGTCGATCGCCTCCGCCGAGCTGGCGGTGGCCCACTCGTGCAGGTCGTTGACCACTTCCCACGACGAGCTCGGCAGCACCACCCGGCTCACCCGCAGGCTGACCCGCGCCTGCGCGATGCTGGCCAGGATCGAGCCCAGATTCTTCGGGTCGGTGGCCAGGAAAGCCACCACGTCCTCCTCCTCGGGCCCGATGTGGTGGTCGAGGAACTCCTCACTGCTGCCGGTCACCGCGAGCAACGGCGACCAGCCCACACCCGCTGAGCGGGGCAGGTCGAGAAACAGCTCGGTGTGAACTTTGATCATCCGCGAGGTCGCCTCGGCCCGTTCGAGGTACCGCCCGGCCCAGTACAGCGACTCGGCGAACCGTGAGAGCAACATCGTGGGCCCCTCTGTCTCAGCTCGTGCTGTCGTCTCTCCGGACTCCTGGCACCGTGGGGTCCAGGACCCAGGTGTCCTTGCTGCCGCCACCTCTCGAGCTGTTCACCACCAGCGAGCCCTCGTCGAGCGCGACCCGGGTGAGCCCGCCCTGGGTCACGTAGGACCGTTCGCCGGAGAGGATGAAGGGCCGCAGATCGACGTGGCGGGGGACGACCCGGCCGGTGCGCAGCGTCGGTGCCGTCGACAGCGCCAGGATCGGTTGGGCGACGTAGTTGCGCGGGTCGGCCTCGATCAGGGCTCGCACGTCCTCCTTCTCGGCGCGGGTCGCCATCGACCCCACGAAGATCCCGCAGCCACCCGACTCGTTCGCCGGCTTGACGACCAGCTCGCCGAGGTTGGCCAGGACGTGGTTGCGCTGCGCGTCGTCGTAGCACAGGTAGGTGGGCACGTTCTCGATCTTCGGATCCTCGCCCAGGTAGTAGCGGATCAGCTCGGGTACGAAGGCGTAGACGACCTTGTCGTCGGCCACCCCGGCGCCAGGCGCGTTGGCGATGGCGACATTGCCTGCCCGCCAGGCCCGGGTGAGGCCGGATACCCCGACCAGCGAGTCCGGCCGGAACGCCTCGGGATCGAGCCACAGGTCGTCGATCCTGCGGTAGATCACGTCGACCCGGACCGGGCCACCGACGGTGCCGACGTAGACGCAGTCGTCGGCGTCGACCATGAGGTCACTGCCCTCGACCAGGTAGGCGCCCATCTGCCGGGCGAGGAACACGTGCTCGAAGTACGCCGAGTTGTAGACACCGGGGGTGAGCACCGCGATGATCGGCCACTGCGTGCATCGCGGTGACAGCGCGGCGAGCAGCTCATGCAGCCGGTTCGGGTAGCTGTCGACCGGGTGGATGTCGATGTCGCGGAATAAATCGGCGAACACCCGCTTGGTGACCAGCCGGTTCTCCAGCATGTAGGACACCCCCGACGGCACCCGCAGGTTGTCCTCCAGCACATAGATCGTGCCGTCGGAGTCGCGGACCAGGTCACTGCCGCAGACGTGCGCCCACACCCCGCCCGGCGGGCGCACCCCGACGCACTGCGGCCGGAAGTTCGCCGAGTCGGCCATCACCTCCACCGGCAGCACTCCGTCGATGACGACCTTGCCCTGCCCGTACAGGTCGTCGATGAACATGTTCAAGGCGGTCAGCCGTTGCACCAGCCCCTCGGAGATCCCGCTCCACTCCTGGGTGGAGATCACCCGGGGGATCACGTCGAAGGGCCATGCCCGGTCGTGGTTCTCGGCGTCGGCATAGACGGTGAACGTGATGCCCATGGCCTTGATCGCCAGCTCTGCCGCCCGTTGGCGTTCGAGCAGTTCGTCACCCAGGACGCTGAGGTAGCGCACGACGCCGCTGCTGGTGTCGCGCGCGCGTCCGTCCACGAGCATCTCGTCCCAGCAGCCCGGGCTGCTGTACTCGTCCCACCGCACCGTCGGCCCACCACCTTTTCCACCCGCGCCCGTGGCCGGAAGAGGTGAAACGGGAATAGGAGTATGCATACGCCGGTCCCGGGTGGGCATCTTTCGGATCACCTCCGAACCTAGCATCGAGCAGCCCTGTATCGGGCAGGTTTCGACGCGGTCACATTGCACCTGCGGGTGAATTGTCAGTCGCCGAACCGCCCTGGCTGCCCGGTGGCTTCGAGGACCCCACGCCGGTGGTTACGGCCCGACGGTCGCCCTGGGTCCGTTCGGCTCACTGCGTCGCCGGTCGACGATGCGCCGGGAGATGGCACCGGTTTCCGCATCGGGCAGGGTACGGTCTCCTTCGGCGGTCACGACGTGCACGATCGGGTAGATCTCGCGGGCCAGATCCGGCCCCATGGTCCCGGTATCCCCTTCGGCCGCGTCATACAGGGCTTCCAGAGCGACTGTGATCGCGTCCTGTTCGCCGAGGCTCGCGTGGTAGAGTTTTTTCAGGCTGCCGAGCGCGAAGAGTGAGCCGGAACCGATCGAGTGGTATCCCGCATGCTCTTCGCTCATGCCGCCTATCGCGTCGTAGCTGAAGATCTGGCCCACTCCGGAATCGGCGTCGTAACCTGCGTAGAGCGGCACCGAGGCCAATCCCTGCATGGCCATTTCAAGATTGTTCCGGATCATCCCGGCGAGTTTGTTCGCCTTACCTTTGAGGGAGAGCTGAACGCCTTCGATTTTTTCGTAGTGCAGGAGTTCGACCTGGAAGAGTCGCGCCATCTCGAAGGCCAGCGCGGCGACACCGGCGACCCCGATACACGATGAGTTATCGGCCGGGTAAACCTTTTCTCCGTACCGGTAGCTGATCCATGTGCCACTCGTCACCTGTCGATCGCCGGCCATGACCACGCCGTCCGCGAACCGGAGTGCGACAATGGTTGTGCCATGTGGTGTCTCGTTCGACGCCAGTGTGCCGGACGCGCGCGACCAGGGCAGCGCATCCGGGTGGTACTCCGCCAATAGTTCGGTGAACGACGAGGTCGGCGAAGACATGTAGTCCGCGAAGTGATGCCGCTCGTTACCGGAACGCGTGGTCATGGCGTTGGCCTTCCCTGATGAGCTTGTCCACGGTGCGCCTGGCCGCCGAGACTAGCGGATGCCGGATCGTCGGCGCAGATCCCGACCACCGCCGGACGATCTACCAGTCGCGAGATCGAGGATGATGTAGACGTGGACATGACCAAGCTGAGCCCCGGCGAACGGACCCGGTACCGCGACGACCTGTACGGCGAGTACGAGGCGCTGCGAGCGCGGGGGCTCGCTCTCGACCTGACCAGGGGCAAGCCCTCGGCTGAGCAACTGGACCTGTCCGAGCCGCTGTTAGAGCTGCCGGGCTCCGGCAAGCACCTGGCCGGCGACGGCACCGACACCCGCAACTACGGAGGTCTGCGCGGGCTGGCGGAGCTGCGCGAGATCTTCGGCGAACTGCTCGCAGTGCCCGCCCAGCAGCTGGTCGCGTTCGGTAACTCCAGTCTGGAACTGATGCACGAGTGTCTGGTGCACGCCGTGTTGTTCGGTGTGCTCGGGTCGGCGCGGCCGTGGGGGCTGGGCACCGGGACGGCGTTCCTGTGCCCGGTGCCCGGTTACGACCGGCACTTCGCGATCTGCGAGAAGCTGGGCATCGAGATGATCACGGTGTCGATGGACGCGGCCGGTCCGAATATGGACGAGGTCGAGCGGCTGGTCGCGCAGGACGCCCAGATCAAGGGGATCTGGTGTGTGCCCCAGTACAGCAACCCCTCCGGCATCCGGTACTCCGAGCGGACCGTCGGTCGGTTGGCCCGGATGCGCACCGCCGCCGCCGACTTCCGGATCTTCTGGGACAACGCCTACGTCGTGCACCATCTGACCGAGGTCCGTCATGAGGTCGCCGACATCATGCGACTGGCCACCGCCGCGGGGCACGCCGACCGGCCGTTCGTGTTCGGCTCCACGTCGAAGATCACGCTGGCCGGCGGTGGGGTGGCTTTCTACGGCGCGTCCCCGGCCAACGTGGACTGGTTGACCGGGTACCTGGCAAAGCGCACGGTCGGCCCGGACAAGGTCAACCAGCTGCGGCACGCGCTGTTTCTGCAGACCGCGGCCGGGGTGCACGCACACATGGACCGGCATCGCGCACTGCTCAAGCCGAAATTCGATCTCGTCCAGCGCGCGCTGGCCGACCAGCTCGGCGACAGCGGGGTGGCGACCTGGACCGTGCCCGAGGGCGGCTACTTCGTCACCCTCGACGTGCTGGACGGCTGTGCCAGCCGGGTCGTCGAGCTGGCCGCCGGTGCCGGTATCGCGCTGACCGCGGCGGGCGCGCCGTTCCCGTACGGCAAGGACCCCGACGACCGGGTGATCCGGCTCGCGCCCACCTATCCGCCGCTATCGGAGCTGGCCGAGGCGTTGGACGGGCTGGTCGTGTGCATCAAGCTGGCCGCCATCGAGCGCCTGCTCTCCACTGGCTTACCAGGATCTGTGTGACTAGAATCGGACCATGAAGGTTCTTCCGCATTCGAGGCTCGACGGTCTCGGAGCGCGTGATCGAGCCGTACGCAGTGGCCTGGTCCGGGCCGGCTAAGCGTGCCATCGGCAAGGAGCTACCGGAGGCGGTCGCGGCGGCCGTCTTAGAGTTGATCTTAGGACCGCTGCGGGACGACCCGCACCGATTCGGCAAGCCGCGCGGGAGGGTTCGTGGACATCTGGCCTGGCTCGCCGTACCCGCTGGGCGCGACCTATGACGGCGGCGGCACCAACTTCTCGATCTTCTCCGAGGCGGCGGAGCGGATCGAGCTGTGCCTGTTCACCGATGCGGGGGAGCAGACGCGGATCGTGCTGCCCGAACGCGACGGCCTGGTCTGGCACGGCTACCTGCCGCGGGTCGGCCCCGGCCAGCGCTACGGCTACCGGGTGCACGGCCGCTACGACCCGGCGGCGGGACTGCGGTGCAACCCGAGCAAGCTGCTGCTCGACCCGTATGCCAAGGCGATCGACGGCCGCATCGAGTGGGACGAGGCGCTGTTCGCCTACCGGTTCGGTGCTCCGGACTCCTACAACGACGCCGACTCCGCGCCCTACGCGATGACCTCGGTGGTGATCAACCCATTCTTCGACTGGTCCGATGACCGACAGCCGCGGATTCCCTACCACGAGACGGTGATCTACGAGGCGCACGTCAAGGGCATGACGATGCGCCACCCGCGGATCCCCGATGACGTCCGCGGCAGCTACGCCGGTCTCGCCCACCCGATCATGATCAAGCACTTCCGCGAGCTCGGGGTGACCGCGGTCGAGCTGATGCCGGTGCACCAGTTCGTGCACGACTCCACACTCGCCGAGCGCGGGTTGTCCAACTACTGGGGTTACAACACCATCGGCTTCTTCGCCCCGCACAATGACTATGCCTGTTTCGGCACTCGTGGTGAGCAGGTGCAGGAATTCAAGGCCATGGTCCGTTCGCTGCACCAGGCGGGGATCGAGGTCATCCTCGATGTGGTCTACAACCACACCGCCGAGGGCAACCATCTCGGGCCGACGCTGTCGTTCCGGGGTATCGACAACCCAGCCTATTATCGACTGGTCGAGGGTGATCTGAAACACTACTATGACACCACCGGCACCGGTAACAGCCTCAACGTCCGGCACCACGAATCGCTGCGGCTGATCATGGACTCACTGCGGTACTGGGTGCTCGACATGCACGTCGACGGGTTCCGCTTCGACCTCGCGGCCACCCTGGCCCGAGAGTTCCACGAGGTGGATCGGCTCTCAGCGTTCTTCGACCTGGTCAACCAGGACCCGGTGGTCAGCCAGGTCAAGCTGATCGCTGAACCATGGGACGTCGGCGAGGGCGGCTACCAGGTCGGTGGCTTCCCACCGTTGTGGACGGAGTGGAACGGCAAGTACCGCGACACCGTGCGCGACTTCTGGCGCGGCGAACCGGCCACGCTGGCCGAGTTCGCCTCCCGGTTCACCGGCTCGTCGGATCTCTATGAGTCCGACAACCGCCGACCGATCGCCTCGATCAACTTCGTGACCGCGCACGACGGGTTCACGTTGAACGATCTGGTGTCCTACAACCACAAGCACAATGCGGACAACGGTGAGGACGACCGCGACGGCGAGAGCCACAACCGTTCGTGGAACTGCGGCGTTGAGGGCCCCACGGAGGACGGCAAGATCGTCGGTCTTCGGGAACGGCAGAAACGCAATCTGCTGACCACCCTGTTGCTGTCCCAAGGCGTTCCGATGCTCGCGCACGGCGACGAGCTGGGCCGAACCCAGCACGGCAACAACAACGTCTACTGCCAGGACGGCAAGATCAGCTGGATAGACTGGGACGACGCGCGGTGCAACGATGTCCTCACCGAGTTCACCGCCCAGCTCACGCGGCTGCGCGCGGCGCACCCGGTGTTCCGCCGCCGCCGGTTCTTTCAGGGCCGCCCGATCAAGGGCTCCAACATCGAGGATATCGCCTGGCTGCGCCCCGATGGGCAGCAGATGTGCGAGGAGGACTGGAACGCCGGATTGGCCAGGACTGTCGGGATCTTCCTCAACGGCCGGGGCATTCCCGACCACGACGACCTCGGGGAACGCATCATCGATGACTCATTCCTGCTCCTGATCAATGCCTACCACCGGCCGCTCGCCTTCACCCTGCCTGACTCGGCGTACGGTCGGAGCTGGGAGATCGTCGTGGACACCACCGACCCGTTGCTGGCCAACGCCCGACGCAAACAGCGCGACGCCGTCCCGGGCGGCAGGCTGCGTCTGCAGGCGAGGGCGATGCTCGTGCTCCGCTGCCGATACTGAGCTGTCAACGAGCCGCTGCGCTTCAGATCAGAGGGGATTGGCATGGCACGTATAGCTGTGGTGACCGGCGCGAGTAGCGGAATCGGAGCTGCCATCGCACACCGTCTGGCCAAGGACGGCTTCATGGTCGTGCTCGCGGCCCGCCGGGAGGACCGGCTCGTCAAGCAGGCCGCTCAGATCGGCGGGCGGGCTGTCCGCTTGGACATCACCGACGCGGCGGCGGTCAGGGAGTTCGCTGCGTCTCTGAGTGCCTGCGACGTGTTGGTGAACAACGCTGGAGGCGCGCTGGGGGCCGAGCCCGTCGAGGCCGCCGATCCAGCCGAATGGGCGCGGATGTTCTCGGTGAACGTTCTCGGCACCTTGCGGGTGACGCAAGCGCTATTGCCGCAGCTGCGGGTCGGCGGGGGAACGATCGTGAACATCACCTCGACGGCGGCGTTCGTGAACTACGAGGGGGGCGCCGGCTACAGCGCGGCGAAGCACGCCGAGCACGCCCTCACCCAGACGCTGCGGCTCGAGCTGTGCGGCGAGCCGGTCCGGGTCATCGAGGTCGCACCGGGCATGGTGCACACCGACGAGTTCTCACTCAACCGGTTCCGCGGTGACGCGGAGCGTGCTGCCGGTGTCTACGCGAACGTCGATCGGCCATTGACGGCCGAGGATGTGGCCGAGTGTGTGGCACTGGTGATCGGGCTGCCCCAGCACGTCAACATCGACAGCTTGGTGGTGCGCCCCTTGGCGCAGGCCGCGCAGCACAAGGTTCACCGGGGCCCGCTGTTTCTGAGCTGACCGCCGGTGCGAAGCCCCGAGTGACCTGACGGCAGAATGACGGACGTGAGTACAAGATCATTTGTCTCGGTGTCCCGTGCCTCGGCATCGTTCGCCGAGTATCTGTCCGGTCTGGGCGAGGCGGCGTTGACCGCGGTGCTCCAGGCGCGCCCGGACGTCCTGGTGCAGCCGGTTCCGCGTGGTTTCAGTCAGCTCGCGCAGCGGCTGGACGGTGCGGATTCGCTGGGTGCGGTGTTGCGCACGGTGAACCGGGACATGGTGATCGTCGGGCAGGCCGTCGTTGCTCTCGACTCTTCGGCGACGGTGCCGGGTCTCGCACGGCTGCTGGGCGCCTCGGAGCGGGTGGTGCGGGACGCGGTGGCCGAGCTGTGCGGGCGGGGGCTGGCCTGGGACAGCTCCGGGACGCTGTGCCTGCCGGAACGGTTGGAGGCGCACTGGTCGGCACAGATCGGTGGCGGTCGGCCGGTGGCGAAGCTCGCGGGGGCGGTCCTTGCGGAGAACCTGCGCGCCGCGCTCAGCGCGTTCGGTGCCGCCACGGATGGCCTGCGCAAGCCCGAGATGGCGGTGCGGTTGTCGGAGTTGATGGCGGATCTCCCCGTGCTGGCTAAGGTGATCGCTGGGTTGCCGGGACCGGCCAAGGAGCGGCTCGAGGAGTTCCGGCACGGCTATCACGACCACTACTCAGGGTTCGGCTACCGCCGGCCGCGCGGCGCCGGTGATCGTGATCCGACCGAGCTGCTGATCGCGGCGGGGCTGGTGCTGCCCGTCAACCACCTGCCGGAACTGCCCAGGGAGGTGGCGGTCGCCGCCTGGCTGGCCGAACGCGAGCTCACGCTCACCGGGCGCCCGGACATCCCCCCAGCCGGTGCTGACGAGGCTGCCGTGCGCCGGGCCGCGCAGGCCGCCGCCCAGGAGGCACTCCGGGGCGTGACGACCCTGCTCGACGAGGCGGGCGCGGCGTCGATCGCGGCGCTGAAGAAGGGTGGGGTCGGGCCTCGGGAACGGGTCCGGCTGGCCAAGCGGCTGTCGATCCCCGAAGACGTCCTGGTGTTGTGGATCGACCTGGCCTACGCCGCCGGCCTGCTCGGCCACGCCGACGCCGGGTACGCCCCGACGCAGGCCTATGCGCAGTGGCGCGCCGGGGAACCCGGCCGGCAGTGGGCCGCCCTGGCCGACGCGTGGTTCGACCTCGAGCACGCGCCGACCCGTCGGGAAACCAACAGTGACAAGGAACATCCGCCGCCGTTGCCACTGGCCTCGGCCGCTGGGCTGCTGCGGCGTGCGCTGCTGTCGGCCGCTCGGTCGGGGGCCTCGGTGGGCGCGGCGACCAAGGAGGTCGACTGGTTCTGCCCGTTGCACGGCTACGACGCCGAGCAACGCGCGGTCAAGGTGGCCGCCGGAGTCCGCGAAGCCGAGTTGCTCGGGGTGATCGCCGCTGACGGGCTGTCGGAGCTCGGGGAGCACCTGCTGGCCGTGGCCGGGTCCGCGCCGGAGGATGCGGTGGCGGAGCTGGCCCGCCGCTGCGCCGCGCTGCTCCCCGAGACCCCGTGCAGCGTGATCCTGCAGTCGGACCTCACGGCGGTGGTCTCCGGTCAGCCGAGCGTGGCCGTGGCGCGGCTGCTGAGCGCCTCGGCCGTCGCCGAGGCCCATGGGGCCGCCAGAACCTGGCGGTTCACCCCGGCCAGTGTCCGGGCCGCGCTCGACGCCGGGTGGAGTGCGGCGGACCTGCGCACCGAGCTGGCCGCGATCTCGGCCCGTCCGGTTCCCCAACCACTCGAATATCTGATCACCGACGTGTCCCGCCGGCACGGGCAGATCCGGGTGCGGGGGATGCGCTCCTGCGTCATCGCCGACGAGGCCCTGACCACCGAGATCCTGCACACTCGATCTCTCCACAAGTTGCACTTCAGCCGGCTCGCCCCTACCGTCCTGTCCAGCCCGACCGGTCTCGACGAAGTACTGAAACGCCTGCGCGAGGTCGGCTTGTCTCCGATGGCCGAGGACGCCCAGGGCACGGTGATCGTCGAAGCCCGTCCCGACCACCAGGCGTCGGCACCCGAGCGCGAGGTCATCACGCGACCGCGGTCCGAGCTGTCCGCCACCGAGCTGGCCCGCCGGCTCACGGCCGATCCCCAGGGCGCGACCATGGGGGCCGCCGCGGACTCGGCCACCTTCGAGCTGCTGGCGCAGCTCAACCGTCACCTCGACGACGCTGAGCTGGAACTGCTGTCTGACGCCGTGGACCACCAGACCGACGTGCTCATCACCTACCGTGACAAGAACGGTAACCGCAGCACCCGGGCGATCCGGCCGCACCAGCTCTACGGCAGATGGCTCGGCTCCTGGTGCCACCTTCACAATGCCCAGCGGGACTTCACCATCGCCAACATCGAGGCCGTCGGCCCCGCCCGTTGATCTGGCGCTTGATGAGCTTCACCGGGCACTGCCGCCACCAACCCGTTAGCCTGAGTGCCAGGGAGGGATCACGATGGCTGACGAGGAGACCACGAGCCCAGCCCCATCAGGGCGGTTGCCCCGGCTCACGCCCGAGGAGCTGCGACGGGCCCAAGACCAGACCCTGGGGGGGCCTCGGCGACGGTACGGAATCGCCGCGCGGATCCTGTTCACACTGCTCGACGTGGTGTACGGCAAGCCTCGTACGCTGAGCAAGTTCAAGGTCCTCGAGCTGGTCGCGCGCGTTCCTTATCAGGCCTGGGAGCAGATCGCCTTCATCGCCATCACCCACGTCCATACCCGCACAGGCATGGCCCGGCGCATACACGACCGTGTCGCCACGTCCCGCGCGCAGCAGGACAACGAGATGTTCCACCTGCTCATCATCGAAGAGCTGATCGCGAGGGCCGGACTGCCCCAGCCACGGATCAAGTTCTTCTGGTTACCACAGACGATCGCATTCTTCTACTATCAGTTGTCGTGGTTGCTCTTCGCGGTGCGCCCGAGCTGGTCGTATCGTCTCAACGCCGACTTCGAAGACCACGCGGAGCATGAATACATGACAATGGTCGCCGAGCATCCCGAGTGGGAGAGCGAATCATTCGAATCCGAGTTCGATGACGACTTCGGCCACTTCGCCTCACTCGCGGACGTGTTTCGCCAGATCGCCCACGACGAGCGGATGCACAAGCTCGAGAGCGAGGCCCTGATGCAGGAACCCCGGTTCCGCTGACTGGCTTACTTGAGTTCTTCCGGCTCGCCGAGGTTCGTGAGCAGTGCGGTGATCTGAGCCATGCCGGTGGCCAGGGTAGCGAAACCCTCGCGCATCTCGCGGCCCTGCTCGTCGATCCGCTGGCCCTGTTCGGCGAAACACTCCCGCATCCCGCGCATCTCGTGGCTCTGTTCGAGCTGGGTCTCTCGCAGGGCGTTGAGGGCCTGGGTGTGGGCGCGTAGTTCGGCGCGGACCTCGGAGACGTCGTGGTCGGCGCCGGCCGCCAGCACGCGGGCGGCGGCGGCGTCGGAGCTGGCGAGCGCGGTCTGCTCGCGGAGTTGGGCGACGTCGCGTTCGACGATGGCCAGGCGGGTCTCGATGTCATCACCGGAAGCTGGCATGGCGGCGATCGTAGCTGTCGTATCGGGGCGGCTGGTGTGGGGCGTTGCGGTCGGTGCTCAATCGCCCCGCAGAGCGATCGTCAGTTGAACGGTGTCAGCGCCATCCTCGGGTTCGCTCCGTGGCCCGGGGACGTCCCGCAGTGACAGCAGGTATTCACGCAGCGCATCGACGACGTCCTCCGCCGCCTGCTCGCGGGACGGTGCTGCGGTGATGACGCCAGGCAGCTCGTGCAGGCGAGCCTGGACCCAGCCGCCACCGACCTCTTCGAAGATCACAGTGTACGAGACCGCCATGTCGCTGCTCACGCCATCACCATAGAACGGCCAGCGCCGAGGTGCATACTTCCGTCGTGCGCGCACCCAAGCTCACGGCTCAAGACCGCCGAGGAGGGGTTGCGCTGTGATCACCTTGTTGAGCCTTGAGCGGCATCTGCGCTCGCACGGTTGTGCTCTGGCGCGTCAAGGGGCGAAGCATGCAATCTGGCTCAATCAGGAGACGGGCAGGCGCACTGCGGTTCCAAGGCACCGGGAGCTGCCGGCTTCTACGGCGCGAGCGATCTGTGATCAGCTGGGTGTGCCTCGGCTGTAGCCGTTTCGTGGGCCTATGGCTAAAACCGGACCGTAGGATCAAACACGTGTTCGATTTTAGTCCATTATGGTGACGAGGGCGACGGGGATCGCGGTGCGGAGGAGACGCGTACCATTACCCGGTGGGAACGTGACCACCGCGCTTGTCGGGGAGCGATGTTGTCCAAATCCGGGCTGTCTGGGGTTGACGTACTTCGGCTCGAGCAGACGGGTTTACTCCAAATTCGGGGTATTGGCGAGTCCTCGGCGACGAAACTACTCCAGTATGTGTCCGATATCGCGCGCATCCAGCCGAGCGGCTCTCGTCCTTCTGCCGATCCAAGCAACTGGCTTCCGTCTGACATCGACCTTGTCCGGGCGCTGCGGTTGTTCACAACGGTGGGCGCGCTACTTGGTGTGCCACATCTGGAGGCCTTGCGTCAACTCGTCGGGCTGCTCAGCACCGTTGCGCGGGCCACTCGGTGGCTGAACTGACTGTTCAGTGGTCGCGCAAAGCGTAAAGCTGTGCGCGCAGATTACACGGCGGCGACTGCGGGCTTTTCGGACGGCCGGATCACGAACGCGATCGACCAGCTCCAACGTGGGATATCCGACGTCGCACGGCTCGCGCAGGTTCCCCAGTCGGATGCCGAGGCGGTGTCCGACTGGCGGAACTCTAGTGCAGATCTGATGGCGGTCCTGGAGGACTTCGTCGCCCAGTACGGCAGTGCTGAGGATCAGGCCGGAATACGCGGAGCGGTGGCGACTACGCTGTCCGACGACGTGGTGCGACGGATCGAGGATGCCCGCCTGGACTGTCAACTGATTGACCGGAAGCTGCGCGCCTACCGGGTGTTCGGAGCCAAGTTCGCCCTTGTCGTCGGTCGTGTGTTGCTGGGTGATGACATGGGGCTTGGCAAAACCACCCAGGCGCTCGCCGCAATCTCGCATGCCACCTCTGCCGAAGGACAGCGCCATCACGTGGTGGTCTGCCCGGCTTCTCTGGTCGACAACTGGTACAACGAGATGGAAATCGTGTGTCCGGCCGCGGCGGTGAGCCCACTGTGCAGCGCGCTTTCCCCGAGCTGGTGGGCCACGTGCCCAGGTGTTGCCAATCGTGACCAGCCTGTCAGCCGGTGCGCGGTGGCAGGTTGCCGATGACGGCTTCCGCGAGCGCCCTCGCCGGCCCGCACGGTTCTTCCAGCCCCTGCCGCAGCGACGTGAATCGGACGTTCAGCGTCTGTTTCTCGGCGGCGGCGACGACGAAGTGGCAGCTGGTGCCGTTCACGAGGTTCTTGGTGCGGATCGCCGGGTGCCCCGCCACCTGGGTGATCTCGAAGACCGGGTACTCGCCCCGCTGGGCGTAGTTGTTGTGCAGCACGTCCGGCCCGATGTCCGCCCACATCGCTATCTCCCGGGTGTGAGCTTGGTCAGCCCACACGCAACCGGGGGCGCCGAGGAGGTCTTCGGGCTGGCCGGGCTGGTCGACCCGGTTGGCCGTGAGCTGCGCCGGAGTGAGCAGCGTGCAGGGCGAGGTGCCAGCTAGGTCTCGGGGATCATGCACCGGCGGGATCGGGTCAGCCGGTGCTCTAGCCGACGATGCCGGCGCCGCGTTCGCGCCGGTCGGGTGTACACCACCCGCTGAGCAGCCGGCCAGCGCGGCGGCCAACGTCAGAACAGCCGGGACCGAGCGCATCACAGTTCTCGGGAGCGCAGCTGGGCGGCGTTGCTCTCGTCGGTCTGTCGGTAGGTCCGCAGCGAGCGCTCCAGCGCGTTGGCCACGTTCTCCAGCTGGATCGCGCCGGACTCCATCGCCGATTGAAACGAGCCCGGTTCCTCGCTGACCGCCCACTGGCTGATCTCTTTCGCCGCATTGATGCTGACCGCGTCAAGGCCCGGCGGCTTAACGTTGCCCAGCCGGCGGGCCTCGTCCATCAGGTTTCGCATCTTGTCTGCGGCATGTCGGAAGGCGGCGATCGCTTGCGGAGCCTGGTCCAGGTCGAGCTGGAAGTGTTGGGTGGGGTCGAGCAGGATCGAGCCCAGGTCCCGCATCGGCACCGGCCCGGACGTCGGCGGGGTGAGCAGCGTGTTGAGATTCTCGGCCGCCCCACCCGTCGATGGCGGCACCCCGGACCCGCCGTGTTCACTCATGGTGACACTCCTCTCCGGCTCTCCTCACGACTCAGCTCACTGAGCGGTCTGTCGCTCCAGGCCAGCGGCGATCGAGGTGATCAGCTCGATCATTGCGGGGGGTGCAAGGCTACCTGCAGGGCACCTGTCAGTGTCAGTCGGTAGGCAGCTGCCTACCGACTGTTCGAGGGGGAGGCAGGCGTGGCGTAGCCCCGTGACGAGGCTTCCCGGCTTGGCCGCTTCGGCCCACCGGTGTGTCCCGTAGGTCCCGCGTTTTGTGACGCTCTACTGTCGCCGAGTTCGACCACAGAGCTGCCGATCGCGTTCACAACAGCCCCACTGTCGAACTCGGCGCACTGAGAGCGAGTAGGTGTGGTCGCGGTCAGGAGATCGGGCCTGGCTCAGGAGAGCGTGTCGGTGCTTAGGGCGGTGGTGAAGGCGGTCCAGGCGGGTGGGGGGACGGCGAGCGCGGTGCCGGCCGGGTTCTTGGAGTCGCGCAGCGCGACCACCGGGCCGGCGAAGGCGAACTCGACGCAGTTGGACACAGCGCCGCTGCGGCTGCTCTTGCGCCAGCAGGCGCCGCTGAGGTCCACCGCTGGCATCCCGGGCTCCTCTCCAGCGCTCGTGCGGACCTTCGCAACCGCTCAGCTGATTTCGGTGGCAATCTGGGTGATCAGCTCCGCCGTTGCAGCGGGTGCAAGGGCTGCGTGCAGAATACTCCCCAGCGCCAGCCGGTAAGCGGCCAGATCGGCCTCTTCCTCCAGGAACAGGGCCGTGCTGTGGTTCTCCACATGGACGAGCGCCGGTTCCTCTGCGAACTCTAGGATGACGAAAGGCCCGTACATCCCGGCGTAAGCCCCAGCCGTCAGCGGCACCACCCGCAGAGTCACGTGTGGTTGCGCGGCCGCGCCGAGCAGGTGGTGTAGCTGCCGGTTCATCACCCCAGGCTCGCCGATCGGACGTCGCAGGGCACCCTCATCGACTACCGCGAAGAACTGTGGAGCGCTGGCCCGAGTCAGCAGCGCCTGGCGGGCCATCCGGGCGGCCACCAGGTTGTCCAGTTCAACCTCGGAGACGGTGGGGGCGACGCCCTGGATGATCGCCCGCGCGTACTCCGCGGTCTGCAGCAGGCCGGGCACGAACAGTGTCTCGTAGTTCTGCACGCGGGTGGCCTTGGCTTCGAAGTCGATCAGGCTGCGCCACAGTTGGGGCAGACCGGGTTGGCGGGTCCACCAGCCGCGTTCCTCGGAGCGGCGCACCAGGTCGAGCAGCTCGTCACGGGCGGACGCGGGCACCTGGTAGAGGCACAGCAGCGCGGCGACGTCCTCGATCTGCAGGCCACTGTGGCCGGTCTCGATCCGGCTGATCTTGCTGGGTGACATGTCCATGCGCTTGGCCACCTCGGCGCCGGTCAGTCCCGCCTGTTCGCGTAGCGAGCGCAGCTCGGCGGCGACCTGACGGGACCGCACCGAGGTATGAGGGTTACCAGACATGATGTGCACTATGCACCGTTCGCGGCGCCACCAAAATCACTCGATCGTGGAATACCTTGCAATACCTGCAACATTCGATGGTTCCTGCATGAGCCGAGTGGACATCGAACGCAAGATTATGAGCGAGACCGTGGTCGAGAAGACCTGGGAGATCCCGGCGCACGGTGACAAGGGGCCGGTCACCGTCGCCCTGCGGATGCCGGATGTGACGATCACCGACTCGCAGGGCAGGTACATCGTGGTCTCACCCGAGCAGGCCGACCTGGTGAGCACCAAGATGAGTTACATCGTCGACTGGATCCAGGACGCCACCGACGACTGACCCCTCGCGCCCCATACGGCAGACTCATCCCCCATGAGGCCGACATGCCGTTCAGCGGGCTGAGCGGGGCTATCCGGTGCTCGATAACCCCGCTCAGCCCGCTGAATGCGGTTCGCCACCCGGGGTGGAGGTTCGGGGCGGACCACGTCGGCGCGGGGCGGTGGTGCGGGGTGATGTGGGGCCCGCGGTGGGGGTGTTGGGGGTGGTGGCTGTGTTGGGGCTGCCGTTGGGGGTGCTGTGGTCGTGGCTCGCGCCGGCCGAGTTCGTCGCGCACGCCGCCGCGACGGGGGCGGTGCTGCCCTTCGTCGGGCAGGATGAGCACCGCTTCGACGACATGGCGACCTTCGTGCTGCTCGGGCTGGCCCTCGGCGTGCTCACGGGCGCGGCGCTGTGGCTGCTTCGGCGCCGCCGTGGCCCCCTGGTGTTGCTCGCCGCGGTGGCCGGCTCGCTGGTCGCGGGGTGGCTCGCGATGCGTACCGGGCTGTGGCTGGCCGCCGTCCGCTATCCCGACCTGGCGAGCACCGGCGCGCCGTTCCCACGCCCCCCGGTGCTGGAGTCCGCTTGGGTGATCGTTACCCAGCCCTTCGGCGTCGCGGTCACCTACTGCATCACGACCGCCTGGAACGCCCACGACGACCTCAGTTGCGGGTGACCTTCTCGGCGAACTGGTCCAGCGGTACCGGCACCGCGCGCAGCGTCCGCAGGAACGCCGCCTCCCGTACCAGCAGGGTGCGCACCAGGCGCAACCGATCCACCGGGTCGCGTTGCTCGAGTACCGCCTGCCGGTCCTCCAGGGTCAGCAGGCAGTCCGAGGCGAGCAGGTGCGCCAACGCCGCGATGTCGACGTCCTCCTTGGGTTCCTCCCAGTCACCGTGCTGCCACGCCGCCCAGCAGTACTGCCGGTGCGCTTCCCGAGCCGCGCGGGCCAGCGTCGGCACGAGCATCGACTGCCCCGCTGGGGGGTCGTCATCAGGCACCCACTCGACCCTGCCGACCAGGTAGGGCGCCGAGCTGTCGTCGATATCGAGCAGCCGGAATCGCTTCTCGCCGCGGCTGACGATGTCGAAGCGGCCGTCGGGAAGCCGGCGGGCCTCCTGGAGCACCGCGGTGCATCCGATGTCGTGGGTCTCCTGCGCGCAGTCCTGGCCCTGTTTGACCGCGATCACCCCGAAACTGCGCCCGGGTACGGCACCGGTCACCAGATCGACGGTCAACTGGCGGTAACGGGGTTCGAAGATGTGCAGCGGTAGCGATGCCCCCGGAAGCAGCACAAGGCCCAGCGGGAACAGCGGGACGGTCTCAGCCACTCGTCCACGTTACGGCGCGACGGGCGGATCCGCAGCATGAGCTGGCTTGTCTGCATCAGGCCGGGGTTCTGGTGGTCGCAGCACGGCGAACGGGTCGGTGACGCGCATGCCGCGCTCCGCGAAGCGGTACAGCGCCCCGGGCCGGCCGCCGGACGGTCCGGGCGCGGCGGTGCCGCCGGTGGGGATCAGCACCCCGCGCCGGGCCAGCACTCGCTGCAGGTTGGTCGCCGACACCCGGTGGCCCAGCGCGGCGGAGTAGAGCTCCCGCAACGCCGAGACGGTGAACTCCGGTGCCGCCAGCGCGAACCCGAGATTGGTGTAGGAGAGTTTGGCGCGCAGCCGGTCCCGGGCGCGGCGCACGATCAGGCCGTGGTCGAAGGCGGTGTACGGTGCGCCCCGCAGGGCATCGGTCACCGGGTGCCATGCCGTGTCCTCGGGCAGCGTGGGATCGGACACGCAGGGCACCAGTCCGAGGAACGCGGTGGCCACGGTGCGCCGGTGCGGCATCCGGTCCGGCGCGCTGAACACCTCCAGCTGCTCCACGTGCGCCACCTCGCGGACGTCCACCTTCTCGGCGAGCTGGCGCAGCACCGAGGTCTGCACGTCCTCGTGATGGCGCAGGTGGCCACCCGGCAGTGCCCAGCGCCCGACCTCGGGCTCGATGCCGCGCTGCCACAACAGCACCCGCAGCTGTCCGTCCCGGACCTGCAGGACCGCGGCGAGAACTTCGTGCACCGCGAGGCCAACGCTGTTATCATTCACGTTTTCGACTATAAGGCGAAAACTAGGACGGACACCAGCGCGGGTTGGTGTCAAGGAGGCGAGATGGCCGCTACCGATATGTCGGAGTGGACCTATGCCGGCCACCCAGGGCCGGAGCTGGACCCAGCGTGGCGCCAGGAGGTGCGCGAACTCGCCCGACGGCGCGACGCGGTGCTGCTCGCGCACAACTACCAGGTACCCGAGATTCAGGACATCGCCGACCACGTCGGGGACTCGCTGGCGCTGTCGCGCATCGCCGCCGACTGCGCGGCGCGCACCATCGTCTTCTGCGGCGTGCACTTCATGGCCGAGACCGCGAAGATCCTCGCGCCGGACAAGACGGTGCTCATCCCGGACGCGCGGGCGGGCTGCTCGCTGGCCGACTCCATCGACGCCGAGCAACTGCGGGCCTGGAAGGCCGAGCACCCGGGAGCCGCGGTGGTGTCCTACGTGAACACCACCGCCGAGGTGAAGGCCGAAACCGACATCTGCTGTACCTCGTCCAACGCTGTCGAGGTGGTCAATTCTGTCCCGGCGGAGCGGGAGGTGCTGTTCCTGCCCGACCAGTTCCTCGGCGCGCACGTGCGGCGGGTCACCGGCCGGAGCAACCTGCACATCTGGGCGGGGGAGTGCCACGTGCACGCCGGGATCAACGGCTCCCAGCTGGCCGCGAAGGTCGCCGCCGCGCCGGAGGCCGAGCTCTACATCCACCCGGAATGTGGCTGCGCGACCAGTGCCCTGTACCTGGCCGGCGAGGGTGCGGTGTCCGCCGGGCGGGTGCGGATCCTGTCCACCGGCGGCATGCTCGACGCCGCCCGAACGACCGGGGCCCGTGAAGTGCTGGTGGCCACCGAGATCGGCATGCTGCACCAGCTGCGCCGTGCCGCTCCCGGGGTCGAGTTCCGCGCGGTGAACGACCGGGCATCCTGCCGGTACATGAAGATGATCAATCCAGCAGCGCTGCTGCGCGCACTGCGCGAGGGTGTCGACGAGGTGACCGTTCCGGCCGAGGTCGCGCGGCGGGCCCGGGGCGCGGTACAGCGCATGATCGCGATCGGTCGGCCGGGCGGCGAGGAATGACGAGCCGGCAGCTCACCGTGGACCTCGCGGTGGTCGGCACCGGTGTGGCCGGGCTGACCGCCGCCTTACACGCCGCCGAGCTCGGCCTGCGGGTGGTGGCCGTGACCAAGACCACGGTGGGGGACTGCAACACCCGGTGGGCGCAGGGCGGTGTCGCGGTGGTGCTGCCTGATCACCATTCGTCGCTGTCCGGTGACAGCGTGGACGCGCACGTGGCGGACACACTGTCGGCCGGCGCCGGGCTGTGCGATGAGCTCGCCGTCCGGGAGATCCTGGCCGCCGGCCCGGCCGCCGTCAGCGCGCTGCGGGCCCGCGGCGCCGTCTTCGACGGTAGTGGTGGGGGCTTGGAGCGCACCCGGGAGGGCGGGCATCGGGCCTTCCGGGTGATTCACGCCGGCGGTGACGCCACGGGAGCCGAGATCGAGCGGGCCCTGGTGGGCGCAGCCCGTGGCGGGCGGTTGCCGTTGCTGGAGGGGCAGTCGGTCACCGACGTGTTGCGCGACGGCACCGGCCGAGTGGCCGGGCTCGCGCTGCTCGCCGACGGTGGTGACGCGGGTGTGCTGCGCGCTCGGGCTGTGCTGCTCGCCACCGGAGGCCTCGGCCAGCTCTACGCCGTCAGCACCAATACCGAGGGCGCTACCGGCGACGGGCTCGCACTCGCGCTGCGGGCCGGGGCGATGACCGCTGACCTGGAGTTCGTCCAGTTCCATCCGACGGTGCTGCACGCCGGAGCGGGCTCGCGAGGCCGCCAGCCGCTGGTCACCGAGGCGATCCGGGGTGAGGGCGCGGTGCTGTTGGACACCACCGGTTCCCCGGTGATGACCGGCGTGCATCCGCTCGGTGCTCTCGCGCCGAGGGACGTCGTGGCCGCCGCGATCACCCGCCGGATGGCCCAGACGGGTACCGACCACGTGCTGCTGGACGCCACCCACCTGCGCGGCGCGGCGTTCCGCCGTCGCTTCCCGACGGTGCACGCGGCCTGCACGGCCCTCGGCGTGGATCCAGCTCGCGTGCCGATTCCGGTGGTCCCGGCCGCGCATTACCACTGTGGCGGCGTGGTCACCGACACCAGCGGTCGAAGCACGGTGCCCGGGCTCTACGCCGCTGGGGAGCTGGCCCGGACCGGTCTGCACGGCGCGAACCGGCTGGCCTCCAACAGCCTGCTGGAGGGGCTGGTGGTGGGGGCTCGGGCCGTCGCGGCGGTGGTGGCTGATCTCGCGGTGTCCCCGCGCCCCGGCCCGCCCCTGCCACCCCGCGAGGTGCACCCGGTGGCGGATCGTGACGCGGTGCAGCACGCGATGAGTGCGCACGCCGGCATCGGGCGCGACGCCGCCGGGCTGGCCGCCGCCTCAGCGGTCGCGCGGGCCACCACGTGGCGGCGACTGCGGACCCCGCGCGACGCCGAGGACGCCGGGCTCACCCTGGCCGCGGCCGCCGTACTCACCGCCGCGAGCGCGCGCACCGAAAGCCGTGGCTGCCACCTGCGCACCGACCACCCGCACGCTGCGGCGAGCTGGCGGCGCAGCATCGCCGTGGTGCTCGACGGCGACGGTGCCCCGATGCTCGCCCAGCCGATGCTGGTGGGAGGGGTGGCGTGAGCGGCGAGCTTCGGGGACTCGACGTCGGCGAGGTGCACCGGGTCATCAGCGCCGCGTTGGAGGAGGACCTGCGCTACGGTCCGGACGCCACCACCGCGGCCTGCGTGCCCGCCGGAGCCGTCGCGGCGGCGACTGTCTCGCCACGCGGACCAGGCACGTTAGCCGGACTGCCGGTATTTCTGGCTGTGCTCGACGCGGTGCTCGGAACGGACGGATACGAGATCACCACCCGGCGCCGCGACGGCGACCGGCTCGCCGCCGGGGATGTCGCGCTCGCCGTGCGCGCCCCGGTGGCCGGCCTGCTCACCGCCGAGCGCACCGCGCTCAACCTGCTGTCTCACCTCTCTGGTGTCGCTACTGCCACCGCTGCCTGGGTGGATGCGGTAGCCGGCACCGGCGCATCTATCCGGGACTCCCGCAAGACCCTCCCCGGGCTGCGCGCGCTGCAGAAGTACGCGGTGCGCTGTGGCGGTGGGGTCAACCACCGGATGGGGCTCGGGGACGCGGTGCTGATCAAGGACAACCACGTGATCGCCGCTGGTTCGGTGACCGCGGCCATCGCGGCCGTCCGGGCTTGGGCTCCGCAGCTACCCTGCGAGGTGGAGGTCGGCACGCTGACGGAGCTGGACGAAGCACTGGCCGCCGGAGTGCCGCTGGTGCTGCTGGACAACATGACCGTGCCGCAGTGCGCCGAGGCGGTCCGCCGCGCCGCCGGCTCGGGTACCGAGCTGGAGGCCTCCGGTGGCCTGACGCTGGATCGCGCGCGGGCCTACGCCGACACCGGGGTGCGCTACCTCTCGGTGGGCAGCCTCACCCACTCCGCCCCGGCATTGGACCTCGGCCTGGACTTGGCGTGAGTGCGTGCTCAGTAACGAGTAACCGCCCTAACAGCGAGGACGGTCGACCGAGGCTGTCGTGTTCCGGCTGACCTCCAGCTCGGCGTGGCGTTGGAGTGAATCTCATTGGAGTGAATCTCATTGACTGGATGTCTACCAGTCGGTACGGCGAACGACGAGGAGGATAGCCGGCCAAGATATCGGTGATGATGCTCGAATGGACGCGGCAGGCGTCGGGGGATAGCGGCTCATTTGCTCAGGGAACCTGCATCAAGTACACCATGACAGAAATTGTGCCATCATTATAAACAGGGTGCCTGGCCTAATGTCCTCGCTTGACCCAGCGTAGCGGTCGGGAGAGCATGGCAAGGGGGAGAGCATGGCGGACATTTCGGTTCTTGGTACGGGTGTCATGGGGGCTGCTCTAGTGCGCGCTCTCGCGGAAACGGGCCAGACGGTCGTTGTATGGAACCGAAGTGCTGAGCGCGCCCGGGCGCTGATCGGGGAGCGTGTGCGCGCGGTGGACGGTGTGGATGAAGCGGTCGCCGCAAGCCCTCTAGTCGTAGTGAATCTGTTGAACTACGAGGTCAGTCGCCGGGTGCTGGCGACAGCGGGTGAAAACCTAGCCGGGCGTATCGTGGTGCAGACCTCAAGCGGCACCCCAGAAGATGCCAGTTCCTTCGATTCCTGGTTCTCCGAACGTGGTGCCGTTCTCGTAGAGGCTGCGATCCTGGCCTATCCGAAGTCGATCGGTTCAGACGAGTCGATCGTCCTGTACTCCGGTCCCGAGGGCGCTTTCGTAGTGACTGATCCACTGCGGCATGCTTGGGGTGGCCGACAAGTGTGGGTAGGAGCAGAGATCTCGCTCGCCAACGGCTACGATTGCTCGGCGCTGACATTCTATTGCGGTGCGATTTCTGGTTTCTTGGAGGGTACGGCGATCGCCCTGGCGACCGGGGTTCCGTTAAATGAGTACACCAAGCTGACAACTGATCTATGGCCAGCCGTCAACTATACCACCATGACCTCAACGGACCTGATTTCTAAGCGCGATTATAATTACGAGGAGGCACCACTGTCGAGCTATCTGAGCGGCGCTTCCCGGCCGACCGGAACTCATAGCTGGGAGCCCGTGTGACCAGCTCACGTGCCATGTCGTGGGGCATTGCCTACCCTTTCTCCTCGCCTTCCCGCGACTCTCTGTGCGGTATGGTGCTGGTATGACCGTGCGGAAGTTCACCATCTCGCTCCCCGAGGAGCTCGACCGCACGGTGCGGATCGCCGCCGCTGCCAGCGGCTTGTCTGTCTTAGCGTGGCTGGCGCACGCCGCAGCCAAGGTAGCGGTAGAGTAAGCCATCCTCGCGGACGGCCGGGCTGCGCTGGAAGAGTTCGTCACCGAGAACGGTCCGATCACCGTGACCGAGAATCAGGACGTCTGGGTGGCCCGGGTGCTCGCCGATGCCGGCGTCGGTGCGCACCGGACTGCCGGCTGATGCCCGAACTGCTCTACGACACCGGTGCCCTGGTGGCGGCTGAACGTCGGCAGCCGCTGATCTGGAGACTGCACGACCGGGCCAATGCCGCCGGGATTGTGCCAGTGGTCGTGCTGGCACAGGCGTGGCGTGGGGGATCGCAGCACACCCTGTCGCGACTGTTGCGGGGCTGTCGCATCGTGCCGAATGACGAGATCGCCGTCGGGCCGCCGGGCGAGCCTGCGCAGCGGCGGGCACTTCCGACGTAGTGGATGCGCTCGTGGTGGTCATCGCCACACAACTCGGTGCACCGGTGGTCACCAGCGATCCTGATGACCTCGCCCGCCTAGCGACCAGCCTTGGCGCCACACTGGCACTGCACCCACTCTGAGCTGAGCGTTAGTGCCCAGCCGTTAGTGCCCAGCGCAGTGCGCGCCGATGATCCGGGGGACGCAGTCGGCGTAGTTCAGCAGCAGGTCCACCGCCGCGTCGTTGCGGGTGGTCTCGCGGTCGATCACGTTCGCCGGTGGGTAAAAGCCGCCTTGCGTCAGACTGGTCGGGTACATCTCCATGGTGTAGGACCAGATGTGGTGCCGCGACCACATCCAGTCGCCGATCGAGCCGTCGTTGACGTAAAGGTGGCTGGACTGCTCCGGGGTGTAGCCGTTGGTGGCGGCCATCTGCTCGCCGAGCTTGCGGAAGGTCGCCGCGTTGGAGCTGTCCAGGCCGGGGCCGGTGTCACTGGTGGTGAAACCGTAGGGCCAGAGCACCAGTTCGGAGAAACTATGGAAGTCGATATGCGCGGTGATCCGCTGTACACCCCGGACCACCCGGCTGTTCACCCAGTCCCGGAGTTGCGCGGTCTCGGGCGCGGAGAACGGGGCGGTGCCGCGGTAGGTGTCGTTGGCGGGATTCGAGCTCGACCCACCGCAGCAGGCCCACTCATCGCCCCAGTTCCGGTTGAGGTCGGTGCCGATCGCGGTGTTCTCCGGGGTCGGCTGGCGGTTCTTGCGCCACATCGCGAACAGCCCGGTGGAGATGTCGTACTCGGCGCCGTCCGGGTTGGCCATCGGCATCACCCAGATCTCCCTCGATTTCACCAGCTGGGTGATGGCCGGATCGGTGCCGTAGCCCTGCGCCAGCCGTCGCACGATGTGCAGACACATCTCGACGGTGAGGTGCTCACGGGCATGCTGCGCGCAGGTGAACAGCACCTCGGGTTTGCGGGAGTCGGCGCGCACATTGTCGCTGATCTTCACCAGCGGCAGTGGGCGGTCCTGTGCCGACCGGCCGTAGTTGGACACCGCGACCTGGTTGGGGTGCGCAGCGGCCAGCGAGTCCAGCTCAGCGGTGAGTGTGCGGTAGGTGTGATAACTCCCGTACCCGATCGGGAACTCTCCGGGCGCCACTATCCCCGGCACTGGGACCGCCGTCAGCAGGGGGAGCAGCCGCAACCCGCTGGCGCGCAACCGGTCCGCCTGCGCGGGCGTGGCCCGGACCTCCAGATAATCGCGACCGCCGCCGAGCACGTCCACGCCTTGGCGCACCACCATAGAGCGCACGGTCGGGTTGCCCACCCCCGCTACCCGGTAGGCCGACTGTGTGGCTGGGGGCGACGGCGCGGGCGCCGCGACCGCGAAGAGCGGAACAGCCAGCGCGAGCATCGCGAGTACAGCGATCACGGCAACACGGCGCATCGACATCGCGCGCAGCGTAACGACTGCGTGCCTTCCCGCATGCTGCGGG
The DNA here is from genome assembly GCA_050699595.1 of Pseudonocardiaceae bacterium. Lineage (GTDB taxonomy): Bacteria > Actinomycetota > Actinomycetes > Mycobacteriales > Pseudonocardiaceae. The sequence continues at coordinate 115,265 of JBOHFI010000002.1, read as the reverse complement.
ATAAGCACCGCACCTGACCTCGGTCAGACGATGAGGATAGGGAGGGCCCCGTCCAAGCGTGTGAGATCATGGGGATCCGTGGTCACCACGTGATGCCCGTGGCGTCGGGCGCAGAGCACCACGCTGGCGTCGATGACGTCGGCCACACCGGTTCGACCGCATAGCTCACCAGCCGCTCGCGCCACAGCTCCGTCTAACGGGTGGAGTATGGGACGGTCGCGTCGGACGCCGAGGAAGCGAGTGCCGCGCGTCTCCGCGCCACGCCTGGGCTAACGTCCCGGTAGGATCACGATAGGCCAGCCGTTGACCGCAGTCTGCCCCGAGTCATGCGAGCTTGCCTGCGGTGGCACATTAACCCCGAGCTGGGCGTCCACTCGGGCGACGGTCTCGGCCGAGGGCGGCCCGAGTTCCGCGTCGACCTGGCCCAGCCACTCATCCAGTGTCAGTGACTGTCGGTAGTGCTCCACTGCCGCTCACACTACCGCGTTGGTCGTGCGAAGCTGGCGGGGTGACATGCGTCGTCGTGCTGGATTATGGGTCGGGGAATCTGCGGTCCGCCGAGCGGGCGCTGCGGCGGACCGGCGCGAGGGTAACGGTGACGGCCGACGTCGACGCCGCGCTGAACGCCGACGGGCTGGTGGTGCCGGGAGTAGGGGCCTTCGCCGCCTGCATGGCCGGGCTGCGCGCGGTGCGCGGTGATCGGATCATTGGTCGCCGGCTGGCCGGTGGCCGCCCGGTGTTGGCGATCTGCGTCGGGATGCAGGTGCTGTTCAGCCGCGGCGTCGAGCACGGGGTGCGGACCGACGGATGCGGTGAGTGGCCCGGGACCGTGGAGCAGCTCAAGGCCGACGTGCTACCACACATGGGGTGGAACACCGTCGCGCCACCGGTGGGTTCGCGGCTGTTCGCCGGCCTCGACGCGCACGCCCGCTTCTACTTCGTGCATTCCTACGCCGCCCGCCGCTGGGAACTGGAGTCCGCAGAGCCGCTGGCGCCGCCGCTGGTGACCTGGGCCGAGCACGGCGAGCCGTTCGTCGCCGCAGTGGAGAACGGACCACTGTGGGCGACCCAGTTCCACCCCGAGAAATCCGGCGACGCCGGTGCGCACCTGCTGCGCAACTGGCTCGAGACGCTGTAGCTGACCCGCAGACAAGGCATGCCGGTGACTGCTGGGTGCGGGGGTGGCGCCATTGCCGTGGTCGTGTCGGTGGCCACGGAGCACCTGATACCGCAATGGAATTTCGACTGCATCATCCGTTTTGCCCTCTTGGCGCCTACTGGTGATCGTTGAAAGTGAGGTGTGGCCGTGCAGAAATGCACGGCCACACCTCACTTTCAACGATCAAGCTACGATTGCGCCGCGGTGAGCCCGCCGAAACGGCGAAGTCCCGTCGCGGCGCTAAAAATCAGGATAAATCGAATGGTCGTGTCCGGGGGTCTCGGTGATGGCCATAGTGCGGATATCGCTGGGCTGGTGCTTGTTTTCGTCGTGTCGAGAGGCAATCGGTCGATCAGCCTGACTGTTTGTGGTTCCCGTTTCTGACTCTGATCACCGTGGCTGAGAATTGAGCTAATCTTATCGAACAGTTTCGTGAATGGATAACAGACTTCGGATCCTCCGGCCTTGTCCTCTAGGACAAATGCGCCCAGTAGGCCTTGCTGGGCGCATTTGTCACCCGGACTGTCGATACGGGTTGGGATTATAAATTGCACGTCGCGATCGTCCACGAGTAGTACGCTGGGACGGTTGGGCAAGAATGGAATAACCTTGATCTGGACGCGAATGCGTTCGCCCTCCCGGGTCTCGTCTCTCGTCACGATGTCGAGGACTCGCATGCAGTGCTCGAATACCTGAATGTCCCCGACCGTGTCGCCCGGTTCGAGTGTGATTCCTGGATTTCCCGCCATTTCGCGACCCTTTATCATGTTGTAGACGTTGATTGGTCGCTGTATGAACCTGCGGTACTCCAGAAGTGGCGCTGAGCCGGGGTCTCCCTCGAGTCGCTTGGCAAGCATCGCTTCGATAGCTTGGAGAAACTCGGATCTGTGCTCCGGTAGCTTGTCAAGCGCGGCGCCTTCTCCGGGAGGGGGGCAATAGTCACCGACGATCAAAATCTGCTTCCGTGCCCGGAGTACTGCCGCTGTGTCCGCATCATAGCCCCTCTTGCTGTTCGCGGCTACGCTGGTCCCACTCGCCTCGGGGATGAATGAGACAGTGGCGTGCACCTGGTTCAGGTTTTTTTCTGAGCTTCTCCTGAAATTCTTCATGGAATTCCTGGATTATGGCGATTGTTTTGGCTTCGGTCTCGACTCGAAATCGGCTGATGCTGATTGCTGCGCAGAGTGTAAGGATTCCGAGCGTCAACAGGGATGCGCCCGTAGATATGTCACGGTTGTGCAACGCATTGCCTGCGAACCCGACCACTCCGCCGAGCAGCAGAGTCAGTACGTCGTGCCATCTGAAGTTCTCGCTGAACCCCCGACCAGATCGTTTCCACCAGGGCTGACTAGCTGAACCTTCGATCACGATTGGTTGTCCTTTCGCGCCAAGCGTCGTGGTGGAGGCCGGAGTCGGGGTTTCGATGGCTGGAAAAGAGGCTTGCTCCGGAACTGTACGTCGGAGGACGCGTGGCCGAACAGGCATCTGCGCCAGAAGATCGGCTGGTTGGAGGGGTTGCCGGCTGAATCTCGCACGGTGACTGGTGTGTTCCGTAGCCACTTGTCACACTGCGAGTGACCGTTCCTGCACGGACCAGCGAGGCTGGCATAGGGTGAGCCGGTGAGTTTCGTGCTGCTGCCCGCGGTGGACGTCGCCGGTGGCCGGACCGTCCGTCTCACTCAGGGCGAGGCCGGCACCGAGACGTGGTACGGCGATCCGGTGGAGTCCGCGCTGGCCTGGCAGGCCGACGGTGCCGAGTGGATCCACCTGGTCGACCTGGACGCGGCGTTCGGTCGGGGCTGCAACGCCGAGCTGCTGGCCGAGGTCGTCGGCAGGCTGGACATCGCGGTGGAGCTCTCCGGAGGTATCCGGGACGACGCGTCCCTAAGTCGCGCGCTGGCCACCGGATGCACCCGAGTGAACCTGGGCACCGCAGCGATCGAGGACCCGGGCTGGTGCCGCGCGGTGATCGCCGAGCATGGTGAGCGGATCGCGGTGGGGCTCGACGTGCGGATCATCGACGGGCGGCACATCCTCGCCGCGCGCGGCTGGACCTCCTCCGGCGGCGATCTCTGGGAGGTGCTCGAGCGCTTGGACGCCGACGGCTGCCCGCGCTACGTGGTCACCGACGTCACCAAGGACGGCACGCTGCGCGGTCCGAACCTGGATCTGCTGCGCGCGGTCTGTGCCCGGACGAAGGCTCCTGTGATCGCCTCCGGTGGAGTCTCCGGGGCCGGCGACGTGGCCGCGCTGGCCGCGCTGGCCCCGGACGGTGTGGAGGGCGCGATCATCGGCAAGGCGCTCTACACGGGGGTGCTCACCCTGCCCGCCGCCCTGGCCGCCGCCCGCTAGACCGCCGCATAGGGTGGATGAGTGGCCGTTGCCGTGCGCGTGATCCCGTGCCTGGACGTCGACGCCGGCCGGGTGGTCAAAGGGGTGAACTTCACCGCGCTGCGCGATGCCGGCGATCCGGTCGAGCTGGCTACCGCCTATGACGCACAGGGCGCCGACGAGCTGACCTTCCTGGACGTCACGGCTTCCTCAGCGGACCGGGAGACGACCTATGACGTGGTCCGCCGCACGGCGGAGTGCGTCTTCATCCCGCTCACCGTCGGCGGCGGGATCCGTGAGGTGTCCGATGTGGACCGCCTGCTGCGGGCCGGTGCGGACAAGGTGAGTATCAACACCGCCGCGGTGGCCCGCCCCGAGCTGCTGCGCGAGGCTGGCCACCGCTTCGGCGCGCAGTGCATCGTGCTCTCAGTGGATGCCCGGCGGGTGCCTCTTGGAGAGCCACCAACCCCCTCCGGTTTCGAGGTGACCACCCACGGTGGGCGGCGCGGCACCGGGATCGACGCGGTGGCCTGGGCCGCTCGCGGCCAGGAGCTGGGCGTGGGGGAGATCCTGCTCAACTCGATGGACGCCGACGGCACCAAGACGGGCTTCGACCTGGAGATGATCTCCGCCGTGCGGGCGGTCGTCACGGTCCCGGTGATCGCCAGCGGCGGCGCGGGCGAGGTGGCGCATTTTCCGCCCGCGGTGGCGGCCGGCGCTGACGCGGTGCTCGCCGCCAGCGTCTTCCACTTCGGCCAGTTGCGCATCAGCGAGGTCAAAGACGGCCTGCGCCGCGCGGGGGTGACGGTCCGGTGAGCCGGTTGGATCCGGCGATCGCCGAGCAGCTGAAACGCGACGCCGACGGGCTGGTGTGCGCCGTGGTGCAGCGGCACGGCACTGGCGAGGTACTGATGGTGGCCTGGATGGACGACGAGGCGTTGCGCCGCACGCTGAGCACCGGGCGGGCCACCTACTGGTCCCGCAGCAGGCAGGCCTACTGGGTCAAGGGCGAGACCTCCGGGCACACCCAGCACGTGCGCGAGATTCGCCTGGACTGCGACGGCGACGTCCTGCTGCTCATCGTCGACCAGGTAGGCCCTGCCTGCCACACCGGGACACCGACCTGTTTCAGCAGGTCAGTACCCGTGAGTGGCGATGCGAGTCATAGCTCGCATCGCCACTCACAAGACGCCAGTCAAGTACCGCTGTAGGTTCGGGGCGATCGCTGCGACCACGGTGTCGTGGTCGGCGGAGGCCAGCGGCTCCAGGTGGATCACGTAGCGCATCATGGCGAGCCCTGCGATCTGGGTACCGCACAGCGATGCGCGCAGCTCGAGCTGGTCGGGCGCCACCGAGGAGACGATCCGACCGAAGATCACCCGGACGACGAACTCGCGCATCATCCGGGCGGCTTGCTCGTGACTGGCCACGCTGCGAATCAGAGCGGCCAGCGCCCCACCGCCATCGGCGTCCCAGGCGGCGAGGAAGGTGCGCAGGATCCGCTCGGCGAACCGCTGAGGATCACCGTCGAGAATTCTGTGGACGATCTTCTCGGGGTCGACGGGTATCTCCATGGCGGCGACGAAGAGCCCGTCTTTGCCGCCGAACCAGTGGTTGACCATCGCGGGGTCCACGTCAGCCCGCTGGGCGATCGCTCGTACGGTGGCGCCATCGAAGCCGCGCTCGGTGAACTCCACCCTAGCGGCGTCGAGCAGGTCCGCTCGAGTGTTCTCCCCGGCGGGACGGCGCCCCCGGGGACGGCCCCGGGAACCTCGCTCGTCCGCCATCATCCCCAGCTCCCCTTTTCAACAGTAGATGAAAAGATATGCCCGAACACATTCTGGAGTCAACGGCGGGCACAATGGTTACTATGGCCAGCATCGCCGATACCGACAGTGGGCAGCTGCAGCCGAACCGGGAGCGTTTTCGCGCCCTGGCGACTGATCGCCGGGTGATCCCGGTGACCCGGACGTTGCTCGCCGATGGCGAGACCCCGCTGGGGGTGTACCGCAAGCTTGCCCAAGGCCAGCCTGGAACCTTCCTCTACGAGTCCGCGGAGAACGGTTCGTCCTGGTCACGCTGGTCCTTCGTGGTGGTGCACAGCGCCGCCACACTCACCGAGTCCGGTGGTCGGACGGTCTGGCGCGGGACGCCGCCGGTGGGGCTTCCCGGGGTGGAGGAGCCGTGGGAGGGCACCCCGCTGGAGGCGTTGCGGGAGACCGTCGCGGCGCTGCACACCGAGCCGCTGCCCGGCTTGCCTCCACTCACCGGCGGGATGGTCGGCTACCTCGGCTACGACTCGGTCCGGCGCCTGGAGCGGCTGCCCGAGCTGGCGGTCGACGACCTCCGGGTACCCGAGCTGGTGATGTTGCTGGCCACCGACCTCGCTGCGCTGGACCACCACGAGGGCACCGTCACGTTGATCGCCAACGCGATCAACTGGGATGATTCCCCGCGCCGCGTTGATGAGGCCTACGACGACGCGATAGCCCGGTTGGACGCGATGGTCGCGAAGCTGTGCACGCCGGCACCGGCCAGCGCGGCCGTGTTCAGCCGGCTGGCACCAGAGTTCCTGCGCCGCCGCAGCCCCGAGCAGTACCACGCCGCTGTCGAGGCGGCCAAGGAGGCGATCCGCGCCGGCGAGGCCTTCCAGGTGGTGGTCTCCCAGCGTTTTGAGATGGTCACCGACGCCGACCCGCTGGACATCTACCGAGTACTGCGCACCACCAACCCCAGCCCGTACATGTACTTGCTCATGCTGGAGGAGTTCAGCGTCGTCGGCTGCAGCCCCGAGGCCTTGGTGACCGTCCGGGATGGCAAGGTCACCATGCACCCGATCGCCGGCACCCGCCGCCGCGGCGCCGACCCTGATGAGGACTGCCGGCTGGAGAAGGACCTGATGGTCGACGAGAAGGAGCGCGCCGAGCACCTCATGCTGGTCGACCTCGGCCGCAACGACGTCGGCCGGGTGTGCCGGCCCGGCTCGGTGCACGTCACCGACTTCTTCCGGGTCGAGCGCTACAGCCACGTCATGCACCTGGTCTCCACCGTCACCGGAGAGCTGGCGCCGGGATATACCGCGTTCGACGCGGTGGCCGCGTGCTTTCCCGCCGGGACGCTGTCCGGGGCGCCCAAACCGAGGGCGATGGAGCTCATCGAGGAGCTTGAACCCACCCGGCGCGGGGTGTACGGGGGAGTGGTCGGATACCTCGACTTCGCCGGGGACGCCGACACCGCGATCGCCATCCGCACCGCGATGGTCCGCAACGGGGTGGCGTACGTGCAGGCCGGCGCGGGCATCGTCGCCGATTCCGACCCGGTGGCCGAGGATGCCGAGTGCCTGAACAAGGCCGGCGCGGTGCTGGCCGCCATCGCCGCGGCGGGCACCTTGCGGCTGGCCGCCGGTGAGCCCGCCGGGTCGCTGCGTGCCTGAGCGCGCCCCCTCGCGCAGGGCGCTCGCGGCCACCATCGCGGCGCTGGTCGTGGCCTCGGCGATGCTCGGCGGCGCCGCGACGCTCGGGTGGGCCCAGCTCGATGTCCGGGTGCCGCTGCGCGGGATCGTCCAGGTGCGGGTCAACGGATCCGCCGTGCTGCCGGTACTGGGCCCGCTGGCGACCCTGGCACTCGCCGCGGTGGCCGCGGCGCTGGCGACCGCCGGATGGGCGCGATGGCTGCTCGGTGCCGTGCTGCTGGCCGCGGCGGTGCCGCTGGTCGTGGCGGTGTCGCGGGTAGCCGAGGGGCGATGGCTGCCCGGCGCCGCGATGTCCGCGGCTGAACTGCCCGCCCGGTCCGTCCCGCTCGGGGCGGCGGTGCTGTTCGCGGGTCCGGCGCTGGCCGCGAACGGGGCCTTACTGCTCGCCGCGGCGGGTGTCACGCTGGGGGTGCGGGGACACCGGATGCCAAGGCTTGGTCGCCGTTACCAGGCGCCGACATCCCGACCACGCGGGGACCTGCCCTCGAGCGGGCGGTTCTGGGAGCGGATGGACTCCGGTGAGGACCCTACGGCGTCGGGATACCCCCGGTGACGGGGCGCCGCGCAGGCCGGAGCTAGCATCGAGACCCGGCTGCGCAGGGGCGGAAGGGGACAGGCTTGAGCGTCTTGGAGGCGATCCTCGAAGGGGTCAGAGCGGACCTCGCTGATCGTGAAGCCGCTGTCGGGTTCGCTGAGATCAAGCAGCGCGCCACCTGGGTGCCGGCTCCCCGGGACGCCCTGACCGCACTGCGGGGCCCCGGGATCGGCGTCATCGCGGAGGTGAAGCGCCGCAGCCCGTCCCGGGGGGCTCTGGCCGATATCCTGGATCCGGCCGCGCTCGCCACCGACTACGCGGATGCCGGCGCCCGCATGATCAGTGTGCTGACCGAGGGCCGGTGCTTCGGTGGCTCGCTGGCCGACCTGGACGCGGTGCGCGCCGCTGTGGATCTCCCGGTGCTGCGCAAGGACTTCATCGTCAGCCCCTACCAGGTGCATGAAGCACGGGCGCACGGAGCGGACGTGGTGCTGCTGATCGTCGCTGCGCTGGAGCAGAACGCGCTGGAGTCGCTGCTCGACCGGGTCGAGTCACTGGGGATGGCCGCGCTGGTCGAGGTGCACACCACCGAGGAAGCCGACCGCGCGCTGGAGGCCGGCGCGACCCTGATCGGGGTCAACGCTCGTGACCTGCATACCCTGGACGTGCACCCGGACGTCTTCAGCAAGATCGCGCCGGGGCTGCCGGGTGACGTGCTGCGGGTCGCTGAGTCCGGGGTGCGCGGGCCTGCGGAGCTGCTGGCCTACGCGGGTGCGGGTGCGGACGCGGTGCTCGTCGGTGAGGGCCTGGTGACCAGCGGAGACCCCAAGGCTGCGGTCACCCAGCTGGTCACTGCGGGGTCGCACCCCTCGTGTCCCAAGCCGGCTCGGTGAGTGGCATGGTCGGCATCCAGCCTGGTGCACCCACCATCGCCCAGCCCGACGCCCGCGGGTACTTCGGACGGTACGGCGGTCGGTTCGTGCCCGAAGCGCTCATCGCGGCCCTCGACGAGCTCGCCGCCGTCTATGCCGAAGCCCGATCGGATCCGGAGTTCACCGCCCGGCTGAACAGCCTGCTCACCGACTACGCCGGCCGACCTTCCCCGATCACCGAGGCGCCCAGGCTGTCCGAGCATGCCGGCGGGGCGCTGATCCTGCTCAAGCGGGAGGACCTCAACCACACCGGATCCCACAAGATCAACAATGTGCTGGGTCAGGCGTTGCTCACCCAGCGGATGGGCAAACCCCGGGTGATCGCGGAGACCGGGGCGGGCCAGCACGGCGTCGCTACCGCGACCGCGTGCGCGCTGCTCGGGCTGGAGTGCGTGGTCTACATGGGTGAGGTGGACACCCAGCGCCAAGCGCTCAACGTCGCCCGGATGCGGCTGCTCGGTGCCGAGGTGATCCCGGTGACGACCGGATCCCGCACCCTCAAGGACTCGATCAACGAGGCACTGCGGGACTGGGTGACGAATGTCGACACCACGCACTACATTCTCGGCACCGTCGCCGGGCCGCACCCCTTCCCGGTGATGGTGCGCGACTTCCACCGCGTCATCGGGTTGGAGGCCCGTGAGCAGATGCTCGCCCGCTACGGCCGGTTGCCCGATGCGGTGGCCGCGTGCGTCGGGGGCGGCTCCAACGCGATCGGCATCTTCCACCCGTTCCTCGACGACCCGGGGGTGCGCCTGGTCGGCTTCGAAGCGGCCGGCGACGGGGTGGACACCGGCCGGCACGCCGCGGCGCTGTCCGCCGGTGAGCCCGGGATGCTGCACGGCGCGTTGTCCTACCTGCTGCAGGACTCCGATGGGCAGACCGTGGAGGCGCATTCGATCTCAGCTGGGCTGGACTACCCCGGGGTGGGGCCCGAGCATTCCTGGCTCAAGGATACTGGGCGGGCCGAGTACCGGCCGATCACCGATGCGCAGGCGATGGACGCCTTCGGGCTGCTGTCCCGCACCGAGGGGATCATCCCGGCGATCGAGTCGGCGCACGCGGTGGCCGGTGCTCTGACGTTGGGCGCAGAACTCGGCGAGGGGGCCTTGTTGTTGGTGAACCTGTCCGGCCGGGGTGACAAGGACGTGGACACCGCGGTGACCTGGTTCAACCTGCTGGAGGAACAGCCGTGACCGCCCGGCTCGCGCCGCTGTTCGAGGCCTGCGGTGCGCAGCACCGGGCCGCGCTGATCGGCTACCTGCCCGCTGGCTACCCGACGGTGGACGGTTCGCTGGCGTTGCTGCACGCCATGCTCGACGGTGGCTGTGACCTGGTCGAGGTGGGAGTGCCCTACTCCGACCCGGTGCTGGACGGGCCGACCATCCAGGCCGCCGCGGACGCCGCCCTGCGCGGCGGGGTGCGGTTGCACGATGTGCTCTCGGTGGTGGAGTCGATCGCCGCCGGTGGTGGGCGAGCAGTAGTGATGACCTACTGGAACCCCGTGCACCACTACGGCGTGGACGCCTTCGCCCGGGATCTCGCCGCGGCTGGTGGGCTCGGCGTGATCACTCCCGATCTGATTCCCGACGAGGCGCAGGACTGGCTGGCCGCTGCGCAGGAGCACGACCTGGACCGGATCTTCCTGGTGGCCCCCTCGTCCACCGACCAGCGCCTGGCGGTGACCGCCGCGGCGACCCGCGGCTTCCTCTACGCCAGTTCCGTCATGGGTGTCACCGGTGCCCGGGACACGGTGAGCAGCGCCGCCTCCGAGTTGGTCGCTCGGGCGCGGAAGCACGCACCAGGACTGCAGGTAGGCGTCGGCCTCGGGATACGCGACGGCGCACAGGCCGCCGAGGTGGCCGCGTTCGCCGACGCTGTTATCGTCGGCGCGGCCTTCGTCACCGCCGCCGCAGCCGACGGCGAGCCCGGAGTCCGCGCCCTAGCAACAGATCTTGCGGCTGGCGTCCGCCGTCCCGCCCCCCAACCCGCCTAAATCTCGAACAGCTCTCAGTGCCCCGAGCTCGACAGCAGAGCTGCTGGGGTGCCGTCTTACGACTCTGCTGTCGAGCTCGGGGGCCTCAGCGTCGCTGTTGGTGGTCGACGGCTTCCGTTGATCCGCCACTGGTTAGGCGAGTCGATCAGTGGCCCGCAGCAGGTAGAGCATGAGCGCCGCAAGTCTCGTGAACAGATAATCGACTGCGTCGTCAGGAATGCGCTCCTTCGTGGTCTCGAAATGCCGGATCTGCATGTTGTTTCCTATATTGGTGAGCTCCCTCGTCTCTCTGTCGAGCGCCTCGCGCCAGGCGCCGGCCCCAGCCCGATCCAGTAGTGCCTCGGTACAAGCCTTCTTGTCGCGGCCAGGCTCGAGCGTCTTCAATCGTTCGAACCCGTCCCAGAGTTTCTCTAGGGCGACGCTCGCCTCTTGGGGCTGACGAGACAGGAAGCGTCGTCGGGCATCACGGATGAGATCGTCGAGCGTCGCGTCTCCAGAATCAGGGTCGAGATCGGCGATCGCCTCGCGAGCCTCGGGCGGCCCGAGACGGCAGACGATCATGTCTTGGTTGATCTGGTAGGCGATGCCCATCCGTGCGAAGATCTGCTCGACGTCCGCCCGGAAATCGTCCTGCCCCTTCCGCACGTCGAAGCTCAGCTCATGGTGCCGGAAATACGAGTGCCAGCTCTCCTCGACAGGTAGCGCAACACGCTGCCCGACGAAGTCGAGCAGGTCCAGCACGGTTTCCGTGTCTGGCACGCTATTTTGGTGCAGCGGCCAGCCCAGTTCAGGTATAAGCGCATTTAGAGTACCGGAAAGGCGGCGATGGTTGGTGCCCGAGATGCCGTTGCCGTCGATACAAAGATCAGGGAATTCCTTCGCGAGCCAGTTATCATCGATCCGGCTCTCGACAAGCGCGGCAATCGCCAGCCACGCCGCCTCGGGGATGTGTTCACTTAGGCGGGGTGTCGGACCCTTGGTGCGGTCTGTGTAGAAGGAGCGGTCGGTCATGCCCGAATGATCTCAGCTCGGCCCGGCGACGTGCCAACGCCCACGATGCCCGCCGAAGCGGATTTTTCTTCGACGCCGTGTTCCATGGACGGGGTCGGGTCTACACGCGGACGATGCACGTGGTTGAGGGCTCGCGACGACGCTGGCCTGGATTTTTCACCGGGTGACGGCCTTGACCCCCGAACTACAGCCTTGTCATTTTGATCATCGTTTCGTGTTCGTGGGCATGGCCGGAGTCCGATCGTCGCGTCGGGGCGCCGGGTTCCACTCCCCGGTGCTCCTTCCCTGATTGTCGGGGCATGTGGTGGTGGTGAGGTCGGTGCCGGTAGCGCCTTGACCGCTCGCCAGGTGTGGAGGATGTCGTCGATCCAGAGCCAGTCCCGCGCGGAGGTGGAGCCATCGTTTGCGTTGCCTTCGGGTTAGGTGGGCGGGTAGGTGTAGCGGCCGGTAGCGCAGCAGTTTCGGGGCGGCGTTGGACCCCCCATCGTCGAGACTGGACTTGATCGCGATCTGCGTGCGTGCAGCGGACACCAGATGTCGTTCCTCGCACAGAGACGGTGATCACATCACGGTTGTCGGAGGCGGAGGGCTGCGGGCGGGCGGTCTGGGTGGGAGATACCGTGTCGCTGTGCTTACCGCGACGTTCCTTGCCGACATTCCCAGTCCGGACCGGGGGGTCTGGCACCTGGGGCCGGTGCCGGTCCGCGCCTACGCTCTGTGCATCATCGCCGCGATCATCGTGGCGATTCTGTGGGGAGAGCGTCGCTGGCGGGCCAGGGGCGGCCAGGCGGGGGCGGTGACCGACATCGCGGTGTTCGCGGTGCCGTTCGGGCTGGTGGGGGGCCGGCTCTACCACGTGGCCACGGACTGGAAGAAGTACTTCGGGCCTGGGGGGAACCCGATCGGCGCGCTGGAGATCTGGCAGGGCGGGCTCGGCATCTGGGGGGCGGTCGCGCTCGGGGGGCTCGGCGCCTGGATCGCCTGCCGACGCCGGGGCATCCCGCTGCCCGCGCTGGCGGACGCGGTCGCGCCGGCCATCGTCGCCGCGCAGGCGATCGGCCGGCTGGGCAACTGGTTCAACCAGGAGCTCTACGGTGGCCCCACCTCGTTGCCCTGGGGATTGGTGATTCGCGACCGGGTGAATCCGGACACCGGCGCGCCCGATCCGCTCAATGGGATCGCCCAGGGGCCACTGGTGGAGATCGTCCACCCCACCTTCCTCTACGAGCTGCTGTGGGACCTGGGCGTCGCTGCACTCGTCGTCTGGGCTGACCGGCGTTTCCGGCTGGGCCACGGGCGGGCGTTCGCCCTCTACGTCGCGAGCTACACCGCAGGCCGGTTCTGGATCGAGCTGATGCGGGCTGATCCAGCCACGATGGTCTTCGGACTGCGGATCAACGTGATCACGTCTATCGTGGTGTTCCTCGGTGCGGTGCTCTACCTGACGCTAGCCCGCCGCGGTCGCGAGGATCCGGAAACACTCGCGGCGCCGCAGCAGGCGGCGCTGGTCGCCTAGCGCTACGAAGTCGGTTGAGGTGGACCGCTAGGCTGTCCGTTATGAGTCGTCGCGCGAAAATTGTTTGCACGATCGGTCCGGCCACCGCGACCCGGGAGAAGATCTGGGAGCTGGTTCGGGCCGGCATGGACGTCGCTCGCCTCAACTTCAGCCACGGTACCCATGCTGACCACGCGCGGGTGTACTCGATGGTTCGGGAGGCCAGTGACGAGTCCGGCAGGGCGGTGGGGATCCTCGCCGACCTCCAGGGACCCAAGATCCGGCTGGGGCGATTCGCGGCCGGTCCGGTGGAGTGGCGCACCGGAGACGTGGTGCGGGTCACCGTCGACGACGTCGTCGGTACGCACGACCGGGTCTCCACCACCTACAGCGGGCTGGTCAAGGACGCCCGCGAAGGCGATCGACTGCTCGTCGACGATGGCAAGGTCGCCCTGCTGGTGCGCAAGACCGACGACACCGACGTGGTCTGCGAGGTCCTTGAGGGCGGCCCGGTCAGTGACCACAAGGGCCTGTCCCTGCCGGGGATGAGCGTCTCGCTGCCAGCGCTGTCCACGAAGGACATCACCGACCTGGAGTTCGCGCTGCGGCTGCGGGTGGACCTGGTGGCGTTGTCGTTCGTGCGTTCCCCAGCCGACATCGACCTGGTGCACCGCACCATGGACGAGGTGTCGGGCGGCCGACTTCCGGTGATCGCCAAGGTGGAGAAGCCTGAGGCGGTGGACAACCTCGAGGCGATCGTGCTGGCCTTCGACGGGGTGATGGTGGCCCGTGGTGACCTCGGGGTCGAACTGCCCTTGGAACATGTGCCACTGGTGCAGAAGCGGGCCATCCAGGTCGCCAGGGAGAACGCCAAGCCGATCATTGTGGCCACCCAGATGCTGGAATCGATGATCTCCAACGCTCGGCCGACGAGAGCGGAGGCCTCCGACGTGGCCAACGCGGTGCTCGACGGTGCCGACGCGGTGATGCTGTCCGGGGAGACCGGCGTCGGTCGCTACCCGATCGAGTCGGTGGAAACGATGAGCCGCATCGTGGAGGCCGTCGAGGTCGGCTCGCCGAACGTTCCGCCGCTCAACCACGTGCCGCGGACCAAGCGGGGTGTGCTGTCTTACGCCGCTCGAGACATCGGGGAGCGGCTGGACGCCAAGGCGCTGGTCGCGTTCACCCAGTCCGGCGACACCGTCCGCAGGCTGGCCCGGCTGCACACCCACCTGCCGCTGCTGGCGTTCACCCCGGAGCCTCAGGTGCGCAGCCAGCTCGCGTTGACCTGGGGTACCGAGACCTTCCTGGTACCCCAGGTGGATACCACCGATGCGATGGTCCGGCAGGTGGACCACGCGATGCTCTCGATCGGGCGCTACCAGCCAGGTGATCTGGTGGTGATCGTGGCGGGATCCCCCCCGGCCACGGTGGGCTCCACCAACCTCGTCCGGGTGCACCGCCTCGGCGAGGAGGATCTCGGCTGACGCCGGCGGGGCATCTTGGCTGACGCCGGCTCAGCACCGCGATCCTCGTGCTAGCGCAGGCCGGCGGCGTCCATGCCGCGGAGTTCCTTCTTGAGGTCGGCGATCTCGTCCCGGAGCCGGGCAGCCAGCTCGAACTGCAGCTCCCGGGCTGCACTCATCATCTGTTCGGTCAGCTGCTGTACCAGATCCGCGAGTTCGGCGCGAGGCATCGACGAGGTGTCTCGACCTTCCAGCACGCCTGCGTTACCCCGGGGCCGTCCCGGTTCGCCGGCGGCGCGCTTGCCCCGGGAGGCGTTGCGGCCGGATCCGCCGACCTGCACCGCGACCGTGTCTGAGGTGTCGCTGGCCTCTGCGTAGACGCGTTCCAGAATGTCGTTGATCTTCTTGCGCAGCGGCTGTGGATCGACTCCGCGTTCGGTGTTGTAGGCGACCTGCTTGGCCCGACGCCGGTTGGTCTCGTCTATGGCGCGGCGCATTGAATCGGTGACCCGGTCGGCGTACATGTGCACCTGGCCGGACACGTTCCGTGCGGCGCGGCCGATGGTCTGGATCAGTGAGGTTCCGCTGCGCAGGAACCCTTCCTTGTCGGCGTCCAGGATCGCCACCAGCGACACCTCGGGCAGGTCCAGGCCCTCGCGGAGTAGGTTGATCCCGACCAGCACGTCGAACTCGCCCAGCCGCAGCTGCCGCAGCAGCTCCACCCGGCGTAGCGTGTCGATGTCCGAGTGCAGGTAGCGGACCCGGATGCCGAGCTCGAGCAGGTAGTCGGTGAGATCCTCGGACATCTTCTTGGTCAACGTGGTGACCAGCACCCGTTCGTTGCGCTCGGCGCGGATGCGTATCTCGTGCACCAGGTCGTCGATCTGGCCCTTGGTCGGTTTCACCACGACCTCCGGGTCCACCAGGCCGGTGGGGCGGATGACCTGCTCGACGAACTCGCCACCGGCCTGGGCCATCTCATACGGCCCCGGGGTCGCCGACAGGTACACCGTCTGGCCGATCCGGTCCTGGAACTCCTCCCAGCTCAGCGGCCGGTTATCCAGCGCGGAGGGTAGCCGGAAACCGTGCTCCACCAGGGTGCGCTTGCGGGAGGAGTCACCCTCGTACATGCCGCCGATCTGCGGCACCGTGACATGCGACTCGTCGATGACCAGCAGGAAGTCCTCGGGGAAGTAGTCCAGCAGGGTGGCCGGCGCCGAGCCCGCCGCGCGCCCGTCGATATGCCGCGAGTAGTTCTCGATGCCGGAGCAGAATCCGACCTGACGCATCATCTCCACGTCGTAGTGAGTCCGCATCCGCACCCGCTGGGCCTCCAGCAGCTTGCCTTGCTTCTCCAGCGCGGCCAGCTGATCCGCCAGCTCGGACTCGATACCCGTGATCGCGCGCTCCATCCGCTCCGGTCCGGCGACGTAGTGGGTGGCCGGGAAGATTCGCAGCTCGGGCACCTCCCGCACCACCTCCCCGGTGAGTGGGTGCAGATAGTAGAGCGACTCGACCTCGTCACCGAAGAACTCGATGCGGACCGCGAGTTCCTCGTAGGCCGGGATGACTTCCACCGTGTCACCGCGGACCCGGAACGTCCCCCGGGAGAAGGCGAGGTCGTTTCGGGTGTAGTGGATGTCGACCAGGGACCGCAGCAGCGCATCGCGCCCGATCTCCCCACCGACTGGCACATGGATCGACTGGTTCAGGTATTCCTGGGGGGTACCGAGCCCGTAGATGCAGGACACCGAGGCGACGACGACCACGTCACGCCGGGTGAGCAGCGACATCGTGGCGGCGTGCCGCAACCGCTCTACGTCGTCGTTGATCGAGGAGTCCTTCTCGATGTAGGTGTCGGTCTGCGGGACGTACGCCTCGGGCTGGTAGTAGTCGTAGTAGGAGACGAAGTACTCCACCGCGTTGTGCGGGAAGTACTCCCGCAGCTCATGGGCGAGTTGCGCGGCGAGAGTCTTGTTCGGTGCCATCACCAGCGTCGGGCGCTGCACCCGTTCGATCAGCCAGGCGGCGGTGGCCGACTTACCCGTTCCGGTGGCGCCCAGCAGCACGACGTCACGCTCACCGGCGGTGATCCGGCGTTCCAGCTCGTCAATAGCGGCTGGTTGGTCGCCGGCGGGGGAGTAGTCGCTGACCATCTGGAACCGGCCCGGCGCCCGGGAGGTCGTCCCGAGTGGGCGGAACTCAGAGCGGGGGAGCAGGTCGCGCTGGGGAGAGGCGGCACCGGACGTGGCACTGGTCATGGCAGTGAGACTAGGCCGGGACCCTGACAGTCTCGTTTCGCGTAGGGTCGAGCGCTATGACGGCCCCGCACGGACTGAGTGCGCAAGCCCCGCCGCACATCCACCCTCCCAAAGTCGAGCTGTTCGACCTGGACGCGATGACCAACACCGACCCCAAGGGGATCGTCCGCGCGGTCCGTGAATACCGGGTCGAGCCGTTCGGCCTCTACCTCGCCCGCGACGTCATCGACCATCGGTCGATCCACGCGCTGGAGTCCTGGCTGCTGCCTGAGATCGGGCTGCGGATCACTGACTGGTCCTATACTTCCGGGCACGAACGCGACGAGCACCTCTACATCGACGTGGTGCGCATCGACGTCGAGGGCAGGTGCTGGCGCACCGAAGACCACTACCTGGATCTCGTGGTGCGGCCCGGCCGCGGTGTCGAGGTGCTCGACACCGATGAGCTGTTGGATGCGGTCCTCGCCGGGCTGCTCGATCGGTCCGTGGCGCAGGAGGCGCTGGCCACCACGTATCGGGCGGTGGACGGTCTGGCTCGGCACGGCTACCGGTTGGATCGTTGGCTGTCGACGGTGGGTGTGCTGCCCACCTGGAGCCGGTGAACCGGTTTGGGATTCACGCCACCAGCCAGCCGGTTCGCGCCGCCCACTGCTGCGCCCGGTCCAGCGCGCCGCGCATGAACGGGGTCTTCGCGGTGGCGTAGGCATCGATGCTGTCCCATTGCCGCGCCGCCAGTTGGTGTTTGAGCTCGGCGTATTCCCGAGCGCTGTCCGGATGGGCCCGCAGCCAGTCCCGCAGCAGCACGGCGTCCCGCCAGGTCGGGGAGTCGGCGGGCCGGATGTGACAGTTGACATCCCGGGCAGGGTCGGCGTTGGTCGCCATCGCCTTGTCCCAGGTGGTGCCATCGCGGGCGTTATCCCACCAACGACCGGCCAGCGTGACCAGCCCTACCGCGCTGAGGTCCGCCGCCAGACGCTTACCCACCTCGAGGTCGGCGACGACCACCTGCACGTCCAGCACGTCCTTCGCGTCCAGGCCAGGGACTGACGTCGAGCCGATGTGGTCGATGCGCAGTGCCCGCCCAGCCGCTACCCCCCCGATCCGGGTGATCACCCGCTGCGCTTGGCGCGGCCAACTGTCGTCGGGCGCGACGAGCACCGGGGCCGCGGCTCTCGGTGCCCGGCGGCGATGACGGAGGTTGTCCTCGAAAGGCACCAGCCGCTGGACCCACAACCGGTCGACCGCGTCGAGGGTGCCCTCTCGGCAGCCGTTGTTATCCAGCCACACGTCCGCCGCGGCGCGGCGCTGCTCGTCGGTGGCTTGAGCGGCGATCCGCGCGGCGGCGTCGGAGCCGGCCATACCACGCCACTCGACCAGCCGGCGCAGCCGCGCTTCGGCGTCCGTATGCACCACGACGACCAAGGGGAACCCGGCCACCAACCCGGCCTCGACGAGCAGCGGGACATCTTGCACCACAACGGCGTCCGGCGGCGCGAGGGCGACCAGCTCGGCGGAGCGGGCCTCGACCAACGGGTGCACGATGGCGTTAAGCTGGCCTCGGGCGTCCGCGTCGTTGAAGACCCGCGCCGCGAGCGCTGACCGGTTCAGCGCCCCGTCCCCAGCGAGGATTCCGTGGCCGAACTCGTCGGCCACGGCGCGCAATCCCGCCGTACCGGGCTCGGTGACCTCGCGGGCGATCCGGTCCGAGTCGATGATCCACGCCCCGCGTTGCGCGAGCCGGGCGGCGACCATCGACTTACCGGACCCGATCCCTCCGGTCAGCCCCACCCTTAGCATCGGGTGATGGTAGCGCTGACCTACACCCCGCCGGAGAGCTTCTCCCGCAGCGCCGCCAGTTGCTCGTCGCTGGCCAGCGAGCCGGCGCCAGCGTTACTGGGAGCAGGCGTCTCGGTGGTTTCCGAGGAGTAGTTCTGGTCCTCGGTCTCCTCCGACTCGGCCTCGGTCGCCTTGACGACCTGCTTGCGGTGCTGCTCGAAACGGACCTGTGCCTCGGCGTAGGCGCGCTCCCACTCCTGACGCTGTTTGTCGTAGCCCTCGAGCCAGTCGTTGGCCTCCGGGTCGAAGCCCTCGGGGTAGATGTAGTTGCCGTCGCTGTCGTACTCGGCGGTCATGCCGTACTGCGTCGGGTCGAACTCCATCTCCGGGGACAGTCCCTCGTTGGCCTGCTTGAGGGACAGTGAGATCCGTCGACGGTCCAGGTCGATGTCGATGACCTTGACCATCACGTCGTCGCCGACCTGCACGACCTGCTCGGGAATCTCGACGTGCCGCTGTGACAGCTCCGAGATGTGCACCAAACCCTCGATGCCCTCCTCGACCCGGACAAACGAGCCGAAAGGCACCAGCTTGGTGACCTTACCGGGCACGATCTGCCCGATCTGGTGGGTTCGAGCAAACTGCCGCCACGGGTCTTCTTGGGTCGCCTTGAGCGACAGCGACACCCGCTCGCGCTCCAGATCGACGTCGAGCACCTCGACGGTGACCTCCTGGCCGACCTCGACGACCTCGCTGGGGTGGTCGATGTGCTTCCAGGACAGCTCGGAGACATGCACCAGACCGTCCACGCCACCGAGGTCCACGAAGGCACCGAAGTTCACGATCGAGGACACCTGACCCTTGCGGACCTGGCCCTTGGTCAGCTGGTGGAGGAATTCGCTGCGCACCTCGGATTGCGTCTGCTCGAGCCACGCGCGCCGGGAGAGCACCACATTATTGCGGTTCTTGTCCAACTCGATGATCTTGGCCTCGAGCTCGCGACCCACGTAGGGCTGGAGGTCGCGCACCCGCCGCATCTCGACCAGCGAGGCGGGCAGGAAGCCGCGCAGCCCGATGTCGAGGATCAGGCCACCCTTCACCACCTCGATGACGGTGCCGCGCACCGGCTCCTCGTTCTCCTTGAGGGTCTCGATATTTCCCCAGGCGCGCTCGTACTGGGCGCGTTTCTTGGAGAGGATCAGCCGACCTTCCTTGTCCTCCTTCTGGAGAACAAGGGCCTCGACCTGGTCGCCCACCGCCACGACGTCCGCCGGGTCGACGTCGTGCTTGATGGACAGCTCCCGGGACGGGATGACGCCCTCGGTCTTGTAGCCGATGTCGAGCAGCACTTCGTCACGGTCGACCTTGACGATGGTGCCTTCGACGATATCGCCATCGTTGAAGTACTTGATGGTCTTGTCGATGGCGGCGAGGAAGTCCTCCGCCGTCCCGACGTCGTTGATCGCGACCTGCTGTGCGGCCGGGGCGGTGGTGGTGTCGGTGGGCATGCGGTGGGGTGCTCCGAAGGGATAGGATCGAGTGGTCGGGTGTCTGGCTGTGGGCAGCACGAAGCCACAGCGCAAGCCCCATCCTACCCAGACGGGAGTCAAAGCAGCAAACTTGACCCCCAGCGCTCGCCTGCCTCTTGGTGAGAGACTGCCCTAGTGACAGGCGCGCCGCAACCAGTGCCCGACGGTGATGGAACGATCCCGCTGGGTTCCCACGGCCGCGCCGAGGCGGTCCTGGGCACTGTCGGTGTGCTGAATCGGCTGGTCAGCGATGCGGAGACGATCGCGGCCAACCGCCGCTGGTGGGATGCTGACGCTGAAGACTACCTCGCTGAGCATGGCGAGGACCTGGGCTCGGCCGATTTCCTCTGGTGCCCGGAAGGGCTTCGTGAATCGGACACCGGTCTGCTCGGTGAGCTGGCGGGCCGGGCTGTGCTCGACGTCGGCTGCGGGTCGGCGCCCTGCGCGCGCTGGTTGGCTACCCAGGGGGCGCGGGTGGTCGGCCTGGACCTGTCGGCTGGAATGCTGCGGCATGCGGTGCGCGCGGCGTGCGACACCGGAATCTCGGTCCCTCTGGTGCAGGCCGACGCCACTCGACTGCCCTTCGCCGAGGGTAGTTTCGACCTCGCTTGTTCGGCGTTCGGTGAGGTGGACGGCCTGGGAACCCCACCTACGTGGAGCACCACCGCACCTTAGGCGACCGCGTCAGGGAGATCGTCGCTGCGGGCTTGACGCTAGAGAACCTGCTAGAATCGGAATGGCCCCCCACCCTGCACCGGAAATGGGGCCAATGGAGCCCCCTACGCGGCGCCCTGTTCCCCGGAACCGCCATCTTCAGCTGCCGTCGTCGCTGATGCGCCATTCGGAGCCGAATCGCTGTCCGGCTCAGTGGCAGGAGCGCTATTCGGCTCCGAATGGCGCCGGCACAGGCAGGGTCAGTGGGCGGCGGCGTGCCAGCTATGGCCTAGGCCTACCGAGATCTCTAAGGGGACGTTGAGGGGGTAGGCTGCGGCCATCTCGCGGCGTACCAGTGCTTCCAGCGGGGCCCGTTCGCTTTCAGCGAGCTCCAACACCAGCTCGTCATGCACTTGCAGCAACGTCCGGGAGCGCAGCCCCTCGGCCCGCAACGCCCGGGCGACTCCCAGCATCGCGACCTTGATGATGTCTGCGGCGCTGCCCTGGATCGGCGCGTTGAGCGCCATCCGCTCGGCCATCTCGCGACGCTGTCGGTTGTCGCTGACCAGGTCGGGCAGGTAGCGCCGGCGCCCCATGATGGTGGCGGTGTAGCCGTCCATCCGGGCCTTGTCCACGATCGTGCGCAGGTAGTCGCGGACGCCGCCGAAGCGCGCGAAGTATTCCTCCATCAGCGCGCGGGCTTCCTCGGCGGAGATCCGCAGCTGCGCGGACAACCCGAACGCGGACAGGCCGTAGGCCAGGCCGTAGTTCATCGCCTTGATCTTGGCGCGCTGCTCGCCGCTGACCGCGGCGGCATCCACCGCGAATACCCGCGCCGCGGTGGTGGCGTGGAAGTCATGCCCCGAGGTGAACGCCTCGATCAGCGCGGTGTCCTGGGACAGGTGCGCCATGATCCGCATCTCGATCTGGCTGTAGTCCGCCGTCATCAGCTCCGCATAGCCACCGCCGACGACGAAGGCCTGCCGGATCCGGCGTCCGGACTCGGTACGGATCGGGATGTTCTGCAGGTTCGGCTCGGTGGAGGACAGCCGGCCGGTCGCGGCGATGGTCTGGTTGTAGGTGGTGTGGATCCGCCCGTCATCGGCAACGGCTTTCATGAGCCCTTCCACCGTGGTCTTGAGCCGGGTCGCGTCGCGGTGCGCCAGTAGGTGTGCCAGGAACGGGTGCTCGGTGGATTCGTAGAGCGTCGCCAGCGCGTCGGCGTCGGTGGTGTATCCGGTCTTGATACGTTTGGTCTTGGGCATGCCCAGCTTGTCGAACAGCACCACCTGCAGCTGCTTGGGTGAGCCCAGGTTGACCT
This sequence comes from Pseudonocardiaceae bacterium, assembly GCA_050699595.1. Lineage (GTDB taxonomy): Bacteria > Actinomycetota > Actinomycetes > Mycobacteriales > Pseudonocardiaceae. The sequence continues at coordinate 93,327 of JBOHFI010000002.1, read as the reverse complement.
CCTCGCCGATCACCGCGTAGCAGTCCTGCTCGGCTTGCTTCGCCGCTGCCACGAAGCCGGCTTCCAGCTCGGCCAGCACGTCACCGTCGACGGCGATGCCGGTTCCCTCCAGCGTGGCCAGCTCGGCCAGGAGCGGCAGTTCCACGTCGGTGAGCAGCGAACGTCCCTCGATGCGGTCCAGCTCGGCGTCCAGAGCGTCGGCCAGCTCGGCCACGGCGCGGGCTCGCAGAATCTCGTCGGCTACCCGGGCGGCGGTGTCCTCATCCTCGAACAGGCTCGGTTGAGCGAGCGCCCCCGATTCCACCCGCAACTCCCTGCGCAGAAAGCGCAGCACCAGGTCGGCGAGGTCGAACGACCGCTGGCCGGGCCGGACCAGGTAGGCGGCCAGCGCGGTGTCGCTGGTCAGCCCGGCCAGGTCCACGCCCCGGGCCCGCAACGCGTGCAGCAGCGGCTTGGCGTCATGCGCTGCCTTGGGCGCGGCTGGGTCGGCAAGCCACTGCTCCAGCGCCCGCTCGTCGTCGGGGGTCAGCGCGCGCGGATCCAGGTAGCCGCCCTCGCCGTCGGCGGCGGCCAGGGCGAGGCTCTCCACATCTCCGGCGCCGCGCGCCCCGGTGCCGAGGAAGGCGAGCCCGGTCCGCCGCCCGTCCCGGGCGTGGGCGTCCAGCCAGCCGGCCACGTCACCCGCCTCGATCATCCCGCCGCGCACGGCGAAGCCTTCCTCGGCTTCCGGCTCGGGGGTGCTCAGCGTGGCGAACAGCCGGTCCCGCAGCACCCGGAACTCCAGCTCGTCGAACAACCGGTGCACCGCATCGCGGTCCCACGGTTTCAGTACCAGGTCGGCGGGACGGGCGGGTAGCTCGACGTCTCGCACCAGCTCGGTGAGCCGGCGGTTGAGCAGCACCGAGGCGAGGTTCTCGCGTAGCGCGTCGCCGGCCTTGCCCCTCACCTCGTCTACCCGATCGACCAGAGCGTCCAGTGAGCCGAACTCCCGCACCCACTTCGCCGCAGTCTTGTCTCCCACCCCCGGGATGCCGGGCAGGTTGTCCGAGGGGTCGCCGCGCAGCGCCGCGTAGTCCGGGTACTGCTGCGGCGTCAGGCCGTAGCGCTCGAGGACCTCCTCGGGTGTGAACCGGGTCAACTCGGAGACCCCCTTGCGCGGGTAGAGCACCGTCACCCCGTTAGTGACCAGCTGCAACGCGTCCCGATCCCCGGTGCAGACCAGCACTTCGAAGCCCGCCGGCTCGGCTCGGGTCACCAGGGTCGCGATGACGTCGTCGGCTTCGTAGTTCTCCTTGGTGAGCACCGGGATCCCCAGGGCGCCGAGCACGTCCTGGATCAGCGACACCTGACCGCGGAACTCGTCGGGGGTGGTGGCGCGATTGGCCTTGTACGGCGCGAAGGCCTCCGCGCGGAAGGTCTTGCGGGACACGTCGAACGCTGCGGCGACGTGGCTGGGGTGCTCGTCGCGGAGCAGGTTGATCAGCATCGAGGTGAAGCCGTACACCGCGTTGGTGGCCTGTCCCGTCGCGGTGCGGAAGTTCTCGACAGGCAGCGCGAAGAACGCCCGGTAGGCCAGCGAGTGACCATCGAGCAGGAGCAACCGCGGTAGGGAAACCGTCACGGCCCGCGAGTCTAGGCCTAGCGACCTAGGCTACGCCTTGTGAGTGGCGATACGAGCTGTGGCTCGTATCGCCACTCACAAGGCCGCTGCCTACGCTGGTCGACGTGACCACGTCTGGCATCCCCTTCGAGGCCGATCCCGCTGCCGCCGAGCTGGTGTCTCGCTGGGCGGGCGAACAGCTCATCGAACGGATGGGAATCAAGATCACAGAATGGGACCCTGAACGGGTGGTGGGAACCATGCCGGTGGCGCACAACCGCCAGTATTTCGGGCTGCTGCACGGTGGGGCGAGCGCGGTGCTGGCCGAGAGCCTCGGCTCGATCGCCGCCTGGCTGTGGGGCATGCCGGACAAGGTTCCCCTGGGGGTGGAGCTGTCCTGCTCGCACCACCGGCCGGCGACCGACGGGGAGGTCACCGGCGTGTGCACGCCGCTGCACCGCGGCGCCACGGTGGCGACTTTCGAGATCCGGATCAGTGACGAGCGGGAGCGCCCGATCTGCACGGCGCGGTTGACCTGCCTGCTGCGCCGTCCTCGGCCGGCGTGACCTGTCGTCGCCCGTGGCGATCACCATGCATGTCTGCTCAGGACAGGCTTTCCAGGACGGCCTGGGCGACCGCTTTCATGGAGGTCCGGCGGTCCATCGCGCTGCGCTGGATCCAGCGGAACGCCTCGGGTTCAGTGAGGCCGTGCTGAGCCATCAGCAGGCCCTTGGCGCGCTCCACCGTCTTGCGGGTCTCCAGCCGGTCGGTCAGCCCCACCACCTCGTTCTCCAGGGCGGCCAGCTCGCGGAAGCGAGACACGGCGAGCTCCACTGCGGGCATCAGGTCCTTGCGGCCGAACGGCTTCACCAGATAGGCCATCGCGCCGGCATCGCGGGCGCGTTCCACCAGATCACGTTGGCTGAACGCGGTGAGGATCACCACTGGTGCGATACGCCGCTCCGCGATGATCGACGCCGCGTCGATGCCGTCCATCTTCGGCATCTTCACGTCCATGATCACCAGATCAGGGCGCAGTGTCTCGGCCTGCTCGACGGCCTGCTCGCCGTCAGCCGCCTCGCCGACCACGACGTAGCCCTCCTCGGAGAGCATCTCGACGAGGTCCAGCCGGATCAGCGCCTCGTCCTCGGCGACGAGTACCCGGTGTCCGCTCGCCGACCGGTCCGGCTCGGTGGGCACCACGCTCGCGTCTGCCTGCGGATCCACCTTCAGTCCCCCGTCTCCTCGCGGCTACCCTCTGACCCGCAACGATAGCGATGTCGGGATCCGGCCAGGGCCATGTTCACTCAACCCGTACAGTGATCCCGCCGACAACGCGCCCCCGTAGCCCAACCGGCAGAGGCAACGGACTCAAAACCCGTCCAGTGTGGGTTCGACTCCCACCGGGGGCACCGGCTTTTGATCAGCACCTATGCTGGTCATCAAGATCGACAATGCTGGTTCGTGGCCAGGGCTTTGGCCATGAGTGCGCTCTACGGTTGGTGCTATGACCTCGCAAAGCGTCGAACCACGACGGCGTGGGAGCGCCCGGGGCACCTCGCTACAGGTCCGGGTCTTCTCCGGTGACGGGGGTTGCCGCCGGTGCCGCGCTCGACCGGCTGGCGCCTCCGCAATGAGGTTAGGTAGCGACGCGCCGTGCTCGGTGTCCCGCCGTATCACGTAGGTGCTGGTGCACCCGGTCGGTGGGTCCATAGCACCCGGACTACTCGGTCGGGCCGTAACAGTCCCTCGGGGCGGTCCACCATGCCCAGCACCCGAACAAATGCCCGTCCCAGAGTGGTGTCGGTGGTGGCGGAGGCGTGTAGTTTCGGTAGGTAGTTGTTGACCATTCGGATCTTCGCTGTGCGTACTCCCGGTACCTCGGGAAAGGCCATGTCCGCTCCGACCGCGATATCCCATGGTGTATTGAGGGTGCGAGCGATCGCCCGGAAGTAACGGCGTGCCGTCGGTGCCTCGCCCTGAGCCAGCAGCCCCTGTAGCGTGCTGGCTTGCACTGCGGCCGCGGTCATCCCCTGGCCGTAGATCGGGTTGAACGAGCACACCGCGTCGCCGAGGACCAGCAGACCGATCGGGAAGCGCCGCAGCCGCTCGTAGCGGTTGCGCACGCTGGCCGGAAACCGAATCGAGACCGGGTCGGTCAGCGGTTCGGCGTCGCGAATCGCCTCGGTAATGTCCGGGAACAGCAGGCTGGCCGCGAACGCGTCGAAACCGGTCAGATCCGTCGGTGGGTGGTCGCCCAGGATCCCGAAGATCGTCACTATGTGACGACCCCCCTCGATCGCGCTGATCGCGCCGCCGCGGGGGTTCTGCGGTGTTCCCGCGGTCAACATCGCCACATCAGTACCGAGAGCTCCTGGCCGCAGCCGGTAGATGCGGCTGGCGTAGCCAAGCCCGATGTCCACTCGATCCACCGCGGCTCGTTCATAACCCAGTTCGGACAGCCACAACGGCGCTCGGGACCCCCGGCCGGTGGTATCGATGACCAGATCGGCCGGCACCGCTCGCTCGCCACCGCCCGCGGTGTCGTGCACCCGCACCCCGGTGACTCGGCAACGGTCGGTCGTCGCGGTCACGACGACAACATCGGTGCGCTCGACGAGCGTCACGTTCGGTAGATCGCTCACCCGGGCCCGGACGTGGCCTTCCAGAAACGGTCGGCTGGCCAGCAGACCGGGCAGCCCGATGTCCGCCTGACGCAACTGATGCCCGGACAACTGCCACTGGATGTTACCCAGCACATCTCCGGTAGCGGCCCCCTGCCCGATGAGCCGGGCGGTCAGACCGGGGAAGAGCTCATCGAAGACTTGCCTGCCGCGAGGGTGCAGAAAATGCAGGTGCCTGTCCTGCGGCACCCCCCGCCGGTGGACGTCGACCTCGGGCATGACGTCCCGGTCGAATACCGTCACGCGGCCGTATGCCTGGGCCAGCACCCCTGCGGTCAGCAGCCCCGCCATGCCGGCGCCCAGCACCACAGCATGATCGCCGATTCTCCGGTTCATCGTGCTCTCCTGGTCGGTAGCCACGCACGCCATCACACGTATGCATCAACACGGCTGCCAGGGCCAGTAGCACAGAGTGAACAAACACGGCCCACCTTCATGGTGACACAAAGCACAATCCAGCCACCGCCAGGCCGGGCCAGACACGCCAAAGCTCACCCGGATCAACGCCAAGCTGACGGGCCATGAACCCCACCCCCCACCGGAGCTACGGCCACGTCATCGGGACGTTCGTCCTGCCCTGCTGGGCCACCGACCACGGCGCTGAGTGGATGAACTCACCATTGTCGAAGATTCGGACCGCCCACCGGGCTTCCAGATTCTTGTAGTGATACCTCGGGTTGCTCATGTAGAATACCGGGGACTTGCTCATCACCACGTGAATCCCGATGTGGTTCACTCGGCCAATATCGGAGTCCAGCCCGTAGCTGGCCGGATAGTCGGCGACGGTGAATGGTCGACGTTTTCGGGTCGATGCAGGGTGGCCAACACGTAACGGCGCGCGGCGAGCTTGTGCTTGTCCAGCAGAGCTGTTTGTGTGGTGGGTCCGGGCAGCATGGCGTGGACTGCTTCGACGATGGTGTTGCCGGTGATCAGGACTCGGTTGTGTTCCTCGGGAATGGTGTATGTAGAAGCCGCGCTGCGCGGCTTCTACATACACGAGCGGGAGGTCGGCGTGGTTGGCGGCGAGCGCACCGGTCAGTGCGAAGGTGGTGTCACCCTGGACGATGACTACGGCGGGTGGACCCGTAACGGGTCCGGCGCGGAAGCGGCCAGACGCAGCGCCTCACGAGTCGCGACGTGAACGAGATCGGCCGCGTCGAGTTGAACCAGGGTGCCCACACTGACGGCGCGGTCCAGGTCTGCCAGGTCGGGCGGGTCGGCGTCGTCCAGCTCACCCAGCAGGCCGTCAACGCTGGTCAGAGCATCCCTGATGGCGCGCACCGGCGATGCGTTGCAACGTGCCGATCGAGGCGGTATGCCGACGGCCCTGCTCCAGCTTGCGGATGACGTCCACGCTCACGTCGGCCGCCGCCGCGAGATTATGCTGCGTGAAGCGTGGTCTGCGCAGCTCACGGATGCGCTCACCGATGATCGGCTTTGGCAACTGGCAGGCTCCCGGTTCGCGGCTATCGGAACACCGCCAACGGTACCGAAAAGGAGAATGGGGACCGTCTCCCGTCCTCTCAAGGATGTGGCCATATCAGCGCAGCGCCCGTGCCAGCAGCGCCCGGCTCAGGCCCGGCAGCGCGACGGCGAGCCGACGGTGGGGTGGCACGACGACCCGACGGGCCAGTACGTGGTAGCCGGCCGCCTCGATCTCGTCCAGAATGCCGCCGTACAGGCGGAACGCGGTGGCTACGCAGGCTCGGGACGCTGGGGCGAGCATCGGGATCCCCGGCGCCGCCCTTCGGTAGATCGCCCGGGTGCGCGCCACCAGATAGGCCAGCGCGCGGCGCACTCGGAGGTCCGGCGCTCCGGTGCGCCGGCACCACCCCAGCAGCTCACGGTCCACCCCGAACGAGGCCAGCTCGTCGGCGGGCAGGTAGACCCGTCCGCGATCGAGGTCCTCCCCGACGTCGCGGAGGAAGTTGGTGATCTGGAAGGCGACACCCAGCGCGGCGGCGTGCGGCTGTGCCCGCTCCCGGGGGACCACGGTGCCCAGCACCGGCAGTACCTGCAGCCCGATGACCGCCGCCGAGCCGTGCACGTAGCGGCCCAGCTCGTCGAAGGTCCGATAGCCGGCCACTCCGCCGTGGTCCACCGGCCGATCCATCCGCATCGAGACCATGAAATCCGCGAAGTGCTGCGGGTCGATCTGGTAGCGAACCGCGGTGTGCACCGGCGCCGCCAGCACCGGGTGGTCCGAGCGCCTGCGTGCCAGCCCCTCGCGGAGCTGTCGCGCGAGGGTGTCCAGCTCCGCGAGGCGACGGGGCCACGGCCGGGTGTCGGACAGGTCGTCGACGATCTCGTCGGCGTAGCGGGCCAGCCCGTACAGAGCATGGATCGCCGGCCGTTTCGCGGGTGGCAGCAGCCGGGTCGCCAAGAAGTAGCTGCGGCCGTGTGCGGCGTTGAGTTCTCGGCATCGAGCATAAGAGGCGCGCAGGGTGGGCTCGGTGATGCCTGCGGCATCAAGCTCGCGACTCATCTCGCTCCTGCCGGTGCCGGATCGACGAGGTGGGCGCGCCCACGCAGGCCGAGCGGGTCGCGGCGCAGCAGGGCGGTTGCCGCGACCAGCGACACCGCCACCATAGCGATCTGGTAAGGCCACGAGGTCAGCGCATCCTCCCCGGTGGGGTAACTGCACAGCACCAGCCAAGTAGACCCGGCGACGGCGCAGGCCAGCGAGCGTCGCGGCCAGGCGAGGGACGCGCCGAGGACGAGGGCCCAGGTGAAGTACCACGGCAGGGTGGCCGGCGCCAGCAGCGCTGCCCACAGCAGCGCCAGCGCCGCGCGCCGAACGGCCGGCGGCCCGCCGTCCCTGGCCAGCCACCACTGCCGGGCGAGGATGGCGAGGAACACCCCGGAGCCCAGCAGCCGGCAGACCCTGATGAACGGGCGGTCGTCCACCTGACCGAACGGTACGGCGAGCGCGTGGGCGAGCTTCCCGGCGGCGGTGGGCAACGACATCCAGTTGACGATCAGGGACGGCGCGTCCAGGGCCGGGATCCAGCCCAGCCCGACGCCGGACACCACCGTGATGCCGGTGAACACCGCGGCGAATACCGCCACGCTTCCCGCGCCGGCCCGCAGCAGTCGTGCACTCCGGCTACCCGGCAGGTGAGCCGCCCAGATCCAGACCAGGAACGGCAACGCGATCCCGGCCGAGGCCTTCACCGCCATCGCCGTGGTGACCAGCGCGATGCCAGCGACGTGCTGGCGGGTCAGCACCAGCAGTGTGCCTGCCGCCAGCAAGCCGATCATGAGCAGATCGTTGTGCGGTCCACCGACCAGATGCACCACGGTCATCGGATTTGCGACCACCAGCCAGAGCGTGACGGCGCGATCGCCGCCGAGCTGATCGGCCAACCGAGGGAGCGCGACGATGAGCAGGGCCAAGCCGCTCAGCAGCACCAACCGCAGGCCGATCACGCCCAGGATGAGGTGCTCGCCGGTCAACCGGTTCACGGTCTTGGCGATGAGGATGAACAACGGGCCGTAGGGCGCCGGGGTGGTCTGCCATACGTAGTGCACGTTGTCCGCGACAGCTCCCAGCGGCAGCGTCGCGGGCCCGAGCTGGTAGGGATCCAGCCCGCGCGCAGCAAGCGCACCCTGCGCCAGATAGCTGTAGACATCCCGGGTGAACAGCGGTGTGGACAGCAGCACCGGTGCCGTCCACACCGCGCCGGCGACCTGCACCTGTCGCACGGTCGCGGTGCCGCTGCACACGTCGCGCCCCAGCCGTACCCAGGCCCACACGATCATCCAGACGCCGAGGTAGAGCGCCACGGTGGCCATGTCGTGCCCGTGCCCGTAGCGGATCCAGGACAGCGGTCCCCCGGTGACCAGAGGATCGGTGACGAGGATGCCGCCGGCCCCGACCGCCGTGGCGGCGACAAGGACTGAACCGGCCGATCCGAGCAGCACTGTGCCCGACAGCAGCCGGCTCGGGCGCAGCCGGTCGAGCAGCAGCACGGGCTGCCCCGGCACGTGCGCCGAGTCGGGACCAGAATGGGGGGGGTGCAATGACTGCAATGACACGGTTGGTTCAGCCGCTCGTGGTCGTGCGGCGGCGTGCTCCGGCCGCGGTGATCCGGGCGGCGGCGAGCCTGCCGGAGATGAGTGCGGTGGGCACCCCGACCCCGGGTGTGGTGCCGCATCCGGCGAGCACGACGTTGGTCCGCCCGCGCACCAGGTTCGACGGGCGAAACGGCCCCGTCTGGGCGAAGGTATGTGCGGCGGAGAACGGGGTTCCGACCGCCAGCCCCTGTGCCGCCCAGTCAGCCGGGGTGACCAGGTGTTCGACCTCGATGGCCTCGCCCAGGTCGGCCAGTCCCCGCTGTTCCAGCGTGTTGACCAGCTCATCGCGGTACGCCGGTCCGAGGGTGGCCCAGTCCAGCGGTGCGGTGCGCAGGTTGGGGCAGGGCGCGAGTATGTAGAGCAACTCCCGTCCCTGCGGGGCCAGGCTCGGGTCGGTGGCGGTGGGTCGGGTGATGAGCAGCGACGGGTCGGTCATGAGCTGTCCGCGGTAGATGATCTCGTCGAAGGTGCGCTCCCACGCCTCACCGAAGGAGATCGTGTGGTGCGCCAGCCCGGTCCAGCCCGGCCCGGTGCCCGCCCGGACTCCGGCGTGCAGCACTACCGCCGAGGGCGACCAGCGCAGCGGCACCAGCCGCCGAGGGGCCCGGCCGAGCAGCCGGTGCACCACCGGGAGGTCGGGCGTGAGCACGACTGCATCGGCCTCCACTCGTTCGCGCTCGGCGGTGCGCACCGCCGTGACGCGGTCCCCGGAGTGCTCCAGGGCGGTCACCGTGGTGTTGTAGCGAATGTCGGCGCCGGCGTCGGTGGCCGCGTCGGCCAGGGCCTGGGGCAGCGCCTGCATTCCCCCTCGGGGGAACCAGACCCCGGCCACCGTGTCCATGTAAGCGATCACCGCGTACGCGCCGAGGGCGCGTTGCGGGGGCACCCCGGCGTAGAGCGCCTGGAAGGAGAAGATCCGTTGCAGCCGCTGATCGTGCAGGAAGCGGCCGACTTGAGCGCCCAGCCGGCCGAAGCCGCCCAGCGCGGCCAGCGCGGCCAGGTCCCGGGCGGCGTCCCGGCCGGCCACCAGATCCAGCGGGGAGTCGAAGTTGCCGCCGATGAACCGCCTGATCTCAACCTGATAGAGCCGGGTCAGCCAGTGCCGCAGCCGCCGGTAGCCGTGCGCTTCCGCTGGGCCGCACACCGCCCGGATCTGTGCCTCCATCGCGTCGGCGTCGGTGTGCACGTCGATCACCGACCCGTCGGCGAAGCGGGCCCGGTAGGCCGGGTGCAGCGCCACCAGATCCAACCGTGCGGCGAGCGAGTCACCCACCGCGGCGAGCGCCTCGTCGACCAGCTCTGGCATGGTGAGTACGGTGGGGCCGGTGTCGAGGCGGTAGCCGGCGAGATCCCTGCGTCCGGCCCGGCCGCCTGGGTGGGGCTGGGCTTCGAGCACCGTCACTCGTCGGCCGGATCCGAGCAGGTGCAGTGCGGCGGAGAGTCCAGCCAGCCCCGCACCGACGACGACGACATGGTCGGTGGGTCCGGGCACGGTGCGCACACGTGCACGGTACGCGGCGTCACGTCAGCGTACTCTGCAGGTGGCTTGCGCGGCGAGTGCACTCAGCCGGGCGCGGGCCGGATCGGCCAGCGGGGCGGCATACAGGCTTGCCAGTGCCGACTTGGTGAGTGTGGTGATCCGGCGCTCCACCTCGGCCACCGCGCCGAGCTCGATCAGCAGCTCGCGGATCTCCGCCACGGTGTTCTCGTCCACCTGCGGGTTCCCGATGGCGCCGCGCAGCAGCTCAGCGGCCCCGGTCTGGCTCTTCTCGTCAGCGGCCCGCAGCCCGTAGGCCAGCAGCAGCGTCCGTTTGCCCTCGCGCAGGTCGTCGCCGGCCGGCTTACCGGTGATCTGAGGGTCGCCGAACATGCCCAGCAGGTCATCGCGGAGCTGGAAGGCGATACCGATGTCAGCGCCGAAGCGGCGGTAGGCGCGCACCAACGCGGGGCTCGCTCCGGCGATAGCGGCACCCAGGTGCAGCGGGCGCTCCACGGTGTAGGCCGCGGTCTTGTACCGGTCGATCCGCAACGCGGTCTCGGGCGCCTCGTCGCCGCTGGCCTGGGTGAGCACGTCGAGGTACTGGCCCGCGAGCACCTCGGTGCGCATCGCCTGCCACGCGACGTACGCTCGGTGCAGCTGATCAGGCCGCAGATCCGACCCGCGCAACATGTCGTCGGCCCAGGCCAGTGCGATGTCACCGAGCAGGATGGCCGTGGCTGCGCCGAACCGTTCCGGCGCGCCCGACCACCCGGCCGCGCGGTGTCGGGCCGCGAACTCGACGTGCACCGTCGGCGTACCGCGCCGGATGGTGGAATCGTCCATCAAGTCGTCGTGCACCAGAGCGCAGGTGTGAATCAGTTCCAGCGAGCTCACCGCCCGCAATACGGCCCGCGCTTGCGGGTCAGCCGGAGCGCCGCCTGCTCCTCGCCAACCCCACCAGGCGAAAGTCGGGCGCAACCGCTTACCGGGCCCTAGCACGACCTCACTCAGTGAGTCCACCGCGGTGACGAACTGCTGATCGATCCGCGCCGCCTCGGCCCGCTTGGCCCGCAGGAAGGCGGCCAGCTCGCGGTGCACCTCGGCGGGGAGGTCGTCATCGAGCGAATGCACCCGCTGATCTTCCTCTAGGCCGCCTGAGGTCCGAGCCCGGGCTCCGCGTGTTCGTGCCGCCACATGTCCGGGTTCGGTCGCGGAGGGGTCCTGGTTCAGTGCGGATACGGTGTGTACCCTTGCCCTGGGCAGAGCCTAGGGGGACTATGACGGCTGTCATCGACCGGCTCGGTGGTGGCCGCCCGGTATTCTCGGTTGAGTTCTTCCCGCCTCGCGACGACGTCGGGGAGCATCAGCTGTGGCAAGCGGTGCGCGAGTTCGAGCCGCTGGACCCGGCTTTCGTCTCCGTGACCTATGGTGCCGGAGGTTCCAGCCGGGACCGGACGGTGCGGATCACCGAGCGGATTGCGCAGCAGACCAGTCTGGTCCCGATGGCGCACCTCACCGCTGTCAACCACTCGGTGGCAGACCTGGAACAGGTGATCGGTAGCTACGCCGCGGCCGGGATTCACAATGTGCTGGCGCTGCGCGGGGATCCGCCGGGTGAGCCGCTTGGGGAGTGGGTGGCGCACCCGGCGGGCGTGCACTACGCGGCGGAGCTGGTTAGGCTCGTCCGCTCGCTCGGCCCTTTCTGCGTCGGCGTGGCCGCCTTCCCCGAGTGCCACCCTCGCTCGCCCGACGCCGAGTCCGACGTCCGGCATCTGGTGTCCAAGCTGCGCGCGGGTGCGGAGTTCGCGATCACCCAGATGTTCTTCCGCCCGGAGGACTACCTGCGGCTGCGGGACCGAGTCGCCGCGGCGGGCGCGGACATGGCGACGGTGCCGATCCTGCCCGGGGTGATGCCGATCACCACGTTGCGCGGCGTGCAGAGGATGGCTGAGCTCTCCGGCTGCACGATCCCGGAGACGGTGCTCGATCGCTTGCTCACGGTGGGTGACGACGACGCCGCGGTGCGGCGGGTAGGGGTGGACGTCGCGAGCGAGTTGTGCGCGCGGCTGCTCGCTGAGGGCGCGCCGGGGCTGCACTTCTATACGCTCAACCGGTCCGGCTCCACTCGGGCTGTGCTCGACCGGCTGGGGATGGCGCCGGGACGCCCGACCGCGGTCGTCGCGCGCTAGAGCGGCAGTGTGCGGCCCAGCACGCCGAACTCGCGAGAGTCACCGGTGAAGCGGTAGTGCCGCAGCAGGTCGGTGAAACCAAGCCGCCGGTAGAGCCGCCATGCTCTGGTGGGCCCCTCGGGTGTGGACAGCAATGCTCGCCGAGCATCGACTTTGGACAGTAGCTCGGTGAGCAGCGCCCTGCCGATGCCCCTGCCCTGCGCGTCCGGGTGCACATGCAGCTCGGTGAGCTCGAAGTAGTCGGTGAGCTCGCGTTGCGCGGCGGCGGGGTCGATCAGCGTGAGTCCGCGGTGGACTTCGTCGTGCCACCACTGGCCGGGCCCGCCTCGGTAGCCGTAGCCGATCCCCACCAGGGTGTCCGCGTCGAAGGCGGCCACGCATAGCCAGCCGGCCCGCAGCATGTGCTCCCGCCACATCGGGCTGCGATGCCGCGCCGTGCCTGGCGGGTAGCGCATCGCGGTGACGTAGATCCGCAGCGCCTCGTCAAGCCGCGCGCGCAACTGCGCGGTGGTCAGCTCGGTCAGCCGCGCTGGTTCACGGGTGGGCATTGCGGTCACCGCTGACCTCCCGTATCGGCCGACGTCACCGGGATGCGGACGGCGTCGACAGAGTGCATGAGCGTCAGGACACGACGGCGCTGAGTAAGCCCGCCGCGCCGACGGAGATTGGCACTTGACGTGACTGCGCTCTGAGGGGTTACTCTTGGAGTGCTTCGAACATATGTTCGAAGATGGACTCGGCGGTGGGGCGGGGGAAGCGCGCCACCGCCGAGCTCCGCCGACTTCCCACGGCGGAGTCGTCCCCTGTCTCCCATCACGACTCCCAACCTAGGAGGCCGACGTGGCCGCTGTCGCTGTGCTCACCTCATCCGTCGGGCCGCAGTGTGACCGCTCGAATGACGACAGACCGAGACACTGCCCGCCCAGCGTACGTAGCCTGCTCAACCAGGCTCGGCGGGGACTGCTCGACGCCGAGTACGCCGTACATCCAGTTGATCGCTACGCACAGGCACACGTCGCGGCGTTGCGGGCGGCGGCCGCAGTGCTGGCAGCGCGGGCCCGACCACGCAAGTCCGCCCAACCGGCCAACGCATGGGTGCTGCTCGCCACAGTTGCGCCGGAACTCGCGGAATGGGCGAGGTTTTTCGCGGCCACGTCGGCCACCCGGGCAGCCGCGGAGGCTGGCGTACACCGCCTGGTAACTGACCGTGATGCAGACGACCTGGTCCGGCAGGCCGGGGCATTCGTCACCCTCGCGGGCCACGCGGCGGCGGGGACATCCCGATGACGGCTCCTCGGCCGCTCATCGACTATGGCCGGATGCTGGACGTGATCGGGATCGAGGGCGAATTGATCCTGAGTACAGGGGCCTCAGCGTTACCTTCGGTGGCGCACGCGGAGGTGCCAGGCTGTCCCGATGCCACCTTGGCGGGGACTCTGCGCCACGTGGGTAGCGTGCACCGGCTGACCCGGCAGTGGGTGCGAGACGGGCGTCGACCCCACCAGTGGCAGCGATCACCGTCGGATGGAGACCTGGTCGGTTTCGTGCGAACCGGTCTCAGCGAGTTGCTCACGGAGCTGGGTAGACATGACCCAGCGCAACCCTGTGACACGTGGTGGCCCGACGATCGCACGCACGGCTTCTGGCGCCGTCGAATGGCTCACGAGACCACGGTGCATCGGGTCGACGTGGAAGCCGCCGCTGGTGGGCTTGTGCACGCCGTCGACCCGGCGGTGGCCCTGGATGGCATCGACGAGCTGTTGTTCCTCTGGTTCGGCCACCGCCTCGCTGAGTTGAAGATGTACTCGCCGCAGCGGGGTGTGGTCGCCCTGTCGGCTGCGGATCGGTGGTGGTTGGCCATCTCCGAGCCGGGCCGCTGCACTGCGCGGCGGGTGGAGGAGGCCGATGCCCGCTCAGCGGACGCGATGGTCAGCGGAGAGCCCATGGAGATCTACCTCTGGTCGTGGGGGCGGTTGCCCGACCAGTCGGTCCGGATCTCCGGTGACCAGGACGCCGTCGGCCGTCTCTGGGCGCTGTTGCGACCCGCGACTCAGTGAACTGATCTGGCGACCGTGTCATCAGGCGCCCAGGTCCTCAGGCGCGCAGCCGCAGTCCGCGAGGGGTGGCATGAAACCCGGCGTCGCGCAGCAGGTCGGCCAGCGCGGAGCCCAGGGCCGCCTCGCCGTCGGCACGCTCCACGGACAGGGAACCCAACCACCCCTGGTGGACCGCGCCGGCGAGGGCCTGCACAGCGGCACGCAAGGTGGCGGTGTCCTCGGTGAAGGACAGCACCGATCGGCCGCCGCGTTCGACGTAGAGCACGGCGGCACCGTCGACGAGGACGGCCAGCGCTCCGGCCTTGCGCCCAGGCCGGTGTCTGACGTCACCTACCGTGGGCGGCCATGGCAAGGCCGCTCCGTAGGGCTGGGCGGGGTCAGCCGCGGCAAGTACCACGACGGGGGGTGTGCCGTCACCGGGTCGGGCCACAGCACGAAGGCGGTCGATGGCTCCGGGGACGGCGAACTGTGCGGCCCCGAGTCCCTCGACGACGTACCCGCGTCGGCATCGGCCAGAGTCCTCCATGGCCCGCAGCACCTTGTAGACGCCGGCGAAGCCGCCGACGACTCGCTCGGTGTCGAGAGCTCCTCTGGCCAGTACCCCGTGACGTTCGAGGAACGTCTCGGCCCGGGCATGCGCACGCCGGGTTGGGTCAGGTTGTGCGGCGGGTTGCTGTGACGCTAGCTGCGGGGGAACCGGCGACAGTGACCAGCGTCCCGCGGCCGTCGGCGGACCGGCGACGGAGGGCGGCACCGGCCGACTCGCGCGCATGCGGGCGTACCGCCCGCGCGGTGCGGACCGGCGTGGGCGGTGTGCGGCGGAACGCCCGGATACCAGGGCCCGCAGCGGCGTCAGGGAATCGTTGGTGAGCAGCCCCGCCCACACCAGGTCCCATACCGCCGCTACCACGTCGGCGTCACCAGGCGCCGGTTCACCGTCGTCAAGGAGATGCTGACTGGTTCGATCGGCAAGCTGCCGGAAGAACAGCGCGCCACCCCCGGCCGGACCGCCGGCGGGCTCCCAGCCCAGCACGCGCAGGACACGATGGTGTACCGGTGTGAGCGCAAGCTGCTCATCAGAGTCTGGTAGCACCAGGTCAGCCAGGTCGGTGGGAGCCAGCGCGATCCACCCGTCGCAACCAGGTAGTGACCCGCAGCCGATCCAGCTCACCTCACCGGAGATCGTGAGCTCATCGAGCAGGGCAGGGGAGTAGCCGGGAAGCCGGGCTGGGAGGAGCAGCGATTCCAGCGCGCTCGCCGGCACCGGGGCCCCGGCCAGCTGCTCCACCACACCGAGCACGTCCTCCGGAGTCGGCGCGCGGCGCAGCCGTCGAGGTGGCCCGGACTCGTCACTGCGGGTGTTCCAGGAGCTGATGCCGTGCCAGGCCGGCAGGAACCGACCCAGGGCGGCTTGCTCAACCGGCTCCACTTCGGCCCGCAACCGGGCCAACGACGCCCTCCGCAACCGCCGTAGTACCTCGCTGTGGCAGTACTCCGTGCCCCCAGCGCCCGATTCGATGGGGCCCGATTCGATGGGACGCAGCTCGCCACGGACCAGAGTGCCCGTCCTGGTCATCCGATCCAGTACCGCGCCCATCACAGCGACCCCGAGTCCGAAGCGATCCGCGGCGGCGGCCGCGGTGAACGGCCCGCGCGTTCTCGCATAGCGGAGCACAAGATCCCCGAGTGGATCCGCCACCGGTTCGGTGAACGCTTCCGGCACCCCTACCGGCAGGGCCGCGCCCAGTGCGTCGCGCACCCGCCCGGCGTCCTCGATAGCGATCCAGCGCCGCTCGCCGGCGATCCGCACCGTGATCACCCGGCGGGCCGCGCCGAGCTCGGCGAGCCAGTCCGGGGCGACCCCGCGCCGTGCGGCCTCGGCCTCGGTGAGGTCACCCAGGGCGCGCAGCGCGTCGGCGGTGCTCTCGACGTCCCGGGCCTGCCGATCCGGATCGATGCGCTGCAGCTGCGCCTCCACGTCCACGAGCACCCCGGGGTCGAGCAGCTCGCGGATCGCCTCGGTGCCCAGCAGCTCCGCCAACAGCGTGGAGTCCAGCGCGAGCGCAGCGGCCCGACGCTCGGCCAGCGGGGCGTCAAGCTCGTAGAGAAACATTCCCACGTAGCCGAACAGCAGGCTGCGGGCGAACGGTGACGGCGAGGAGGTGGTCACCTCCACCACCCGCACCCGCCGGGCTCGCACCTCCGACATCAGCTCGCGCAGGCCGGGGAGGTCATAGACGTCCTGCAGGCACTCCCGCATCGCCTCCAGCACCACCGGAAACCGCTCGTACTTCGAGGCGACGGTGAGCAGCTGCGCTGAGCGCTGCCGCTGCTGCCACAGCGGTGTGCGGCGCCTCGGGTCGCGGCGGGGTAGCAGCAGGGACCGCGCGGCGCACTCCCGGAATCGGGAGGCGAACAGCGCGGAGGTGCTTACCTCGGCGGTCACGAGCTGCTCCACCTCGTCCGGGTCGAGCAGCACGTCCTCGGCGGTGGGCGCCACCTCGGCACCGTCAGCGTCCAGCGCGTCCGGCAGCCGCAGCACGATACCGTCGTCCGCGCTGGCCACTTGCGCCTCGACACCTCGCCGTTCGCGCAGCCGGGCGCCGATTGCCAGCGCCCAGGGCCCGTTGACCTGTGCGCCGAACGGGGAGTGCACCACCATCCGCCAGTCACCCAGATCGTCGCGGAACCGCTCCACCAGGACGGTGCGGTCGTCGGGCACGTGGCCGGTGGCCTCGCGTTGCTCGCGCAAGTAGGTCAGCAGGTTGTCGGCCGCCCAGCTGTCGAGCCCGGCCGCCTGGAGGCGACCACGTGCCGCGTCGGCTCCGGCGCCGCTCAGCTCGCGGACGAACGCGCCCAGTGCCCGCCCCAACTCCAGAGGCCGACCCGGCGCATCGCCCTTCCAGAACGGCATCCGAGCCGGCTCACCGGGCGCGGGTGCCGCGATGACCCGGTCGTGGGTGATGTCGACGATCTTCCACGAGGTCGAACCGAGCAGGAACGTGTCGCCCACCCGGGACTCGTACACCATCTCCTCGTCGAGTTCACCGACCCGCGAGCCCGCCCCGTCAGCGCCGCCGGGGGTCATCACCGTGAACAGCCCCCGGTCCGGGATGGTGCCACCGGAGGTGACCGCCAGCCGCTGCGCGCCCGGTCGTCCGCGCAGCTCGTCGCTGACCCGGTCCCAGACGATCCGGGGGCGCAGCTCGCCGAACTCCTCTGAGGGGTAGCGACCCGCGAGCATGTCCAGGACGGCGTGCAGCGCCGAGTCGGGTAGTGCCGAGTACGGCGCGGCGCGGCGAACCAGCGTGGCGAGATCGTCGACGGTCCAGGTATCCAGCGCGACCATGGCCACCACCTGCTGAGCGAGCACGTCGAGCGGATTGCGGGGGTAGCGCAGCGCCTCGATCGCCCCGCCGGCCATCCGTTCGGCGATCACCGCACACGAGACCAGGTCGCCGCGGAACTTGGGGAAGACCACGCCCCGGGACACCGCGCCCACCTGGTGGCCGGCCCGACCGATCCGCTGCAGGCCCGACGCCACCGTCGGGGGGGCCTCGATCTGCACGACCAGGTCCACCGCTCCCATGTCGATGCCCAGCTCAAGCGAGGAGGTGGCGACCACGCACGGCAATCGGCCGGACTTGAGCTCCTCCTCGACCAGGGTTCGCCGCTCGCGCGACATCGAGCCGTGGTGCGCCTTGGCGATCACGTCGGGAGCGCCACCGGCGAGCCCGGCTTGGCCCATCAGCTCGGCTGGCATCCGGTCTCGCGGCACTGCCGGCTCGCCGACGGCCAGCTCGTTGAGCCGGGAGGTGAGCCGCTCTGCCAGCCGGCGCGAGTTGGCGAACACGATCGTCGAGCGGTGCGCGCGCACCAGGTCCAGCACCCGCCGCTCCACGGCGGGCCAGATCGAGGCACGGTGCTCCGCTGGTTCGTCGGCCTGTCCGGTCGGCGCACCCAGTACCGACATGTCCGGCACCGGTACCTGCACCGAAATCTCGATCGTCTTAGCCGACGGGGGCGCCACCACCTGTACCGGCCGGCCCCCGGCGAGGAAGGCGCTGACCTCCTCGACCGGACGCACGGTGGCGGACAGGCCGATCCGCTGGGCGGGTTTGTCCAGCAGGGCGTCCAGCCGCTCCAAGGACACAGCCAGGTGCGCGCCGCGTTTGGTGGCGACGACGGCGTGCACCTCGTCGACGATCACGGTGTGGATCCCGCGCAGCGACTGCCTGGCCGCCGACGTCAGCAGCAGGAACAGCGACTCCGGGGTGGTGACGAGTACGTCGGTCGGGGCGCGGGCGAAGGCGCGGCGCTGATCGGCCGGGGTGTCGCCGGTGCGCATCCCCACCCGGATGTCCGGCGCCGGCAGCCCCAACCGGTGCGCGGCCTGCCGGATGCCCGCCAGCGGGGAGCGCAGGTTGCGCTCGACGTCGACCGCAAGGGCCTTGAGCGGGGAGATGTAGAGCACCTGGCAGCGCCTCGTCGGATCGTCCGGGGGTCCCGCGACGGCCAGCCGGTCCAGCGCCCACAGGAACGCGGCGAGGGTCTTGCCCGATCCGGTAGGCGCCACCACCAGGGTGTGCTCGCCCGCGGCCACAGCCCGCCACGCACCCTCCTGCGCCGCCGTAGCCCCAGCGAACGCCCCCCCGAACCACTCCCGAGTAGCCGCACCGAATCCCTCAACCACGCCCCCATGATGGTCTCCTGCCGCATTCAGCGGGCTGAGCGGGGTAACGGGCACGCCGTTTACCCCGCTCAGCCCGCTGAATGCGACGAATCTGGGGATTATCGGTGTGGGAAGGGGCGGGTGTAGAGGAAGATCTTGCGAAGGCGGCCTACACCGGCGATCCGTCGCTCGGCTAGGTGGTCGGCGGCGACGGCGGGCGGCACACCGTCCCGCTCGGCCCGCTCGAAGATCTCCCGAGTGGTGTCGAAGATCGTGGCGACCCGGGCTTTGGCCCGTGGGAAGTCGAAGCCCTCGATCTCGTCGGCCACCTGAATGACTCCACCGGAGTTCACCACATAGTCGGGTGCGTAGAGGATGCCCCGCTCGTCGAGAAGCTTCTCCACGCCGGGGTGCTTCAGCTGGTTGTTCGCACCACCACAGACGATCTCGGCGCGCAGCGCCGTCACCGTGGGATCGTCCAGTGCCGCGCCGAGCGCGCACGGGGCGTAGACGTCGATGGGCTCGCATACCAGCGCCTCGGTACTCGGCGCCACCATCACCTCGGGATGCTTGGTGCGAACCTGCTCGATAGCGCGCTCGCTGACGTCGGCCACGATCACCTCCGCGCCGTCGGCGAGCACGTGATCAACGAGGTGTCTCCCGACCTTGCCGACGCCGGCGATGCCCACCCGACGCCCGGACAGAGTGGGCGCACCCCAGACGTGTTCAGCGGCCGCGCGCATGCCCTGGAAGACGCCGAAGGCGGTCAGGATCGATGAGTCGCCGGCACCACCGTGGGCCAACGAGCGTCCGGTGACGAATTCAGACTCTCTGGCGATGATATCCATGTCCTCGACGTGGGTACCGACGTCACATGCGGTGATGTAGCGCCCGCCCAGCGACTGCACGAAGCGCCCATAAGCGCGCAGCACCACCTCGGTCTTGTCCCGGGTCGGGTCGCCGAGGATGACGGCCTTGCCACCGCCGTGGTCCAGCCCGGCGAGCGCGTTCTTGTAGGACATCGCGCGGGACAGGTGCAGCACGTCGGCGAGGGCGTCCTCCTCGTCGACGTAGGGGTGGAACCGGGTGCCGCCGAGCGACGGCCCCAGCGCGGTGGAATGGACGGCGATGATGGCGCGCAGCCCTGAGGACTCGTCGCGGCAGAATACAACCTGCTCGTGGTCGCCGGATCGGAACACATCGGTCACCGTGGTAGCCCCCCTCCCACTCGGTGGAGCGCTGGTAGGGCGCGCCGCTTCGCAGCGTAGATGGCACCATCTGGCGAGTAAGCGGCGGAGGAGGAGACGAAACATGCGGGTCACCGGACTCGGGCACGCCGGGTTGTTCATCGAGACGGCCGCGGGCAGTGTGCTCTGCGACCCCTGGGTGAACCCGGCCTTCTTCGGCTCGTGGTTCCCTTTCCCGGACAACAGTGGCCTGGACTGGGCCGCCTTCGGGCAGGCCGACTTCCTCTACGTCTCGCACCTGCACCGGGACCACTTCGACGCCGAGCTGTTGCGCCGGCACGTGCGCAAGAACACCACGGTGTTGCTCCCGGACTACCCCACCGACGAGCTGGAGCGCGAGCTCGCTGCGCTCGGGTTCCGGACCTTCCTGCGCACGACGTCAGGCGTTCCGGTGGAACGCGACGGCTTGCGCATCATGATCACGTCATTGACCGGGCCCAGCGACGGGCCGATCGGTGACTCGGCGCTGTCCCTGGACGACGGTCGCACCGTGATCCTCAACCAGAACGACGCCCACCCGCTGGACGTCGAGCTGCTCCGGGACTTCGGCGAGGTGCAGGGGTATTTCACCCAGTTCTCCGGCGCGATCTGGTGGCCGATGGTCTACGACCTGCCTGAGGGCGCGCGCAAGGAGTTCGCCCGCCGTAAGCGGGCCGGGCAGACCGACCGGGCGCTGCGCTACATCGACGCCGTGGGTGCGGCGCACGTGTTCCCCACCGCGGGTCCGCCCTGCTTCCTCGACGAGGAGCTCTTCGAGGTCAACGGTGTCGGTCGCGACGGGGACAGCATCTTCACCGATCAGCTGGAGTTCCTGGCCGAGCTGGCCTCGGCGCGTCCTGGGGTGCGGGCACACCTGCTGTTGCCGGGAAGTGTCGCCGAGCTGGACGGGTCGCGCTGCGAGCTCGCCCACCGGCATTCGGCCGCCGAGATCACGCACATCTTCCGGGAGAAGACCGCCTACCTGCGCGAATATCAGGTCCGCGCGCAGCCGGTCCTGGAGCGGGAGCGGGCCAGCCGGGCGCCGGTGCCCGCTGACCTGCTCGAGCAGCTCAAGCAGTGGTGGGAGCCCCTGCTCACGCGGGCTGAGCACATCTGCACCGGGGTCGGCGGCCCCGTTCGCCTGGACGTCGGTGAGCGCTCACTGGTGATCGACTTCCCCGCTCGCGAGGTGCGCGGGTTCGCTGGCGAGCACTGCCGCTACCGGCTGTCCACCTCGGCGGATCTGGTCGCCACCAACCTGGTCCGCCGCGAGGTGGACTGGTCGAACAGCCTGTTTCTGTCCCTGCGGTTTCGGGCCGGCCGGGTCGGCCAGTACAACGAGTTCGTCTACGTCTTCTTCAAGTGCTTGTCACGGGAACGCATCGACTATGTCGAGAACTGGTACGACGAGCGCAACGATGACGGCGCGGACATCGGCCTGGACGGCTGGCGCGTGCAACGCCGCTGCCCACACCTGCGCGCCGACCTGGCCAAGTTCGGCAGCGTCTCCGACGGGATTCTCACCTGTGCCCTGCACGGCTGGCGCTTCGACCTGGCCACGGGCCGCTGCCTGACCGCGACCGGCCACCACATTCGAGCTGCGCTGCTGCAGAGCTGAGCCTCTAGCGTCAGCCCATGGCCATCACTGCCGATCAGATCTGAGATCAACGGTGACCAACTGCTACTAACCCCACACCCAGCGCCGTTCTGCCCGGTCAAGAAAGTCACATTAGTTTGCGAGTCCCGGGAGCCGATCTACGACAGTCTTCCGGGAGCAGGTGGGCGAACTCTGATACTCTCGTGACTGACATTCGTGGGCACACGGCGCCTGGTGTTGCTCAGGTGCTACCGACGATCCTCTGGTTGGATGTTCGTGATCGATAGGGGATACGCACCGCGCCCTGCCTGGAGGTTTCGGCTGACCAGGGTGCGGAGCGATCAAGGCGGGCATGGTGTGCGGTCGGCGCGAGCATGGCGAGGACTGCTTGGGATCGGTCTTGGTGTGTCAGGTTCGACACAGATGCCCCGGTGGAGCAATAGGCTGTTAGGCATCGACGTGCCGCTGTTCTTTTGCTGGCTGGATACGTGCGGATGAACCATTACGAAATGATGGGTACCATCCTTCGGCCCATAGCGCGGCAACTTGACTGTTGGTCGAGGGACTGTGCGCGAGATCTTGATGGCTCTCAGATGCTGCCGTTTGGGCTGCCGCAATCACGATCGGGCCATCTTGGGAACTTATTAGCTGGAGACTCTCGTGAATGAGAGAGGGCGTCAAAGCGCGAACCTGAAAGGTTTCTTCGTAGAGAATTTCGCGTGGATTGACGCGATAAAAATGGGCCTGTCGGCACTCTTGGGCTACGGCTTGAAGGCTCTGCTTGAGACCGGCACCCGAGATGCTGGCGCCAGCATCGTGTCCTTCGTGGCAATCAGTTTCGCGGCAGTGGTTGCGGTCGACCGCTTCCGGGTGACTTCTGAGATGAAGCTTCAAGCGACCCACGATCAACTGAATGGTGAACTTGAGCGTAATCTCAACCACGTGCACGCGGCGGTCGAGTACGCTCTGGACCGTCCGGGTCTTAGAGTAAGCAGGAATGGGGTTGCTGGTTACGATAGATTGACCAAGGAAGTGAAGCGCGCTACCCGTCAAATTCTAGTTCTCGGCGACTACAGTCCACCGCCTGACGCGGGAGCCGCTCTTGATCCTCCCCGGTATAGAGCAGAGTATTTCGACGCCATTGAGGAGCGTCTGAGAGACCGACTTGAAAGAGAGGCGACCGAATCTGGACGGGCATTGAAGTATTATAGAATAATTCAACGACCCCTCGATGTTTACGACAATATTCGGCAGCGAGAGCGTGGTGGTGGAGTAGTGCTGAAGCCTTCCGACATGATAGGTGACGTTCAAGCCTTCAAGCACTGTGTCGAAGTTCTGAAAATAGCGAAGTTCGCCGCCGACAGAAATAGCACAATGATTGACATCAAGATCCACTTAATACCGTTTCTCCCAAATTGTCCGAGTATGCTTATCGTGGACAACTCGGAGGTCGCTTTCACTATACCTACCCGAATTGACCAGCCGGTGGACAACTATGCACAACAAGGACTGCACGGAGTCCTGTTGATGCAAGACAAAGCTAATGGGTCGCAACTATGCGCTAAATTTGAAGATCTTTTCAATAGATTGACAGGAATTTCGCAAATTGTGAGAAAAGTGGAAGAGGACTCGCAACCTGAGTCCACCGGTGGGAGTTGACCTGCGCGAGCTTCCACGCACGCCCTCCGTGCGCTCGACAGTGCCTGGAGCTGGTCGTCGATCAGCGTCCCCGCTGCTGCCACCACCAGCGGATGAGCAGCAACAGAGCGGAGAGCAGGCCGAAGAGGATCACCAGCTGCCCGGCGGTGGAGGACAGACCAGTCGGGTCGCCCTGCGTCGGATCTACCAGCGTCGGATCTACCAGAGCGAGCACCTCGTCACGATAGCCGGGAGCGTGTGCCTAACCTGGCGGAGTGCGAATAACCCACTTCCGGCACCGGATGGACGAGGAGTTCGGCGCGGCCAGGGCGGCCTCATTGGCCGATGATCATGTGTTCACCGAGCTCGGTGGACGGACGGTGAACGGGGCGTTGGAGGCGGGGATGGACACCAAGCGGGTCTGGGCCGTGGTGTGCGCCACATTCGATGTTCCTGAACAGCGGCGCTGAGCACACGGACCTGCCCTTGTCGGCGTGTCTACCGCTGATGCTCGGCGTGTCGGCCCCTTGGGCGCACCCGCGGCCCCGATGAGCGCGGCTGGATAGCACCCCGGCGTGTCGCTCCCGGTGTCGAACATGCGTTCGCCTAGGATGTTGTCCACAGCTGGATGCCTGTCCACAGATCCGGCCTGTGTCGCCGCGAAGTGTCGGTCCTACCGCATAGCGTCGGACCCGACCCAGAAGAACCGATCAGCGAGGTGGACCGTCAGATGGCACCAGGACTGGACCGGGAGAAGGCGCTCGAGATCGCCTTGGCCCAGATCGAGAAACAATGCGGCAAGGGCTCGGTGATGCGCCTCGGCGAGGAGGGCCGCGCGCCCATCGAGGTGATCCCCACCGGCTCCATCGCGCTGGACGTGGCGCTGGGCATCGGTGGCCTGCCTCGCGGCCGGGTGATCGAGGTGTTCGGCCCGGAATCCTCCGGAAAGACAACAGTCGCGCTGCACGCGGTGGCCAACGCCCAACGGGCGGGCGGGATCGCCGCGTTCATCGACGCCGAACACGCGCTGGATCCCGACTATGCGAAGGCTCTCGGAGTCGACACCGACGCCCTGCTGGTCTCCCAGCCCGACACCGGGGAACAGGCGCTGGAGATCACGGACATGTTGATCCGCTCCGGCGCGCTGGACGTCGTGGTGATCGACTCGGTGGCGGCCCTCGTACCGCGTGCGGAGATCGAGGGCGAGATGGGTGACTCGCACGTCGGTCTACAGGCTCGGCTGATGAGCCAGGCGCTGCGAAAGATCACTGGTGCGCTGAGCAGCTCGGGCACCACCGCGATCTTCATCAACCAGCTCCGGGAGAAGATCGGGGTCTTCTTCGGCTCCCCGGAGACCACCACCGGCGGCAAGGCGCTGAAGTTCTACGCCTCGGTGCGGCTGGACATCCGCCGGATCGAGACGCTCAAGGACGGCTCGGACGCGGTAGGCAACCGCACCCGCGTCAAAGTGGTGAAGAACAAGTGCGTGGCCGCTGGAACCCGCGTGTTCGACCCTGTAACAGCTCAGACGCACTTGGTCGAGGACGTCGTTGACGGCCGGCTCCCGGTGCACGTGCTTGCCGCCGACAAGGTGGGGATGCTGCACAGCCGACCGGTGGTCTCTTGGTTCGACCAGGGTGAGCAGGACGTGATGGGCCTCCGGTTGAGGGACGGCACCGAGCTATGGGTGACGCCGGACCACAAGATCCTCACCGAGGATGGCTGGTGCCCGGCAGGTCAACTCGTGGCCGGGGATCGGGTGGCGCGACCCCGCGAGTTCCTGGGATTCGGAGACGCTGAGCCAGTGACACCGGAACACGCTCGTCTGCTCGGTTACCTCATCGGTGACGGCTACGTCGGCGGCAAGACACCCGTGAGGTTCATCAACTTCTCCCCCGCGTTGCAGGATGATGCCGCTCAGATCGCTGGGACGCTCGGATGCGACACCAAGCCTCAGCCGAACGATACTGAGATCGTATTCTCCCACCGTCCGGGCGAGAAGAACGGTGTGCTCGAGCTGTGCCGAAAGGCCGGAATCTGGGGCAAGCTAGCGCCGGAGAAGCAGATCCCGCCACTCTTCTTCGCCCCAGATGTCTCCGCCGAGGTGGTCGCTAACCTGATCTTCGGTCTGTTCGAGACCGACGGCTACGTGCACCGTGACCAAACCGGTGGAATTAGAATCGGCTACTCGACTACCTCGGAGCAGCTCGCGCAGCAGCTCCACTGGCTACTGCTGCGGTGGGGGATCCGTAGCACGGTGAGCTCCCGGGGGCTGCGACAGCAGGGCGGGATCATCCAAGATCGACGTATCGAGGGCAAGCTGCCAGCGTGGGAGGTACGGGTCGCAGGGATCAACAATGTCGAAGCGTTCGCCCATGCAGTACCCACATGGGGTCCTCGCGGTCAGGCGCTGAACCGCGAACTCACCGCACGCACTGGCCGTTACCGTGGTTCGCAGGACATCTACCTGTCATCTGAGGTGTACGAACCGGTGCTTGCGCACCTCGCCGGGCGAGGCTTGACACCGCGGCTGGCTGCTCAACTGATCGGCGAGCTCGCTGGCGATCCGAAGGGTGGGATGCGCCAAGTCCTGGGTCTCCACCGGCTGCGACGGGATCGTCTGGTGCGTCTTGCCGATACTCTAGACGACGCTTTTCTCCACGAGATCTTGGCCGAGCAGATAAGTTATACGACTGTTGCCGAAATTCTGCCGGCGCGACCGTGCCGGACGTTCGATATCGAGGTCGATGAACTACATAACTTCGTTGCGGACGGTGTTGTCGTTCACAACTGCGCGCCACCCTTCAAACAAGCGGAGTTTGACATTCTGTACGGCCATGGGATCAGCAAGGAGGGTTCGTTGATCGATCTGGGTGTGGAGCAGGGCGTCATCCGCAAGTCGGGTGCCTGGTACACCTACGAGGGTGACCAGCTCGGCCAGGGTAAGGAGAACGCGCGCAAGTTCCTCGGCGACAACCCCGATGTTGCCGCCGAGATCGAGAAGAGGATCAAGGACAAACTCGGTATCGGGGCGAAACTCGACAACGATCAGACCGTGCCGGCTCCGGTGGACTTCTGATGCCTCCGACCCATAGTGAGACGCCAAAGGCTCTGATGAGCAGGAACGGTCCTGGCGCCGACGGGGCTGCTGTGGCGGACTCCCCGGATACCATGGCCATCAGTCCGGCGGTGGAGGCGCAGGGAATCTGTCTGCGATTGCTCACCGGGCGGTCGCGCAGCAGGGCCGAGCTGGCCGAGGCATTGCGCGGGCGTGGGATTCCCGAGGAGGTCAGTGCGCCAGTGCTCGACCGCCTGACCGAGGTGGGTCTGGTGGATGACGCCGCCTTCGCCGAGTCGGCGGTGCACTCTGGGCACCACCACCGTGGTCTGGGCAGGCGAGCGCTGAGTACCGAGCTCCGGCGCCGGGGAGTGCCAGATAAGATCGTCCGCGAGGTAGTGGCGACGGTACGGCCCGAAGATGAGGAGCTGCGGGCCCGCGAACTGGTCCGGCGCAAGCTACGTACCTGCACCGTGCGAGACGTAACCACCCTGGCCCGCAAATTAGGTGGGATGCTGGCCCGTAAGGGCTACTCGGAGGGGCTGGCGTGGCGCGTGGTACGCGACGAGCTCGGCCCGGTTGACTGCCCCGCCGAGGTCGAGCCGTGTCCTGACTGAGCACCGGGTGTTGTGCCGGGGATGATGAGTTCGACACCGGCGGGGAGGCTGCCTTGAGCGTGCGCGGTAGTGAGCAGCTGCACCAACGTGGCGCGGAACTCCTCAGCGGCTCGGGTCGGGCGCACGTCGGTGCGGTGGGCAAGCGCGATCGTCCGGATCGGAGGGGGAGACGTGAACGGCACACCACGAAGCTGAGGGCGGCCCTGGAGAACCATGCTGGGGACCACCGCGATGCCGAGGCGGGCTTCGACGAAGCTGAGTACCGCGTCCATCTCGCCCCCTTCGATGGCGAACCGCGGCTGAAATCCAGCTCGCTGGCAGGCCGTGAGGGTCATTGATCGGAGGTCGTAGCCTTCCCGGAACATCACCAGGGGGCGGTCCCGGAGATCGCTGATCTGAAACGAGTCGAGGTCGAGGTCCATGGTGCGCGGCACGGCGACGGTGAGCTGCTCGCGAAGAATCGGGATGGTATCGAGAGCGGGATCCCCTCGGTGTACCGGCGAGGTGATCATTGCTAGGTCGATGGCTCCTTCCGCGAGCTGGCGTACCAGGTCTCGGGACCCGCTTTCCTCGATGACGAGTTGGATGCCTGGATAGCGGGCGCTGAAGGTGGCGAGTGCGTGGGCCAGTGGTCCGGTGCAGAGGCTGGGGGTGGCACCGAGCCGCAGCCGGCCCTGGCGAAGCTCGGCGAGCTCGTGCACCTGCAACCGGGCGGTCTCGACGTCGGCCAGAATCCGCTTGGCGAGGGGGAGAAGCATCTCTCCAGCTGGTGTGAGGGTCACGTTGCCCCGGGCTCGATGGAACAGCTCGCTGCCGAGCTCGCGTTCCAGGCAATGGATCTGTTTGCTCAGCGAGGGCTGGGCGACGTGGGTGAGTGCGGCCGCCCGGGTGAAGTGGCGGGTCCGAGCGACGGCCAGAAAGTAGGTCAGCTGCTGCAACTGCATCTTGATAGCCTATCGCTATCAAGACAAGCACAACCATATCTTGGACCTGTGCCATGGACTCGGCTTACTGTCGGTTATCGCCGCGCGGTCGGCGACCTGTGGCGATGGTGCCGGCTGCGGCAGCCACCGCGGCTGAACCGACCACGCCGGCCCCTGGCCCCGACCTGAATCGACGTCATGACCACCACCACCTCATCGTCCCCGCCATCCGCGGTCGGCCGGCCTGATCGGACACCGTCCGCTCGGGCGGCGATCTCGGCCCGGACCCTACGCACCGACCGCTGGTGGGTGTCGCCCTTGGTGACGGCTACCGTGCTGGGGCTCTTCGTCGTCTACACGACGGTCAGGCTGTTCATGCGGAGCAACTACTGGGTCGGTGAGTATCACTACCTCACTCCCCTGTACTCGCCGTGCCTGAGTGCCTCGTGCGCGCCGGGATCATCGCATTTCGGTACCCCGCTGCCGGCGTTTCCGCTGGCGCTGCCGCTGCCGATCCTGATCTTCCCGATCCTCGCCGGATTCCGGGCCAGCTGCTACTACTACCGCAAAGCCGGCTACCGGGCCTTTCTTATGTCGCCGCCCGGATGCGCAGTGACGGAGCCGGCGAGAAAATACACCGGGGAAACCCGTTTCCCGCTGGTGCTGCAGAACCTGCATCGGTATTTCTTCTACTTCGCCAGCGTGTTGCTGCTGATTAATACCTATGACGCGGTGTCGGCGTTCTTCCCCGCCGCCGGTGGCTTCGGAGTCGGCCTGGGCTCGCTGATCCTGCTGGCCAACGTCACGATGCTGTGGCTGTACTCGCTGTCCTGTCATGCGTGCCGGCACATTGTCGGAGGCCGGCTGAAGCATTTCTCCCAGCATCCCGTGCGGTACTGGTTTTGGACGCATCTGTCTAAGCTCAACGGTCGCCACATGCAGTTCGCGTGGGCGTCTTTGATCACTGTGATGCTCACGGACTTCTACATCATGGCCGTCTCCGCGGGCTGGATAGCCGACCTGCGCCTGTTCAACTGATGAGGAATCTCCTACCTATGACCGAGATCGAGCGGCACGACTACGACGTCGTGGTGATCGGCGCGGGCGGCGCTGGCCTGCGGGCCGCGATCGAGGCCCGTGAGCTGGGTAAACGCACGGCCGTCGTCTGCAAGTCCTTGTTCGGGAAAGCCCACACCGTGATGGCCGAGGGAGGTATCGCGGCGTCGATGGGCAACGTGAACTCACGGGACAGCTGGCAGGTCCATTTTCGCGACACCATGCGTGGGGGCAAGTTCCTCAACAACTGGCGGATGGCCGAGCTGCACGCGAAGGAAGCGCCGCAGCGGGTATGGGAGCTGGAGACCTACGGTGCACTGTTCGACCGCACCAAGGAAGGTAAGATCAGCCAGCGTAACTTCGGTGGGCACGAGTACCCGCGGCTGGCGCATGTGGGTGATCGCACGGGCCTGGAGCTGATCCGCACGCTGCAGCAGAAGATCGTTTCGCTACAGCAGGAGGATTTTGCCCAATACGGCGACTACGAGGCCAAGCTCAAGGTGTTCGCCGAATGCACGATCACGGACCTGCTCACCGACGCCGACACGGTGTCGGGGGCGTTCGGCTACTGGCGGGAGACTGGCCGTTTCATCCGGTTCGACGCACCTGCCGTGGTACTGGCCACGGGCGGTATCGGAAAGGCTTTCAAGGTCACCAGCAACTCCTGGGAATACACCGGGGACGGGCACGCGCTCGCGGTGCGGTGTGGCGCGGCGCTGATCAATATGGAGTTCGTCCAGTTTCACCCCACGGGGATGGTGTGGCCGCCCAGCGTGAAGGGGATTCTGGTCACTGAGTCGGTCCGAGGCGATGGTGGGGTGCTGCGCAACTCCGAGAACAAGCGCTTCATGTTCGACTACGTCCCCGCGGTCTTCTCCGGCCAGTACGCGACGTCCGAGCGTGAGGCGGACCGCTGGTACGACGATCCGGACAACAACCGTAGGCCGCCGGAGCTGCTGCCTCGCGACGAGGTCGCACGCGCGATCAACTCCGAGGTGAAGGCGGGTCGCGGGTCGCCGCACGGAGGGGTCTTCCTCGACGTCTCGACCCGGCTGCCCACTGATGTCATCATGAAGCGGCTTCCGTCGATGTACCACCAGTTCAAGGAACTGGCTGACGTCGACATCACCGCTGAGCCCATGGAGGTCGGCCCCACCTGCCACTACGTCATGGGTGGCGTGGAGGTCGATCCGGACACCGCGGCGGCCTCGGTGTCCGGACTGTTCGCGGCCGGTGAGGTAGCGGGCGGGATGCACGGCTCCAACCGGCTGGGCGGTAACTCGCTGTCGGACCTGCTCGTGTTCGGTCGCCGAGCCGGCCTCGGGGCGGCGACCTACGTGGATTCGCTGGGCGGGCTCCGCCCGTCGGTCCGGGAGACCGACGTGGTGGCTGCGGCGCAGCGGGCGATCAGCCCCTTCCATGCGGGAACTGACGGCATGGACGCCGAGAACCCCTACTCGCTCCAGTTTGAGCTTCAGCAGACCATGAACGACCTCGTTGGAATCATCCGCAAGGCGGACGAGATGGAACTCGCGCTCAAACAACTCCGCGAGCTGCGTCGCCGAGCCGAACACGTCGTGGTGGAGGGCCACCGTCAGTTCAATCCCGGCTGGCACCTCGCGCTGGACCTGCGCAACATGCTCGCGGTGAGCGAGTGCGTCGCGCGAGCCGCGCTGGAGCGCACCGAGAGCCGGGGTGGGCACACCCGAGATGACTACCCGGGGATGGACCCTGAGTGGCGACATACCCTATTGGTGTGCGCGCGGCACAGCGATGGAGCCGAGGGCAGCCTCCGCGTCGAACGCAAGGAACAGGTCCCGATGCGCGCGGACCTGGTCGAACTGTTCGAGCGTGACGAGCTGAAGAAGTACTTCACCGCCGGGGAGCTCCCGGGAGGGACGGACTGACATGGGCGACCAGCGACGCTTTCAGGTGTGGCGGGGTGACACCTGCGGCGGGAACCTCGTGGACTTCGATGTCGAGGTCAATGAGGGGGAGGTGGTCCTCGATGTCATCCACCGCCTGCAGGCCACCCAGGCGCCTGACCTCGCAGTGCGGTGGAACTGCAAGGCGGGTAAGTGCGGATCGTGCAGCGCAGAGATCAACGGCCGGCCGCGCCTGATGTGCATGACGCGGATGTCCACGTTGCCGCCGCGGCTGCCGGTGACGATCACCCCGTTGCGGACCTTCCCGATCATCCGCGATCTCGTCACCGACGTCTCGTACAATTATCAGAAGGCTCGCGAGGTGCGTTCGTTCATGCCTCCCCAGGGTGTGGAGCCTGGCGAGTACCGGATGCGGCAAGTGGATGTGGAACGCTCGCAGGAGTTCCGCAAGTGCATCGAGTGCTTCCTGTGCCAGAACACCTGTCACGTGATCCGCAACCACGAAGAGAACAAGACGAGCTTCTCCGGACCGCGTTTTCTCATGCGGATCGCTGAACTCGACATGCATCCGCTGGACGCCGCTGAGGAGGAGGGCGTGGATCGCAAACGGTCCGCGCAGGACGAGCACGGTCTTGGATTCTGCAACATCACCAAGTGTTGCACTGAAGTGTGCCCGGAACACATCAAGATCACAGATAATGCGCTGATTCCGCTGAAGGAACGGGTGGTGGACATCCGCTTCGACCCGCTGATCCGGCTATTCCGCCGCAACCGCGAGTAGGTCAGCCCAGGGTAGGTCAGCGGGGCACAGGGGGGCTGGGTACCGGAGTGCCGAGGTACTCAGCGTAGAGGCGAGCCCAGGTGCCGTCGTCGATCGCGTGCCGCAACACCACGGTGACCCGCTCGCGCAGTTGCGGGTCACCCGGCGGTAGACCGATGCCGTACTCGGTCATCGGGCTGGTGCCGGGCACAGCAGGGCGCACCAGGTAAGGACCCGCGATGCCCACCTCGGCGCTGTGCGCCGCGGTGATCTCATAGCCGCCGAGCACGAGATCTACTTCAGCTCTGCCCAATGCCGCCTCGCGGTTGCTCGCGGCGAGGGGCTTGAAGATGGTGCGGGCGGGATCCACCCCCAGGTCACGAGCGATCAGACCAAGTAACGCGATGTCGAACCCCGTGTAGCCGCCCGAGTTTGGCGAACGCGCAGCCAGCCCGGGTGCCTCATGGATCGCGACGATGAGCTTG
Source organism: Pseudonocardiaceae bacterium (assembly GCA_050699595.1). Lineage (GTDB taxonomy): Bacteria > Actinomycetota > Actinomycetes > Mycobacteriales > Pseudonocardiaceae. The sequence goes on along the minus strand of JBOHFI010000002.1, from coordinate 61,322 downwards.
CCGCGCAAGGCGATCCGGTCGATGGTGGGTGACCCGCTGCGTGCCGGGCGTGTGGGGGCGACCGTGTCGAACGGGCTGCCGGCCACCGGAGCTGGGTGGCCGCTGAACAGGGCGCTCACCCCGTCGACGGCCCGACCCACCATCCACGATGCAGTGATCACGAGCACGATGAGCAGGCAGCCGAGCCGCGCTGGCCGCAGCCGGCCACGCCAGCGCGTGATCCTCAGTGCGGACCGCGTGTCGAGTGACGGTGTCGACCCATACGCCGGCTCCGGGCTGGGCCGCCGAGGCTCACGATTCATGACGGTCGTCCACTGAGGTGATTCACCGCGCTCCGTCCCACGGCCCTCGGTGACGGGACTACTGCTGTGGCAGTCGCGGGTCGAGCTCCCGCGGACAGAACGCCGCCTCGGCGCACGCCGATAGTCACGGCAGCCAGGATGAGGACGAGGATGCCGACGGCTACGGCGTGGTGTGCGGTGACCAGCCTGATGCGGATGAGCGTTACAGCGAGCAGGTAGCCGCCGAGAACGATCAGCATGGGGCCGGTCACGCGTTCGATGCGCTCGCGCACGAGTTCGCCGATCCAGACACCGAAAGACAACCCGAGCTGGGAGACGACCAGTGCTTGGATCGCGATGAAGGCGATGACGGCGACGATGGTGGCGGGTACGATGCGGTCGGCGCTGAGACCGAGGCTGAAGCCGATCGCCAGCTCGTCGAGGCTGACCGAGAGCGCGAGCCCGACCAAGGCGAAGCCCCGTGCGCTGGTGAGCCGCTGCGCCTTCGCGACCTCGTCGTCATCGTCGTCATCCCACCATAGGTAGCCGCCAAGCAGGACGAGCAGGCCGCCGGAGAGGTAGTCAGCGACGCTTCCGACCGTATGCCCGAGGGATGCGCCAAGAGCGAGACCCACCAGGGGCATACCCCCTTCACACAGGGCGAAGACCGCTGAGATCCGCCACCGGGCCGATCCGACGGGCCGGCTCGTGCCTACCGCGGCGGCGATCGCGAACGTGTCCACGCCGAGCGGTAGCACGAATAACAGGAAGCTGAGGAAAACGTTGTTCATCGACCGCGCTATCTCCAGGATCCATGGCTTGAGCCAGGGTGCCGGGGAACCGTACAGCCTAGGGGTTGCGCCCATCGGAAGTATCACGCGAACTCGTCGCTGAGATGATGCAGAGACGCGCCGGACGGTACCGATCCAGTTAGTCGTAGACTTTCGGAGCAATCGCCCGACCTGTCGGCACCCAGGGTGGGCCGCTGGGCGCAACCGGCCCGTCGGGACTCTCAGGGCTCGACGAGGCTGCGGCCCACGTCCTCCTTCGCGTCAGGTGTCGGCAGCGCCCGATCGTTGCGCCGGCCGTGCCGGTTGCGGCGTTCCAGGTAGCCGGCGAGGAGCGACAGGGCCACGCACAGCGTGATGTAGATCACGCCTATCACGAGTGCCGTGGGAATGATCGGGCGTCCGAACTCGGCGAGACCACCGAGGTACCGAGCCTCGAAGAGCAGCTCCTGGTAGGTGATGAGGAAACCCAGCGCAGTGTCCTTCAGGAGAACCACGAGCTGGCTCACGATCGTCGGAAGCATGGCCCGCACCGCTTGGGGGAGCAGCACCGCTCGCATCACCTGGTTGCGGCGCAGGCCCAAGGCATACGCTGCTTCACGCTGGCCGCGTGGCACGGACAGGACCCCGGCCCGGAACACCTCGGCGAGCACTGAACCGTTGTAGAGCGTCAGGCCCACCACAAGGGAGGAGAAAACACCCAGTTTGAGTCCAGCCTGCGGTGCCGCGAAGAACAAGAAAAAGATCATGATGACCAGCGGGATCGCCCGGAATAACTCGACGATCACGAACGCCGACGTGCGCAGCCACGGATGCACCGACAGACGCGCGAGGGCGAACAGCAAGCCGAATGCGACGGCGAGCAGCGCCGCGACGGCGAAGGCGCCCAGGGTAGCGCGCAGCGCCGCGAACAGTCGCCATTGAAGATTCTTGTAGAGCAGCCACTCCCATTTCGTGCTCTCGAACTGACCCGTCGCCCGGAAACGGTAGCCGATGAAGCCGACCAGCGCAACGATACCGAGGGTGGCCAGCACGCCGATCGCCTTATTCCGGGCCCGCGCCCGGGGACCTGGAAGGTCGTAGAGCGCTGAGCTCATCGAGCCACGCTCCACCGCTTCTCCAGAACTCGCTGTGTGGCGGTCAACGGGATGATGAGGATTCCGAATCCGATCACGATCCACACCATGCCGATGAGCAGCGGTGCACCACGTTCGGACAGTGCCGGAGTGATCTGGCCTGCCTCGGCGACGGAGAAGCCGGTCGCGATCGTCGTGTTCTTCAGCAGGGAGATGAGCACGCTGGTCATCGGTGGCACTACAGACCTGATGGCCTGCGGGACGACGATTCCGGTGAGGGTCTGGGCGAACGTGAAGCCCAGTGCCCGCGAAGCCTCGACCTGTCCCACGTCAACGGTATTGATGCCGGATCGCACCACCTCGCACACGAACGCCGCTGTGTACACGATGAGCGCGAGCACGGCCCTGGTGAAGAAGGAGACGTCGACCAGCTCCAGGCGGGGGTAGGCGAAGGCGAAGAAGAAGAACACGAGAGTGAGCGGCGTGTTCCGAAAGATGATGATGTACCCGGTGCCCAGAATGCGCAGTGCCGGGACGGGGCTGACGCGCATCGCGGCGAGTAGCGTCCCCAGCGTGAGTGCACCGATGCTCGCGAGGATGAATAGTAAGATCGTATTCTGGAATCCCGTGATGAACAGATCGCGGTTGTCGACGAGCAGCTCGATCATGCGGGACGCCGGTCAGTACCGGTCGACTGCTGGGGGTGTCGCGTTCGACCCCGACGCTCCCAGCGTGCCGTCGTAGATCCGCTTCCAGGTGCCGTCCTGAGCGGCGGTTGCCAGGATGTCGTTGACGGTCGCGCGCAGGGCGTCATCCGCATGCGGTAGTCCCACGCCGTAGGGCTCCCGGGAGAACGGGTGACCGACCACCTTGAGGTGCTGGGGATCCCGCGCGGCGTAGCCCTTGAGGATGGCGTCGTCCGTGGTCACGGCATCGACCTGACCGGCGAGCAACTGGTCGACACACTGGGAGTAGTTCTGGAACTCGACGATCTTGTCGGTGAGGTTCTGCTGGCGGACCCGTTGGATGGAGGTCGACCCGGTGGTCGAGCAGACCCGCTTGCCCTTGAGCGTGTCGGGACCGGTGATCGAGCTGTCGTCCGCTTTCACCAGCAGGGCCTGGCCGGCGATGAAGTACGGGCCCGCGAAGGAGATCTGCTTCTTGCGGGCATCGTTGATCGTGTAGGTGCCCACATAGTAGTCGACCTGCCCGTTGATGATCGCCTGTTCGCGAGCCGCGGACGGGATCGCCTTGTATTCGATCTTGTTTTGGGGATCGAACCCGAGCTTGGCCGCGATGAGTCGAGCGATCTCGATGTCGAAACCCTCGTACTTGTCGGTCGTCGGGTTGAGGTAGCCCAGTCCCGGCTGGTCGTTCTTGACCCCGATGATGACAGTGCCACGCTGGGTCATTCGCGCGAAGGTAGGCGAGCCCGCGACGGTGATGTTCGGCGCCACGCTCGGCACCGGAACCTTGGTGCCGGCCGCACCCGGAGAGGCCTCCCGGCCGCAGGCGACCAGCACGAGGCCACCGACCAGGAGGCCGACCGCCATGGCGCGCAGCTTCATCTGCCACTCCGTTTCGTAGTCCGGTGTTCCCTAGAAGTAGTTCTGTGGCCCGGTCAGTGCGTCAGGATCTTGCCGAGGAAGTCTCTGGCGCGAACCGAGCGCGGTGCGGTGAAGAACTGATCGGGCACCGAGTCCTCGACGATGCTGCCGTCGGACATGAACACCACCCGGTGCGCAGCGCGGCGGGCGAAGCCCATCTCGTGGGTGACCACCAGCATGGTCATGCCGTCGCGGGCCAATGCGGCCATCACGTCGAGCACCTCCTGGACCATCTCGGGATCCAGCGCCGAGGTTGGCTCGTCGAAGAGCAGCACCTTCGGGCGCATGGCCAGCGCGCGGGCGATCGCGGTCCGCTGCTGCTGACCACCGGACAGCTGTCCGGGGTACTTGTCGGACTGATCCCTGATCCCGACCCGGGTGAGCAGCTCGATCGCGGTGTCCTGCGCTTCGAGTCTGCTGATCCGACGCACCCGCACCGGAGCGAGCTCGACGTTCTCCGCGATCGTCTTGTGGGCGAAGAGGTTGAACTGCTGGAAGACCATGCCGACATCGGCCCGCAGCCGGGCCAGTGCCCGGCCTTCTTCGGGCAGGGGTGACCCGTCGATCTCGATGCTGCCCTCGTCGATCGGCTCCAGCCGGTTGATCGTGCGGCACAGTGTCGACTTACCGGACCCGGACGGTCCCAGCACCACCACCACCTCACCGCGCGCAACCTCCAGGTTGATGTCGCGCAGCACGTGCAGCGACCCGAAATGCTTCTGCACACCCACCATCCGGATCATTGGCGGGTCGGCTGACGCGGACGAGCTCATCCGATCCTCCAGTTGGGTGAGAAAGTCGGGGTCATCCTTACCATGAGAGTAGTACGAGCGCCACCATCGGGTGAGATGAATTGCCTCGACAGTGTGTTTCGATCCTGCCTTACCCTGAACGGGTAACAAAAGTGAAAGGACGAGATGACGGCGAGTACCGAGCAGCTCCCACGCAGCTACCGCGTGCGCACGTACGGTTGCCAGATGAACGTGCACGACTCAGAGCGGCTGGCCGGGCTGCTCGAGGCGGCGGGATACGTGCCCGCCGGGCAGGACGCCACCCCCGATGTGATCGTGCTCAACACCTGCGCGGTGCGCGAGAACGCCGACAACCGGCTCTACGGCAACCTCGGTCAGCTGCGCCCGATCAAGCGTGAGCATCCCGGGATGCAGATCGCCGTCGGCGGTTGCCTGGCACAGAAGGACCGCGGCGAGATCACCCGCCGGGCGCCCTGGGTGGATGTGGTGTTCGGTACCCACAACATCGGTTCGCTGCCGGTGCTGCTGGAGCGGGCCCGGCACAACGACGCCGCCCAGGTCGAGATCGTCGAGTCGCTGGAGGTGTTCCCCTCCACGCTGCCGGCGAAGCGGGACTCGGCGCACTCCGCCTGGGTGTCGATCTCCGTGGGGTGCAACAACACCTGCACGTTCTGCATCGTGCCCGCACTGCGCGGCAAGGAGGTCGACCGGCGACCTGGTGACGTGCTCGCGGAGATCGAGGCGCTGGTGGCCGAGGGCGTGCTCGAGGTGACCCTGCTGGGGCAGAACGTCAACGCCTACGGGGTCGGGTTCGGCGACCGGCACGCGTTCGGCGACCTGCTGCGGGCCTGCGGGAGGATCGAGGGCCTGGAGCGGGTGCGCTTCACCTCGCCGCACCCGAGGGACTTCACCTCAGACGTCATCGAGGCGATGGCGGCCACCCCCAACGTCTGTCACCAGCTGCACATGCCGCTGCAGTCCGGTTCGGACGCGGTACTCGCGGCGATGCGCCGCTCCTACCGGGCGCGGCGCTACCTCACGATCGTCGAGCAGGTGCGGGCCGCGATGCCCGACGCGGCCCTGTCCACCGACATCATCGTCGGTTTCCCCGGTGAGACCGAGGCCGACTTCCAGGCCACCCTGGACGTGGTCCGGGAAGCACGCTTCGCGCAGGCGTTCACTTTCCAGTACTCACGCCGTCCGGGCACACCGGCCGCGGACATGCCTGACCAGGTGCCTAAGGAGATCGTGCAGGACCGCTATGAGCGGCTCGTCGCGCTGCAGGAGGAGATCTCCTGGGGGCTCAACCGGAGCCTGATCGGCAGCGTGGTGGAAGTACTGCTCGCCGAGGGCGAGGGCCGCAAGGACGCCGCCACCCGCAGGATGAGCGGGCGGGCCAGGGACGGCCGGCTGGTGCACGTCGAGCCGGGCCGGCGCGAGGTCCGGCCGGGCGACGTGGTGCTCGCGGAGATCACCTATGCGGCGCCGCACCACCTGGTATCCGAGGTGACGTTGCGGGCGCACCGGCGGACCGCCGCGGGCGATGCGTGGGCGGCCGGCCGATGCCCGACGACTCCGGGGGTGGCGCTGGGCTTGCCCTCGTTCGGCCGGCCGGCGAGATGAACGCCGGAGAACCGGAGCGCATCGCCGCGCTGCGCTCCGAGATCGACGCGGTGGAGCGCTCGGCGTTGCGCCGGGTCGACCCGGGCCTCCGCGCGGCGGTGATCGCCGGTTCGATCATGATGCTGCTGCTGGCCGTCACGTTGCCTTGGGTCGGCGACGCCAGCGGCTGGGATGTGCTGAGGGGTACCGCGAACCCGGCCGAGGGCGTCGGGCTGTTACCGCGGCTGTTCGGGGACGTCGCGCTGGGATCGGGAGTCGGTCTGTCCGTGCTGGCGTTGCTCACCCGCCGCTGGGGTCTGGTCTGGGTCAGCGCGCTGGGTTGCACCTACTGTGTGCTGGACGGGGTGTGGGCGATCTGGTCCCGGCAGACCGCGCACGGCCCCGGCCCGGGCATCGGGCTGGTGGTGGCTGAGCTGGCCATGATCGTGCTCGCCGCGCAGTGGCTGCAGCTCGCGTTGTCTCGCCATTAGCTTCGCCCGTAGCGGACCGGCCACTCGCTCACCGGCTGGTGACCGCCCGCTCGGCGGCGGCCAGCCACTCGCGCCACTGATCAGCCTGGGCCTGCGCGGTGGTGGCACGGCGGTCATCCCCGGCGGCGCGGGCCTTAGCCGCCTGGGCCTCGTACTGCTCCACCCGTTCCCGGAACTGGGCCACCCGAGCCTCGGACTCGGGGTCGGCGTGCAGCCGCCGCGCCGTGGCGGCCGAGCGGACTCGCTCCTCGACGGCCCGCAACCGGCCTTCGAGCTCTCTGGCCCGCTCCCGAGGAACCTTGCCTACGCTGTCCCAGCGCTCCTGAATTCCCCGCAGCTGAGATCGGGCCGCCTCGACGTCACCGGTGAGGTCGATCCGTTCCGCGGCGGCGAGCAGTTCCTCCTTGCGCGTCACGTTGCGCTCCAACTCAGAGTCCCGCTCGGAGAAGGTTCTGGAGCGGCGGCTGAAGAAGCGTTCCTGGGCGGCCCGGAACCGCTGCCACAAGGCGTCGTCGGCTTCCTTCGAGGCGCGCCCCGCCGCCTTCCACTCGTCCATCAGGCTTCGGAAGCGATTCGCGGTGGCACCCCAGTCGGTGGAGTCGGCCAGCTTCTCGGCCTCGACCACCAGCTCTTCCTTGCGACTCCGAGCCCCGACGCGCTGCCGGTCGAGCTCGGCGAAATGTGCGCCGCGGCGTCTCGCGAAGGCGTCTCGGGCCTTGGAGAAGCGGCGCCACAACACCTCGTCGACCTTCCGGTCTACGCCCTTGATCGTCTTCCACTCGTCCAGGATGATGCGTAGCCGGTCGCCGCCGGCCTTCCACTGGGTGGACTCTGTGCCGATCACCTCGGCCTCCTCCGCCAGTGCCTCCTTGTGGGAGGTCGCTCGCGCCCTGGCCTGTTCCCGGGCCGCCTTGGCGCCGGCGAGGGACTCCTCGGCGCGGCGCTGCACGTGGTCCAGGAAAGCGGTGAGGCCGACCAGGTCACCCACAACGGTCGGTTCGACGAGCTCATCGCGCAGAGCGCGGACGCGGGAGCGCGCCTGCTTGGGGTCGCCGACTCCGGAGCTCAGCCGGGACTGGAGCAGTTCGGCTTCGGTGAGCAGGTCGTCGAAGCGCCGGGCGAAGTGCGCCAGGCCCTCCTCGAGTGTGCCGGCCTGCCACGAACCGACTGCTCGCTCGCCCTCAACGGTGTGGGTGTACACCGTGCCGTCCTGAGCTACTCGCCCCCAGCGCCGCGGATCTTGGCAGGCGCGTGAGACGGAGGGCGGAGGACCGGGTTGGTCTCCGGTCTCCAGACGTCGCTCGGTGTCGTTGTACTCGGTCATGCCGGCCTTCCTCGACCTCGTGCCCGCCGCGTCCCGTAGGTGCCCCGACTGCGCAGGTGCGTGCATCTTCGACCAGGTGGTCCCGGAACACCCGGCCAGGCCGCATTGAAGCAGTGCGGGTGCGCGGGCCGGGGAGCAGGTGCGAAGTGGGCACTAACCTGCAGCAGTGATCGTACGCGTGATGGTGCCACCACATCCACCGATCCCGGCGTCGCACGTGGCCCCGGCATGAGTCCCCGGGCGGTCGCGGTGGTCGGCCCGACCGGCACCGGCAAGTCTGATCTCGCGGTCACGCTGGCCCGTGATCTGGGTGGCGAGGTGATCAACGCCGACGCGATGCAGCTGTATCGGGGCATGGACATCGGCACCGCGAAGCTGCCGCCGGCCAGGCGGTGCGGGGTGCGCCACCATCTGCTCGACATCCTCGACGTCACCGAGACCGCCTCGGTGGCGGCCTACCAGCGCGAGGCCCGCCGCGTCGCGGAGGAGCTGCTCGCCGCGGGCCGGGTGCCCGTGCTCGCCGGGGGTTCCGGGCTCTACCTGCAAGCCGTGCTCGACGAGCTGGACTTCCCGGGCACCGACCCCGAGCTGCGGGCCCAGCTCGAGGCCGAGCTGGCCGAGCACGGCGCGCCGGCACTGCATCACCGGCTGCATCGACTCGACCCGGTGGCGGCTGGCCGGGTCCCGCCGAGCAACCGGCGCCGGCTGGTGCGGGCGCTGGAGGTCATCCAGCTCACCGGGCGCCCGTTCTCGGCGGTGCTGCCACCGCCCGGCCCGGCGCGCTACCGCGCGGTGATCATCGGATTGGATACCGATCCCGCGGTCCTGGACGCCCGGGTGGACGCCCGGGCGGACCGGATGTTCAGCGACGGCCTGGTCGGAGAAGTCCAGGGGCTGCTGCCACTCGGCCTGCGGGAGGGCCGGACGGCGTCGCGGGCACTGGGCTACCAACAGGTCATCGCCGCGCTGGACGCGGGCGTCGATCCGTCTTGTGCCGCGAGCTCGACCGCCCAGGCGACCCGGCGTTTCATCCGCAGGCAGCGCAGCTGGTTTCGGCGGGACGGCCGGATCACGTGGTTGGACTGCCGGCGCCCCGACCTGCTCGGCGCCGCGCTCGCACTGGCGGTGGACCGGTAGGCTCACCGAGGATGGAGCATGGCATCGAGTTCCTCAAGGGGCATGGGACGGAGAACGACTTCGTCGTGCTGCCCGACCCGGCTGGCAGGCTGGATCTGACGCCGTCGCGGGTGCGTGCGCTGTGTGACCGACACGGCGGGCTGGGCGCCGACGGGGTGTTGCGGGCGGTGCCGGGTGCGCTGGTACCTGACGCGCCGCCGGGCACTTCACCCGAGGACTGGTTCATGGACTACCGCAATGCCGACGGTTCCCTCGCGGAGTTGTGCGGCAACGGGGCGCGGGTATTCGCCCGCTATCTGACTGATGCCGGGTTGGTGGCCGGTCCTGAGTTCCGGATCGGCAGTAGATCCGGTCCGCGCGACGTGCGGTGTCACGGCGACGGGTCGGTGACGGTGGAGATGGGGTTGGTGAGGCGCAACGGCACGTCCACGGTGACCGTCGAGGGCGCGGCGTTCACCGGGTTCGTGGTGGATGTGGGCAACCCGCATCTGGCCTGCCTGACGGAGGTGCCGGTGGAGCAGTTGGACCTCACCGTGCCGCCGGGACACCACCCCGGGGCCTTCCCACACGGCGTCAACGTCGAGTTCATCAACGTGCGTTCCGCCGAGGAGCTGCGGATGCGGATACACGAGCGGGGCGTGGGGGAGACCCGCTCCTGCGGCACCGCGGCGGTGGCCGCGCTGGCCGCGGCGCTGGCCGCGCGGGGCCAAGACACCGGCGAGGCCGACGTGCAGGTGCCCGGGGGACGACTGCACGTCGCGCTCACCGGCGACGGCAGCACCCTGACCGGGCCGGCGGTGCTCCTCGCGCGAGGCCGGCTGGCCCTCGACTGGTGGTCAGCACACTGACCACCTGAGCGCGATGATAATGAACGAGCGACCCCGATCAGGACAATCCCACACTCCACGACACCCTCGTCACCCATTAACTTGACAGCGTCCCGGGGCACGTTGCAGTACGCGGCGGCAACGAGTGCGGCCGCATTGACAGACCTCGGGCGGTGGGGTGACAGTGGGGCGGGACCGAGGCGGACGCAACGGTGCTGCCGCTGGCAGGAAAGGCTGCGGCAGGATATCGGGGCCGGCGATGCGAGCGATTCCGCTGTACCGACGCTTCGCGGTTGTCGTGCTGGCCGTGGCGCTTCTCCCTGGCTGCACCAGCGACGCTGGCGAGCCGCAGGTTGACACGAAGCCGCCGGAGGTCGGCACGATCACCAGAGTCTTCTACGACGGTTCACGCGATGATCTGCTGACGGCGGGCCTCGGCCGGACCGGCCTCGGCGCGTCGGCGCCGACTCCGGCGGACCCGGCAGCGCCGACCGCTGCCGAGCTACGCAGGCTCGCGATCTTCAGCAACTACACCGCGCTGGTGGACGTCGATCCGAAAGGCGGCTTCGGCACTCTGTTCGGCCCGAACATCGACGTCAACGGGGCTGACACCCTCGGTGAGGGCAAGGTCGCGGGAAACGAGTACCTGGCTTACCTGGATGATGGTACCGGGCGCAAGAACGTGACGGTGATGGTGCAGATACCCGCCACGTGGAATCGTGATCGGCCCTGCATCGTCACGGCCACGTCCTCGGGCTCACGAGGCATCTACGGTGCAATCGGCACCGCTGGGGAGTGGGGGCTCAAGCGGGGCTGCGCGGTCGCCTACACCGACAAGGGCACCGGCTCGGGTGTGCACGACCTCGCCACCAACACCGTCAACACGCGGACCGGTCTCCGTGCCGGCGCGACTGCCGCCGGCACGAACTCGAACTTCACCGCCGCGCTGACCGCACCGGAGCTCTCGGCGTTCAACTCCACATTCCCCCATCGGATCGCCGTGAAGCACGCCCATTCGGAGCGCAATCCCGAGAAGGACTGGGGCCGCGACACACTGAGCTCGATCCGGCTCGCCATTCACCTGTTGAACGAGGAACGCGGCGAGACGTCGAACGGCGCCGTATCGCGCCGCTACGGCGCCGGCAACACGATCGTGATCGCGTCGTCGGTCTCGAACGGTGGCGGAGCCGCTGTCGCGGCCGCCGAACAGGACACCGAGGGCCTGATCGACGGCGTTGTGGTCGGCGAACCGGTTCTCCAGCTCGGCCCCGTGCCGGGGCTCACCATCCGTCGTGGCGCCACCGTGCAGGGGAGCGGCCGACCGCTGTTCGACTACCTCACCCTGGCGAATCTCCATCAGCCCTGCGCTTCCCTGTCGACACGGGTGGCGGGCTCCTTCGGCATCCCGGCCGTGCTGCCCGCGCCGGCGATCGCCGCCCACCGCTGCGCGGCGCTCAAGGCTCGCGGATTCCTCACGACGACCACCACCGCGGATCAGGCCGAGGAGGCGCTCGACATCCTGATCGCCGCCGGCTTCCAACCGGAGTCGAACCTCATACAGGCAACACATTTCACGCTGGCCGTGCCTGCGGTGACGACCGCATACGCTAACGCCTACGGGCGTTTCTCCGTACGAGACAGGCTCTGCGACCTGTCGTACGCGGGCATCGATCCGGCTGGCGCACCGGCCCCGATCGCACCCACAACGCTCGCGCAGATCTTCGGCCCGGGTAACGGAGTACCGCCCACCGGTGGCATCCAGATCATCAACAACGTGAGCGTCGGCGGTCCCCTCGAGAACCTGCGATCGGTCACACCATCGACCGGGGTGCAGGACTTCAACGTCGACTCCGCGATCTGCCTGCGCAACCTGTCAACCGGCGGCGACGGCAACTCCGGGCGCGTCCGTAACGGTGTGCGCGAGGTACTGCGCACCGGCAACCTCCGTGGCAAACCGGCGATCATCGTCGCCGGCCGCGCCGACGCACTCATCCCCGTCAACTTCAACGCCCGGCCCTACTACGGGCTGAACAAGGCAACCGAAGGCCCCGCGAGCAAGCTGTCATACATCGAGGTGACCAACGCTCAGCACTTCGATGCGTTCATCGACGACCCCCGACTACCGGGCTACGACACCGCATTCATCCCACTGCACCACTACTTCATCCAGGCGATGAACCGCATGTGGGCGTCGTTGACCACGAACACGCCATTACCGCCCTCACAGCTGGTACGCACGACACCCCGCGGTGGCACACCAGGCCAGGCGCCCGCAATCACAACAACCAACCTGCCGCCGATCTCGCAGACGCCCGCCACCACCGACCAGATCAGCTACCACGACAATCTACTCCAGATCCCGGACTAGCCTTCGGCGCGACCGAAGTCTGGGATCTGGATATCCTTGCGGATCGCTGGCCGGTACCCGCGTTCCCGTGCCGTGGTGGCACGATCACGTAGCGTTGGGCTTGGCCAGGCCCCCGCATGCGGCGATCTGTCGGGCGGCCCGGGCTAGGCCCTGGGTGTCGGTGCCGGGTCGGGCTTCTAGGGCGGTGGCTAGGGGGATCAGTCGTTCTCGGCGGGCGGCGACGGAGTGCAGGGTGCGTACTTCGTTGATGGCGTGGTGAGCCAGGGTCAGGCCTTGGGGTTCGCCGGCTCGGATGTGTACCTCGGCGCGGAGGAGCTCGGCCGCTGTGCGGTCCCGGCGGTTGCCTTTGCCGTAGGTGTCTACCGCGCTGGCGGCGAGCTGCTCGGCGGTGTCGAGATGGCCGAGGTCGAGCTGAATCCCCGCGGTGTCAAGATCGGCGCTTGCGCGCTCCCACACATCTGCTGGCTCCCACTTGTCGTGCGCCTTGGCGAGGTACCGGTTGGCCTCATCGGAGCCTTTCATGACGGCGTAGGCAGCTGCGGACTGCCGGTTCAGCTGCGCGGTGAGGATCGGTATTCTGGGATCGTCAGTGCGCTGTGTTGCTAACGTGGGCTTGTTGTGCGGGGAGCACCAGAGGCGGAACTGTCCGAGCTGGAAGAATTTGAGTGCGTCGTTGGGATGCCCGCTGAGGACCAGCGTCAGCCCAGTGTTCCAGGCGGCGTTGGCGACTCCATAAGTGTCCCTGGCCACATCCGCCAAGCCCAGGGCGCGGGTGAAGTGGCCCCTGCCGTCCACTCCGGAGTCGTAGCAGGCCCAGCCCGCCTCGGTGTGCAGCTCGGCTAGCGCGGCGGCTAGCTGTGCTTTGATCGTCTCTGTCGCGGGGACGTGCATCCATCGGGTGTAGAGCGTCGCGGCGGCGCTGAACAGGCCACCATGTCCGCCGTGGTAGCGGGCCATTCCGCGGAGTTGTGTGGTGGCTGTGCGCACGGCGTGCACGTGGAACATGTCCAGCCGCGAGGGCAGGGGCTCCTCGGGTGGCAGGGGCAGCTGGATGGGTTCGACCAGGGCTTGTGCTCCCGGGTTCACGGCTGTCGCCACGGTGGCGGCGAGCATGATGCGGCGTTTCATGTTCTCGTCCACCTCCTCGACGGCCGGTGGGGCGTCCTCACCGTAGCTCAGGCCCATGCGGGCGCGGGGTATGCCGATCCCGTCGGCGATGCGCTCGAGCACCTGCACGTTCAGTACCTGGCGTCCTTTGAGGGTGATCTCGCTGACCTCGGACTGGGACTGGCCGGTCAGGTCCGCGATCTGACGCTGGCTCACCCCGACGCGCTGCAGGAGGCGGTAGAGCGCGCGGATATCCCGGTTGGCCAACGCGGCGCGCACCTCGTCATCCTCGAAGAACTCGGGGTCGATCGGACCCACGGGCGATCCCCTTCTAGTCAGTCAGACGGCGGCATCGGAAGGCTAGTGCCTCGCCGTCGGATGGGCCCGAGCGCCCCGGACAAGATCCCCACTTCTCTGGGCACCCTCGGGACCGCGAACAGCGTCCCGACGACGTGCACCACGCGAGCTGCGCAGATCGACCCTCCCACCCCAGTGGACCAACACACGTGGCTGGGCACGTTCACCTGCGACCAGGTACCCGGCGCCCTACGGCTCTCGTGCCGCGGCCCCGCCCTCTACCTCTGGCGCCGCGGCACGGCCGACCAACTCGCCCGCACATGCTCCGAAGGACGAACCTACGCAGGCCCTGGCTACACGCTCACCATTCCTGCGGCCGGCAACCTCACCAATTGTGACCTAAACGCTTTCACGCTCGATCTTGACCGCGCTCCAGCTTTGCGCTATCGGATCATTCGTAGCGACAAACCGTGAGCGGTCCGGCATTCGTGGCTCATCCATCTCGGTGAGCTTCGGGGTCGAAATGAAATAAAAAAATCCCGAAAATTGGCAGTTGCGCTTGTCGCTGCACTCCGAGGATATTCTGTGATGTTGATCGACATCTTCGACGACCGCTACCAGCACATCGGTGTGCGCGACAAGACCACCGCGCGCCCCGGTACGCTGTGGCATCGCACCTTCTCCTGCCTGGTGGTCAACCCGACTCAGCTCACCAGAACTCAGCGCTGGCGCCAACACATCGCAGGCTCTGCGGGTCATCATCGCTGACCTGCCAGGATCGCCCGATCAGGCAGAACCGGCACGGTGACGCAGCTTCCACAACGCGGTCTCGATGCCCGCAACGGTACGGATTCACAACGTTGTCCGAGGTCCTCGGATATTAAATGACCGAGTCAGTCAACTGGGGTCGGGTATCGGTGCAGCACGCACAGACGTCCGAGCAGGCCTGCGGTGAACATGAGTAACCCGGCGATAATGGAGGTGATCGGTAGGGTGGCCACCAGCACCGCGCATCCGGCCAGTCCGAGGACGTTGCCGGCGCGGGGCCAGCGGCGCTGGTGGGCGGGCTGGGTGAACGCGGCGGCATTGGTGATGGCGTAGTAGACCAGCACCCCGACCGAGGAGAATCCGATCACGTCTCGCAGGTCGACGATGAGGACCAGGATGCTGACGACGACGGCGAGGGCTGCTTCGGCGCGGTGCGGCACCTGGAATCGAGGATGCACCGCGGCGAGCCAGCCGGGCAGGTCGTGATTCCGGGACATGGCGAGGCTGGTGCGCCCGACACCCGCGATGAGAGCCAGTAGTGCGCCGAGGCTGGCCAGCGCGGCGCCGACCCGCACGACGGGGACGACCGAGCCCGCACCGGCGGCGCGTACGGCGTGGGTGAGTGGGGCCGGTGCGGTGGCGAGCTGGTCCGGGCCGGCGGCGAGCAGGGCGGCGACGCCGACGATGAGGTAGACCACGACGGTGATGGCCAGCGCGAGGGGAATGGCGCGGGGAATCGTACGCTCGGGATCACGGACTTCTTCGCCCATGGTGGCGATGCGGGCATAACCGGCGAAGGCGAAGAACAGCAGCCCGGCAGCCTGCAGCACCCCGTACACCCCACCGTGGCCCAGCGCCGACAGGCCGCCGAGGTGACTGATGCCGGCACCGCCGCCGCTCGCGATGCCTACCACGACCACGGTCAGCGTGGCCAACGTGGCGGCCACCAGGATGCGGGTCACGATAGCGGTCTTGGTCACGCCGCGGTAGTTGAGTGCGGCGACTGCGAGCACTCCGGCGATGGCGACGAGCCGTTGCGCCCACCACGGACCGGGCACCGCGTAGCCGGCGAAGGTCAACGCCATCGCCGCGCAGGACGCGGTCTTGCCGATGACGAATCCCCACCCTGCGGTGAACCCCCACCAATCGCCGAGCCGCGCACGCCCGTAGATGTAGGTCCCCCCGGAGGTGGGATACACCGCCGCCAGTTGTGCCGAGGCGGTCGCATTGCAGTAAGCGATCACCGCGGCGATCACCAGCCCGACCAGGAGCCCGGTGCCCGCGGCGCGCGCGGCCGGCGCGAACGCGGCGAACACCCCCGCCCCGAGCATCGAGCCCAGTCCGATGGCCACTGCATCCGTGGTGCCCAGCCGTCGCGCCAGGCTGCCTGTCCGGGTCTCCACCGTGACGTCCCTCCCTTGCCCTGCCGTCGTGTCCCTTCACGGGTCCGGCTGCGGATATACTGGCTGTTCATAGCCATGATCAACCGAGCAGTAGACCGATTGAGAGGCGTATGACAACCTCACCGATCTTCCCGTCCCGTGGTTCCGGCCCGGCCTCACGGGGTGAGCTGGACCTCGAGGAGCGCACCGCGCTGCGTCGCGTGTCGGGGCTGTCCACCGAGCTCACTGATGTCACCGAGGTCGAGTACCGGCAGCTGCGCCTGGAGCGCGTGGTGCTCGTCGGGGTGTGGGCGCAGGGCTCCGCCGCCGAGGCCGATGCGTCGCTGGCCGAGCTGGCCCGGCTCGCCGAGACGGCCGGGTCGCAGGTGCTCGACGGTCTCATCCAGCGCCGCGACCGTCCTGACCTGGCAACCTACATCGGTTCCGGGAAGGTCCTCGAGCTGCGTGAGATCGTCCTCGCCACCGCGGCCGACACGGTGATCTGCGATGGCGAGCTCACTCCCGGCCAGCTGCGGCAGCTGGAGGCAAAGCTCAAGGTCAAGGTCATCGACCGGACCGCGCTGATCCTGGACATCTTCGCCCAGCACGCCCGCTCTCGGGAGGGCAAGGCGCAGGTCGAGCTGGCCCAGCTGAGCTACCTGCTGCCGCGGCTGCGTGGCTGGGGTGAGTCGCTGTCCCGGCAGGCCGGTGGCGCCGGCGGCGGGGCCGGTGGGGGAGTAGGTACTCGCGGTCCGGGAGAGACCAAGCTCGAGACCGACCGGCGCCGCATTCACCGCCGGCTCGCCAAGCTGCGCCGCGAGATCGCCGCGATGAGCACGGTTCGCGACACCAAGCGGGGCCGCAGGCGCGCCAACGAGGTGCCCAACGTGGCCATCGTCGGCTATACCAACGCGGGCAAGTCCAGTCTGCTCAATCGGATCACCGGGGCCGGCGTGCTCGTGCAGGACGCCCTGTTCGCCACCTTGGATCCCACCACCCGCCGGGCCACCACGCCGCAAGGGCAGGAGTACACGCTGACCGACACCGTCGGTTTCGTCCGCCACCTGCCGCACCAGTTGGTGGAGGCGTTCCGCTCCACATTGGAGGAGACGGCCGACGCGGACCTGCTGGTGCACGTGGTGGACGGTGCCGACCCGATGCCCGAGCGGCAGGTGGAGGCGGTGCGCGAGGTTCTCGCCGAGATCACCGCCGGACGCCGGACGCCGATGCCGCCCGAGTTGGTGGTGGTGAACAAGATCGATGATGCCGACCAGTTGGTGCTGTCGCGGCTGCGCCATGTGCTGCCGAACGCGTCGTTCGTCTCGGCGCACACCGGTGCCGGCATGACCGGTTTGCTCGAGCGGATCGCCGACGCGTTGCCGCGACCGCAGGTCGAGGTCGACGCCTTGTTGCCGTGGACCCAGGGCGCTCTGGTGGCCAGGGTGCACTCCGAGGGCGAGGTACTGGGCACCGATCACACCGAGGACGGCACCCGGCTGCGCGCGCGGGTGGGACCCGACCTCGCCGGTGCGTTGGCCGGGTACCAGGTGCAGGCCTGACACGGTGCGGTGAGCGCGGACTTTTTGGGCAACGTGGCCAGGCCGGCCAGCAGTGCGGTGGCCGGGTCGCTCAGCAGCAGGTCATCGACGTGGAGACCCGTCGGGTCCGGGTGACGGTGCCGGGGGGCTAACCCGCCCACGATGTGGGCGATGATGCTCAAGATCGGTATACCCGGGTCTCCACCGACGATCAGGACCTCATTGCCCAGCGTGACGCCCTGGCCGGGTCTACCGTGCACCGGGCGCTCGCCCGCGCTCGAGTTCGCATGCCCTAACTCCTACCGGTCGTACTGTGCACTTGGCCGGGGCTTCGAGAGTTCCGCACAACCAGGCGCGGGACAACCTCTTGCGTAACGTTATATCTCGTAGTATCGTGACTGTGTCCACAGAAAAAGGAGGTTGCGACTATGCGCAACGAACGAGGACACAGCGGCGAACGCCGCTCTCTGGACCGAGACCATTCCCTCCGAGGTGGGGGACGTGGCCGCGGCCGGGTGCAGCGCGGGGATGTCCGCGCCGCCGCCCTGATCCTGCTGGCCGAGAAGCCGATGCATGGCTATCAACTGATGCAGGCCATGACCGAGCGCACCGGCGGGGCCTGGCGCCCCAGCCCGGGCGCGATCTACCCGACCATCGCCCAGCTCCAAGACGAGGGGCTGGTCAGCACCGAAGCTGAAGGCGGACGCAAGCTCGTGTCCCTCACCGACGCCGGACGCGCCTACCTCGACGATCCACGCCAGGGCGTGACCGACCCGTTCGCGGCGATCACCGCTTGCGACGCCGAGGCGCCTCATCTGCGTACCGCGGTCGCCGAGGTACACAGCGCCGCCAAGGCTGTCGCCATCAACGGCACGCACGCCCAGCTTGCCGCAGCTCAGTCTGTGCTGGCCGACGCGCGCCGCGCGCTCTACCTGATCCTCGCCGAAGGCCCCAGCCTCTCGGCCGAGGGTGTCGGGGAAGCATCCGCTTCTTGATCTTCTCCTGCTCGTCCGGGTCTCGGCGAGCACGCTGCGGTGGCCGAACAGCAGTCACTGGCAGGGCTTGTGGAACGACTCGACGAACGCAACGGGGTGTCGGGCAAAACCGTAGCAGTTGGACGGCACAGATGGCCCGGCCGACCTCACGGATGGAGGTCGGCACCCGCAGCGGGTCGCTGTAGGGCGTCCCGATCAGGCCCCAGTCGATGACGTTCTTGCGCGGCCCGAACAGGGTGTCGATGTGCCGGTAGACACTCTGCCTGGTGCGGCACTGGAAGAATTCCAGATTCTTCCAGTGCCGCACCCTGGGCATCAGGTCGAAGCCGAGCAGGTGGACGAGGGTGTAAACCGGAACGACTGCCCTTGCGTATCAGCATGGATCGTGGAGGGTTTCACCTCAGCCGCCGCGGTACGGGTGAGCAGATCATCCAAGCCCGGCGGAACGAGACCGCGTCGAAGCCGACCGCAGCCTGTTAATCGGCATTGAACCTTCTTGGCTTACCTTGTACTGGGCCCGTAGCGGGATCGGCGGATGGCTCGGCGCAGCGACAGCGCGAGCATGCCGAGAACGGCCAGTGGCGGCAGCCACCAAGCGGGGATGCCGGTGACAGGACACCGACCGCTATCCCCGCCACACCCAGTACGTAAGCCACCACACCCAGCAGCGCGGCATCTCCGCCCGGCCAGCGCACGTCGGCGCCCTCGACGCCCCAGAAGATGCCGAAGGAGGTGATCATGACCCCTACGGTGAATCTCATGGTGTTCTCCGGGACTCGGGCCAGTGGGGCGCGCACCGCGATCCCGCTGGCCGTGACCACTACCACGGCCAGCGTGGCACCGAGCACCGCGAGTGTGATGCTGCCCTGGTTGGCACCCATAGTGATCACCATGAAGGCCACTTCCAGGCCCTCCAGCAGCACCGCGAGGACGACCAGCCCACCGGCAACTCCATACAGGGTCGAGCTCCAGCCGCGGGTGGTGCCCATCGCCAGCAGGATCGTCAACGCTTCGACGGCCTCCACCGCGCAGGCCAGGAACACCGTCGCGACCAGGAACGTGGCCGTGGTCATCGAGCTCCTCGGATAGTGAGTCGGCTCACAGCCGCCGCAGTACTGCCACCACCCGGCCGAGCACGGTCGCCTCGTCACCCGGGATCGGCTCGTAGGCGGGGTTGTGCGGGAGCAGCCAGACGTGCCCGTCACGGCGTTTGAACGTCTTCACGGTCGCCTCACCGTCGATCATGGCGGCGACGATGTCCCCGTTCTCGGCGCTGGGCTGCTGGCGGACGACCACCCAGTCCCCGTCGGTGATCGCCGCCTCGACCATGGAGTCACCCACGACCCGCAGCAGGAACAGCGTCCCCCCACCGACGATCTCTTTCGGCAGCGGGAAGACGTCCTCGACGGCCTGCTCGGCGAGGACCGGACCGCCCGCCGCGATCCGGCCGACCACGGGAACGAAAACGGGGCTGGGCCTGGCGGGTTCTGTGCTCGGGGCCTCCGAGGCTGCGGGTGCGCTGTCCGCGGGCCGGATACCCACCGCACGCGGCCGGTTGGGGTCGCGGCGTAGGTATCCCTTGCGCTCCAGGGCGCGCAGCTGGTGTGCGACCGACGAGGTCGAGGTGAGTCCGACCGCCTCGCCGATCTCCCGCACGCTCGGCGGGTAGCCGAGCCGCTCCACCCACTCCCGGATCACTTCGAGAACCCGTCGCTGGCGCGGCGTGAGGGTGTCCATGCCAGTGCTGTCGTCGAGATCAGGAAAAATATCCAACGCGCCTCCTCGGGCTCCGTAGTTATGTGGGCGTAGGTACGTGGGCAGGTATGTGAGCTGACGCTAGCCACCGGCGCACCAAAGATCAAACACCTGTTCGAGCAACACGCCGCAGGGTGGCCGATTCTGTCAGGGCGCCGTGATAGACACCGCACAGCAGTTCGATCGAACTCGCGTTCGATGGTATCCGTGATGAGGAGTCTCGATGACGGCACCGGCACAGGTGGGCGGTTGGCCCGCGGCACGTAGTGAGAAGATCGTATCGAGGGACGCCAGGCCGGCCAGGCTAGCGGCGTCCACCCGGTCACGTCCCGCGCCTCCAGCGCCCGTGCCGCCGCTTGCTCCTCCGGTGCGAGGGCGAGGTCTGGAATGTCCGGAGCAACGGCCGGTGCCGACCCCGGCGGTGGGCGCACCGCGAGTGGGGCGCCCACCCGCGGTGCGGTCCGGCCGGGTAGCGAAGGTGGTTGCGGCCGCCACGGTGACGCTGGCCGTGGTCTGTGGCCTAGGTGTGATCGGGCAGGGTGTGATCGGGCCGGGTGCAAGCCCGGGGATCCCGTCGGAGACGACGGTGATCCGAGTGGGTGCCGGCGAGACCGTCTGGGACGTGGCGCGCCGGGTGGCACCTCAGTCGGACCAGCGTGCGGTGGTGGAGCGGATCCGGCAGCTGAACGGCATCGCCGGCTCCGCCATGACGCCTGGTCAACAGTTACAGGTTCCCCACGGAGGGTAGCCAGCGTCGGCAGGCCCAGGTGGTCGCAGAGGCGTGCCGGACAAGCGATGACGGTCGGTCAGCGCGCGAGGCTGAGCAGGAAGTCGAGAATGGCGTCCGCGCAGCCATCCGGATCGTCGTCGTGGATCCAGTGTCCGGCAGTCGGGAGCTCGACGAGCGTGGTGTGCGGACGCCGATGAACCATGTCGGCCGCGAGCCCGGTTGGCAGCATCATGCTGCGCGCGCCCCGTAGCAACAGCGCTGGACAGCGTGAGCCCAGCCAGTCCGGCCACCAGTCGCCGAGGCCGTGTCGCTGGATGTCCATCATCTCGTCGGGGTCGAACAGCAGCCGCCAGCCGTCGCCTTCCGGGACCGCGCTCTGGAGGAAGTAACTTGTGTCCGGAACGCCCCGCGCCTCGATCGCCTTGGCTAGCGCCGCCAGCGAGGGTGCCCTCGTCGGCCAGCCACGTACATCGAGCGTTGAACGGACCGCCGTGGTCGGCCATGCCGTGACCGCGCTGATCGAGGGCGACCAGTCGCACTCGCGTGGTGAGCCGCTCTGCGAGTGAGGCGAAGACACTGGCCCGACCGAAGGAGCCGTGCAGCGCCACCATCGTCGACCCGGAGCCGCCGAAGTCCACCCAGGAAAGTCGCCGGCCTCGAACGGATGATCATCTGCTCGCTCACCCAATTCACCCTAATGGGTGCTGTCGGACCGTAGTGAAAGCTTGACAGTCGGTAGCCGTCGATAGGTGAGCACTCTTCTAGCCTGACGCTGTGTGAGCCCTGGGGACCAAGGAGCCCTAGGCGCAGCGTGAGCAGACCCACGGCTGTGCCGACGGTCAGCAACCCACATTTCGACGGCGTACAGCGCCTTATTCCAGCCGGTGTGCCCGTCCAGCACAGAGTACGGTGCGCCCGAGATCGGGTCCCAGACACGGACTGGTCCCTGCACGTCGATCCCCGCGAGCAGCGGGTGCCCAGCAAGCGTGAAGGCACACACCGTCACCGAGCCGCCGCGCAGGGTGTGCCGGGCTGTCCCGGTGAGCGGGTCCCAAATGCGTACGGTGCCATCCCAGCTGGAGCTGGCGAGCAGGGTTTCCCCGGGCATCGTCACGGTGCATAGCGACCGCACCGACCCTGTGTGTCCGGCCAGCACGGCATATTCAGGACGCGGAGAGATGTCGGACCAGACGGCGCGGTATGGCACGCCTGGCATCTCCAGCCGGCGGTAGCTGTCGCCGAGGTGCTCCTGCAGTTCGGTCACGCTGAACATCGCGGCCAGTGCGCCCGGTTCCGCGGCTGCGGCCTCGGGGGTCAGCCGCAGCAGTTGTGCCCGGTCCCGTGCGCTGGGGGAGGAGGCTGTGCGCGCGGCCTCCGGTACCGATCGGACTAGATCTGCGTGCAGCGGATAGGTGTCCTCGGCGAGCAGTTCGTCCAGCAGTCCGGTCCGGGTAACATGAGCAGGCAGTGCACGCAGCAGGTAGGGCGGCGCGGCCGTCCATCCGTGCCGTTGCCCGTACGCCAACAGCGCCCGCGCGAAGGCGCTCGTCCTCCTCCCGCAGCCCGAGATCCGCGCGGACGGCGAGCAGTGCGTCGCCCAGCGCCTGGTGGAAGAGCTGGTAAACGCTGGCCTCGCCTGCGTCGTTGCTCTCGATGAGGAAAGTGGCCGCTGCGGAATGCGCGAACGCCGTCAGGGCACCCCGGTCGACAGCCACCGGATACAGTGCCGCCTGCCACAGGGCGAGCGGAAGCCCCGGCGTCCTCGCGTACGCCAAGGCAGTCAGGACATCGAGGGCCGCAACCGCACTGATGTCCTGGATGCGGCCCGCGTACTCGCGCAGCGCCGCATGCACGTTCGACGGGATCGCGAGGTCCTTCGGGGTCACTGGCACCTCGTCGTAAAGTCCGTGCGTTCGGGCTACCAGCCCGGCGATCAGGAAGTTACCCCGTGCCAGCTCCGCGATCCGCTGCGCGGCGGGACGCGCGGCCGACTCCTCGGCGTACGGGCTGGCCTGCCGTTCGTCGCCGACCAGCCGCAGGGAGGCCAAGGCGTACTCGACGAGATCCCGCTCCTGGAAATAGCGGGCCGTGTCCAGAGCAACCTGCCGGGCTGCCGGGCCGAAGGCCCCGAGCAGATCGCCCGCCGCGTCACGCGGGCGGCTGCCGACCACTATCCGTACTCCAAGATCGGCGCAAGTCTGCGCCAGTGGCAGGGCGATGCCCGCCGTGATGCCCGCGCCTCCTGCGGTCCTGCCGCCTCGTCCAGGGTGTCGATCACCAAGGAGAACGACTCCGCCCCGCGCCGCGCCAGCGCTTTACGCAGGGCGGGGGCCAGTTCTTCGACCGTCTCCGGCAGCCGGGCGGACGCGGCACGGGCGATCTCGCGTGCCAGCTCCAGGGCGGTCTTGCCTTTGGCGTGCACGGCGCACGTCACCAAGCCGGGCCGGGCCCGTATCGCTGTGTCCTCGGACGGCAGGGCGGCCGCAGACTCCGGGTCGGCCGAGGTCGCCACCCGGCCCAGCACTGCCGACTTGCCTACGCCGGGGAGCCCGTGACCAGCAGTACCTCGCGCGCCGTGGAGTGCTCAAGCCAGCTGGTGATCTCGGTGAGGGCGGCGGTGCGTCCGTGGAAGCGGAAGCCGCGCTCGGCGTCGTTGCCGACCCCGCGTGCCCGGGGCAGCCAGTGCCGCGCCTCCGGATCGTGTCGCAGCGACCAGCCAGCCGGCAGTGCGGCCGCTGCGGCTGGCATGGCGCGCACGATCTGGGCGAGGGCGAGGGCGTCGCCGTTGCCCGGGTTGGCCTGGCCGATCACGCCCACCACGGCGGCATACTCGACCGACCAAACCGCCGCGCCACTAAAACCGGTCCGGACCAGGTAGCGCGACTTCGTGTCGAGCCGCACCCAACCCTCGCCGAGGGCCGCCCCGACGGTGCCGGCGGCGGAGTTGCCGAGCGGGTCCCGATTCGGGAAGCCGAAGGCCCACCAGTCAGTGCCGACCAGATCCTCAGGCTCGGGTAGCCGCAACGAGGCCACCAGACCGGCTGGCATCTCCTCTGCCAGCCGCAGCAGCGCCACGTCCAGGGTCGAATCGACCTGGTCCGGACCCTCGAGTGCCTGCACGGCGATCTGCAAGGCCGCTGACCGCCCGGCCTTGGGCGCCATGACCCAGAGCCGTTCACCCGCATGCCAGGCGTGTCGAACCACGTGATCGCAGGTGAGGACCCGGTCCCGAGCCACCACGAGTCCCGTACCGACAGGGCTGTCCGGATCACCCTGGTGGACCGACACCACCCAGCTGGCGTGCCGGTTCGCGGGCCGCGAAGGTCATGACGAGCCGGCGGTTTCTTCCGGCCGCCGCCAGGTAAGCATGACTTCAAAGTTGGCCTCGGATGCGGCCTTGGCGACCAGCCAGTTCGCCTGTCCGCTGACCTTGATACCGAATTTCAGACACACTTCGTCCGGGCATGCCTCGGCAACCCGGGCGAGCACCTCGCGGGCCGCGTCCACCGCGGGACGCACCGCAGTCCTTACCTGCCCGGAGACCTGCTCGTCGCCTCTCGCCGGGACGAACTCGCTGTCGGCTGCGGCCTCGAAACGTACGACCGTACCGTCCTCCAAGGCTATAGGCGACGACATGAGTCGGTGCCAACTAGCACCTCCCGCTGCTGCGTTGATTTCAGTGTGCACCAGTCGCGAGAGACCCCGAGAAATCTCCGAACACCGATGGCTTCTACACGGTCGCCGCGCCGGAGAGGCCATGACGACCGGCGCCGCCATCAGCGAGGACCGCGGCCAGCAGCAGCGCGATGACCTCGGCCGCCGTGCCGGTCACCCGTTCAGTCACCACCAACCTGAACTGTCGGGGTGGTCTGGACGGTGCTGGTTTCCGGTACCGCGACGACGAAGAGCAGCAAGGCGAGGATCGCGATCCCGGCCAGAGTGAGGAAGGCCAGGTCGTAACCGCCGATGACGATGATCGTGCCGGCCAGCGTTGTGCTGATCGCCGCGCCGATGCCCTGCATCGTGGTGGCCGCCCCCAGTGCGGCGTTGTAGCGCCCGGTGTCGCGGGTCAGGTCGGCGACCATGATCGGAAATACGACCCAGAAGATGCCGACGCCGACACCGTCGAGAACCTGGACTCCGACCAGATAGGCGGCGTTGTCGGACAGGGTGAACAGCACACCGCGCAGCGGCAGCGCGACGAAGGCGGCCAGGAAGATGACCTTGCGCCCCCACTGGTCCGCCCGCCGCCCGACCAGGATCGCCATCAGGATCATGACCAGTTGGGCCACGACGATCAGTGCGGTCTGGAACAACGCTCCCCGGCCGGCATTACCCAGCGCGAGCTTCTGCCCCATGATCGGCAGCATGGCGGCGTTGGCCAGGTGGAACAGCAGGACGGAGACGGCGAGGACGAGCAGCGGCCGGCAGCGCAGCAGCACGGTGAAGCCGGATGGTGTGTCCTTCCCGTCGTCCTGGGGCTGCAGGCCACGGGCCAGATCGTGATCGATCAACCCTCCGTTGATCGCGAGCGTTGAGGCGATCACGAAGATACCCAGGACGCTGACCAGCCAGAAGCTAGCCTTGATCGTGATGAGGTAGCCGGCGATCCCCGCGACCACCGAGCCGATCGCATTGCCGGCGTGGTTGAACGCCTGCATCCGCCCGGTGCGGTACGTGTAGCCCCGCGGTCCGACCAGGCCCAGCGCGATCGCGGCGATCGCCGACGGGAAGACGGCCCCGGCCGCCCCGATCACCAGTTGGGCCACCGTGACCACGGAGAAACTCGGGGCGATGGTCATGATGAACGCCCCGACCGACACCCCCACCGCAGCGCCGATGACCAGGGCACGCTTGCGCCGCGTCCGGTCGACCAGAGCTCCGGCGGGTGTCTGTACGACCAGGCCCGCGATGCCGTTGATGGTCATGACCAGGCCGATGCTCGCGGCGTTCCAGCCCGGCTTGGTCAGCAGGTAGATACCCAGGAACGGGCTCATCCCCGACTGGACGTCGGCGACGAAGAAGTTCACCGCGTCCAGGGCGGCCAACGACCGGCCCTTCCCCGGGAGTCCGTGCGAGCGCCCGCTGGCGTCGAGTTTGAGGTGACGGTCTGTCATGCCCCACGCCGGGCTACGGGGTGATCATGCAGAGGACGGTGCCTGAGGCGACTGAGGTCCCGGTCCGCGCGGCGAAGCCGGTGGCAGTGAGACCTCCAGTCGCCGGCCACTGCGCTGCCATGATGCCAGGCATGGCGGTCTTCGGGCCGATGTCGGACACGGGACTTGAGCAGCAACCGAACGGCCAGTGGCGTTAGCGGAGCAGCGTGGGCGGAGTTACCGCCACTCAGCGTTCTGATGCAGGTGGGCTTATGCGGGCTGAGTGTCGGCATACGTTCATTGACCGACACTCACACCTCCGAGAAGTTTCCGGGGGTCACCAGAGTCGAAAACTCGTGTCGGAGAACAACGACGGCCAACGGTTGCAGCCACTATTCTCGACAGTCGTGTTGCATGGCTACGCAAGGGTCTCCACCGTCGAGCAGAACCCCGACGCCCAACGCGACGCGCTCCTCCGCGCTGGCGTCCATCCCGATCAGCTCTATACCGATCACACCTCCGGAGCGAAGTCTTCCAGGCCGGGCTGGAACGCACTCTACAAGGCGTTGCGCTCCGGCGACGTGCTGGTCGCGACCCCCCTGGACCGGGTCGGTCGCGCCACGGTCCACCTGGTGGCCCTGCTCGACGAGCTCGCCCGCCGCGGAGTCGCGTTCCGGTTCCTCGAACAAGGAATCGACACCACCACCAGCGAAGGCCGGCTGATGTATCGCATGCCGGCCGCGATCGCCGAGTTCCAGCGAGACTTGATCGTCGCCAACACCCGGGAGGGCCGCCTGCCCCACCTGCGGAACCGAGCCCGCGGATGCCCAGACCCGGTGGCGGATGCCCAGACCCGGTGGCGGCTGCGCCAAGACCTCGCCACCGTCTGGCTACACCTCGACGGCGAAGACCTCCGCGAGCAGCGCCACTGCGTCGCGTGCCAACCCCACATCCAGCCGTTGATCATCGAATGCGATCTGTGCGGCGACGGGCCGTTAGTCACTGGACTCCCCGCTGGACTCCCGACCGAGAAATGGCCTGCGGGCCTGACGTCCTGGCTGCGCAACCATGACTGGCGCACCGGACCGGACCGGACCCTCGCCGTCAACGTCCACAAGCAGACGACGTCACCGTTGACGAACGTAAGTAGCTGTAAGTAAATAACTAATCCAGTAGAGTGAATTTTGACTGTATGGCGTGCCGGTCCCATCAAGGTGATCATCTTGTGCAATTATATGCATTGTGAACACCGGGGATGACGACGCTTTCCGTGCGATGCGGTCACGCTTGGCGGAACTCCCGCCCCGGTTGAATGAGCGAGATCGTCGTGCGGCGATGGCGACCGAGGCGAGATCATGGGTCGCGGTGGGATCAGCGCTGCGCACCGGGCCACCGGCGCATCGCGGAGCACGATTCGGCGTGGCCTGGCGGACCTGGCACGTGGCGTTCCCGAAGAGTCCGTTCGTCGAGTCCGAGCACCCGGAGGCGGCCGGAAGAAAGCCGAAGACACGGATCCGGGACTGTTGGGCACGCTGATACATTGATCGAACCCGAGACGCGGGGAGACCCCGAATCACCGTTGCGGTGGACCACAATTTTCTGGCGTAGCGAACTCCTCGCAAAGGTCGGAGCCTCCACCGAACCCGGGGCGGTTCGAGTACGGCAGCGCTGCGGCTGATCGACAGCGGGCGACTTGCGCTGTGATGGTGGCGAGCTGCTCGTGGGTGTGCCGCACGTCGAAGGACTTCGCGGCCAGCGCGGCGGCCTGTCCCTCGGCAGCGCGCAGGCCGGCGTCGGTGAGGCGTCGGGTGAGGGCCCCGGCAACCGCGTGGGCGTCGCCGACCGGTACCAGGGCGCCCACGCCGGGGATGACCGCTTCCGTGAGGCCGGGGATGTCGGAGACCACCACGGAGCGGCCGCTGGCCAGCGCCTCCAGCAGAGTCAGCGACAGGCCTTCCCAACGCGATGGCAGGACCACCACGTCGGCCGCCGCGTACCAGGGCCGGGGATCGGTGACGGGTGCCGCGAAGTGCACGCCGGGCGGGGCGCAGTCACGCAATGTGGGCAGCAGGTCGCCGTCGCCGACGATGCACAGCTGCGCTCCCGCACACCACCGCCGGACCTGGGGCCATGCCGTGAGCAGCACGTCCTGACCTTTCTGCCGGGTGACGCGGCCTACGCACACCGCCAGCGGAGCCCGCGCGCCCAACCCCAGACCCAGGCGATCCCGAGCGGCGGCGCGAGCCCGCTCGTCGGCCGGTGTGAAGCTCGCGAGATCGACGCCGTTGCGGACGACGACGTGGCGCACACCCACCTGCCGGTGACGGGCGTGCGCGGCCTCACCCTCGCCGACGCACACGACCAGGTCGGTCCACCGCGCCGCGAGGCGTTCCCAGGCCAGCGCGCCGCGCGCGGTCGCGCCCCGGACCGCCAACCAGGACCAGCCGTGCGGTTGGAACAGCGTGGGGCGCGCCCCACGTACCGCGAGCCGCCCAGCCAACCCCGCCTTCGCCGAGTGCAGGTGCACCACGTCGGGCTGGACCGCCTCGATCAGCCGGCGCAGCCGTCGCGTCTCGGGCACGGTGTCCACGCCGGGCGAACGAGTCGCGGGCCAGTGCAGCCGCGGTACCCCACGGGCGCCCAGCTCGGCGGCGAGGTGCCCGCCGGAAGGGCAGGCGACCACGACCTGCCAGCCTCGGGCGAGCTGAGCGGCGGCCGCTGCCGCGACGTAGCGGGCCACGCCGGCGTCGGTGGGCTGGGCCGCGTGCAGCACGCGCAGGGAGTTCACCGGCGCAGGTGGTGCCGGTACCACTTGGCGAGCAGTCGCAGCGACCCGTCGCGGTCCCCGATGTACGTGCGCGCCACGGCGTGCGGGCCAGTCAGCTGCGAACGCCAGATCGCGCATCCGTAGTGGTAACCGGCGGCGCGCACCGCGCCTACGGCCCGCTCGTCCAGGTGCCCGTAGGGATAGCAGAAGCCCGCGACCTCCTGGCCGGACACCTCCCGGAGGATGGCCCGGCTGCCCGCGACCTCAGCGGCAAGGACCTCAGCGGTCAGGACATCGCCGTCGCCGGTCGAGGTCAGCGACACGTGCCGCCGTCCGTGCGAGCCGATCTCCACGCCGCTGGCCGCCACGTGCCGGATCTCCTCGGCCGTCATGAGAGTTTTGCGGGGGCCGGCCTCGTCCCAGGAATTACAGCCGCCGAGCAGGTCTGCGAGCACGAACACGGTCGCGGTGAAACCGAACCGCGCCAGCGCGGGCAGCGCGTACTCGCGGAAGTCGGCGTAGCCGTCGTCGAAGGTGAGCCCGACCAGACCCCGGCCGGTGCCCTCGCACCGGGCCGCCAGCAGCTCGCGCATGGAGGTGCCCCGCAGGCCCCGCCGGCGCAGCCAGCGCAGCTGCTGCTCGAACCGGGCGGGGCGCACGGTCACGAGGTAGGGGTCCCGGTCGTACGGCGCCACCGAGTGGTACATCAACACCGGTGGTTCACGCATGGTGCGAACCGACGATCGTCTCCCGCAGGCTGGTGCGGCGGAGCGCCTCTCTCGCCACCGTGACGGCCTCCAGCCGGCTGTGCACGCTCAGCTTCGCGAAGATTTTGTTAGTGTGGGTGCGGACTGTGTTCGCCGACATCCCGAGCTCCTCGGCGACCTCCGCCGGGCAGTGGCCCTGGGCCAGGCACATCAGCACGTCGCGCTCCCGGCGGGTCAGGCCCTCCAGCGGTCCTTCGCGGCGCTGCGCCCGCCCGACGTCGGCCCGCAGCTCCCGCAGGACGTGGCCCAGCTGTTCTGGAGGAAAGCAGGCCTGACCCTGGCCGGCGCATCGCAGCGCGTGGATGAGCGCGTCGATCGGGGACTCCTTCGATACCCACCCGTCGGCTCCCGCCCGCGCGGCGTCGAGCGCCTGATCAGGGTCACGGCTCGAGGTGAGGACCACGATGCGCGCGGGCGGCCATGCCGCGCGCAAGCGCCTCAGCGGTGTGGCCGCGTCGTGGGCCTGCGCGACCTCGATGGTGATCACGTCCGGGCGCGCCACGGTGGCGAGCACATCGGGGTGGGGATCCCGTGTCGCGCAGTGCCCGACAACGACGATGTCCGGTGTGGCGGACAACCTGGCAGCGAGCGCCTCGATCAGCATCTGCTGGTCGTCGACCAGCAGTACCCGGACCGGAATCACTCCGCGAACCTGGCCCAGCCACACCGTCTCACCCACGACTACCCCGTCCTCGTGCGGCCTTCCGGGCCGTGCTGGTTGTGATCGACGAGGTCGTAGCGCACCGCGAAGGTGGCGGCCTCGAGCCGGGAGTGCACTCCGAGTTTGGTCAGCAGGCCCTGCACGTGACTTCGCACGGTGGTGGTCGATACGCCGAGTCGGAGTGTCATCGCCCGGGTATCGAGCCCCTCGACGAGCAAGGTGAGGCATTCCCGCTCGCGGGCCGTCAGGTGAGCCGCGAGCCGGCGTGCTTCGGAGACGTCGGATCGCGCGCCGCCGGCCCGGGGTGCATCCACCACGACCGCACCGGCGATGACCCGCTCCAGCGCGTGGACCAGCTTGCGGACGCCCCACGTCTTGGGCACGTAGCCGGCGGCCCCCGACCGGACGGCCTGGTGCATCGCGTCGGTATCACCGTCCGCCGCGAGGATGAGTATCCGGGTCGCCGGGCTCACCGCGAGAATGTGACAGATCGCGGCAACTCCGTCGCCATCGGAGAAACGCCGCCCCAGCAAGCAGATATCGGGCCGGTGATGGTGGACCGCCTCGATCGTCCCGGTGAGGCTTCGGGCGATTTCCGGTACTCGGAATCCCTGCCCGGTCAGTACCGAGACCAGTGATTCCACGAACACCGCGTGGTCGTCGCCGAGCACGATGCTGGTCATGTCGGATCGAGTCCCCAAAATATGTAGTCGGCGAAGTATGTCGTCACAGAAGTACGTCGTCACAGAAGGATGTCGTCACAGAGAAACCGCGATAATCAATTGGCTGCCCCCAGCGTACAACGGGGCATGGCACATTGATTACCGAGATCACCGCATGCGGCACCTAACATGTTCTTCACGGACTACCGACCCCGCTCGCTCGCCGCTACCGACCCTGGGCGGTCGAGGACGGGCCCGGTCGGTATCGTGTCTGCTCTGCGTCGACCACGGTCGGCCACGTCTGCGCCCGAAAGGTTCATCACGGTGCCTGTAGCGACCGCGCTACCGACCACATCCGCTCACCTGTCCGGCCTGCTCGAGGCGGTCCTGCCGGAGCCCTCGCTGCGGGAGCTGGTCGGCCGGGCCGGTTCCCCTGAGCTGGAGCTGCACGGCCCGCCCGCGGCCCGCCCGCTGGTCGTGGCCGCGCTGGTCCGCGCGGGGCATCCGGTGCTGGCCATCACCGCCACCGACCGGGAAGCCGGTGAGCTGACCGCCGAACTGGTCGACGTGCTGGGCGCCGGGATGGTCGCTGAGCTGCCCTCCTGGGAGACGCTGCCGCACGAGCGGCTGTCCCCCCGGGCCGACACCGTGGGGCAGCGGCTAGCGGTGCTGCGTCGGCTGGCCCATCCCGACGAGCCCGGCGACGCCTCCACCGGTCCGCTGCGGGTGGTGGTCACCGGAGTGCGGTCGCTGATCCAGCCGATACTCGCCGGTTTGGGCGAGATCGCCCCGGTGCGGTTGCGGGTCGGGCAGGTGCACGACTTCGACGGCGTGCTGGCTCGGCTGGTGGATCTGGCTTACACCCGGGTCGACATGGTCGATCGGCGCGGCGAGTTCGCAGTCCGCGGCGGCATCGTCGACGTCTTCCCGCCCACCGCCGACCATCCGCTGCGGGTGGAGTTCTGGGGCGAGGAGATCGCCGAGATCCGCTCGTTCGCCCTCGCCGACCAGCGCACCCTGGTGTCCGTTGACGAGCTGAACGCACCACCGTGCCGAGAGCTGTTGCTCACCGACGGTGTTCGGGCCGCTGCGGCGCGCCTGGTCGGCCAGGCCCCGGCCGGGCCGGTCGCGCAGCTGCTGGAGAAGGTCGCCT
Source organism: Pseudonocardiaceae bacterium (assembly GCA_050699595.1). Lineage (GTDB taxonomy): Bacteria > Actinomycetota > Actinomycetes > Mycobacteriales > Pseudonocardiaceae. Next base: position 29,391 of record JBOHFI010000002.1, on the reverse strand, counting down.
CCGGGATCCCGGCCGAGGGCATGGAGTCGCTCATCCCTGTGCTGGCGCGTGAGGAGCTCCAGCTGCTCACCGACGTGATGCCGGCGGGCACTCATGTGGTGCTCGCCGATCCGGAACGGATCCGGACCCGGGCCGCCGACCTGGTCCGCACCGGGCAGGAGTTCCTGGAGGCGTCCTGGATGGTCGCTGCGGGTGGCGGAGCCGCCCCGGTCGACATCGCAGCGCTGGACCTGTCCGCCTCGGCCTACCGCGGCCTGGGCGAGGTCGCCGAGCACGCTCGTGGCACCGGGCTGGCGTGGTGGACGCTGAGCCCGCTGACCACCGACGCCCACGGCCCGCTGCGGCTGCGGATCATCCCGTCGCAGTCTTATCACGGTGACGTGACGCGCGCCTTCGCCGACTTGCGGGCGCATACCGCCAACGGCGGCGCGGCGGTGCTGGTGGTGCCCGGCGCCGGCACCGCGCAGCGCGCCTGCGAGCAGTTGCGCGACGCCGACGTGCCGGTGGTACACGCCGCCGACGGCCTGCTCCAGCCACCCGACGCGGGCACCGTCACGGTGGTCCGCGGCACCCTGGAGGACGGCTTCGCGGCCCCCGCGCTGGGGCTGGCGGTGCTCACCGAAGCGGACATCACCGGTGCCCGAGGTGGCACCAGCAGCCGGGACATGTCGAAGATGCCGGTGCGCCGCCGCAACGCGGTGGACCCGCTGGCGCTGCGCGCCGGCGATCACGTGGTGCACGAGCAGCACGGCATCGGCCGGTTCCTGGAGATGGTCGAGCGCACCGTCGGTGGGTCCACCCGGGAGTACCTGCTGGTGGAGTACGCGCCCAGCAAGCGGGGCCACCCGGGGGACCGGCTGTACATCCCCACCGACCAGCTCGACCAGATCACCCGTTACGTCGGGGGCGAGCTGCCGACGCTGAACAAACTGGGCGGGTCGGACTGGGCCAAGACCAAAGGCCGGGCCCGCAAGGCGGTCAAAGAGATCGCCGCCGAGCTGGTTCAGCTGTACGCGGCTCGGCAGTCCTCCCCGGGGCACGCGTTCGGCCCGGACACCCCGTGGCAGGCCGAGCTGGAGGACGCCTTCGCCTACACCGAGACGCCCGACCAGCTCGTCGCGATCAACGAGGTCAAGGCGGACATGCGCCGTAGCGTCCCGATGGACCGGGTGGTCTGCGGTGACGTCGGCTACGGCAAGACCGAGATCGCCGTGCGGGCCGCTTTCAAAGCCGTGCAGGACGGCAAGCAGGTGGCCGTGCTGGTGCCCACCACCCTGCTCGCTCAGCAGCACCTGCAGACCTTCTCCGACCGGATGCACGCGTATCCGGTGACCGTGCGCGCGCTGTCCCGGTTCACCCACCCCGGCGATGCGTCGGAGGTGTTGCGCGGGCTGGCCGAGGGCTCGGTGGACATCGTGATCGGCACCCACCGGCTGTTGCAGACCGGGGTGCGCTGGAAGGATCTCGGTCTGGTGGTGGTCGATGAGGAGCAGCGTTTCGGCGTCGAGCACAAGGAGCACATCAAGGCCCTGCGCACCGCCGTCGACGTGCTCACCATGTCCGCCACTCCGATCCCGCGGACCCTGGAGATGTCGCTCGCGGGCATTCGCGAGATGTCGACGATCCTCACCCCCCCCGAGGAACGCCACCCGGTGCTGACCTACGTCGGTGCCTACGACGACAAGCAGGTCGGTGCCGCGATCCGCCGCGAGCTGCTGCGCGACGGGCAGGTCTTCTACGTGCACAACCGGGTGTCCTCGATCGAGAAGGCCGCCCGAGCGATCCGCGAGCTGGTACCCGAAGCCCGGATCGCGGTGGCGCACGGGCAGATGAACGAGGACCAGCTCGAGCGCACCGTCGCCGGGTTCTGGGAGCGCGAGTACGACGTGCTGGTATGCACCACGATCGTCGAGACCGGGCTGGACATCTCCAACGCCAACACGCTGATCGTGGAGCGCGGGGACCTGCTCGGCCTGGCTCAGCTGCACCAGCTGCGTGGGCGGGTCGGGCGCGGCCGGGAGCGTGGTTACGCCTACTTTCTCTACCCGCCCGAGACGCCGCTGACCGAGACGGCGCACGACCGTTTGTCCACCATCGCGCAGCACGCCGAGCTGGGCGCGGGCATGGCGGTGGCGATGAAGGACCTGGAGATCCGCGGCGCGGGCAACATCCTGGGCGGTGAGCAGTCCGGGCACATCGCCGGAGTCGGATTCGACCTCTACATCCGGCTGGTCGGCGAGGCCGTCGAGGCGTTCCGCCGGGCGGCCGGCGCCGGGGGTTCTGACAGCGCGCCCGAGCCCGCGCCGGTGCGGGTCGAGCTGCCGGTGGACGCGCACCTGCCGCACGACTACGTGCCTGGTGAGCGGCTGCGGCTGGAGGCTTATCGCAAGGTCGCCGAGGCGACGGACGCCGAGACGCTGAACGCCATCACCGACGAGTTACGCGATCGCTACGGCGCCCTGCCGCCTGCCGTGGTGACCTTGCTGGAGGTCGCGCGCTTCCGCCAGGTGTGTCGGGCGCACGGGGTGGCGGAGGTGACCCTGCAGGGCTCCAAACTGCGGTTCGCCCCGGTGACGCTCCGGGACTCCCAGGTGGTGCGCCTGAACCGGCTCTACCCCCAGGCGGCGTACCGGGCCGCCGGCCAGACCTTGTCCGTGCCGAGGCCCAGTGATGGCTCCGGCGGTATCGGTGCCCCGCCGCTGCGCGACCGGGAGCTGCTCGAGTGGTGCACCAACCTGGTCACCGCGGTGCTCGGCGGCGTGAGAGGGTAGCGTCTGTGCCAAGGGTCCTGCGTGCCGCCGCCGGGGTCGCTGCCGTGGGGCTGCTGATCGGTGGTTGCGGCTTCGGCTCCAGCCAGCTCGGTGCCGCTGCGTTCGTCGGCGCTACCGTGATCCCGCTGGAGCAGGTGCACGGCCAGCTCGTGGCGGTGCTGGCCAAGGAGGGCCCCCAGGCCCGCGCCGAGCTGGAGGCGGGCCACCAGCTCGGCGACGTGTCGCGGAAGATCGTCACTGTGCGGATCAGGCACCAGCTGCTCGAGATCGCCGCGCGGCGGGCTGGCCTGACCGTCGACCAGGCCCAGGTGAACCGGTTGATCAAGGGAGTCGGGGGAGCCGAGACCGCGTCCAAAGGGACGATCTTCGACGCCGCCTCCTACCGGCAGCGGGCCGCAGACCAGCTGCTCATGGCCGCGCTGGGCCGCGCCGTCGTGCGCCACAGTGCGGTCACCGTCGACTACACCACCGCCGACACCCGAACCGCCGCGAAACAGCGGGTGGAGGAACTCGCCCAGGCCGGGTCCACGCTGGCTCGGCAGTCGATCGAGGCTGACGTGCGCGCCGGGAAGGACGCCGAGCTCGGCAAGCGGATCGTCGCCGCGGACGACCCGATCTTCGCCACCACCCCGGCCTTCGGCGCCGCCGAGGGCACGGTGGTGGCCTTCCAGCTCGACGACACCAAGCCCTGGGTGATCATGGTGATCAAGAACCGGACCGACCGCGGCGTCCAGCCATCCGATCACGCGCCGCCCGTCGACCAGATCGACCCTGCCGTGCTGCAAGCCATCGGGCTGCGCCAGTTGGCCCGGGTGGCGCAGGAGGAGGGGGGGGTGCGGCTGTCCCCCCGCTACGGTGTGTGGGATCCGGCGAGCCTGCAGGCCGTGTCCGATGAGAACGTGACCAGCGGCTTCGTCGTGCCGTTACGCACCACCCCCCGCGCGTGAGGCTTGCCGGCGAGCCGGTGGTCATCACGCTGTCCCCCCGGCTCGGCGCCGTGTTTCCGGCGGTGGTGGCCCGCCTCCTGCAGGATGGGGCGGCCCTGCACGCCGACACCGACGTGCCGGATGAGCTAACGCGGCTGTGCGGGGCGCATCCGGTCGGCGAGGCCGTCCGAGGGTTGCTGCTCACCCTGGACCCCGGTACCGGTGCGGCGGCGCACTGGGTGGCTGCCGGTGCCACGGTGCTGACCACCCCGGAGCCGGTAGGGGCCGCGTTGCTGGATGCCGTCGCGGTGATGGATCGGTTGCGGTCCCCGGGTGGCTGCCCCTGGGACGCCGAGCAGACCCACTACTCGCTGATGCGCTACCTCGTCGAGGAGGCCTACGAGCTGTACCAGGCACTGGAGGACAGCGACACCGCTGCGCTGCGCGAGGAGCTCGGTGATGTGCTGCTCCAGGTGCTCTTCCACGCCCGGGTCGCGCAAGAGGCGTCCGAGGGCTTCGACATCGATGCGGTGGCCACCGGCCTGGTGGCCAAACTGGTCACCAGGCATCCGCACGTCTTCGCGGGTGGCGAGCAGGTGCACACCGCCGCAGAGCAGGAGACCCGCTGGGAGCAGCTCAAACGCGCCGAGAAGTGCCGCGAGTCGAGCGTCGACGGGGTTGCGCTGACCCAGCCGGCCGTGGCGCTGGTGGCCAAGCTGGTGTCCCGCGCGACGAAGGCGGCGCTTCCGGCGGATCTGCTACCCGGCGCCGACTGTGGTGGCCCCGACGGTGGCGGCGTCGACGGTGGTAGGGGCGAGTCGTTGTTCGCGCTGTCCGCCGCGGCGACGCTGGCCGGCGAGGACCCCGAGGCCGCGCTGCGCCGCGTCGCCCGGCGATTCGCCGACGACGTGCGCGCCGCCGAGCGCTCCGCTCGGGCCGCCGGGTTGGACGCCGATCAGCTCACCCCAGCGCAGTGGCGGGCGCACTGGCGCAGCCCGTGAGTGGCGATGCGAGCCATGGCTCGCATCGCCACTCACGGGTTATCCACAGGGCGTATCTCCAGAGCACGTTCGTCGTTGATCTCTGGTATGAGTCGAGGGTTGCCCTGGGTGTCGCAGTACCTGCTGCGTGGGGTCTTGTCGGGCGGTGCGCTGGCCTGTGCGGGCCTGCTCCTCGCGGGTCTGGGTTCGGTAGCCGCCCCGTTGCCCGACCGTGGGTTCGTCGCCACCGCGGCAGCGACGGTAGCCGCGCCCGCCGCGTTGCCCGATGTCGCGGAGCCCGCCGCACGGCCTGTCGGTGAGACTGTCGACGCGCCCCAGCCTGCTGCCGTGCCGGTGCACCCGACCGTCACCATCCCGGTGCAGATCCCCGCAGCTCCGAAGCGCCCGGTCGCGCCCCAGCTGGCGTTCGCCGACTGGGCAACCCGGATGTCCCGCGTCACGACCATCCCGCAGCGTGCGCTGGAGGCCTACGCGAACGCCCATGCCGTGATGGCCGCGACCCAGCCCGGCTGTCGCATCACCTGGGTGACCCTGGCCGCGATCGCGGCGGTCGAGTCCAAACACGGTGGTTTCGAGGGTCGCACTCTGCTACCCGACGGTCGTCCGTCGTCGCCGATCATCGGGATTGCGCTGAACGGCGCGCCGGGGGTCAAGGCGATCGCTGACACCGACAACGGCCTGCTCGACGGTGACAAGATATGGGATCACGCCGTCGGACCCTTCCAGTTCATCCCCTCCACCTGGGCTAAGTGGCGGGCCGACGGCAATGGGGACGGGCTCACCGACCCGCAGAACATTGACGATGCTTCCTTGACCGCAGCGCAATATCTGTGCGCGGACAACCGGAACCTGAGCTCCGGTGACGGCTGGCTGCGAGCGATCCTGTCCTACAACGATTCCCTCGGCTACGCCCAAGAGGTCTACGGTTTCGCGCAGGGTTACGCCCGCAGTGCCCAGGGTGTCACCTGAGTCCTATCGGTCGGCTATCAGCTCCGTACCTTAGGCTGTGTTCCTACCCCAAACCTGACAAGGAGCGTATCTGTGGCCGTCATCGAGGACGTCGGAGCCCGCGAGATCCTGGACTCCCGCGGGAACCCCACCGTCGAGGTTGAGATCGCCCTCGATGACGGCACGGTGGCCCGTGCCGCGGTACCCTCGGGCGCGTCCACCGGGCGCCACGAGGCGGTGGAGCTGCGCGACGGTGATCCCCAGCGTTACCTCGGCAAAGGCGTGGAGGGCGCGGTCGCGACCGTGCTGGATGAGATTGCACCCGAGCTCGTCGGCATCGAGGTGATCGAGCAGCGTGTGGTGGACCAGAAGCTGGTCGACCTGGACGGCACTCCCGACAAGGCCCGGCTGGGCGTCAACGCGATCCTCGGGGTCTCGCTGGCGGTGGCCAAGGCTGCCGCCGAGTCCAGCGGCCTGGAGCTGTTCCGCTACGTCGGCGGCGCGAACGCGCATGTGCTGCCGGTCCCCATGCTCAACATCCTCAATGGCGGTGCGCATGCCGACACCGGAGTCGACGTTCAGGAGTTCATGATCGCCCCGATCGGCGCGGACTCGTTTCGTGAGGCGCTGCGCTGGGGTGCGGAGGTCTATCACGCACTGAAGTCGGTACTCAAGGCCAACGGGCTGCCCACCGGACTGGGGGACGAGGGCGGTTTCGCGCCCGACCTCTCAGCTAACCGTGACGCGCTGGACCTGATTGCCACCGCGGTGGACAAGGCCGGTTTCACCCTCGGCCGGGACATCGCGTTCGCGATGGACGTGGCCGCTACCGAGTTCTTCGCCGACGGCGTCTACACCTTCGAGCGCAGCGCCCGCAACGCCGAGCAGATGATCGCCTATTACTCCGAGTTGCTCGACGCCTACCCACTGGTATCCATCGAGGACCCTCTGGCCGAGGACGACTGGGACGGCTGGGCGCGGCTCACCGCCGAGCTCGGCACTCGGGTGCAGATCGTCGGTGATGATCTTTTCGTGACCAACCCGGAGCGGCTGGAGGAGGGCATCGCCCGTCGGGCGGCCAACGCGCTTCTGGTGAAGGTCAACCAGATCGGTACGCTGTCGGAGACCCTGGACGCCGTGGCGCTCGCCCAGTCTCACGGGTACCGTTGCATGATCAGCCACCGCTCCGGCGAGACCGAGGACACCACGATCGCCGACCTGGCGGTGGCGATCGGCTGTGGGCAGATCAAGGCTGGCGCCCCGGCCCGGTCGGAGCGGGTGGCGAAGTACAACCAGCTGTTGCGCATCGAGGAGACCCTCGGGGACGCGGCCCGCTACGCCGGGGACCTGGCGTTCCCCCGGTTCGCTCCGGAAGGCTAGGCCGGGTGCGGATCGGCCACGCGTTGGGCGTCACATCCTCGCGCCGGGCTGGGCTGCTCGCCGCTCTGGTCTGTGTGCTGGTGCTGAGCGTGGCCGTGCCGCTGCGCAACTACCTGGGACAGCGCGCCGAGCTGGCGGCGGTGTACGAGCGGCAGCACATCCTGGCCGACAAGATCGCGGAGTTGGCGCGCCGCCGCGGCCTGCTGGCCGATCCGGAGCACATCGAGACACAGGCCCGTGAGCGGTTGCGCTACGTTCTCCCCGGGCAGGCGCCTTATCTGGTGCAGCTTCCGCCCGGGATGACCGGCGTTGCCGCTGCCGGCGGTGGCCAGGCGTTCGCGCAACCGTGGTACGGCAGGCTCTGGAAGTCGATCAACAATGGGTGAGCCGGTGGACCGCGCTGACTGGGAGGCCGTCGCGGCGCAGCTGGGTCGCCCGCCGAGAGCGCTGCGGTCGGTCGCGCACCGCTGCGCCTGCGGGCTGCCCAGCGTGGTGCGGACCGATCCCCGGCTTGCCGACGGCACCCCGTTCCCCACGCTGTACTACTTGACCTGCGCCAGGCTGACCGGGCTGGTGTCGCGGATCGAGGCTGGTGGCGTGATGCGGGAGATGACCGATCGGCTCGCCAGGGATCCCGAGCTCGCGCGAGCCTACCGGGCCGCGCACGAGTCCTATCTGGCCGAGCGGGACACGGTAGCACCGCTGGGGACCCAGGTCAGCGCCGGTGGAATGCCCGACCGGGTGAAGTGCCTGCACGCCCTCGTAGCCCACGCCCTAGCCGTCGGCCCCGGCGTCAACCCCTTCGGCGACGAAACCCTCGCAAACATCGGCGACTGGTGGACCCCCACCCCCTGCGTTCCGTATTCAGCGGGCTGAGCGGGGTTGCAGGGTGCCTGATTACCCCGCTCAGCCCGCTGAATACGCTGGAGGTGGAGATGGTCCGGGTGGGGGTTATTGATTGTGGGACTAATTCGATTCGGTTGTTGGTCGCCGATGTGAGTGGTGATGCGCTGGTTGATGTGTGGCGGGAGATGCGGATTGTTCGGTTGGGGCAGGATGTGGACGCTACGGGTCGGTTGGCACCGGAGGCGCTGGAGCGCACCCGCGTCGCGCTGGCCGACTACACCGCCATCGCGCGGAGCGCCGGTGTGCAGCGGGTCCGGATGGTGGCCACCTCGGCGATCCGCGACGCCACCAACCGGGACGACTTCGCCACCATGGTCCGGCGGACCCTCGGTACCGATGCCGAGGTGATCACCGGAGATGAGGAGGCCCGGTTGTCGTTCACCGGCGCGGTCGGTGGCCTGGACCCCGCTGGCGGGCCGGTCGTGGTCGTCGATGTGGGTGGCGGGTCCACCGAGGTGGTGCTGGGAGCCTGGGATGGCGGGCGGGCTGACGTGACGGCGGCGCGGTCGGTGAACGTCGGATGTGTCCGGATCACCGAGCGGTACCTGCACTCGGACCCCGCGACTCCGGAGGAGGTCAGTGCCGCGCGGTGGTTCGCGGCGCAGACCCTGCGGGAGGCTTTCGCCGAGGTGCCGGTGGGCCAGGCCCGCACCTGGGTCGGGGTGGCGGGCACCATCACCACGCTGTCGGCCATTGCTCAGCGGTTGCCCGCCTATGACTCCGAGCGCATCCATCAGTCCCGGCTCTCACTGGACCACGTGCGCGGCACCGCCGAATATCTGCTGGCCTCGACGCATCGGCAGCGGGCCGCCAACCCCGTCATCCACCCCGGCCGGGTGGACGTCATCGCCGGCGGTGCGCTCATCGTGTGGGTGCTCGCCGAGGAGCTGCACACCCGGGCCGGCATCACCGAGCTCGTGGTCAGCGAGCACGACATCCTCGACGGCATCGCGCTGGGCCTGGCCTGATGTGCGACGCGCCTGACCTGGACACGCTGGACGAGGAGATAACCCGGTGCCGGGCCTGTCCACGCCTGGTCGCCTGGCGTGAGCAGGTCGCGATCGACAAGCGCGCCGCCTATCGTGACCAGACCTACTGGGGACGCCCGGTTCCGGGGTTCGGCCCGCCTGATGCCGCGCTGGCCATCGTCGGGCTCGCGCCCGCCGCGCACGGGGGCAACCGGACCGGTCGGATGTTCACCGGGGACCGCTCCGGTGATGTGCTCTACGCCGCGTTGTACGCGGTTGGGCTGGCGGACCGGCCGCTCGCCACCCACCGCGGTGACGGGTTGACGCTGCACCGCACCCGGATCACCGCCCCGGTCCGGTGCGCACCGCCGGCCAACAAGCCCGCCCCCGCCGAGCGCGACGCCTGCCGGCCCTGGCTGATCCGCGAGCTCCAGCTGCTGCGCCCGACGCTGCGCGCGGTGGTCGTGCTCGGCGCTTTCGGCTGGCAGGCACTCCTGCCCGCGCTGAGCGCCGCGGGCTGGGCGGTGCCGAGGCCCCGGCCCCGCTTCGGACACGGCACCGAGATCGCCCTGGACGGGTTGCACCTGCTCGGCTGTTACCACGTCAGCCAGCAGAACACCTTCACCGGCCGGCTCACCCCGGCGATGTTGATCGACGTGCTGCGCCGCGCGGCTGAGCTGGCCGAGATCGGGGGATACTGCTGATATGGGTTCTACACCGGGGGGCGCGCCGCGCATCCTCATCGTCGGCGGTGGCTATGTGGGGATGTACACCGCGCTGGGGTTGCAGTCCAAGCTGCGCCACGGCGAGGCATCGGTCACCGTGGTGGATCCGCAGTCGCAGATGACCTACCAGCCGTTCCTGCCCGAGGCTGCGGCGGGGTCGATCGAGCCGCGGCACGTGGTCGTGCCGCTGCGCCGGGTGCTCCGGCGCTGTCACGTCGTGGGTGGCCGGGTCACCGGGGTCGACCACGCCCACCGGTTCGCCACCATCGAGAACCTCGCCGGGCAGGTGGAGCGGCACAGCTACGACGTGCTGGTGATGGCGCCCGGCTCCATCGCGCGCACGTTGCCCATCCCCGGTCTCACCGAGCACGGCATCGCGGTCAAAACCGTCGGCGAGGCGATTTACCTGCGCAACCACGTGCTGTCCCGGTTGGAGGCCGCCGACGCCACGACCGAGCTGCGGCTGCGCCGCAAGCTGCTGAGCTTCGTGGTGATCGGCGGGGGATACGCGGGGATCGAGGTGCTCGGTGAGCTGGAGGACATGGCCCGCTACGCCTGCCGCTACTACGAGACCATCGAGCCGGCGGAGATGCACTGGGTGCTCGTCGAGGCCACCGGCCGGATCATGCCCGAGGTCAGCTCGAAAATGGGCCGCTACACCGCGAGGCGGTTGACCGGGCGCGGTATCAGGATCTTCCTGAACACCCGGGTCACCACGATGGAGAACGGTCACGTGGTCCTCGACACCGGCACCGAGCTCGACGCCGACACCATTGTCTGGACGGCCGGGGTGCGGGCCAACCCGGTACTGCGCCAGACCGACCTGCCACTGGATGAGCGCGAGCGGCTGCGCTGCACGGCGACCCTGCAGGTGGTGGGGTGCCCGGAGGTCTTCTCCGCCGGAGACTGCGCGGCCGTGCCCGACCTGACTTCTGAGGACCCGAACGCCACCTGCGCCCCATCTGCTCAGCATGCCGTTCGGCAGGCCAAGGTACTGGCCGACAATGTGATCGCTCACCTTCGCGGCCAGCCGCTGGGGCGCTACCTGCACCGGTACGCGGGGTCGGTGGCCAGCCTGGGCCTCTACCGCGGCGTCGCCGAGATCTATGGGATCCGGCTCCGGGGTATCGTGGCGTGGTTCATGCACCGCACCTACCACCTGAGCCGGATGCCGACGTTCAACCGCAAGGTCCGCATCGTGACGGACTGGACGGCCGCCCTGCTGTTCCGCCGTGAGGTGGTGGCCCTGGGCCAGATCCACGACCCGAAGGCCGACTTCGCCCGCGCCAACGCCGCGTCGTGATCCGCCCCAGACCGGCACCGATATCCTAGGCGAACGCCCCCGTAGCCCAATCGGCAGAGGCAGGTCCCTTAAAAGGATCCCGGTGTGGGTTCGAGTCCCACCGGGGGCACCCCAAGCGTGTCCATTCTGGGGTCCCGTTGAGCTGGGACGTTGTCGGCTAGTTGGTCTCTGGGGGGTGCTCGGTGGTGGTGTCGGCGTGCCGGGCTCGTGGTTGGTCTCGTCTTGGCTCTCCTCCGCCAGGGTGGGTTACGTGCCGGCGGTCATGACGGGCGCCCGAGATGCTTGGCGAGAGTGCGGGCGGCGTCGTCGGTGATGAGCACGCCGGGGCTGGCCACTCCGCACGAGTAGAGCACCCAGCCGCGCTGCCTCCGGTCGCGGATGACGACCACGTGGTAGACAGAGCCGCCCTCGATGCAGCGTCCTTCCACGGTGCACCGTTCCTGGTCGCGGTACGGCAACTGGTGCGGCCCGTCCGGTTCGTGCGGTTGTTTCACTGCGACCTCTCCGCTCATCCGTGTTTCCCCAGCGCGGCGTTCCCCCTGGGCCTGTTCCAGCGGGAATCAGTGTCGGAGGGTGTGGGCCGCCATGGACAGGCCACGCCGTCTCCGGATGACGCCATCTGTTGCCATCCGCGCCGAGGCGGACCTGTTTCGGCCCGCAGTGCTTTACCGTGGGCCGACCGAATCAGAGGGGAATGAGTGGGATGATCGAGCAAGCGCCGCCCCGGACGCGGCTGGAGCAGCTCCTGCGGCAGCGGCACCTCACGCTGGAGGAGTTCCGGAAGAACTACCAGCGGGCCGCCAACGGTACCGTGCTCAGCGAACGGCAGGCGTACCGTTGGGTCGCCGGGGAGGTGAGCACGCTGCCCTACCCGGCGGCGCGGGGCACACTGGAGGAGATATTCGGCGAGCCGGTGGCCCGGCTGTTCGGTCCGCCCTACGGTCTTGAGGCGCTGCGGCCGTCCCGGCTTCGCGATGCGGTGGTCACGCAGCGGGGCAGCGCGCGGACGGACTGGGAAGGGCAGGCGATCGCCATGAGCGCCGACCGGGCTCGTGACTTTCTTACCCGTATCGAGGCGACCAACGTCGGCGCCGAGACGCTCGATCAGCTGATCGATGACGTACGCCGTTTGGTGACCGCCTATCAACAAGAGCCGTTGCCCACCCTGCTCGGTGATCTGGTGGACACCCAGGATCGCGCCTTCCGGTTGCTGGAGGGACGCCAACGCCCGGAGCAAGCCCGGGACCTCTATCTGATCGCGGGGATCGCCTGCGGGTTGATGGCCAAGGCATCGCACGACCTCGGTGCTCCCCATGACGCGATGACGCAGGCCCGGGCGGGCTACGCCTGCGCGGACAACGCCGACCACGACGGGCTGCGCGCCTGGATCCGCGGCCTGCAATCCGGGATCGCCTACTGGGCAGGGCGGTTGGAGGACTCGGTACGTTACGCCCAGCTTGGCGCCGATGCCGCAGCCCGAAGCCGAGGTACAACCGGTGTGTGGCTAGCCAGCAGTGAGGCGCGGTCCTTGGCCGCGCTCGGTCGATTCGTGGACGCCCGCGCGGCGATCGCGCGAGCCGCTGCGACGCGGGATCGCGTGCAATTCGACGAGCTGGATTCCTTGGGCTTTGTGTTTGGCCGATCGCGTCAGCTCTACCTGGCTGCCGATGCACTCGCCTGGGGCGGCCCTTCCACAGCGTCCGAAACCGAACGTCTCGCACTCGACGCGCTAGACGCCTACGAAGACTCGCCACCCGAACACCGAGCATTCGGAATGGAGGCAGGCGCCCGCAGCGCGCTGGCCGTCGCTCGGGTGTTCCGACGAGAAGTTGAGGGCGCAGCCGAAGCGCTCACGCCCGTGTTCGAACTACCACCAGCGAAGCGCATCCACGGCATCGTGGCTTCCATCGAGCACGTACGCAGCGCACTGCACACCATCAAGGGGTCTGGCCGAGATGCCGACGAGTTGGCGGGCGCCATCGAAGGTTTTACCTCCCAGCATCTGACACGCGGATGATGACCGAAACCGTGAGTCCCGTCGGGCTGGAAGGTAACTGCGAGTTCCGGCTCGAGGATTTCGACGATGCCATATTCGGTGATGATCGGGTGACCCGGTGGCTGTCCTGCGACTCCCGAACCCGCGAGCAGCAAACCCAGGTGCTCGCTGGCGCCATCGAACGTGCCAAGCACATCCCCCGCACTGAGTACTACCTGGCCGTCACCACCCACACCGACGATCGGTTGATCGGGTTCGCGCGACTGGGCCTGTCCGGGGTCCAGGCCGCCAAGCTCGGTGGCGCTATCGCCGCGCCGCACTGGGGTCACGGCTATGCTCACGACGCCGCGCGCACCCTCATCTGTTACGGCTTCACCACACTCGGGCTGCACCGCATCTCCGCGGCTATCGGGCCCGACAACGCCGCGTCCATCGCGATCGTCACCCGGCTCGGCTTTACCCAGGAAGGCCGGCTGCGCGATCACGTATTCACCAACAGTGCATGGCGCGACTCCATCCTCTACTCCCTACTCGCCCACGAATGGACAACACCCATACCGGCCCGAGAATGAACCCCGCTCCGCGCTCGCCGAGTTCGACATCAGAGCTGCTGGAAGCACGGTGAACAGTTCTGGTGTCGAACTCGGCGGACACCCGGGGCGCGGGTGAGGGTCCGACAATCAGGGATAAGGTTCTCTGGTGTTCTCGCAGCGTGTGCACGCCTCTCTGCGCGCTCTTGCCGGCGAGCGCGGCCACCGGGTCGGTCCGTTCCTGGCGCGCTTCGACGACCATGACGCGGACCTGTCGCAACTACGCCGTCCCAGGTGACGGCGTCGACCCCACGCCGGATCAGGTCGCGAAGTTGATCGCGGCGTTCACCGACCGCGACCGCACCCCGCGGCTGGAGTACCTGCCGGCCCTGTGCCCGGCGGTCGAGCCCGCGCTGCTCACCCGAGCCTGCCTCACCGTCGGGATCACCACCCCGTTTCTGACTCCGGCAGGCGAGGCGGAGGAGCGCATCTATCGGCGTATCGGCTACCGACCCGTCGCCGAGATGCTCCACATCTCGGGGTGCGGCTAGAGGCGCTCGAAGGCTGGGGCGTAGCAAAAGTTTCCGCGCAACGAGTCGTCCCAGGTGTGCAGAGGCCGCACCTGGAAATGCGGCACCCAGTTGGGGTCAGGAGGGAGGAGCCCGACAGACTCGGCGAGCACGAAACCGAACCGCCGGTAGTAGGAGGGCTCGCCAAGGAGCACCACCGCCGGCTTGTCGAGGGCGTCGGCGGCCGCGAGCACCGCGTGCATGAGGGCACTTCCGACACCACGGCGCTGGTGGGCGGGCAGTACGCTCAGCGGGCCCAACCCGGGCAGGGAGCGGCTGGCGACTCTGCCGCGGCTGCAGACGACATGCCCGACAACCTCTCCGGCTACGGTCGCGACGAGTGAGAGGCCCGGGATGACGTCCCCGTCGTCCCGCAGGTCGTCCACTAACTGAGCCTCGGCCACGTCCTGCCCACCTGTTCCGAAGGCGGCGGTGTGCACGGAGCAGATCGCGACACGGTCCTCGGGCAACTCCCGGCGCACGATCATCGTGAGATCCTGCTCTCGTGCGTCTTCCCGTCATGCCGCCCGTCGCGCCGATGCTGGCCAAGCCCGCGGCCACCATTCCCGCCGGCCAACACTATGAGCCGAAATGGGACGGCTTCAGGTCGATTATCTTTCGCGACGGTGACGAGGTCGAGATCGGCAGCCGCAATGAGCGGCCGATGACCCGCTACTTCCCCGAGATCGTCGCCGCCGTCCTGGCCAACTTCCCAGCCCACGCGGTGATTGACGGCGAGATCGTCATCGCCGATCGGGAACGCAACACCCTCGACTTCGAGGCGCTGCAACAGCGCATCCACCCCGCCGCCAGCCGGGTCACCCTGCTGTCCGAGCAGACCCCGGCCAGTTTCGTCGCGTTCGACCTGCTCGCGCTCGGTGACGAGGACTTCACCGGGTGGCCCTTCGCGCAGCGGCGCGCGACGCTGGAAGAGGCGCTGGCCGGCGCCGTCGCACCGGTGTACGTCACGCCGGTGACACACGACCACGACCTCGCCCGGCACTGGTTCGACCAGTTCGAGGGCGCCGGGCTCGACGGGCTCATCGCCAAGCGACTCGACCTGCGATACCAGCCTGGCAAGCGGGTACTGACCAAGATCAAGCATGAGCGCACCGCCGATTGTGTCGTCGCCGGCTACCGGGTGTACAAGTCCGATCCGGACGCCATCGGCTCGCTGTTGCTCGGCCTCTACGACGAGCGGGGCGTCCTGGTGTCGGTGGGCGTGGTCGGGGCGTTCCCGATGGCTCGGCGCCGGGAACTGTTCACTGAGCTGGCGCCGCTCGTCACCACGTTCGACGACCACCCGTGGTCCCGGGCGCGGCAGCAGGAGGGAGAGCGCACTCCACGTGAGTCCGAGGCCAGCCGCTGGAACGCCGGCAAGGACCTCTCCTTCACACCGCTGCGCCCCGAGCGCGTCGTCGAGGTTCGCTACGACCACCTGGAGGGCGTCCGGTTCCGGCACACCACCCAGTTCGTTCGCTGGCGACCCGACCGCGAACCATGCTCCTGCACCTACGACCAGCTGGAGCGCCCCATCCGGTTCACCCTCGCCGATGTCCTTATGGGTGCCTGACGTAGCGGCCCAACCCGCGGAGTAATTGTGCTTGTCGTGAACTCGACGTTACGGACGTTCACCGCGAAACGTCCGTAACGTCGAGTTCACGGCGACCTGCCGTCCGGTCGGCCCGCTGGCCGACCTCCAGCTCGACCGGGGGCTCTCACATCCGTGAACGTCGTTTGACTTTGCGGGCCTTCAGGCGGCTACCGATCAGCATCACCACGAGCAGTGTGCCGAGGCCGACCAGGTAGATGTCCTCAACGTGGCTGCGGTGGTTACCGATGAGCATCGCGAACAACGCGAAGGCGGTGAACCACCCCGCGAGAGGACCCGCCAGCGGGAAGGTGCCGTGCCAGCCCCAGTCGGCCGACGGCTCCCGGTCAGTGTCCACACGGTGTGGATCCACACCGTGTGGATCCACACCGTGCGGGCCCGAGGCATGAGTTGAGTGCACGCCCCGGGCCGAGTGCGCCTCGGCGGGGTGCTGTTCGGTCAGGGCCACCGAAGCATCATCGCACACCACAGATGGGCTGGGGGGCGTGCCGGCCCCGCCAGCTCTGCGGGTCAGTAGCGCTCGACTGATCTGCGTCCGGCGACGAGGCGGTAGATCCCCAGCAGGATGAGCGATCCGATGATCGCGATGATCCATGTCCGGAGGTTCCAGAACGACTCGAGCCCGATACCGAAAAAGCGGCTGCCGAGGAACCCGCCGATCACGGCCCCGACGATGCCGATCAACATGGTGACGATGATCCCACCGGGGTCATCACCTGGCATGATCAATTTTGCGATCGCGCCGGCGATCAGCCCCAGAACAATCCACCCCAGAAAGCCCATGTTCCCGCTCCTTGTCGTGTGGTCTTAGAGTCAGTGTGATCCATGTCGGGCTACCTCGCACGGGTTGCGGCACGAGCGTCGGGAACAATGACCTGAATGGACCCGTCGCGCCGGCCGCGCTCCGTACTGCTGCTGGGCAGCACCGGGTCGATCGGTGTCCAGGCGTTGGACGTGATGCGCCGCAACCCGCAGCGTTTCCGGGTGGTGGGGCTGGCCGCAGGCGGGGCTGACCCGGGGGCCCTGGCCGCGCAGGTGTTGCAGACCGGCGCACCCGCCGTCGCGGTGGCGCGCGGTCGAGCGGCGCAGGATCTACAGCTGGCACTGTTCGCCGAGGCGCAACGACGCGGGTACGATCGGGGCGGCTACCGGATGCCCCGGATCCTGGTCGGTCCCGAGGCGGCGGTCGAGCTCGTCGAGACTGCGCCCGCTGATGTGGTGCTCAACGGTGTGACCGGTTCCCGGGGCCTGGCGCCGACGCTGGCCGCGCTGCGCAGCGGTGCCACCCTGGCCCTGGCCAACAAGGAGTCGCTGGTGGCGGGGGGCACCCTGGTCGCCAGGGCGGCCGCGCCCGGCCAGATCGTGCCGGTGGACTCCGAGCACTCGGCACTCGCCCAGTGTCTGCGCGCCGGTAGCCGGGCGGAGGTATCCCGGTTGGTGCTCACCGCCTCCGGAGGGCCCTTCCGAGGGCGCCGCCCCGAGGAGCTGGACGGGGTCACCCCCGAGCAGGCCCTGGCGCACCCGACCTGGCGGATGGGGCCGGTGGTGACGGTGAACTCGGCCACTCTGGTGAACAAAGGCCTCGAGCTGATCGAGACGCACCTGCTGTTCGGCGTGCCCTACGACCGCATCGACGTCGTGGTGCACCCGCAGTCGGTGGTGCACTCGATGGTCACCTTCACCGACGGCTCGACGATCGCCCAGGCCGGCCCGCCGGACATGCGACTGCCGATCGCGCTGGCGCTGGGCTGGCCGGACCGGGTCGCCGACGCGGCTCCGGCCTGCGACTTCGGCAGTCCAGCGGCCTGGACCTTCGAACCGGTGGACGCCGAGACCTTCCCCGCCGTCGAGCTGGCCAAAGCGGCGGGTACGGCTGGCGGGTGCGTGCCCGCGGTGTTCAACGCGGCCAACGAGGAGGCGGTGGCCGCCTTCCTTCAGGGCCGGGTCTCCTTCCGTGGGATCGTCGAGGCGGTGGCGGCCGTGCTGGGTGAGGCGCAAGGGTGGCGAGCCGACCCGACTACGGTGGCGGACGTGCTGGCTGCCGAGGACTGGGCTCGGAGCAGGGCCACGGAGCTGCTGGGCGGCCTACCCGCCTGCGCGCAGAGGAGTGAAGCGTGACGTTCGTGCTGGGTGTGGTGCTGTTCGCGGCGGGTATCGGGATATCCATCGCGCTGCACGAGGCCGGCCACATGTACAGCGCGAAAGCCTTCGGGATGAAGGTGCGCCGCTACTTCATCGGCTTCGGCCCCACTCTGTTCTCCTTCCGCCGGGGCGAGACCGAGTACGGCCTCAAGCTGATCCCGGCCGGTGGCTTCTGCGATATCGCCGGGATGACCGGGCAGGAGGAATTGACCGACCCCGAGGACCGCAAGCGGGCGTTCTTCCGTTTCCCCACCTGGCAGCGCGTGGTGGTGCTGTCCGCCGGCTCGCTGACCCACTTCGCCGTGGGCATCGTGTTGATCTACGTGATGGCGGTGTCCACCGGCCTGCCGAACCTGCACCCCCAGCCGACCCCAGCGGTGGTGGCCGCGGTCAGCCCGTGCATCGCGGTGCGGGCCGACGGTTCGTGCGAGCCGGGTTCCCCGGCGCCGGCCAGGGACGCGGGACTGCGGCCAGGGGATCGGGTACTGGCCGTGGCGGGTACCCCCGTGAGCAATTTCGATGAGCTGGGCAAGGCCATCCAGAGCCACGCCGGCCAGCCGACCGAGTTCCGGCTTCAGCGTGACGGCACGCCGCTTACTGTCCAGATCCTCGTCGCCCGGGTTCCGATCTCGGCGCTGGGTGGCCAGGGCGACCAGCTCGTCGGCGCGATCGGGGTGGCTCCGCAGCGCCCGGATGCGGCGCGGCTGCACTACGGCCCGGTGGGCGCGGTGGGCCAGACCATCAGCTTCACCGGCGCCATGTTCGCCAACACCTGGCAGGCGCTCAAGCAGTTACCGAACAAGATTCCGGCGCTGCTGGATCGGATCCACGGGCAGTACCGGCCGGACTCCCCGGTCAGCGTGGTCGGGGCCAGCGTGCTCGGTGGAGATGCCGTGGGTTACGGCGCGTGGTGGTTCTTCCTGTTCCTGCTCGCGTCGCTGAATCTTTTCGTCGGGGTGTTCAACCTGCTGCCGCTGCTCCCGCTGGACGGTGGGCATATCGCGGTCAACGTCTACGAAGGCGTCCGCAACGCCGTCCGCCGAGCCACTGGCCGCGCCAACGGCCCCCCGGTGGACTACGCCCGGCTGATGCCGCTGACCTACGCGGTGATGCTCGTCTTCATCGGGGTGACTGTGCTGACCATCACCGCCGACATCATCAATCCGCTTCGCCTGCACCCATGACCCTGCACCCATGAGAGGCCTCCCATGATGCTTGGCATGCCGGCTCTGCCACCACCGGTGCTCGCTGAGCGCCGCAAGACTCGCCAGCTGTGGGTCGGTGCGGTGGGCGTGGGCAGCGAGCATCAGGTTTCCGTGCAGTCGATGACCACCACACTCACCGCTGACGTCGACGCCACTCTGCAGCAGATCGCCGAGCTCACCGCGGCGGGGTGCGACATCGTGCGGGTGGCCGTCCCCAGCGCCGACGACGCCGAGGCGCTGCCGACCATCACGCGCAAGTCGCGGATTCCGGTGATCGCCGATATCCATTTCCAGCCTAAGTACGTCTTCGCCGCCATCGACGCGGGGTGCGCCGCCGTGCGGGTCAACCCCGGCAACATCAAGCGCTTCGACGACCGGGTCGGCGAGATCGCCAAGGCCGCGAAGGATACGGGCGTCTCGATCCGGATCGGCGTCAACGCCGGGTCTCTGGACCCCAAGATCCTGACCAAGTACGGCAAGGCGACCCCGGAGGCACTGGTCGCCTCCGCGCTGTGGGAGGCGAGCCTGTTCGCTGAGCACGACTTCCACGACTTCAAGATCTCGGTCAAGCACCACGACCCGGTGGTCATGGTGCGGGCCTACGAGCAGCTCGCGGAGCAGTGTGACTACCCCTTGCACCTCGGGGTCACCGAGGCGGGCCCCGCGTTCCAGGGCACCATCAAGTCCGCCACCGCGTTCGGGGTGTTGCTCAGCCAGGGCATCGGGGACACCATCCGGGTCTCGCTGTCCGCACCGCCGGTCGAGGAGGTCAAGGTCGGGCTCCAGATCTTGGAGTCGCTGAACCTGCGGGCCCGCAGGTTGGAGATCGTGTCCTGCCCGTCCTGCGGGCGGGCCCAGGTCGATGTGTACAAGCTCGCGGAGGAGGTGACCGCGGGGCTGGAGGGCATGGAGGTGCCGCTGCGGGTGGCCGTGATGGGCTGCGTGGTCAACGGGCCCGGCGAGGCCCGCGAGGCCGACCTCGGGGTGGCCTCGGGCAACGGCAAGGGCCAGATCTTCGTCCGCGGCAAAGTGATCAAGACTGTGCCCGAGGCTCAGATCGTCGAGACGCTCATCGAGGAGGCCTTCCGCTTGGCTGAGGATGCTGCACCGCGGGAGGCATGAGCGGTGGGGGTCCTCCGGTGGAGCTCACCGCTGTTCTGGCACGCTGGGTAGCGTGCTCAAGTACGCGGGCGCGCGCCTGCTGGATGACCGTGACGTGCGCGGCGTCCGTGCCGCGTTGGCCGCTGACCCGGTGATGTCCTGTATGGTGGCCGCCCGGGTCGAGAACCGTGGGCTGGATCCGTGGCGGCTCGGCGGGGAGCTGTGGGGTTTTGCCGGCAGTCCAGAAGCAGGGGGGCTGGAGGGGCTGTGCTTCTCTGGCGCCAATCTCGTCCCGCTGCGCGGAGGGCGGTCGGCGATCCTGGCTTTCGCCGAGCGGGCGGCGCGCAGCGCCAGGTCCTGCTCGTCGATGGTGGGACCGGCTGATCAGGTGCTGGGGCTGTGGTCGGAGTTGTGCGAAAGCTGGGGCCCGGCCCGCGATGAGCGGCCGAACCAACCGCTGCTGGTGCTCGCCGAGCAGTCCCTGGTGCGCTGCGACCCACTGGTGCGCCGGGTCCGTCCCGACGAGTTGGACCGTTATCTGCCGGCCGCGGTGGCGATGTTCACCGAGGAGGTGGGGGTCGATCCTCGGTTGCCCGACGGTGGTGCCGGCTACCGGTCCCGGGTCGCGGAGTTGATCGCGGCTGGTCGAACGTTCGCTCGGTTCGAGGACGGTGAGGTGGTGTTCAAGGCCGAGATCGGGGCGATGTCAGCTACTGTGGGTCAGATCCAAGGGGTGTGGGTGCACCCGGATTGGCGTGGGCAGGGCCTCGCGGCGAGCGCGACCGCGGCCGTGGTGGCCCGACTACAGGGGATGGGCCGAGCCGCCAGCCTGTACGTCAACGCCTACAACCTGCCGGCCCGTGCCACGTACCGCCGAGTCGGTTTCACCCAGGTGGGCTGCTTCGCCACGGTACTGTTCTGAGTCGGTGCTGTTCTGAGCCGTCAAGGAGCATACTCTCGCCCGTGCGTCGACGACGTCTGGTAACCGCCCTGCCAGTGGTCCTGCTGGGTGCTGTCCTGGGACCGCCGCTAGCCGGCTGCGGGATCTTCGGGGCTGATCCGAGGGACGCGGCGGCCGCGTTCCTCGACGCGGTGGCCCGGGGCGACGCCCTCGGCGCCGGGCGGCTCACCGACGATCCGGTCGCCGCCACCGAGCTGATCCGGCAGGTCCGCGACGAGCTGAAGCCGCAGCGCGCGGCGCTCACGCTGGGCGAGATCCGCTCCGGCGACAACCGCACCTCGGCGTCCTTCACCGCGGTCTGGGACTTCGGTCCGGGCCGGCAGTGGCGTTACCCGGGCGCCTTCGATCTGGTCCCCACCCGTACCACCGAGGGCTGGTCGGTGCGGTGGAACCCAGCGGTGCTGCACCCACGGCTGGGCGCGCAGCAACGGCTGACACTGCGCGAGGTGCCGGCCGACCCGGTCCCGGTGCTCGACCGGGCCGGGGCACCGTTGCTCACCGCGCAGACCGTGGTCACCGTCGCGCTGGACCGCGCCAAGACTCCGGATCTGCCCGGGGTGGCCGCCCAGTTGGCCGCCGCCCTGGGGCGCTTCGACCCCCAACTCACCCAGCGGTCCATCATCGCGGGAGCCAAGGCGGCTCCGGCGGGAGCGCCCAGTGCGGTGGCGGTGCTTCGCGAGCAGGATTACCAGTCGGTGCGGGATCGGATCTACGAGCTGCCCGGCGTGAGCTTCCCCACCCAGCAGCGGTTGCTCGGACCGGACCGGGACTTCGCCTCCCAGCTGGTGCCGGGTATCCGCACAGTGGCCGAGGAGCAGCTCGAGAACGCCGCGGGGTGGCGCATCGTCACGGTGGCCGCGCTGGGTAACGAGGTCGAGACCCTGGCCGCCGAGCAGCCACGCCCGGTGCCGACCCTGACCACCACGATCGACCGTGCCGTGCAGACCGCCGGGGAGCACGCGCTCGACACGGTGCCCAATCCGGCGATGATCGTGGCGATCCAGCCCTCCACGGGGGAGATCCTCGGGGTCGCGCAGAACCGCGCGGCCGACGCGCAAGGCGCGCTGGCGCTCACCGGGCGCTATCCGCCGGGCTCCACGTTCAAGATTGTCACTGCGGTGGCCGCGCTGGAGTCCAACCAGGTCACGCTCGACTCACCGGTGGCCTGCCCGGCGACCACCGTCGTCGGGGAGCGGGTCGTGCCCAATGACCACTTCTTCGACCTGGGTACGGTGCCGCTGCGCACCGCGTTCGCGCGTTCCTGCAACACCACGTTCGCTCAGTTGGCGTCCCGCCTGGGGGCTAGCGCGCTGACTGATGCAGCGCACCAGATGGGCATCGGGATGGACTACGACATCGCCGGCGTCACGACCGTCACCGGCCAGGTTCCGCCCTCGGAGTCGCTGGTGCGGCGTGCGGAGAACGGATTCGGGCAGGGCCGGGTGCTCTCCAGCCCGTTCGGCATGGCGCTGGTGGCCGCGACGGTCGCGGCCGGTGGGCAGCTGCCCACCCCGGTGCTGATCAGGGGAATGCCGACGCACACCGCACTCGGCCCGGTGGCGCCGATGCCGCGCGAGGTCGCCGACGCGGTGCGGGCGATGATGCGCGAAGTGGTGACCCGGGGCACCGCGACGGTCTTGGCCGGCCAGGGCCGGCTGTACGGCAAGACCGGGACCGCGGAGGACGGCCCGGCCGGCGCGCACGGCTGGTTCGTCGGGTTCCGCGGTGACCTCGCGTTCGCGACTCTCGTCGTCGGCGCCGGCTCATCCGCCCCGGCCCTGGACGTCTCAGGGCGCTTCCTGTCCGCGCTCGGCTCCCTGTGACCGGCCCTATGACCGGCACTGCATCGGCATGCCAGGGTGATCGGCATAGAGTGGGGGCATGCCCGTGCGAACCTCGTTGCGTCCTGGCCGGCAGTCACCGCTGCGTCCGGTCCCCCCGGCGATCCGGCGGCCGGAATACGTCGGAAAGGCCGGGCCCACGCCGAGCGCCGACCCGTGGACCCAGCCGCCCGAGGTGATCGAGGCGATGCGGGTGGCGGGCAAGATCGCCGCGCGGGCGCTCGCTGCGGGTGGCGCGGCGGTGGCGCCCGGTGTCACCACCGATGACGTCGACCGGGTGGTGCACGAGTTCCTGCTCGACCACGGCGCGTATCCCTCGACGCTGGGCTACAAGGGTTTCCCCAAATCGTGCTGCACCTCGCTGAACGAGGTGATCTGCCACGGCATCCCGGACTCGACCGTGATCGAGGACGGGGACATCGTCAACATCGACGTCACCGCCTTCATCGGCGGCGTGCACGGCGACACCAACGCCACCTTTTTCGCCGGTGACGTCTCCGAGGAGGACCGGCTGCTGGTCGAGCGCACCCACGAGGCGATGATGCGGGGGATCCGCGCGGTGCGCCCGGGCCGGCAGCTCAACGTGATCGGCCGGGTCATCGAGGCCTACGCCAAGCGCTTCGGCTACGGCGTGGTCCGCGACTTCACCGGCCACGGCATCGGGCGCTCCTTCCACGGCGGGCTGGTCGTGCTGCACTACGACGAGCCGGCGGTGGACACCGTTCTGGAGGAGGGTATGACCTTCACCATCGAGCCGATGATCACGCTCGGTTCGATCGACTACGACGTGTGGCCGGACGGGTGGACGGTGACCACCAAGGACAAGCAGCGCACCGCGCAGTTCGAGCACACCCTGGTCGTCACCCCGGCCGGGGCGGAGATCCTGACCGTTCCGTAGCCATGCGCGGAGCGCTGCTCGTCGCCGGTACCACCTCGGATGCGGGCAAGAGCCTGCTGGTGGCCGGGATCTGCCGGTGGCTGGCCCGTCGCGGGGTGTCGGTGGCGCCGTTCAAGGCGCAGAACATGTCGAACAACTCGGTCGTGACCCCCGACGGTGGGGAGATCGGCCGGGCGCAGGCGATGCAGGCCGCCGCGTGCGGCATCGAACCCGAGGTGCGGCTGAACCCGGTCCTGCTCAAACCGGGCAGTGACCGGTGCGCCCAGGTTGTGGTGCTCGGGCGCCCCGAGGGCACGGTGTCCGCGGTGTCCTACCGGCACCGCAAAGCTGAGCTGCTCGACGTGGTGGTGAGCACGTTGGCCGCACTGCGGGCCGAGTACGAGGTGGTGATCTGCGAGGGCGCCGGATCGCCCACCGAGATCAATCTGCGCGGCACCGACATCGCCAATATGGGACTGGCTCGGGCCGCCGGGCTGCCGGTGCTGGTGGTGGGGGATATCGACCGCGGCGGCGTGCTCGCGCACCTGTTCGGCACTGTAGCGCTGCTCTGCCCCGCTGACCAGGCGCTGGTGGCCGGATTCGTGATCAATAAATTTCGTGGTGATCCGGGGCTGCTGGCTCCTGGCCTGGCGCGGTTGCGGGAGCTGACCGGCCGGCGTAGCTACGGTGTGCTGCCTTTTCACGACGGCTTGTGGCTCGACGCTGAGGACTCGCTGGCTCACGTCGCCGACGGCGTGGTCGGGCGGGCTGCCCCGCCTTATGGCACTCAGTGGTTGCGGGTGGCCGCGGTGCGGCTGCCGCGGATCTCCAACGGCACCGACGTCGACGCGTTGGCCTGCGAGCCCGGGGTGGCGGTCCGTTATGTCACCGAACCGTCCCGGTTGGCCGACGCCGACCTGGTGGTGCTGCCCGGCTCGAAGTCCACCGTGGCGGACCTGTCCTGGCTGCGCCGCAGCGGGCTGGCGGCTGCGGTGGCGGCGCACGCCAGCGCTGGGAGGCCGGTGCTGGGCCTCTGCGGTGGCTATCAGATGCTGGCGCGCCGCATCACCGACCACGTCGAGTCCGGGGCCGGGGAGGTGGCTGGTTTGGGGCTGCTCGATCTTGATGTCGTCTTCGACCAGCGCAAACACCTGCGGCGGGTGGCCGGGACCGCACTGGGTGAGCCGGTCACCGGCTACGAGATCCACCACGGCCGGGTGGTACACAGTGGTGACCCTGGTTTGATTGCTGGGGAGGGTTCCGATGGCGGTCACGTGCTGGGCACACACTGGCACGGGTTGCTGGAGAACGACGCCTTCCGCCGCGCCCTGCTGCGCCGAGTGGCCCACCTCGCCGGCCGCTCCGGTTTCCGACCCGCACCCACCACCAGCTTCGCCACCCTGCGGGCCGCCCAGCTGGACCTGCTCGGCGACCTGGTTGCCACCCATCTGGACACCGACGCGCTGCTCCGCCTCATCGAGCACGGCCCTCCGTCCGGTCTGCCCTTCGTCCCCCCAGGAGTCGACGATCTGGTCTGACCAGACCTGACCCAGTATTCTGGGATCGTGGAAAAACAGGTGAACGTCTACGAGGCCAAGACCCATCTCTCCAAGCTGCTGGAACAGGTGGAGGCCGGCGATGAGATCATCATCGCCCGCCACGGCAAGCCGGTGGCCCGACTGGTGCCGTTGCACCGCACGTTCCCGGACCGGGTTCCCGGTGGGTGGGAGGGCAAGGTTTGGATGGCGCCAGACTTCGATGAGCCGGATCCGGAGCTGGAGAGCTTGTTCTACGACGGGCCGATCTTCCCGGACGAGGCTGACCGGCTGTGAGGTTGCTGCTGGACACCCATGCGCTGATCTGGTGGCTGGACGGTGGTGCTCGCTTGCGCGAGCAGGCTCGCGCCGCCATCCGTAGCCGAGCCAACGAGGTCCGGGTCTCCTCGGTGAGCGCGGTCGAGATCTCGATCAAAGTGGCGAAGGGAAAGCTCGACGCACCGGGTGACCTGGTCGCTCAGATGGCGCGCCATGGGTTCACGGCATTGCCGGTGACGATCGAGCATGGCGTCGCGATGCTCGAGTTCGAGGCCAAGCACGGCGACCCGTTCGACCGGCTGCTCATCGCTCAGGCACGGTGCGATGGGTTCACGATCGTCACCGCTGACCGCGCCTTCGCCGCCTACGACGTGCCGATCCTGGCCGCCTGAATTGCGGACAAGTGCCGGTGGGGGCTGCGCCGGGTGCGGCTGGTGGGGGCGTCGGCCCTCGACCGTCCGTCCGAGGCCGCTGGAGCGCGTGTTCGCGATCCAGGCCCGAGGCTCCACCGTCGGCCGAGAACTGCGCGCCGGACTGGTCACGTTCGTCACGATGTCCTACATCGTGGTGCTGAACCCGCTGATCCTGGGCAGCGTCAGCGCCGCCGCTCCGGGCGCCAAGCGGGACGTGCTGGGCGCGGTGCCGCAGGTCGCCGCGGTCACCGCGCTGGTCGCCGGGGTGATGACGCTGCTGTTCGGGGTGGTCGCGAACTACCCGTTCGCGATCGCCACCGGTCTGGGCATCAACACTCTGGTCGCGGTCACCATTGCGCCCCGGGTCAGCTGACCGGAGGCGATGGGCCTGGTGGTGGTCGACGGGCTGATCATCGTGCTGCTGGCGGCCACCGGGTTCCGGACGGCGGTGTTCAACGCGGTGCCGGCCGAGCTCAAGGCCGCGATCGCGGTCGGCATCGGACTATTTATCAGCTTCATCGGGCTCGTCGACGCCGGTTTCGTCCGCCGGATTCCGGACGTGGCGAACACCACGGTGCCGGTCACCCTGGGCACCAGTGGCTCGATCGCTTCCTGGCCGACGTTCGTGTTCGTGGTCGGGCTGGTGCTCACCGGGGTGCTGGTGGCCCGCCGGGTGCGGGCGGCGATCCTGATCGGGGTGCTGGCCGGCACCGTGCTCGCGATCGTGGTGGAGGCCATCGCCAAGGTCGGCCCGTCCCACGGCACCAACCCCCAGGGCTGGGCACTGGGGTACCCGGCGCTGCCCGAGCGGGTGGTCGGGCAGCCGGACCTCTCGCTGGTCGGAGACGTCTCCCTGGGCGCGTTCACCCGGCTGCCGGTGCTCGCGGTGACCCTGCTGGTGTTCACCCTGGTGCTGGCCAACTTCTTCGACGCGATGGGCACCATGACCGGGCTCGGCCGGCAGGCCGGGCTGCTTGCCCCGGACGGCCGGCTGCCCCGGGTGGGCCGCGCGCTGTTCGTCGAGGGCGTCGGCGCGGTGGCCGGCGGCGCGGCGTCCAGCTCGTCGAACACCGTCTACATCGAGTCCGCGTCCGGGATCGCCGAGGGTGCCCGCACCGGGCTGGCCAACATGGTCACCGGGCTGTTGTTCCTGGCCGCGATGTTCTTCACCCCGCTCTCTGCGGTGGTGCCGATCGAGGCGGCCGCGCCGGCGCTGGTGGTGGTCGGCGCGCTGATGGTGCGCCAGATCCGGGACATCGACTTCACCGACTTCTCGATCGCGCTGCCGGCGTTCCTGACCATCGTGGTGATGCCCTTCACCTACTCGATCGCGAACGGTATCGGCGCCGGTTTCGTCAGCTATGTGCTGCTGCGGATCGCGACCAGCCGGGTGCGGCAGGTGCACCCGCTGATGTGGGTGGTGGCGCTGGGGTTCGTCGGCTACTTCGCGGTGGGTCCGATCCAGCCGCTGTCCGGGTGAGCTATTCCGCGAACTCGTCGTTCTTGACGCTGCCGACGAACGCCGTCCAGGAGGGCTGGGCGACGAGGAGGGCGAGGCCGTCGGGGTGGTGGCTGTGCCGCACCGCGACCCGGCCGCTGTGGTCGGCCACGGCACCGGCCTCCACGCAGTTACCACCGCCGTTAGTGCTGTAGGTGCTGATCCGCCAGGCGACGTCGGCCCGAGCGTCCGGGCCGAGGACCTGGCCCGGGTGGGTCATTACAGATCCTCTCCGATGGCGCGGATGAGCTCGGCGGACTCCGCTGGCCCGAGCGCGCTGTTGAAGAGTCGATGATATACCCGGACGAACCGCGCGGAGTCCGGTGGCTCGACGTACACCGCACCACCCACGGTCTCGGCGTAGCCGACGTCCATGTCCGGCTCCGCGATCGTGAAAACCAGGAAGCCACCGCTGGGGCTGGCGTGCGCACCGACGCCGGATGGCAGCACCCGCAGGTCCAGCCGCGGCAGCTCGGCACAGGTCAACAGATGGGTGAGCTGGTCGCGCAGCACCTCGGGTCCGCCGATCTCGCGCCGCAGCACAGGCTCGTCGACGATCACCGAGACCCGGGGTGGGGCGTCCTGGTGCAGGATGGTCTGCCGGTCCATCCGTACCTGGACCCAGCGAGCGATCTGCTCTGGCTCGGCATCCCAGTCAGCGGCGGTGATCACGGCCTGGGCGTAGTCCCGGGTCTGCAGCAGCCCGGGCAGGAGGATGCAGTCGAAGGCCCTTATCGCGGTCGCCCGGGACTCCAGCCAGACGTAGTCGACGAACGGTTGTTCGAGTTCCTCGTAGCCGTCCCACCAGCCCTTCTGCCAGACGTCCTCGGACAGCCGGAGCAGGCCGTCGCGCTTGCGGCGGTCGGACACGCCGTACAGGTCGAGCAGCGCCATCAGGTCCGGGCGCCGGATCGGGTACTCGCCGGACTCGAACCGGCTCACCGTGGACGCGTTGCGCTGCAGGAAATCGGCCGCGCGCGCCAGCGTCATGTTGTTCGCGTCGCGCAGCTCTCGCAGGCTCTGGCCCAACCACTGCGCCCGCAGCGTCGGCCTGGTGTCACTTGGCATCCCGCCATCATGCCCTACATGTCAACCTGCGATAGGCAATGTTGTGTGATCTGCTGTCCTGTGTCATGCTTTCCGTCCGCGATCTCCATGCGACGGGCATGGAGACTGAGCGCAAGGGAGACGGTGATGAGGGACGACGTGGACGTCTCCGCCTGGGTCAGGATCGACGAAACCAGCCGCATCCACTATCACCTGTCCTACGAGGGGCAGGTCGAGTTCTGCGTTGGAGACAGCGATGAGCTCGTGCTGGACACCGACGAACTCGGCCTGCAGCACTTCATCGCCCACGCCGAGCAAGCCCTGCGGGCACTTCGCGACGCGAACGCCAGCGACGACGAGGACTGCGCGCCGGGGTGACCGTCACGCGTTACCGCGCCACGCCGTCATCTGCCTGACCAGCGACGGCGGGCATCCACCCCCGCATTGAAGAGGCCGTCGCCCCGGCGCATGACAGTCCCGCGCTGTGTCTAGAGTTGCGCCCGATGTGTCCCATCTCGTGCATCCCCTCGGTTAGCTCCGGTAGGAACCTGGCACGGCCACCTACCACGGGCTGAACGAGGATGAGACCTGCCGGACGTTCGTGCTCCCAGCACTCGTCGGTGCGGGTTGGAGCATTGACCAGGTCAGGCCCCAGTACCGGATCAACGAGGGCAGACTGGTTGCCACCTCGCGCGACCACGCTCGCAGAGAACCGTTGATCGCGGACTATGTAGCTGTAAGTAAATAACTAATCCAATAGAGTGAATTTTGACTATATGGCGTGTCGGTCCCATCAAGGTGATCGTCTTGTGCGATTATATGCATTGTGAACACCAGGGATGACGACGCTTTCCACG
>JBOHFI010000001.1:0-213798 GCA_050699595.1 Pseudonocardiaceae bacterium | reverse complement strand
GTGCACACTCGAAGGCCGACAACCTGTCCAGTCGCGATCTCGCCGAGGACGGTGCGCATGACTTGTACGGCGGTCCGCGCCGCCGCGATCGTGTCCAGTTCGTCCAGTTCGATGATCAGCGTGAAACTAGGGCCCTCGGCGCGGTTGGCGAGGGCAGCGGAATCCTGCGCATCAGCTGCCGGCCACCCAGGATGGCCAGGCCCCCGACAGCCCACAGACTCAACACCGCGCCGACCCCGACGGTGACCACGTCGTCACGCTGCTCGATGTGCCGGAGTCGGCCTGCGGGCGGGTCGCCGCTGCCGCGCGGGAGGGTGGGCGGACCGGCATGCAGCGCTACCTGGACCTCCTGCGCGCCCACGAGGTCACACTGCCCCCAGACCTGAACGTGATCAGCGAGAACCCACTGGCCGTGCGGTACCGCTGGATCGACGGCCCGACGCTCGCCGACCTCGCCGTGCAGCACCCGCACCAGTTCGTACACCCTGGCCTGCCTGCTTCGGGCGGGCGGCCTGCTGCTGTCCAACGACCGCGTCATCCTGCACGGCCGCGAACGCCTCGTCGCCGTGCCGCTGCCGGTCCCCGTCGCACGAGGCACACTCGACGCCTTCCCCGAGCTCACAGACTCCGTCGAACCGTCAGCCACCGCGGCACTGCCTGCCAGTTTCGGAACCGTTCCATCGAATGTGTCGTTTCGTGCCCACGTCCGATCGAAGGCCGACATCACTGCCGACCGTTGGCTCCCGTGTTCGGGAGTCTTCTCGTGGCGATACGACCGCCTGGCCAGCCAGGTCTTACACCGTTTCCAGCGAGCTTCTTTACCGTCAGGCCACAACTCTGCCCAAGACGTCGTGCTCACTCCGGTCGGCACTGTGGAAAACCTGGCGGAGCGTCGTGCGGGTGGTCACAGCGGTGCAGGCCGGGCTTGGTTCTCACCCAAGACCTCACTTTCAGTATCGCACACCCTGGGCAGGATTCCGCTATCCGACACGTAACGACACGCTCCGTGGAACAGTTGGAAACCCTCCGCAAGGTCGCGATCAGCACCCGGCGATTCGCCACCGCCCTGGGAACCACCATGATCCCCACGGCCCGGCTCCGACTGATCGTCCTACCCCGACTGACCGACACCCGTGAGCCCGCCCGGGTCACACGGCTGCCCCCGAAGCACGCCCGCGACGTGCTCTCCCGGTGCTGTTTCACCCCGCGCGACGAGTTCTGGATCAAGCCCTGGCTCGTAGCACGGACCGAGTCCGACGCCGCCCTCGCTGTGCGTGCCCGCGAACTCGTCGACGACCTCGCCGAGTCAGTGCCGTGCGTTGTCGTGCACTGCGGCGTGCGAAACCCCACGGGTGTGTTGCAGTCAGCCGTCCTCGACGCCCTGACCACCGTGGCATGACTGCCGACGGGCTCGTCCAAGACGGCCACATGGCGGCGCAGGAGTTCCCCGCCCTCGCACCGCTGCCGGGCACGCCTCACGTTTCCGCCTGTTCAGCACCACCGTACCCAAGGAGATGCTCCCGCTCGGCGCGCGACCCGCCCTGGACCACGTCGTCGACGAATGCGCCGACGCCGGAGCCAGCGAGATCATCATCGTCACCCGGCCCACGGACACCGTCGTGGCCGCACACCTGGCCGCAACCCACGGGCGGGCCACACCCGTGCGGGTCGTGGTGGAAGACCTCCGGCACGGGTATGGCAATGCCGCTCCGTTGCTCACCATGGGAGATCGGCTGCGTGGCTGTGACCTGTTCGCCGTCGTGGGGATGCCGCAAGGCAACGGTATGGGCCGCCTACAGCGCCTCCAGCGACTGGTGGGCCGGTCCGGTATGCGCCAAGTGCGCCGAACTAGCCGGACCGTCCGTATGGAAACGTCGCCGCCGCCTCTTATGGACCAGCGACACCCAGCAGGTAATTGGTCACCAACACGCTTGACCAAACGCCGGATATCTGCCGGACACCTCGATGAGGCACTGGCCAGTCCTCGGCTGCCTGCTGCGCGGCCGAGGACGGCGCTTGTTCGGCACCAAACATCTACTTTGCGGCTCGGCGTAGCTTCGGGAGTCCCGGGCCATCACGCGGCGCCCACTGCGGGTCTGCCCTACCCGTTCCGTGTGTCGACCGTGACTGAGCTGAGCCCTTCGTCGGCGATGAGTAGCCGACCGGCGCGGCGGGTCGCCGTTGGGCGGGCGAGCACCCAGATCACGCCGACCAGTAGCCAGGCTGCGGACAGCGCGGGATAAGTCCCGGCGGCACCGGTAGGGTACGGCCAGGTGTTGCGCAGCAGCGTGTAGCCGATCAGCAGCAGCGCCAGCGCCGGGACGACGATCTCCCAGACGGCGACCCTGCGGCGACCACCGAAAAACAGCAGTCTCGTCGCGCCGATCGTGGCGAGCGCATAAGCCACCAGCACGATCAGCGTTCCGATGGCCCCGGACGCAACGAACACGTCGAACGGCTTGGCGCCCAGCGCGAACCAGGTGACGCCGATAACCAGGTACATGCCGATGACGACCGCCGCAACCGCGCGAACCGGAGTCCCACGAGTCGCGGAGAGCCTCCCGAATGGTGAAAACCCGACGCCATCCCGGGCGAGCGCGAACAACAGCCTCGCGGCGCCGACCACGCAGGCCAGCAGGCAGCTGAAGGCGCTGATCGCCGCACCGATCGTGATAGCCCCACCCACCCAACCCGCCACGTAACGTGAACCGAGATCGCCCAGCAGCGATCCCGAGCCGGCGAATGCCGCCACCCCCTTGCTATCGGCGCCGAAACCCATCATCGCCACGGCCGTGACGAACACGAAGTACAGGCCACCGAAGATCGCCGTTCCGAGGATCGCCCGGGGGATGTCCCGACGCGGCGAGGCTGTCTCTTCACCCAGCGTCGCGGCAGCCTCGAAACCCGCGAATGACAGGAAACCGAAGACCACCCCGAGGAACACCGCCGAGACACCGGTGCCCGGCGGCACCGTGAACACCGACAGGTCAACCGGGTGACCCTGCGGCGCGCTACCGATCGCGAGCCGGATGAGGACCACCACCGCCACGACCGCTATCAGCGCGACGGTGGCACCCTCCACCGACAACAAGAACCTGGCCGTCCCCCGCACAGGAGCGATGGCCAGCGAGAACGCTCCGACCAGCGCGATGGCGCCGATGAGGAAACCCGACCAGGACGGCTGGTGCGTCCACACCCCCGCGCTGTCCAGGAAGGTCGCGCCGAAGATACCGGCCACCGATGTCATGCCGACCCCGAACAACGTATAGGTGCCCAGCAGAGCCCATCCGGCGACGACACCCGCACGAGCGCCCAGGGTCGCCCCGACGAAGCCGTACACACTGCCCGCGTGGTGGAAGCGCTGGCACAGTCGCACAAAGGTGTAGGCGATGAGTAGCACACCAACGGTAGCCAGGGCGAACGCCAGCGGAACAGCGCGCCCGACCGTGCTCGCGGCGGCCTGCGGATTGATGTTGACCGCCGCCGAGGGGGCCATCAAGGCCACCGAGACGCCCAGTGCCTCCCACATGCTCAGCTCACGGCGAAGGTGAGCACCTGTGCGGCCTGTCATTCCGACTCCGGCAGCCGGTAGACGCGTCTCGCGTTGCCCGCGCCCACCATCCGCGCGACGCGTACCGCATCAGCGCTCGACCACTCCCCCGACTGCACCCACTCGCCGAGGACGCCGGCCATGGCACGCCGCCACAGCACGGCGCCGAGATGGTGCAGCTCGGCCGGTCCCCACGCGTCGGAGGAGAACAGCAGCTTGCCGAACGGGGCCAGTTCCAGCGACTCCGCGACGACCGCACGCGACCGCGCCCCGGTGTAGTTCACCGCCAATCCGACGTCCAGGTACACGTGGGGGAACACCTGGGCCAGATACCCGGCGGTGCGGTGATACGGGTAGCAGTGCAGCAGCATCACCGGCACCTGGCGGTCCTGTACCCGGCGCAGGAACTCGGTCATCAGCGACGGGTCGCAGCGGTGCAGGGTCAGATCAGGATCCCCATACCCGACGTGGAACTGCAGCGGCAGGCCACGTTCGACACCCACCCACACCAGGTGGCGCAGCAGCACCGGATCGGTCAGGCGCAGCGCGCCGGCCTCCTGCTGCTGTAGCCACCGCCCGGCGGCTTGGCGCACCTCGGCGACACTGGGCGGTGCAGGATCGAAGTCGAGGCCGTACCGGTAGGCGATGACGGACTTCAGCCCCACGGCGTGCCGAGCCCGTTCCTCCAGGGTCGAGGCGAACCGGCTGGCGAACTCGGCCGCCGGCACGCCGCCGGCCGCCACCTCTTCCGCGACGGACTCCAGGCGCACGATCTCCGACGCCCTCGCGTCGGAGGCGGCCGCCATCTCGGCGGGCCCCAGGGTCTGCTCAGCTCCGTAGCCGGTGTCGACCAGGAACCATCCGACGCCACTGGCGAGGAGAAGCCGACGAGTCACCTCCCGCGCACCGAGCTCTCGTCGGCGGGCGAGGTAGGTATCGGCGCCGGCATGCGGGGGTAGGTCGAGCACCGGGGCGCACCAGCGTCGGACCGCGAAGCCCACCTGGGAGTCCAGGTGCGTCGTGCCCGCAGGTGGCGCCCACGGGGACTCGCTGAAGCCCGCCGAGAAAGCGGCACCGTCGACATCGCCCGTCAGGGCCCCGTGGACGTGATGGTCCACCAGCCGCAGCGCGTCCACCGCGGCACGCAGCGCGTCAGCGCTCACGCCGACGTCGTGGTGCATAGCAACAGGATGACGGTCAGGCTGTGTCGGATGCGGTGGGGGGTTCGTCGGTGACGAGATGGGCGTAGCGCTCGTCGATGCGGCGGGCCTTGTAGTAGACGACCGCGCCGATCCAGACGACGAGGAACACGCCGACGATGATCCGTCCGGCGGTGTTGATGTCGATGCCGGAGATGAAGTCCCAGGGTTGGCCGGAGAGGTTGAGCTTGTCGGCGAGCAGGCTGACGAGTTCGATGGTGCCGATCACGAACGCCACGAAGATCGACAGCCAGGTGGTGGTGATGCTGTAGTAGATCTTGCGAATCGGGGTGACGAACGCCCAGCCGTAGGCCTTGGACATGAACACTCCGTCCAGGGTGTCCATCAGGGACATGCCGGCGGCGAACAGGATGGGCAGGGAGATGATCGCCAGCGCGGGGAGCCCGCCGGAGACCGCGGCGGTGGCGGACAGACCGAGCAGGCCGACTTCGGTGGCGGTGTCGAACCCCAGCCCGAACAGGACTCCGACGGGGTAGAGCTGCCAGGAGTGGTTGATGAACTTGTTGTAGCGGCCTCGAAAGATCCGGTTCACAGCCCGCGGCTGGCCAGCAGCTGGTCGAGTTCCTCGGCGCGGTATTCCCCGCGCTTGGCTTGGCGCCACATTTTGATGATCCCGCCGGTGCCCTGGAAGCTGTCCCGGAAACTCGTGGCGGCCGAGGCGGCCACCGCGATGCCGATCGACAGGCCCAGCACGTTGGTGGAGTGGCCCAGGGAGAAGAAGAACCCCACCGGCTCGCTCGCTGTCGCTGCCGTGGAGCCGCCCTGGTGGGATGGCATCGTGCGCTTCTCCTTCGAGCTCCTGGCTGGTCCTGGCCTGCGGGCACAGCACATGTTCTGTGTTGCAATGTCGGTGCAGTAGCCCCGCATGTTAATACCGGGTGACAAGCTAAAACCAACCAATCGTGAAATAATGCCTAAAAATTACCCTCAGTCACTTTGAGTGATACTTGACACGATCGAGTGATCGCCCCGCAGTGCGGGCCTACCCTGGCCAACCGGCGCCCGCGGGCCTCGGGGTCCGTTGCCCTCGCCCGCCACAAGCCAGCACTGTTGCTGTCACGTTCGCTAGCACTCCACTGTACGGGTCCACTCTTGCCACTTATGGCCTATCAGCCACCGCAATATGAACACCAAGAGTAGTAATTTTTGGTATATAACTCGAAAGTGTGGTGTTGCACATCACTCGATATTACAATCCAGAGCTACTGCATCTATATTGCGACAAGATGGCCGGGCCCGCAGGCGGGGCCAGTCGCAGCTCTATGGAGGAACCCGTGGATGTCACCCCTGTTTCGGAACAGCTCCACGACCGAGTCCGACCATGAGTCAGCTCGCTGAGCAGGCCACCCCGACGGGTGCCGGCCACGAGGTGCTCGACGAACTCGACCGCGACCGGACGCGCCGGCGCACCCGGCTCTGGCTCGGCGGCCTCACGGCCCTGCTGGCCGTCACCGTGCCGGTCGCCACCGGCCTCGGCCCCGTCGGCATCTCACCGGCGACCGTGGCGAAGATCGTCTTCCATCACCTGTTCGGCTGGCCGCAGACGGTGAGCTGGTCCGCGGCGCAGGACGCGATCGTCGAGCAGGTGCGGATACCGAGAGTGCTGCTCGGCGCGGTCGTCGGCGCCGGACTGGCCGTCACCGGCACGGCGCTGCAGGCGATGGTGCGCAACGTGCTCGCCGACCCCTACCTGCTCGGCGTCACGGCCGGCGCCTCCACCGGCGCGGCGGCGACGATCCTGTTCGGCGTCGGCACGTCGCTGGGCGCGAGCTCGTTGACCGGGAGCGCGTTCATCGGGGCCCTGGCTTCGATGGCCATCGTGTTCGCGCTGGCGAAGATCGGCGGGCGGATCACCTCGATCCGGCTGCTGCTCGCCGGTGTGGCCGTCGGCTACGTCCTGTCGGCGGCCACCAGTTTCATGATCTTCACGTCCGACTCCGAGCAGGGTGCCAGGAACGTGCTGTTCTGGCTGCTCGGTTCGCTCACCCTCGCCGTCTGGTCATCGGTCGTGATCGCCGGGCTCGTCGTCACCGCCACCGTCGGCGTGCTGCTGCTGTGGGCGCGGCGGCTCGATGCACTCGCCATCGGCGACGAGACCGCCCGCGCCATCGGGGTCTCCCCCACCCGGGTGCGCACCCAGTTGCTCCTCGTGGTCTCGCTGGGTGTCGGGGCGGTGGTCGCGGTCTCCGGGGGCATCGGATTCGTCGGCCTGGTCGCGCCGCACATCGCCCGGCTCTGCGTCGGCGGCACCCCTCGCCGGGTGCTCCCGACCGCGGCCCTCATCGGAGCCGTGTTCCTCATCTGGGCCGACGCGTTCGCGCGCGTCGTCCTCGCACCGGCGGAGATGCCGCTGGGCATCGTCACCGCGATCGTCGGCGCACCGATGCTGCTGATCCTCGTTCGACGTTTCCACGCGTCGTAGCCCTAGCCCCCCGTCTCCGATTGGAGCAGCCCGTGAAGCGCCGAACCCACTCGCACATGATCTCGGTCACCGCGATAGCCGTCAGCCTGCTTGCTGCCGCGTGCGGTAGCCCGGCCACACCCAGCGCCTCCCCGGGCGCCGCTGGTGACTTCCCCATGACCGTGAGCACCGACGGGAAGACATTCACCTTCGACCATGCCCCCAAGGTTCTCGTCGACCAGTACGAAGCCGTGTACCCCGTCGCGGCGGCCGGCGGGAACCGCACCAGGAACGTGGTGGCGGTCACCGGCGACGCCAACGAGCCCCTCGGCACGGTGGGCGAGACGTTGGCGACCGTGCCGCGGCTCGCGACGTTCGCGACCGTGTCCAAGGAGGTCATCATCGGGCAGAAGCCCGATCTGGTCATCACCCACGGCTTCAGGGGCAACCTGTCGGATCAGTTGGACGCGTAGGGCATCAAGACGATCATCGTCAACGTCTGCTGGGGCGATTACGCCGCGGCCCACGGCGCTCACGTCAGTTTCGACGCCATCTACGACGACATCACGACCATCGGGCGACTTCTCGGCACGCAGGACTACGCGGCCCAGTCGTTCACCTCGCTGAAACAGACCGTGTCCACCGTCCAGCAGAAGGCACGTAGCCTGCCCAAGCAGAGCGTCGCCGTCACGGCCGGTCTGTTCAGCGGCAGCTTCTTCACCTACGGCCCGCCGAGCATCGCCAACACCCAACTCGAGACACTCGGCCTGACCAACGCCTTCAGCGACGACTCTCCGCTTAAGACACACCTGACTCACCTACGTAGGTGATCCGTGTCTGAGCGGGCTGAGCCTGCGGCAAGGTCGTTGGTCGGCTGGTTCGAGTGTGGTACCAAGGCTCGCCTTCGTAGATCATCCCGACACCACCGCGGCTTCGGGACCGGATCGTGTCTGGGGTCGGCTCAGTGCTCGTGATCACCGTAACGTCCCCACATGCCGAGTTACGGACGTTCACAGGGTGACGCCAGCCTCCTCGGTTGCCTAGGTACTGAGAATGCCTACCGTGGCAGATACATGGTTGATACGACGACGGGAGCACGGTTCATGTCACATGTACGACGCTTCGACCACGTCGGCATCACGGTCGCAGATCTCGATGTCGTGACCGCCTTCTTCGTGGCGCTCGGCCTGGAGGTCGAGGGCAGGGCGTTCGTCGAGGGCGAGTTCTTGGAGACGGTGTGCGGCATTCCCGACTCCCGCACCGAGATCGTCATGCTGAAGTCGCCCGACGATGGCGCCCGCCTGGAGCTTGCGAGCTTCGTGCGGCCCGACTCCGTGCCCGGCTCGCCGGCAGCCATGGCGAACGAGCTGGGGTTGCGCAACGTGTCCTTCGAGGTCAACGACTTGCAGACCGCTGTCGATTGGGCAGCGAGCGAGGGCTACGGACTGGTCGGTGGTATCGGCGAGTACGAGGGTGCTTGGCGGATGGCCTACGTCCGGGGACCGGAAGGGATCATCGTCTCGCTGGCCGAGTGCATCGGCTGAGCCTCGCAATGCCCAGATCTGCCGCTGATCGTGCGCTCATGCCGATGAGCGCGAGAGTCATGGCGCCGGATTAGGTGACCTCTTCGGCGCTGGCGCCACGTATCACCTGTCACCTGCGCCTGGTGGTGCAGCAGTCCCATGTGATGTTCTTCCGGCAACAACGCCGCGTGTCGCGCTCTGAGCAGTAGGTAAGGATCATGGGAGACGCCGAGAAGGTTCGCGCCAGCAGAGATGGGGACAGGTTCCATTACTACTGGGCTGCCCGCCGGGCGCTGCGTCTCTTGGATCTGACCGGCGACCTCGAGGTCGTTGGTGTCGAGGGCCTACCTGTGGGCGAAGAAGTCGAGGGCGAAGAGGTCATCGACGTCGCCGAGTACTACGGCGGGCATGACGCCGTCACCTGCACAAAGTTCCGCTACGCACAACTCAAGCACTCGACGATGCGGACCGGTGAGCTCATCGTTGCCTCGGAGCTCAAGAACACTCTGGTGAAGTTCGCCGGGATTTACCGCGGGGAGATGGAGAAGGGCCGGGAGGAGAAGCTCGAGTTTGTCTTCGTCGCGAACCGCACATTGAACGACAAGGTTCGACTCTCACTCGAGGAGTTCGCGGCAGGCGCCGGAGCGTTTACCCACACGTCTGAGGCCGGGCTCCTGCGTGGATATATGGGGTTCGGTGCGGACACTGAGCACGAAGTGGACTTCTGTCAGCGTTTCAAGGTCGACGACGGCGGCCCTGGTATCGCAGACATGGAGCAGCTGCTCCGTGGTGAGTTGCAGCAGTTCTTGCCTGGTGGCGGCACTGGCACTGAGATGGCGCAGCTGATGGAGACCGTCTCACGCTGCGCGACGTCGCTCGTGGACAAGCAGACACTCGTAGTGGGTGACATTCTGGTGGCCCTTCGCGCCACCGAAGAGGAACTGTTCCCGGCACGCAGCGCCATTGAACAGCTTGATTACGTCATTCACACCCAGGACGTCGATGACGTTACCGCCGAGCTCCGGAACGGGCCTAACAACAAGGTTCTGCTCACCGCGGTCGGTGGCGTCGGCAAGTCCGTCCTGACGTCGGTCCTGAAGCGGGTTCTGCCGGAGGGCTCGGTGACCATCGTCTATGACTGCTTCGCCGGTGGCGACTACCGAAAGGTCACCTCCCAACGTCACGAGCATCGGATCGCTCTCACCCAGATCTCCAACGAGCTCGCAGCCTACGGGCGGTGCACGCCGCTTATCCCTGCCGAGGCAACGGATTCGTTCTACACGCGGGTGTTCATGCGCCGTATTCACGGGGCTGCGGAACAACTCGCGCGTGACAGCCCGGAGGCGCTCCTCACGGTTGTCATCGACGCGGCCGACAACGCGGCGATGGCGGCTGAAGAACAGCAACGGCGTACGTTCGTCACCGACTTGTTTCGGGAGGATTGGCCCACGAATGCTCGGCTGGTGCAACTATGCCGTCCCGAGCGGAAGCATCTGCTGAACGTGCCGAAAGCTGGCGTGACGGAGATGTCGCTCGTCGGGTTCCAGAAGCCCGAATCCCTGGAGCATCTGCGGTCGAGGTTCCCGGATGCGACCGAGGGAGAGGGCGCTGAGCTGCATGTGCTCAGCGACGGGAACCCGCGGGTCCAGGCGATGGCGATGGAAAACGCGGGGTCGGTCGCGGAGACCCTTGCCGCCATCCAGATCGCGAGGACCACGCCCGGGGAGGTCTTGGATAGCCTGCTCGCCAAGCAGGTTCAGGACGTCGCCGACCAGGGGCACCTGCTACCTAGCGAGCTTTCGCGTTTGTGCGTAGCGCTGGCGACGCTGTACCCGCCGATGCCGCTGGACGACCTGGCCGAAATCACCGAGGTGGACGCCGACGCGATCCGGAGCTTCGCTGTCGCGCTCGGGCGCGGCCTCCATGCCGCAGGCAACACCCTTCAGTTTCGTGACGAGCCGACCGAGACCTGGTTCCGGAGGACCTATGGCCTAGGACTCGCCCGGAAGCGGGAGTTCGCGGTGGCCGTTGAGCCGTTCGCCGCGAGGTCGCCTTACGTCGCGAGCGCACTTCCGCAGCTTCTCTTCGAGGCGGACATGCTCAACGAGCTTGTCAAGCTGGCGTTGTCGGACACCGGTTTGCCGGGCGGGACTGAGGAGCTTCAGGCTCAGGAGATCGCGCGTTCGCGTGCCCGGTTCGCCCTGTGCGCGATGCTGCGCGCCGGACGCAACGCGGACGCTGCGCTGCTGGCGGTCAGGGCCGGTGACATGTCGTCTGGTCACTCGCGCAAAATGAAGGTCTTCCGCACGCATACGGACCTCACCGCGAGGTTCTTAGACGCGGACATCGTCGATACGCTCTGCTCGGGCCGGGAACTCGCCACCGACTGGCCTGGCTCGAACCTTCACGTCGAAGCGGCCCTGTTCTCACACATCGACCAGTTCAAGGACATGGCACGCAGCCGGCTGAGATCGGCGTACAACAACTTCGGCGCCATCTTGAGGCTGCCGGAGAACGAGCGGCCCCGCCTGAGGAACAACATCACGGCCAATGAGGTCGCGGACCTCGCGATGGTGGCCACCAACATCGACGGTCCCGCAGGCGGGCTCCACTTCATGCAGCACTGGCGCCCGGAAGACTTCGTTCGCAGCGTGGCAGCGAGGTTGTGCACCCGGCTGGCAGACGCTGGACGCTATGACGACCTGGCAGGGCTCATCGTGACCGGCAAGCAGCACGAACATGTACAGGCGGCTGTCGCGGAGACGATGTTCGAGTACAACCTCATCCCGCCTGATGAA
The DNA here is from genome assembly GCA_050699595.1 of Pseudonocardiaceae bacterium. Classification (GTDB taxonomy): domain Bacteria; phylum Actinomycetota; class Actinomycetes; order Mycobacteriales; family Pseudonocardiaceae. The sequence continues at coordinate 202,306 of JBOHFI010000001.1, read as the reverse complement.
GCCACCGAGGCCCTGGTCAAGATGCTAGGCGGGCGGAAGAAGCCATTCGAACGGGCTCACAACGCCTTCGATCACGAACCTGACGTTCGCGGGTCGTGTGGACGCTGGCTCATGGTCTGCGAGCCGGTTACCTGAGCGAGGCTGAGGCGCTCCGCATTCTTGATATCCATCTTCCTGGCTACCTTCCCGACTGGGCTGGTTCCCTGAACACGCATTCCCTAAGCAGTCTCCTGCTCGGGTATGCGCTACGCGCCCGCCTCACCGGTGGTACTCTCAAGATCGAATACGTCGCGAGCGAAACGCTGCTCAAGCTGATGGAGAAGGAGCACTCCAGCGATAGCAACGCGCGAGACTTCAACGCGAATATCCCGGGTTTGTTGCCATGGGCCGAATGCTGGCTTGCCGCCATTTTCGACCGTGACACCAAGGAGATCGTTTCCAGGTTTGACACGCTCGCCTCCAATGACCTGAAGTCGGTCAGCGACTACAACACACCGTTCGTATTCCTCAACACGGTCGCTGAGATCGTGATCCGGATACTGACCCTCATCTCACGGGAAGACCTCGTCGAGAAGTTCGCGAGCTGGCACAAGGCCGCCGACATGCCGCTAGCCCGTTCAAAGCCCACCGTCGCTCGTATCGCGTCGCGCTCGCCGCACCTTGAGGCCTTTGGCCTTGAGGTGGTGACGCGCGGGATAGATGCTGCGCAACATGACCGGACCGACGCGGACACCCGGGTCGAGTCGCTGATTGACCTTGCGCGGACGCTCCTCGCTGTTAACGAGACCGAAGCGCGGGCCATCTTCAATGCGGCACTGAATGAGGCTGAGCAGGTAGGCGATGACCTCTATGCCCGCTGGCAGTCCCTCACAAACACGGCGAAGGCGCTGGCAACTGGCACAGAACCTGTTCGCGCGTACCGCCTGTTCCAGATTGGCGAGGAACTGAACCGCACACACAACGAACTCCACACAACCGAGCTCGCTGAACGTCTTCGCGCGATGCATGAGCCGACCTACTTTGCCGCCACCTCGCGAGCACGCGACAGGCGCACCTTGCCTTTCAACCTGATGCTCACTCCGGCTTTCCAAGCTGCGGCTGGCCCAGGACCTGAACGGCCCGCCCTTCTGGCGTTGTACGCGTTCGAGCCACAGTCGGGATGGGGAACCCCGGTCTCCGACCTTTCGCCAGCATCCGCAGCCATAGCGACCAGCGTCTTCGAGGCATTCACCCGCTACGAGCGTGCACCGGGTGAAGTGCCGGAAGAGTCGTATCAGAGTCCCAGCATCTTCGGCGACCGCGAGAAGGACCCACCCGTCGACCAGGCCGTCCGGTTCGCGGACAGCGATTCACCACTGAGCCCGCCTGGAACGACGCGCTCAGCGAACTAAGGTGGCGAGCTGAGGAACGACGCGCGCTGGCCGAGTTCGCCATCGACAAGCACCCGAACCGGCGCCCCGACGTGCTCGACGCGCTGGGTCGCGCGACGAGAGCGACCGAGACCGATTTCGCGAATCTCGCCCAGGCCGCCACGCGGCGACCCCCCACTCTCGCGCTCAAGGAAGCCCGAGAGCGACTCGGTAGCATCCTGGCAACCCGTTTCGCACGGCACATCTGCACTCGGGCCTACGACGACCCCGACATTGCCGCCGTCGCCGAAGCAACCGGGACCACAATCACCAAGCTGACACAAATCGCGTTCCAAGATCTCGGCCGCAGCGCTCACCAGCTGACCTACCGGGACTACTTCCTTCTGGCATCCCACCTCGCCAACACATTAGACACGGAGCCCGCTGGCGAAGTATTCGACGCTCTCGCGAACCTGTTCGAGGACCTTGCACCATCCGGCACGTCCTCCGACGGCCCTTACGAGTCGCTCCCAGGCCCACCGGCCGACTCTGCGTCCTGTGTCGCTGGCCTCATCTGGGCTGCGTTGAGCGACATGGCTAGCGAGTCACGATGGCGGGCAGCACACGCCGTCCTGTTGCTGGTGCGACTCAGTTGTAAGGATGAACTCGACGCCCTCGCCCGGTTAGCCGATGGCACCGAGCCTGTGGCCCCGTTCCTCGATGCGCGGTTTCTGTTCTACTCACTTCACGCCCGCATGTGGCTGCTGCTGGCTCTCGCACGGGCAGCGAAGGAGCCGAACGCCGCGACGCTGACCGGTTTCACCGCCTGGCTGACAGGTGTCGTCCGTGGTCCGCACCACGCAGCGAACCAGGTGCTCGCCCAGCGAACATTGGTCGAGCTCGCAGAACGTGACCTGATTGGCCTCGAAGGCGCGGACGCTGAGGTCCTCACAGCGCGGGTCGTTGCTGACTGGGTCGAGCTGGAGCACAAGGAACGGCGTGCTCGCCCGAACCCGTTGAGCTACGGCGAAGAAGATGAGGACGCCGAGCTCGAACGGCACCGGTTCTTTTTCGACTTCGAGCGGTACTGGTGCAGCGACGTTGCGGAGATCTTCGGAAGCGCCGAGAAGGACATCGCACGACGCGCCGCCCACATCGCGACCAAGTTCGACGGATACGAGGTGTTCGCGGCCAAGAAAGACCCGCGCTCGGACGCGGGCGTCTATGACCAGCGACGCTCTTACCCGGACCACGGCAGTTGGCCGGGCCAGGACACTCATTCGTTCTACATGGCGGTTCATGCGTTGCTGACCGTCGGCGCCGAACTTGCCGAGACCGAGACCGCCTACAAGGAACCCGAGTCACCCCAGGACTCCTACACCGGCTGGCTGGCCCGGTTCCTGCCGAAGCGGCCTGACGGCAGATGGCTCGCGGACCGCAGAGACCCTCCACCAACCCCAGTCCCCGATAAAGCGCTCGCGGCCCACGTGTCGAAGGCGGACTGGCCTTGGACACTCTCGAAGAGCCACTTCGAGAAGGTGGCCGGCGTCGGACGCGACTGGGTGACGGTGCGGGCGAACATCGATTCGGCACACGGCGAACTCTCAGAAGACACGATGGTCGAAAGCGCATTCGTTCCTCACGAGACGGCGCGCTCACTCCTGGTCACGCTGCAGACATCGCCGCTGGGTCCGTACTCGTTCAGGATGCCGGCGACCGGCGACCACTACGACCGTCCCGACGAGCACCCGTTCGAACTCATCCCGTGGCTGGACATGACGGAGATCCACTACGGCATCGACGAGCGCGACGAACGCGGAGGCAACATCAGCTTCCCTCCGACGGGACCCGGCGAGAACATCATCACCCGGTTCAATCTCACGACAGACGAAGACCAGCGCGTGTGGTTCCACGATGGCGTCCCGGTGTTCCGCAGCAGGGTCTGGAGCAACATGGTGCCCAGAAAGCATGACCGGGAGGCTGGAACCCGCGGTGAACAGTTCGAAGTCCATCACGGGTTCTTGAAGACGGTTCTCCAGGAGTTAGACATGACCCTGGTTCTCCGAGTCGGGTTACGTCGCGACAGGCACAGTCCATACTACGAACGCCGGAAGGAAAAGGACGATGAGTTCGACTGGCTCGCATGGTCCGGCAAGGTCTATCTCATCGATCCGGGAGGACGCTGGCTCGAATACTGACGAGGTCCTCGAACTCGGGCGCATGCTCGCGGCTCACTTCGAAGACCACGACACCGTCGGCCAGTGGATGGCGCATCATCTGGCTGAGCTCGTCGTGGCCGCCCAAGACGAAGCGACCACAACCGTGGAACAACGGCAGCAGATCGTGGAGACCATCCTGAAGGTATGGACCCATCGCCGCTACTACCCTGGCAGAGCACCGCTGGAGGAATTCTCGAGCGTGTTCCTGGCGCTCGACCGCCTCGGCGACAGCAGCCCGTGAAAGTTCTCCCGGTTGTTCAACACAGACACCGGGATACCTGACCCGAGCATCTCGGGTCTCCCCCTCGTGACCACCGCAGCCGAACTCGAACGCCTCACGCGCGAAACCTTGCTACATCTCATTTGGCTCGCAGTTCAGGACGCGAAGGAAAAGAATCAGGAATGGCTGGAAGCGGCCGACAAGATCGCATCGAACGTGGAGAGCGAACTGACCACGACCCTGCGGCGACTTCGCCACCGGAGCGCACGCCGCCGTCTACGTGCCGTAGAGGACAACCCGAGAGATGTCACTGAGACCGCCACCGAGACATCACCCGAGGACGCCGGCACCGAGAGCGAGGCCGAAGACACAGCCGAGGATCCGATGAAAGGCGCGGCGGCGGACGACATTGTGGAAAGCGGCGTCGAGAACCCACTCAACATGAAGATAATGAAAATGACGGCGAGAGCGACCCGCTGAGTGACCTCGACTACGTCAAACGCCTGCGCGAGATGGCCGACCTGCTCAACAAGGTCGCCGACGCTCTGACCGTCCCAGATCCCCCGGAGTCAGAAACGGCAGCGTCAGCGAACGGCAACGACACCGCGAAGCATGACCTGTAAGTCATTGCTGATTACTCGACGATCTCATTCGCAGTACGAGCTGAAGACGTGCCACTCGCAGAGCACCTGCTTTTGAGCGGGGTCAGAGCTTATTGACACTCGCGCATAGGGCGGAGGGGACGGTTGCAATGTGGCACCCGACCGCCCCGCAGGAAGCTGACGCAGCCAACCGGATTGGGGGATCACAAGGCACACGTCCGCTCATGGCTCGTAGCCGCTGAGCGCGCGGTGAACGCCGGGCATGAGCGGCTTACGGATGCGTCATGGCCGGGGTCGCATTCGTAGCTGGCCGAGTCGGTGAGGTCCGGCAGACCCGGCGGTAGAGCTCCCCTCGGCGGTGCCGAAGGGAGAGCGATGACAGTTCCGCCGCATCGTCTAGCGTCTCCCACCGAGGTATCGGCGGCACCGGCTGGAGAACACGACAATTCACTTAAGACACACCTATCGGGTGATCCGCAGTCACGCGGGCTGAGTGTGCGGTGAGGTCGTTGGTCGTCGATTCGAGGATGGCGAGCAAGGCACGTCCCCGTGGACCCCCGGCCTCGAGGCCGGACTGTGTCCGGCGTCCGTTCCGGGCGCACGTGATCACTGCAATATCCTCGTCTGTTGAGAAGCGTGTGTTGTGGTCGGTGCGCTGCGCCGCCCGGGCCGGTGTGAGCACCGGGTCCAGGTGGTTGTGGGCGGGCCGGGGTTGTGCTCAAGGTGTATGTGGCTTAGTGGGCAATCAGTCCAGGATGACGGGCAGCGCGTCGAGCCGGTGCATGATCACACTGGGTCGCCAGGTCAGGTGTTCGGGCGGTACGGCTAGCCTCAGCCGGGGGAGCCGGGCCAGCAGGCTGCCCAGCGCGATGCGGCCTTCCAGTCGGGCCAATGGCGCTCCCAGGCAGTGGTGGATACCGTGTCCGAAGGCCAGGTGCGGGTTGTCGGTGCGGGTGATGTCCACCGTGTCGGGCCGAGCGATGCACGCCGGGTCACGGTTGGCGGCGAGCAAGACGGGGATCACAAGCTCGCCCGCTGGGATGGTGATCCCGTTGATGTCCACTGGCTCGGTGGTGTGGCGAGGGGTCGCTACCTGCACCGGCCCGGTGAAGCGCAGCAGGTCTTCGATCGCGGCACCGAGTCGATCCGGCTGCGCGCGCAGCAGCGCCGGCTGCTCGGGGTGAGTCAGCAACGTGACGACCCCGTTGCCGATCAGGTTGACCGTGGTCTCGTGACCGGCGACGAGCAGCAGCCATGCCATCGAGGTGAGCTCGTCCTCCGACAACTGGTCCGCGCCGTCGCGGACGGCCACCAGCGAGGACAGCAGGTCCTCGGTAGGGTCGGCTCGCTTGGCCGCAACCAGCTCCCGCGGGAAACCGACCATGGCGGTGCTCGCTGTGACGAACGCGTCCGGATCACCCCGCACCTCCCTCGCCGCCGTGATGGACGACAGGCCGCGCAACTGGGTGCGGCACGACGCCGAGCGAGGCTACGTCGTGGAGGCAATCTGCCGGTGGATCACCGGACAATACGCCCCCCCACCCCCCACCGCCGTGACCCGATCGAGGCGCTACCGCGCCCTAACGGGCCTGTCCTCTTTGGGGCGGGGGAACCAACCTCCCCCGCCCCAAAGAGGACAGGCCACCAAGACCTTGGTCGCCGAACACGATGTCCTGTCATGGCGCTGACCGAGCGCGAAAGCGCGCTACCGCGGCCGTCTACCGCCCTGCGGATGGGAGCCGGGTGGCCTGAGACCCCCTCACACGTCCCACTCGATCGTCAGCTCCTTGATACCGCGGTGGACCGGGTTCACCACGAAGCTCACCTCCTGACTGGTGGCCAGGCGTAGGCCGGGTAGACGTTCGATCAGCAACTCTAGGGCGACCCGTCCTTCCAGTCGCGCGAGTGGCGCGCCGAGGCAGTAGTGGATCCCGTGCCCGAACGCGAGGTGGCTCGTGGAGTCCGAACGATGCAGGTCGAACCGGGCGGCGTCGGGGAAGTACGCCTCGTCGTGGTTTGCCGACGCGAATAGCAGAGCCAGTCGAGCACCCTTGGGCAGCTGGACCCCATGAAGCTCGACCGGCTCGGTTGTGGTGCGCATCAGTGCATGCACAGATGTGTCCTGGCGTAGGGTCTCCTCGATGGCGCGCGGGATGTTCGTCCGGTCTTCGCGGACGAGACGCCATTGGTCGGGCAGGCCGAGCAACCGGTAAAGGCAGTTGCCGAGCAGGTTGGTCGTCGTCTCGTGGCCGGCGAGGGTGAGCGTCGAACAGACGTTGACCATCTCCAAGAGCCCCATCGGCTCCGAGGTAGCCTGTGCGGCCTGGATGAGGTCACTGAGCAGGTCCTCGCTCGGCTGATCTCGCCGCTGCTTGATGAGATCGGTCCAGTAATCCTGGGATTGGAGTAGTCGCGCGATCGTCTCCGCCTGTCGTTCTGGCGTGAGCTGGACCGAGAGCAGCGCGACCCAGTCATCCGCCCACTGCTTGAGCATGAGTAGGTCGTTCTCGGGCGCACCGAGCATGCTGAGGATGACCCGCATCGGGAACGGGAAACCGAACTGATGGACGAACTCAACGTGACCGTCGCCGACGAAATCGTCGATCAGGCTGTCGGCGATGGTGCGGACCCGGATGTCAAGATCGGCGACCCGCCGAGCCGTGAACGCCTTGTTGACCAGTCGCCTGATCTTCGTGTGCGACGGCGGGTCGTTGTCGGTGAGCGAGCCGTGGGACAGGAAGCTCGTAGCGATCGCATGCCTGGTCGCGGGAGTATAGTCGACCGGCACGTTGACGGCCTCGGCCGAGGAGAAGCGATCCGGGTCCTTGACTACGGCCACAATGTCGTCGTAGCGCGTTACGTACCACATCTTCAGGAGCTCACTATAGAAGACCGGCTCGTCCCGACGAGCGCGAGCGAACAACGGATAGGGATCGTCGAGCTGCGCACCGTAAAACGGGTTGAACTCTGCACCGATCCCCGACCGGGCGGGGTGGACGGCGAAAGTGTCGCGATGTACCTGCCCCCCACCGCCGGCGAACTTCATGGAACCGTCCTCTCCGCTCGGGTCGGTCATCCCCTCGATTGTCTACGTCCGGCACCGACCCGCGCCAGGAACCACGGCCGGTGGGTGCCCCGCCCCGCGCACGACCGCAACGGAACCCTGCGCTCACAGCTCACTCGGTGCTCCTCATCGACGGTGTCACCGACGATCTACACCAAGATCAATTGCTACGACCGGTTGGGATCAAGCACACCTACCGAGTGATCCGCGCCCGCGCGGGTTGAACCCGCGGTGAGGTCGTTGATCGACTCGATTTGAGAGGGGCGAGTCTTCGTGGACTCCCCCCGGCTTCGCGGCTGGATCGTGTCTCGGGTCGGCTCGAGCACACGTGATCACCGCAATGTCCTCATCTGCCGAAGAGCGGGCGAGATGCCGGCCATGGTCCGATGGCGCAGGTCCACAGTTGGATGGTCGTCGTGACCCAGGTTCCGGTGTATGACGGTGAGGGCAATGTTTTGGTGGGTATCCGTTTCATTGACGAGTCTGATCTTGGATTGTGGGAGCGTCGGCTCCCCATGCCCGCCTCACTGATCGTTGTCCGGTTCGAGGACTCGGTCTTGATGTTGTTCAACCCCTGGCGTCGGCAGTGGGAGTTGCCCGGTGGTAGGCGCGAGTCTGGCGAGACCGCTCGGCAAGCTGCTGTGCGTGAGCTGGCGGAAGAGACGGGTATCGGGCCGGTCGATCTGAACTTCGTCGCTGTTGCGGAGTGTGATCTGCGGGGACCGAGCCGCCGGGAGTACACGGCGATCTACCGGACCGATCTGCGGGATGCTCCGCAGCTGGTAGTGAACGAGGAGGCGTTGGCGTTCTTGTGGTGGGATCCGCAGTCATCGGCGACCGAGCAGATGAATCCAATCGATGCAGAGATGACGAGACGGACGATTCATCGGCAGAGCCACTGAGATCCGGAGAACACGAGCCTGCCCGGTGCTCGGCGCTGACGCGCTCACATGCCGATGAGCGCGCACTCGATCCCATGCATGAGTCTGCGGTAGTTTGCGTGGTCATCCGTGCAGGACACGGGTGCCCGCGCCAGAAAAGCTCGTTGAGCATTGTCGAGTTGCTCGTTGCAGACATGCCGGTCAGGAGCAGCGCGGTCACGTTCAGCCACCATAGCTGGATCGCTGCCATCTAGCCTTGCAAGCGGGACGCCGCCTGCTCCCGCAGGCCGATCCCTTCCGAGGCTGTCCCCGGACGGGGGTGTCAGAGGTGCCGGATGGTTTCCTGTGCGTCGTGGATGCGCTGCTGGGCTGCCAGCACGGCTGCGGGGTAGCGGGGGTCGGGGCGTAGGGCGTGCTCGCGCTGGCAGGCTTCGGTGAACTTCAGTACGTGCTCGTCGCCGTTCTCGGCCGCCCGCGCGGCTAGTTCGGCAAATCCCGGAGGCTCGGTCTCTGCGGCTCGGGCCTGTATCGCTGGTTCGTCGCCGCGGTGGCTGGTGAAGGCCAGCAGCAGCGCGGTGTGCACCTGCCACAGCGCGGCTGCCGAGGGCTCGTGCTGCTCGGTGGGCAGGTGTGGCAGCACGAGCCGGACCGCGGCGGGCGCGGTCACGGCATGGATGAGCGGCACTGGCATCACCTCGGGATGGGCCAGATAGACCCCGGCGAACTGTGTGGTCATCTCGCTGAGCAGCCACTGCGCGTGCTCGGGCGCGAGGGTGTGCAGGGACTCGGCGTACCCGGGAAACTGCGCGAGCCGGCCCAGCCGGTGCTCTGGCGCGTCCAGCCCTGCCCCCTCCTGCGCGGGTGGGCGGGGCAGCGCGGCGACCGCATCTGCCACGCTTAACGAGCCGCCCAAGCGTGGCTGGCCGGGCAGGGTGGTGAACCGGGCGGCCCAGTAGGCCAGCGCGCGGGCGAGCTCGGTCAGCTGCAGCGGGGTGGGTTGGGTGACCGTGGAGAGGTGACGTACTGCGTGCGCGGTGCGTATCGCGCCGTGGGTCAGCCCGGCAAGCAGGCCCGGCAGCAGCCGCGGCCACCACCGTGCCAGGACCTCGCGCCAGTGCGACTCGGCCAGCTCACCCACGAATAGCTGTTCCCAGTCCCCGGCGCGCTCGAACGCCCCTAGCGAGGGACGCCAGGACGACTCCTCGGCTGCGTTCAGCGCGAATCGCGGTGGCGGCGGGTCGTGATGCGGCCTGGCCCGGTAGGCATCGGCCCACCGGGGCACCTGCTCGGGGTAGCCCAGTACCGCTAGCGCTTCGGCGCCCATCGGACCGTGGTTGACGAAGTTGCGATCGCCCCACTCATAGCCCAGACCGTCCAGGCGCTCCAGCGCGTCGTTGACTGCATCTCCGTACCCCAATGATGTCATCGCTGGCACCTCCGAAAAATCGAGTTGGTAACCATCACCCTGCTACCTGCACCGAACTTGAGGTCAAGGAACGCGGGGAACCGCTCTTCCATCGTTGTCCGCGTCACGGTCGAGGATCCTCTGCTGGGACACGGTGATCGGCATCCAGGACATCGACGGGCTGCCGCTAGGACTCGTCATGGGAGTCTGGTGATCGCAACGCGCTAGGTCACGGTGCCGTCAGCAGCCGCAAACCAGCCCAAGGTGTCACTGGGGCGGACCTTCTTGGTCAGATGTAGCTGAACAGCGGAGGAAAGGCCAGGGCCACGATCCAGGCCCAGGCGGCGTACACCGGCAGGTAGCCGGTCTGCCAGCGCTCGAGCGCCGCGAACGGCGTGTGCCGACGGATAAGCCTCAGCAGTAGCCACGCCGACCAGGCGAGGTTGGCCAGCAGGATGACGTTCTCGCCGAGTGCTGCGGCCTTGTTGGGTGTCGTGCCGTACTCGGTGATGCGCCCGGTGATCTCCAGTAGCACCAGCACGTCGATGGCCAACGCGCTGACCACGAGGGCGAGCTGCAGTTTGTCGAACAGGCCGGGCGGGGCCAGCGGATCGCGGGCTGAGATCGAGTAGAGCAGCAACCCCAGCACCACGACCAGCAGGAGGTCGAACAGGACCAGCGCTTCGCGCTCAACGTCGATGCCAGCGCTGGTCCAGCCGATGGCAACGAGGAAGGCGAGCAGGACTGCCGTGAACAGTGGAGTGAACAGCCGCGTGAGCACCGGGGCGATGTTCTCGACCACATTCTGCTTGGCCTCGACGAGCCAGGCGGCTACGACGATCGCGGCCACGACGCCGCAGGGAAGGAGCCACTGCGTGATGAACTCCTCCGGGACGATCCCGATGGCCTTGAAGGTGCCGAACATGAACGCGATGAGGACACCGCCGCCGAGGGCGATGAGTACGAAGTAGACGAACCACTCGCCGGTGAAGCGGATGAAGTCCATGCGTCGACGGGACGAGCGCCAGTCGTCGGCCACATAGGCCAGACCCACCACGAGCCACAGGGCGAGGGGGAGGTGGATGCTGGTGATGACCACCGACTGCGACGCCTCGGCCAGGGGATAGGCGTTGGCCGCCACAGCGCCGAGCGCGAACAGCGCCACCAGTATCCCGATCAGCGGGCGTCGGGCCTGACGGCGCCAGGCTAGGAAGGCCGCCAGCCAGGGCAGCGCGAACAGGCTGACGTTCGGCCCGTAGAACGAGCCGTCCTGCTCCAACCTCATCCCGAACAGCTCCGGCACCTTGATGGACGCCGCCGCGCCCGCCGCGCAGATGACCATCGCGAGCAGGTCACGCCGCCACCGGGTTTCCGCCACCGGGCTGTCGGTCTCGCCGGTCAGCACCAGTTGCTTCCACAGCCGTTCCGAATGCTCCCGGGCGAACTCGCGGGACAACTCGTCCAGGCTACCCATGCGTTTTACCGCGACCAGGAACGCCTCGTCGGCGCGCAGGCCGACCGCGACGAGCTCGTCGACGCAACCGCGGAGATGGTCTTCGAGCTCGTCGGCGTCGGACTGCTGCAGCTCTCGGCGGCGCTGTACGTAGTGACGCCACTGCGCGAACTGCGCCTCCAACTCCTCCTGACCGTCTAGCGCTGTCATGCCTTGCCCTCCAGTGGGATCGTTGTCAACGGCCTGAAATCTCCGGGGCCGAGCCAGATCTCCTTGAGCGCGTCCACGACCGTGTCCCACTGGCGACGTTGCTCGGCAAGCTCAGCCAGGCCCTTGCCGGTGATGCGGTAGTACTTGCGCCGCCGCTCCCCAGTGACCGACTGCCAGCTCGACTCCACACAGCCGAGGCGCTCAAGCCGGTGCAGCAACGGGTAAAGCAGTCCCTCGGTCCAGTCCAGCTCGCCACCGGACAGCTCGTTGATCCGCCTGAGGATGGCGTAGCCGTAGCTCTGCCCCTCGGCCAGGATGCCGAGCACCAGCGGTGTCGCCGAGGCGGCCACCAGATCCTTGACGACCTTCACGAGACCTCACCCCGTTCCATACCTAGAAGTATGATGCATAGTACTGCTAGGTATTGTCTGGCGCAACGGGCCAGTCACGGGTCCGTGTCAGCGGTATCTGCGATCCCGCCGCAGCACGGACACACTCTTCTGCCGCTGACCGTGCGCGGGTCAGCACAAGCCGTGTCGAGCGGCGGTCAGCGGAACTCCACTGGAAGATCCGGTGCCAGTGGGCAACGACGGAACCGCCTGATAAAGACGACGATGCTTCGCATCCTCTACGCCGCGCTGCAGCCGAGCGCGGGGACCGTCAACCTCGACGATGCACCAGTGGAGTCGATGCGCATCGGCGACATCGCCCAGCGCATCGGGGTCGTCGCGCAGGAGCCGCCGTCGGAGATCCCGCTCACGGTCACCGAGATGGTCCTGCTCAGCCGCTCACCGCACCGGTCGGCATTCCAGAGTTACACCACGGCGGACCACCGGATCGCGGCGGCCGCACTCAGCCGCGTCGGGACCCGACATCTCGCCGACCGCGACTACGGGCGATTATCCGGCGGAGAGAAGCAACGGGTGTTGATCGCCCGCGCACTGGCCCAACAGACCGACCACCTGCTGCTCGACGAACCCACCAACCACCTCGACATCCGCTACCAGCACGAGGTGCTGGACCTGATCCGCGGCATCGAGGTGACGACGGTCGTGGTGCTGCACGATCTGAACCTCGCCGCCCGCTACTGCGACCGGCTCGTGCTGCTCGACCGCGGCGAGGTCGTCGCCACTGGGCAGCCCCGCGACGTCCTGACCCCCAGTGTGCTGGAACCGGTCTACGGCGTCGCCGTGCACACGCTCGACGAACCCGACTGCGTGCAACTGATCGTCCGCTTGCCCGTCATGAAGGGACACCGCGAATGACTGACATCGTGGCGCGGATCGGCGCCTACTGGAACGCCGCCGCCGCGACATACGAGCAGGCCCCCGGCCACCACCCGCAGACCCCGTTGGAATGGGCGGCCTGGCGCGGCGTGCTGGCCCGGCTACTGCCACCGGCACCGGCGCGGGTGCTTGACGTCGGCTCCGGCACCGGCATCCTCAGCCTGGCCGCCGCCCACCTCGGCCACACCGTCACAGCACTCGATCTCGCGCCCGCGATGCTGGAACGGTTACGCAGCAGCGCCACCGTCGACGACCTCGACGTGGTCACGCTCATCGGCCGGGCCGACGAACCGCCACCGGGGCCGTGGGACGCGGTGATGTCCCGCCACCTGCTGTGGACGCTACCCGATCCGGTGGGTACCTTGCGTTCCTGGCGGGTAGCGGCTCCCCAGGGCAGACTGCTACTGCTGGATTCCCTGTGGGGCAGCGCTGCGGACCCAGTCGAACGCGGCCGAACCCACGCGGTTGGCTGGCTGCGACAGCTGCGCGGTACCCGACACGGCCACAACGGCCACTACGACGAGGCACTCCGCGCCGCGCTCCCCCTCGCCGACGGCACCACCCCGGAAACGATCATCGACGCCGCCACCGAAGCAGGCTGGCTGTGGCCTCGAGTCGAACGACTGACCAGCATCGAATGGGCGCAGAACAGACAACTACCGATGCCGGATCGACTACTCGGCGTCAACCCCACCTTCGCGATCACCACGGACTGATCGGTGAGAGTTGGAAGGGGCGGCAGCTGAACGCACTCGCCTCGGGCGAGGAGACCGCGGCCTCGCTCGGCATCAACGTCGGACGCTTCCAGTTCGTCCTCATGACGATCACCTCGCTGCTGATGGCCGTCGTCGCCGTCGCCGGCGGGGTCGGCTTCGTCGGGCTGATGGTGACACAAGGCTGTGTGCTAGAGGGTCAACACCGAGCCCGTGCGGGGTCATTCGGGTGAGGCGAGAGCGGCGTTACCTCATCGGTGCGCCACACGCGCAGCGGCATCGAGGCGAGGACTTCCTCAAGCTGGTCGTCGTCGTCTGCGGCGAAAAGTCCGAGCGTGCGCCATTCGCCTGGTTGCAGCGGAGGACGCCAAAGGCGAAGCAGGTAGCCCTGCGCCGCGAGTTCGCGTGAGCGTGCCGTCTCGCGGACGCGGATGTCTTCGACGGTTTCTGCGGACGTTCCATCCGGAACGTGGGTTGTCATCGTGACGAGATATTCCATCGTTAGCGCCTCCTGGGTCGGCAGCGGTGCGCCGCATGTTTCTGGCTGATGGGCTTGCGCGAATTGGTACGCGCCCGCGATGCCGGCGCGCCTGTCGGGTCACCAAAATGGCGATCGGCAGAAGTCGGGCTCGCGCAGTAGGCCACGAGAGCGAAACAAAGTGGGGGAGGCAGTGCTCACCGGGGGGAACGTGTTCGTGGTGGCGTGGAGTCGGTTGGCCTTCAGCGTTCTCCAGTTCGCGGTGGGCGGCCCCGCCTGCCAACACTGACTCCCGGCTCAGCGCCGCCAACGGTCTGCCTCCCCCAGATTGTTCCGCTCTCATCGCCTCGACAGCGCCGGACAGGCCGTGCCCCGCGTTGTTGACGACCACGTCGATCCGGCTGAAAGTCTACATTGTTCGCTTCACGGCGAGCCGGGCGGCGTTCTCGTCGCGGACGTCAAGCTCAACGGCGAGGACCTGATCGGGGAAGATGCTCACGAGATCGGCGAGCGGCCCGGTGGTCCTGGCAGTGGCTGTCACACGGCCACCATGGTCCAGGGCTAGTTCGTGGCCGACACCGGAGGAGGTTCCGGTGATGAACCAGGTCCGGCGCGTCGATGTGTCGCTGTCAGTCATCCGGCTGTCCTGTCTGAATCATGACGGTCAGGTTGTGACGGTTGTTGTTACGGCGGTGCGCGGGCCCGCTGGACGACCGCGCGATCTTCGCGTGGTCAGGCGAGCAGGGCGGAGACATCCCGCCACATCGAGTGATCACCTCGTCGGCCGGTTCTTCGGTAGCCAGCGCGGCGCTCTGCTCCGCCCGGTAGTTGTCCTTGTCCAGGCCGCCGGCCTCCATGCCCTGCGCCACGATCACATCCGCGCCTGCCTGCTGGGCGGCGAGCGCATCGTCCAGTGTGGTGGCGCAGGCGAACCAGCCGATGCCCCGCTCATGCAGCCGACGGACCATAGTCCAGGTCAAACAGGCCCATGATCGAGGAGATCACAGTCGGACGGGCCGTCAGCATTGCCTCACACTGCTCGTGGAACACCGGAGCCGGTCCGCTGTCCGGGCTACCAGCAGTCCCGAAGCGCTCGAGAAACTGGCGCGCGGCATCGATTCGGTCCTGGTCATGACTCGGCGGATCAGGAATCCAGATGGTGAGCTGGAACGCGCCGGATGAGCCCGCCCGGAACTGTTCCACCCACTCCGCGATGCGCTCCGGGTGGTCCGGCAGCACGCCGCTGGCGCCCATCCCACCCGCTTCAGCGACCGCAATCGCCAACTCCGGAGGGCAAGCCCCAACCATCGGCGCCTGGAGTACATCCCGCCGAGCTCGCCGAGGGGGTACTGTACATCTCGATCACCTACCGCACCGCCGTGCACAGGTGCGCCTGCGGGTGCGGCAACAAGGTCGTCACGCAGCTCAGTCCGGCCGACTGGCAGCTGCTCTACGACGGCGACACCGTCTCACTGACCCCGTCCATCGGCAACTGGGGCTTCCCCTGTCGATCGCGCTACCACCATCGACGAGAACCGGCACCGACCCTTCGCCTGGCTCCGGAGACTGCTCCGACGTTAGCCAGCGACCACGCCGGCTGCGGCACGCTGTGTGGCCTCGATCTCGTCCAACGGTCGGGCGCCCCACGCGGCCCTGATCGGACAGCCAGCGACTCAGCCGCGATGGCGGCCGTTCCCGATGAGGTTCGGCTTGTGACACAGCTCGCCGTCAGCGGGCGTCAGGATCGGTACCGCCGTGTCGGTGACCGATCCGGCGGGCATCCCGGTGGCACGACCGGGCGGGTAAGCGCGTTGTCGCCGGACATTGCACCGGCACTGTCGCCCAAGCCTCAGAGGGAAGGGGATCATGTCGCTATGTCAATTGTGATCCGGGAGATGGCCCTCGACGAGGTGGGTCTCATCATTGATTACTTCCACGGTTCCACACCCGAGCACCTCGAGACGCTCGGGGTGGACCCGACTCGGTTGCCGACTCGCCGGGATTGGCGGGAGCGGTATGTCGGCGAGTACAACAAGCCAGTCAAAGATCGCTCGACTTTGCTGGTCATCTGGGAGCTGGACGGCGTCGCAGTCGGGTTCTCGACCTCCGACAAGATCGCATACGGCGAGCAAGCGCACATGCATCTGCATGTCATAGACCCTCAACGCCGCGGTTCAGGCATTGGTTCCGCGTCTGTCCGCGAGACGGTCGAGCTCTACTTCAACGCGCTCGCGCTGAAGCGCCTGTTCTGTGAGCCCAACGCGTTCAATGTGGCGCCTAACCGGACATTACAGAGCGTCGGTTTCAGGTATGTTAAGACCTACAAGACCGTCCCCGGGCACCTCAACTACCACCAGGCGGTCACCCGCTGGGTTTTTGAGAAGTGACGGGCATCCCGCCACCGGTTCGACATATCGGGTAAGCTCGGCATCGGACATCTGCACCCGTTCGATCCCGGTCACCACGACCCGGCGGCGTTCGGCCTCCGCCTCATCGACGGCTGTGAACCGACCGGGCCTGCTCGGTCCAGTCCGGCTGCTCGCAGTCGACGACTGCGTCGGGCTTCAGCTCCCGTCCCCGGTTCAGCTTGCCCGCACGGGCGACCGCAACGACGCGGCCCGCCCGAACCGCCCTCGTTGCCGGGCACATAGGGCGGACGCATCGGCCAGCAGTCCTGGCCAGCACCCGACCGGACCACCGTCTCCAGCCACAGCGTGTCGGCCACCTCGACGGCGACCACCACCTGGCCAGGGCCCAGAGCCGGATCGGGCTGCTCGACGAGGATGAGCACCTCGGGCCCACCGAACCGCGTCACCGTTGCTGTCCGCACCGCAGCACACGCCTCCACCTCGTGAACCGGGGACGAGTCCAACGAGACTGCATCGGTTGATCATCGTGGCGATGATCAACCGATGCAGGCAGGCCCCTGATCGGACCGCGCGACGTGGGATGCGGCGTTCGCCGGGTAGTGTTCGACGGTGGCCCGGTGCTGCTCGTTGCGGTCAGAACTGCGGTCACCCGGTGGCAGCCGTACGCGCTGCGGGATGATTAAGGCGGGCCCCTGGCAGCCAGGAGCACGCGACCCACCATTCCGGGCCGTCTGCGCCGCGATCCGGCTCTGCTCTGCGCTGCTGGTGTCAGGTTGTCGTCTGCGTTGTCGTCAGTTGGCCGCCGGGCTGGGACTGGCCCTACTCCTTCGCCGTCCTGACTGGCGCGCTCCCGCCGGCGGCGGCCCGGCGCGGTGATTATCTTTGCTGAGAACCGTGACGGCCGGGGAGGGTGGGTGCGAGATGGTGCAGGCCACAGAGAGTACGAAGGAGTTCGGTGACAAGGGCTTCCTGCGGCGGCTGACGCTGGCCACGGCGTGGGGCGAGGGCCTCGACGGGTTCGACCTTGGGGTACTCAGCGTGGTGTTGGTGCCGCTGTCGAAGGAACTCGGGATCTCGCCGATGTGGGCTGGCCTGATCGGGGCGTCGTCGCTGATCGGTATCTTCTTCGGCGCGCCGATCGGCGGTGTCCTCACCGATCGGTTCGGCCGCAAGCAGCTGTTCCTGATCGATATCTGCCTGTTCGTCGTCTTCGGCGTGCTGCAGGCGTTCGTCGCCGAGGGGTGGCAGCTGTTTGTCGTGCGGCTGCTGCTGGGTATCGCCATCGGGGCCGAGTACTCCATCGGCTCGTCGATGCTCTCGGAGTTCGTGCCGGCGCACGGGCGTGGCCGCCGGGTGTCCTACATGCTCGTCTTCTGGTACGGCGGCTATCTGGTCTCGGTGGCGGCCGCCTACGGCCTGCTGGAGGGCCTGGGCTGGAGCTGGCGCTGGACGCTGGCCACCAGCGCGATCCCGGCGCTGGTCGTGCTGGGGCTGCGCATCGGGCTGCCCGAGTCGCCGCGCTGGCTGATGCTGCATGGGCGCACCGACGACGCCCGCGCGATCATCGACCGCTACCTCGGCGGCGAGGAGCACATGGCCGAGGCCGACTACGGCTCGGACACCAAGAACGAGGCCGGCTGGCGGCAGCTGTTCGCCCGGGGGATGCGCTCGCGCACCTTGTTCGTCTGCACCTTCTATATCTGCGTGGTGACGCCGTACTTCGCGATCTTCACGTTCGCCCCGAAGGTGTTCCAGTCGCTGAAGCTGAACGAGATGGCCGGCACGATCTTCGCCAACAGTATCGCGTTCATCGGGGCGATCGTCGGTATGCTGACGATCGAGCTGATCGGGCGCCGCAAGCAGCTGATCGGCCCGTTCTGGGTCATGGCGGTGGCGTTGCTGGTCATCGGACTGTGGGCCGGTGCGCCGCCGATGGCTCTGGTTAGTGCTTTCGCGGTCTTCGCCTTCTGCAACGCCGTGACCGGCAACCTCACCGCCGTGTACCCGATCGAGGTGTTCCCGACCGACGTGCGGGCTACCGGAGTGGGCATCGCCAACGCGTTCAGCCGGATCGGGGCCGCGGCGGGCACGTTCCTATTCCCGGTCGGGATCGAGGCCATCGGTCTGCCGTGGTGCATGGTGACCGGTGCGGCGATGTGCGTGATCGGCGCCGGGGTGTCCCAGCTGCTCGCCCCGGAGACCACCGGCAAGTCGCTGAGCCACACTGGCGTGCTCGCCCCGCTCTCACCGCGCACCGCCCCGACCTAGAGTTCGCGCCCTCTATGGGTGTGATCGCGGTCGCCTGATCATGCGCCGCCCGTCCAGCACACCGTCCCTACCGGGAAGCTGCTCGTGCTGACAGACAACTACCGATGCCGGATCGACTACTCGGCGTCAACCCCACCTTCGTGATCACCGCGGACTGATCGGTGAACGGCCCGACAGCCCGCCGGCAGGCGTGACGACAAGGCACGATTGGTAGCCTGGAACGCCTCATGCAACACCCATTTCCCTGATCGGGTTCGTCCCGGAAGTGAGACTCCCCTACCGATGCTGGACCGCACGGTCATCGACGCCCTGTTCCCCGCCGACCTGCCCGAACCAGGGCACTGGGAACAGCGCTACCCACCGCGGCAGCTCCCCGAGGGCGCTCAGGTCACCCGGTTCGCTCCCTCACCGACCGGCTTCGTGCACATCGGCGGCATCTACGTGGCCACCATCGACCGCGACATCGCGGCGCACTCCGGGGGCGTCTACCTGGTGCGAGTAGAGGACACCGACCAGTCGCGCGAGGTGGAGGGTGCTCTGACCCAGTTCGCCCGCGCGTTCGACTACTTCGGTATCCCCCCCGATGAGCACGGCGGCTACGGCCCCTACCACCAGTCGGCCCGCGAACGCATCTACCTCACCTACGCGCGAGAACTGCTGCGCCAGGGCAAGGCGTACCTGTGTTTCGCCACCAAAGACGAACTCACCGACATCACCGCACGCCAACAAGCCGCGAAGATCCCCACCGGCTACCACGGACCATGGGCCGTCTGGCGCGACGCCGACCCCGCCGCCGTGCAGGCCAAGCTGGCCGAGGGCGCCCCGTATGTGGTGCGCTTCCGGGCACCCGACGACGCCACCGGGCGGCGGGTCCGCTTCGCCGACGCGATCCGGGGCGAGTTGGAACACGAGGCCAATCGCAACGACACGGTCATCCTGAAATCATCCGACCAATCTCCCCGGCTGCCGACTTACCACTTCGCGCACGCCGTGGACGACCACCTGATGCGCGTCACGCTGGTCATCCGCGGCGAGGAGTGGATCTCCTCGGTCCCGCTGCACCTGCAACTGTTCGACGCGCTGGGCTTCGAGCCGGCCGCCTACGCGCACATCGCACCGTTGATGAAGCAGATCTCCGGCGGCAAACGCAAACTGTCCAAGCGCTCCGACCCCGAAGCGAGCGTCGATTTCTACATCAAGGCCGGCTACCCCGCCGAAGCGCTCCTGTACTACCTGCGCGGCCTGGCCAACGGGCGGCTCGCCGAGCTCCCCCTCCACGAGGCACTCGCCACCCCCATCCGGCTGGACCAGTGTGGCGTCGCCGGCCCTCTGGTGGACCTGGTCAAGCTCGAGGATATCAGCGCCGACTATATCGCCACCCTGCCCGGACACCAGATCCTGACCGCCGTCCGCACCTGGGCAGCCGAATTCGACCCCGGCCTGGCCACCGTCCTGGACGCCGAGCACGATCTCGCTCTGCGCGCGCTGGCCGTGGAACGCGACGGTGTCGACAACCCCCGCAAGGACCTGCGCAAGTGGTCGGACTTCCGACCCGCCTACGGTTTCTTCTTCCCTGAACTGTTCACCCCGGTGTCCGGACCTGCGGACGAACACCTCATCCCGCTCGGTGTGGAGGCCACCGTCGCCGCGAGCTTCGCCCATGACCTCGCCGAGGGCTACCAGCACCTGGACGACCCCCAGGAATGGTTCAACCAGATCCGCGTGTTAGCAGCGAAATACGGTTTCGCTGCTAACACCAAGGAATACAAGAAAAACCCCGACGCCTATCCCGGCTCGATCCGCGAGGCATCCCAACTCATCCGCGTCGCCCTCACCGGCTCCACCCGCAGCCCCGACCTGCACGCCGTCGCCCAAGCACTCGGCGCCGACGAAGTGCTGCGCCGCCTGCACGCGCTGGCCGGCTAGCCCCACGACGCGCTGGAACCACGTCGGGACACGAACGGACCTTGGCCGGGGTCGGTTTACCCGGTCAGGTTGGCCAGGTAGGACTTGCTCACGCTCCACGCGATCGGTGTCGGAGCGCGGTGGTTCGCAGTTGATGTGCGCACTTGCCCAAGCGGTCAGGCCCTGGAGTTTGCGCTGCTCAGTCGGGCAGCGCCGTGCCGCCGACCGGGTCGGGTCCTCGTCCACGAACCGGCGGCACAGGTCGATGAACTGGGCGCCGGGCAGCAGTAAGACCTGCTGGCACAGCCACTCATAACGATCGGCCCCGGCATTGGTGAGCGCCACCTGGGCCACAGCCGCCGGATCCTGGTCTGGATCCGGATCGCGCAGCGGCACCAACCCACCGGCAAGCAACCCGACGAGCGTGCCCGCGACATAATCCGGTGCCTGATGACCACTCTCCAGCCAGCGGTCACCCACCTTTGTCACCCCACCACCGCCGACCCGGCGCAGCGCGACCCACTCATACACCTCAGCACCGACCAACGGGACCCGATTCACGGCCGCCGCCGAACCCGGGCCCGGCGACAAAACGAGGGCGGCGCATCGGTACGGTCGATGCCACCGGGTCGGTCCCGTGCTGGATAGCTCGTGTGGTGGGCATCAGAAGCCGTCCGGCACTTGGACCAGGCGCACAAGGTGAGGCCGCAGGCTGGTCAAGTAGTACTCGCGGTCGAAACGCACGTACAGCAGGTCGGCGCCCTGGCCGACGACTAGGCCGTACTGGTGCAGCCGAGACGGTAGGGCCCCGTAAGCCTTGTCCACCGCGACCTGTACGACCCGGCTCTGCAGGGGAATAAGGGTGCCGTCGGCGTCGCGCGAGGGTTGGCGGCGAGTGGTGCTGGAGTGGGCACAGTGGATGTCACCTCGGGATTGGTAGGTGGGTGGCCGGCTGGCCGCCGGGAGCCGACGTCGGGGGTCAGCGCTCAACCGGCGGCCAGCCGGCGATCTAGGGGTCTCACCTTAGTTGTGTGGCACCGAGGCGGGCGGCGTCGCAGCACCCGCCCCGGTGCTCTGCGAGCTTGCCCGCTCTGCACCTGATGTCGGGATGTCACGGAGACGGCATGGCTGGTCTTCTTGGTGGCTTCTTGGCGGCCTATGCCCACCAGACGTCTGTCCGGAGCGCGGTACAGCCGTCACGGCCGATTACACTGGTCTGGCTGCTGAGGTGTCGATGACTGGAGGCGTTGATGGCCGAAGCGCCAACGCTGCTCAAGGTGCTCCTGACCGAGCGCCACATGCAGCCCCACCCGGCCTTCTGCCGTGAGTACAAGAAGGCCGCTCGGCGTATTGATCCGGCTCTGGTCGCGACGGCACCGGGTCGTGAGCAGTACCAGCGGTGGTTATCCGGTCGGGTGAAAACCACACCGCATCCCCACCACTGTCGGGTCTTGGAGCGCATGTTTCCTGGCCGGACGGTGATGGAGCTGTTTACTCCGTACAGCCCGCCCGAGCAGGGTGAGACGCAAGACGAGGAGAGCGCCACGAAGAGACGGCGGCTGTTCCAGCACGGTGGAGCAGCTATGGCAGGTGTGTTGTTTGACCGCCTACGGGATGAACCAGCTCGCATGCACGAAACGCTGGACGCGACCACCGTGAGTCCGGCTCGGCTGGCCGATATGCAAAGAGAGGCGGCAGGCCTAGGTGTGCGTGTGGTGCAGGTCCCGCCGGCAACACTTGTCGAGGAGACGCTGATGCGTTTCCGCGAGGCGCGTAAGCTGACGACCAAGAAGCAGACGTGTGCGATGCGGTGCGAAATCGTGCGTTGCGCGGCGATGTTCGCGACCGTCATGGGTGAAATCCTGTTCAACGAGGGAAATTTTTCGCTTGCCCACACGTGGTATGCGGTCGCGCGCCGGGCGGCGCTGGAGGCGGGAGATCAATACCTGGCGGATATCGCCATGGCTGGGAACACGTACTTGGCGACTTACGCGCCGGACCCACGAGCCGTCCTCGCCACTGTCGATCCGCGACTCGAAACTAAGCACGCCGCATCTCCCGCTATTGCGTGGCTGTGGGGTTTCAAAGCCAAGGCGCATGCCATGCTCGGCGACCGCAGCTTGTTCGAGTTGGCGATAAGCAAAAGCCATAAAGCGCTGGATGCTTCCCCCTCCGGTCTGGTGCAGCCCGGCATCTTCTCGTTCCTGCCCGAAAAATTGGCGTTCTACGAGGCGCGTGGACTAGTCGAGCTGGGGCGCGCGGAAGAGGCTTCGGCGGCAGCCGAACTCGCGATTACTCTCTACGATTTCAGTGAGACGACAGAACCAGCATTGGTCCGCTTCGAGCAGGCGAGCGCTTGTGCGCAAGCGGGCGAGATTCAGGAGGCTTGTCGCGTTGTGACCAACGCCGTGCTCGACCAGCGTACCTACCATGGTGTCACCGTGATTACTCGCGCGAAGGAGTTCGATCTGCTGCTTGGTCCGTCGAACTGCGGCGCCATTCGCGGCTGGCGCGAACTGCTTGCGTCACTTCGACCACCGCAACTGGCTCTTGCCGCCGCCACTGGGGAATCCACCTGATGTCGAACGAACGAGCACTGCTTGAACACTACGTGCAAGCGGGGAAGTTGATGCAGCTCGCCAGCCTGAACAGCGATGGCTCACCTGCTGTCTGTAACGTCTGGTACGACGCTCATTTCGCGCCGGATGTCCTTCGCTTCATCTCTCGATACAACCGCCGGCACAGCCAGAACATCCGCATCGACGGCCGGGTCGCTGGCGGCATTATCGCTGTCCCACTGGAAGGCCTGGGGCAGACCGTACGCGGCGTTACCTTTACCGGAGTCGCACGCGAACTGCCGACGTGCGGGATCGATGGCGAAGTGGCGGCCTTCGTGGCGCACTGGCCTCGCGCGGAACCAGCCCTGCATCCAGAAAAACTTGCGCGCGGCGAGATAACTACTCGCCTCTATGAGGTCACGGTCACCGAATGGGTACTTTTCGACGAGGAAAATTTTCCCGAGCAGCCACGACGAGTTATGGAGGCTGAGCGGCAGTGGTGATGGAGTGTACCTTGCACCAGGTCACGCGGTAGGTGGGGCCACGGCCGTGGAGGAACCAGACGAGCCCGCGCTCGCCCTCGCGAGCTTCGCCTTCGACTCGGCGTGCTCAAGCGGATACGCCGCGCCGGCTGGTGGCACCTCGGAGTCCGGGACCCCGAATCCGTCGCCGAGCACAGCCTGCGGGTCGCGCAAGGCGGCCATTCGGGCCGCATCGCCCGTCGTGTACGTCCTGGGCAACCGCAAGATCACCGTGACGTTGGAGTCCACGAGGGCCACGGGGTAGTCGGAGAGCTCAGGCTGGCTGTCCGCGTGAGCTGCGTTCCTGCCGACCGCGTTCGACTCCATGATCCCCAGGCACCTGCTCCACGGTCGACCGAGTGTTCCTGGTCGTCTTGCCGGTCTTCGCGGTACCACCACGGTTCGAGAGATCGACGCCGTGTGGGTCGTCCTCGACCTGCAGCCACGCACCGGGTACCGCAGACGTTCGACATCCGGCCCAGCACACCTACGCCACAAGGAAAGGCTTTCACGCAACCAGACGAGCTGATGATCGACTGGAGCAGCGTGCCGAACGGCAGTATCGCCACGATCTACCTGCCCCAGGGCATCGTCAAGGGACAAGGTCGGCCACGAATATTCCCCTCGCCGCACAAATTCACTCGATCGGGTCATGATGTACTCACCGGCGTTGCTCGTCCTCTTCCTGGTAGCTGGCTCAGGCCGACGGAGGGGGAGAGGACGTCGAGATGCCGAAGCTGCGGGTGGAGCGACGCATCGGCCTGACGGAGCAGAGGAGTTCGTACCCTAGATACAGAGATGGGACACAACCACCCAGCTCAGCCGAACCTGTGAATGACCACGCGACGAACAGTCGAGTTGCCGTGCATATTGGGAGTCTTCTCACATGAACATGAACCAGGATTTCCGCGACATTCCTTACCCGGACATTTTCGGCAAGTGGGATTCAAAAGCGAGTGTCCGCGCCACTCCGCGACGCGCCATCGAGGCGGCCCAGACCCCGACGAAGAGCTTCTTCCCCAGGTCGCTCATGCCCGTCTGCGACCATCATCTGGTTACCCGGCTCCCCGACGCCGTCATCGAAGAGATACTCACCCAACGCCTCTACTGCTATCTCGACGCGACCACGGTCCTCGAACAGAACGTCGTCAACCCGGTTCTGCTGGAGATCGCTCATGATGGACTTGCGGTGGAATTTGCATCGGATATGCGCTTTGACGCGCACAAGATTTACTGCGATGAGGCTTACCACGCGCTCTTCTCGGCGGACCTGAAGAAACAGATCGTAACGGCGACTGGTGTGTGGCCGATCGCCGCGCCAGAGCCATCTTTCATGCACCGCCTGCGGCTCAGTCATGACGCCGTACCGGCGGAGTTGCGAGGTCTGGCATCCCTGTGCTTCGCGGTGGTATCCGAGACACTCATATCGGCGTTGCTGTCTCACATTCCCGCCGACCCCACCGTGGTTGATTCCGTCCGGCTGACCGTCGCCGACCATGCTCGCGATGAGCGCTACCATCACGCTTATTTCTCGAAAATACTCCCGTTCGTATGGCCCCAGCTCAGACGGCACGAGCGGAAGGTATTAGGCCCCCTGTTCGCGGACTACATCATCAGCTTCCTGGGCCCGGACTACCCGATGTTGCAAGCCATACTGCAGCCCCATCTGCAGGACCGCGATGCGGTGACTGAGGTCCTCCACGACTGCCACGACCATCTCGATGTCGTTCGCGACATCAGGCAGGCTTCGCACACGACCGTCCGGCTTCTCGCCAAGGCGGGTGTCCTCGACGATGCTCTCACCGCGCAGACCTTCACCGACGCGGGATTGCTGCCCGACAACGAGCTTATCGGAGGGCTCGAAAAGTCCGGCCCGAACGAGGGGCAGCGGAACGGCCAACTATGGACACCTCCTAGGAAAATGGCCGAATCAAGCCGATCGGGATGACCGTCAAGCCCAGCCCCCACGCTGAACTACGATACCGTGATAAACGAGGCGCGGGACTGAAATAAATGCATGAGCGTGCCCACCGACGCAATTCATCTCGTGGAGAATAACTCATGACCGCCCTCATCCTGCAACACGTAGAAATCGAACGTCCCTACAGCATCGCCAGCGCCCTCACGGCAGCGGGTATCCCCCTGGAAATACGCCACCTATGGGAAGGCGCCCTCGTCCCCGACGATCCGAGTAGCTACCAGGCGATCGTGGTCATGGGCGGACCCATGTCCGCTTATAGCGACGACAACTTCGCCACCCGACAAGCCGAGCTCGCACTACTCGACATGGCCCTCGACGCCGGGGTCCCGACGCTCGGTGTGTGCCTGGGCGCCCAACTCATCGCGGTGGCCGCCGGCGGCAAGGCCCGGCCCGGAGACGGCCTCGAAATCGGCTGGGCACCGGTTCGGATGACATCGGACGCCGTACAAGACCCCCTCTTCAAGGATCTACCCGGCTCAATATCCGTGCTGCACTGGCATGGCGACACCGTAGACCTGCCGGCTGGGTCGATACTGCTGGCCTCCTCCAACCAGTATCCGAACCAAGCGTTCCGCCTCAGCCCCGTCGCCTGGGGCCTGCAGTTCCACCTCGAAGTCACCACCGAAGCGCTAGACCACTTCTGCGTCACCTTCGAACACGAGGCCCAGGCCGCGGGCGGTGTCGACTCGATCCGCGCCGCCACCCCCCACGCACTCACCGAACTCGAGCCAGCACGCGATATAATACTTCACCGCTTCGCTTCCCTCGCCGCCTCTCACCTCAGACTTTCGCCATCATTGAGCAGGGCACTGCCAGGTTGACGGGTTGGAGTGTTCGTTTGGCACTGTCACATTGTTGAGTGTGGTGGGATGGGGCTCTCGGTAGATCGTCGAGGAGGGACCGCTTGATGATCCGCGCTGACGGATGGCCGTCTGAGCCGCGGCGGGCAGGTCGATACGCTGAGCAGGCCGTACGTGTCCGCTGGCTCGCCATGGAGGAGCGCCGTTGCCCGCTCAGTCCCGCCTACCCCCTGCTGTCGCCTCGGGTAGAGCTGTCCGCTCTCGACCATGAGGTCTTGGCGTTCTGGCGTGAGCGGGACATTTTCGCCAGGAGCGTGGAGCAGACAGCCGGCGGCCCGGAGTGGGTGTTCTTCGAAGGACCGCCCACCGTGAACGGCAAACCAGGGATGCATCACGTCGAGACCCGCGTCTTCAAGGACGTCTTCGCCCGGTTCAAGGCGGCGCGGTGATGACCACGATGGACAACGCCGCCGCCGACATCGCCCACGGGCAGCACTTCACGGTCTACGACGGAGCACGCGTGCTCTATGCCCTGCACGAGCGTGCCCTACGATCACGTCGCCGGATTGTGCAGCACAGGCCTGCGGGCCCCGCCAGGGCCAGCCATCTCCGCTTCACTGCGGGCCAGCACTGGACGGACCTGGGCATAGCTGGGCTCGTACCTGGTGGCCGTTCAAGTCGAACTCCGTCCCGCCACTGCCGAAGGACAGCTCGGCGGCCAGGACCTCACGGGAAATCCAGTCCAGGTGGGGACGAATCTCGGTCTTGAGCGCCTCTGGCATGTCGAGAACGATGCTCACCTTGTCGGAGATACCAAAACCAGCCAGCTTACGAAGGTCGTTGAGGCTCCGGATCAAGTCTCTGGCAGCGCCCTCAGCAACGAGTTCCGGCGTGATGACCAGGTCAAGTGCCGCCGCCCACTCCCCATCGCTGGCCAACGCGAAACCCGCTCGCCGCACCGGCCGGAACTCGACTTCGTGCGGTTCGAGTCGCTCGCCACCCGCCTCGATGAACCCGTCGCCGTCCATGCTTTCCTTGAGCTGGGATCCGTCGGCTTCGGACAGTTCTTTTCGTAGACTTGCCATCTTCACGCCCAAGCGCGGGCCGAGCGCCCTGAAGTTGGGAACACACTGCCAGTCTGTCATGTCGGAGACGATGTCGATCCGCTCGATCTCCTTCACATTGAGCTCCACCTTGAGCTCTTCGAGGAGCTCGACATCGAAGTCAGGACCCGGATGAATGAGCAATGCGCGGCTCAGGGGCTGGCGTACCCTGACGCCAGCCTCGACCCGGGCCGCTCTACCGAGCGCCACAAGCCGTCGCACGGAAGTCATCTTCTCTGCTAGCGCGGGATCGCGCCGGCCACTATCGGCAGGCCAGTCCGTGAGATGTACGGAGGCCCGCGAGGTGAGATCGACGTAGAGTTCGTCGGCGAGCATGGGACAGAAGGGTGCCAGCAGCTGCGACACTGCGACGAGGCACTCGTGAAGAGTGGTGTACGCGCCCGGCTCGCTGCCCCGCCAGAATCTTCCTCGGGAGCGGCGCACATACCAGTTAGAAAGATCGTCGACAAACCTCGCCAAGCGTCGGGAACCATTGTGCGAGTCGAAGGACGACAGCGCCTCCGTAACGGAGACAATCACATCGTCAAGCTCGGAAAGAATCCATCTGTCGAGAATGTGCCGACTGGGAGGCCGCCCGTGGCGAGCAGGCTCCCACTGGTCCAGATTCGCATAGGTCACGAAGAATGAATAGACGTTCCACAGCGTGGACAACGTCTCCGAGGAGGCACTCCGGATGGCCTCGTGTGAGATCCGTCGGGGCGTCCACGGCTGCCCCTGCGAGAAAAAGAACCAGCGCAGAGCGTCTGCGCCCAGTGAATCGAAGATCTCGTACGGGTCCAGGGCGTTGCCGCGCGACTTGGACATCTTACGCCCCTGATCGTCCACGACCAGAGCGAGGCAGACGACGTTGCGGTAGGGTGCCGCGCCGAATACCAGTGCGTTGACGGCTAGCAACGAGTAGAACCAGCCGCGAGTCTGATCGATACCCTCACAGATGAAATCGGCGGGAAACGACCGCGTGAAATTCTCCACGTTCTCGAAGGGATAGTGGAACTGCGCGGCCGGCATCGCGCCCGAGTCGAACCACGCGTCGATGACGGGTGCGAGACGACGAGCGGCCTCTCCACACCCCGGACACCGGATCTCGACGGCATCGATCGCCGGGCGGTGTAGATCCAGTTTCCCCAGCTCATCGCCGGTCAAGCTCCTGAGCTGCTCCACGGAGCCGATCCAGGTGTCGTCGCCACACCCGGAGCAGCGCCACACCGGCAGGGGCGTACCCCAGTAGCGATCTCGGGAAAGCGCCCAGTCGACATTGTTGGCCAGCCAGTTCCCGAACCTTCCAGCCTTGACCGAGGGCGGATACCACTCGATCTTCTCGTTCTCGGTCGTCAGTTGTTCGCGCTGCTCCGAGGTGCGGATAAACCACGACTTCTTCGCCCAGTAAATCAGCGGGGTCTGA
This sequence comes from Pseudonocardiaceae bacterium, assembly GCA_050699595.1. Taxonomy (GTDB): domain Bacteria; phylum Actinomycetota; class Actinomycetes; order Mycobacteriales; family Pseudonocardiaceae. The sequence continues at coordinate 173,498 of JBOHFI010000001.1, read as the reverse complement.
CAGCGCCAGCAGTGTGGGCAGCTGTGCGAGTAGCCCTCCGCCGAGACCAGCAAACCTTTCTCCCGAAGAGCCTCGATGACGTCGGGGTCGGCATCCTTGACGAAACGCCCCTGCCACGCGGGAACCTGCTCGCCGAAGGAAGCCGTCGCATCGACGGGGTTGAGCAAAGGGAGCCGCTGCGCCCGAGCGAGGTCGGCGTCAGCCTCACCGAACGCGGGCGCGACATGGACCAGCCCAGTACCCTCATCCGCCTCGACGAATTCAGCGGCGTAGACCCGCCACATACGGCCGATGTCCTCCGACGGAGCTTCGAGGATATCGAAGGGACGCTGGTAAGTCGCTCCGACGAGCTGTTGTCCCGTCATCCGGATGATCACGGCGGCATCGGTACCCTCAGGCAGCCGCGTTTCGGCGACGATCAGGTCGCGACCGGTGGAATTGAAGATCGATGGCGGCACGCGCGCATAGGTGAGGTCCGGGGACACCGCCACTGCTACATTGGACAGCAACGTCCACGGAGTGGTCGTCCAGATAAGGAGGTCAGCTCCGTCCGCTCCTTTTTCTGGGCTCTCAAGAATCGGGAGCCTAACCGATACCGCCTGGTCGACGATGTCGCGGTATACTTCCGGCTGCCCGAGTTCGTGGGACGAGAGCGCCGTTCCGCAACGCCCGCAGTAGGGCACGACACGGTGGCCCTCGTACATCAGGCCCCGCTGCGCGAGCTGCGCCAGGATCCACCAGACAGACTCGATGTACTCGTTGGACATCGTCCAGTAGGCGTCGTCCATGTCGATCCAGATGCCGGAACGTTGCGTCAATGCCTTCCAGTCGCCAACATACCTCTGCACCGACTGACGGCAGCGTTCGTTGAACTCCCTGATTCCGAACCGCTCGATGTCCTGTTTCGAGCTGAGCCCGATTTCTTTTTCGACCTCAATCTCCACGGGCAGGCCGTGACAATCCCAACCCCCTTTTCGGGGGACACTGTTTCCCCGCATGCTACGGAAACGCATGTAAAGATCTTTGAAGCTCCGCGCCCATACGTGGTGCACGCCGGGCCGACCGTTGGCCGTAGGCGGGCCCTCGTAGAAATTCCACACAGGACCACCGGCGCGCAGCTTATCGACTCGGCTGGTGAGATCGAGCTCTTTCCACCGAGCTAGGGCTCGCTCCTCCAGAGTGACAGGAGCAAACTGTGGGGCAGGATCAGGAAACGGCACCGCAACACGATACCAGCGTGCGCTGTCCGGTTAGAGCGCCCGTCGGAGCTGCCAGGACCGCGACACCTGCGGGTTGCCTGCGCGATGACAGTCTCCCGAGCGTTGTCGTCAGGCGTGGGCGGACGGGGACATCAGCTCCAGCAGATGATGGAGCCGTCGCTCGTCTGACCGAGGAAGGCAACCAGAAGTATCCGCCGGCCGAGGCCGGTGCGGGCTGACCGGCTGCAGCCGGCGCGCTGCGGGACCAGGCCGAGCGCACGCCGAGCTCGCAGGCCACGCCGAGCAGCCCGGATCAGCAGCTCGGCCGGCCAGAGCCGGTCAAGCGCGGGTATGGCCAAGCCCGCAGTGAGGCCAGCCCGAAGCCGGTGCCTCGCGCCGCTGCTCAACCCGTGGTGTCCGACAATGTTCTCCCCACTCTCTTCACGAGCCAGAGTGGCTGTTCTACCCAGAACTGCACGGTCACGAACACCTGACAGGCGCGCCGGCTCCACCACGGTATCCATCGCCACCGTGAGCGGGCCCGCATCCGGCACCGCCCCAAACCGGCTATGCCATGCCATTCGAGTATCGTCAACGTCGCCCCGGCCAGGCGCAGGAGAATCTCGCCGTCTCCAGCTGCTCGCGCAACAACCGCCACCGCACCTCATGAACGTGGTTCACGGTCCCCCACCTCGCCATGACACAACCCGGCCATGTCCACGACTGTCCCGCTTGCCACCATCTGCGACCTCGCTCGTGCGCTCGTCTTCCCGGGCGGCACCCAGGGCCGGGGAACCTCTCTCCGGACTGGCGGGGGCAGGAGCCCCAGACGGGGGGTAAGCCAGCCTGGCGCTCAGCCCGGCCCCGGTGCCGTAGTGGTACTGAACTCGATGTGACCGACCGTGGGTAAGCAACTGCACACGGTTGTCACGACGGGATGACCCACCGGGGCTACGCTGAGCAGGCCACGCACGACGGGGGGACTGAGACCGACATGGCACGGGAACCGGACGAGATCGCCGAGCTGCGCCGTGCGCTCGGTGCGCAGCTTGCCGCCTTCCGCCAGGCGGCGGAGCTGACGCAAGGCCAGCTGGCTATACGCGCGGCGGTGGACCGCACGACCGTGGCGCATATCGAGCGCGGGCGCTCCCGGGGTGACCAGCGCTTCTGGAAGATCGCCGACGAGCGGTGCCGGGCGGATGGCGCGCTGCTGGCCGCGTTTCACGCCCTGGAAGCGGCCAAACAGGACCATGAGGTGCGCACCCGCGAGGCCCAGCTCGCCGAAGCCCGGACCAGAGCGGAGACGCTGCGGGCCACGACAGCCTCGGCTGAGTCGCGCGATGCGGACCGACAGGTGACACCGACGCCACCGGAGCCGCTGGCGAGCATGGTCGCGTTCGCTGGTGCGGAACTGACCGAGGGGCTCGCGGCACCGCTGGCGTTCCTCACGTTCCTGGACCGCGCGGCGGACAACACGATACCCGCCGAATGGCTGGATCAGATACACGATCAGCTCACGAGATTCCTCCGCGGATGGGCGAACACGATGAACCGTCGAAAACTTCTCGAGAAACTGGGATGGGCAGCCGCCGTTGTTGCCGCCTCACCGATCGTGAACACTCTGGATTCCGAGGAGCAGGAACGCCTGACTCGCGCCCTTATTACACCGAGCCGGGTGGATGAGCGAGTCATCAACCGCCTGGACGCCATGCTCCAGGACTGCAAACGGCAAGACGACGCACTGGGCTCGCGTGCGGTGCTGCCCACGGCACTCGCGCAACGAAATCTGGTTCATGGCCTGCTGGCGGAATGCCCGAACGAGTTCCGTCCCCAGCTTCTTTCGGTGTACGGTGATATGTCCACGTCTATCGCATATTATTTCTTCGACCACAACGACTACGACAGCGCCCAGCACTACGGCGAGCAGGCCCGGGCGGCGGCGCAGGACGCGGGCAACATCGAGCTCACTATTTACGCACTGTGTGAAATGAGTGATCACGCATCCTGGGAGGGTAAGGCCCACCCCGCCATCGAGTTCGCCGCCGCAGCCCAGAGTCTGGTCAGCAGAAGCGAGGATCCGCTGATGCAGCTCTGCGCGGTGTTACGGGCTGGCACGGCCTATGCGGTCGACGGCCGACATAAGGCGTGCATGGTCGAGTTCGAGAAGGCTCAGGATATTCTGGCATCAGCTGGACAGGCGCCTGTCGGGTCGGTAGGGTATTTTCTCCACGAAGGGTATCTCGCCCGCAGGAAGAGTGAATCTCTGTTGCGGCTAGGGAAGCCGCAGGAGGCGGCGGCAAGCGCCGACGCAGGACTGACACTGTACGACAAGTCTTTCGTAGACGGTCGCGCCGTCTGCACGCTTCATCTGGGCAATGCTCATCTGCAATCCGGCGAGATCGATGAGGCGGCGCGGGTCGTCGGTAGTGCCGCCGGCCTCGCCGCCCAGACCCGCTCGGCGCGGCTGGTGAAAGAGCTGCGCACGACGCGCGCCCGGATGCAGCCCTGGCAGACAACCCAGGCTGTCACGATGTTGGATGACCAGTTGGCGACTTACGGCCTGGTATCGAGCTCCCCCGCGCCCTGAAACGCCACTCACGAGTCAGGCCAACGCGTGCCCGGCGACGACCTTGGCGATGCGCTGGGCGATGGTGGCGGCGGCCGATTCTGTGGGGGCCTCGGCCATACACGCGCACGAGCGGCTCGGTTCCCGACGGGCACAGCAGGACGCAGGCTCGCGGACTCAACATGCCGCCAAGACCATCACCGCCACCGATCAAAGCCACCTTGTCCGCAATCTGAAGGCAGACGTCCAGGCAACGGTCAGCCTGGACGGAGAAGACATCACGGTAACCCTGGACGGCTGGTGCAAACCGCCAGGAAGGACGCCGACCTCGACGTCACAGACCGCATCCTGCTGTCCTGGGCCGCGCGCGGTGAGACGGCCGAGGCGTTGCGTGAGCACGAACGCGAACTCGCCGACGCCGTTCTCGCCACCGAGATCACCGAACACCCGCTCGCGCACCTCCCCGCGGACGCCGACGTCGCCGACACCGGCCTGGTCGGAGACGACGAACTCGGCGTGCAGTTCTGGCTGGTCAAAACCGACTCCCGCTGAGCGCTCAGGCAGGGCGGATACCGCGGGTGATGAGGCGGGACACGTAGGTCGCGAGCTCTACCGCGGTCCACGGGTAGTGCTCCAGCACGAGCATGCGGGCGCAGGACTCGGCCACGGTAGTGAGCAGCTCGGCGACAACCGGCACCTTGCGCTCAACATCGTCGACCTCGGCCGAGGCCATGGACAAACCCACCAGCTCACGAATCTGCCCCAGAATCATGTCGCGGGCCTGCCGAACCCGCGCCGCGACCACAGACTCCGAACCCCGGCGGGACTCGAAGACCACCCGCCATGAGTTCGTCGCCTGACCTGCCCCGGTGAGAAAAGCGGTGAGCACCGCCGCGAGCACCGCCTCCACGTTGTCGAACGCCGCGTTTCTCGGCAACGCATCGGTGATGGCGTCCAGCAAGCGGTGCTCTTCGCGGTCCAACAACGCGAGCAGCAACTCGTCCTTGTTCGGGTAGCACTCGTAGACCACCGGCTTCGTCACCCCCGCCGCATCGGCCACCGCCTGCATCGAGGTGCCCCGATACCCACGCTCGACGTAGACCTCCAACGCCGCGTCGAGGATCAGCGGCCGGCGGCGTTCGGGGCCGAGATGGGCAGCCCGAGCGCGTCCGCTCCGCCGCACCCGGGTCTCCGTCAACGGAACCACTTTCGGGCTCTCCACTTGACAAATCTACCACGACGTAGAAAGTTCCTACGTGGAGGTAGGAAACGGCGTCAGGAGGTGGCAGATGGCCGGCAAAGGGGTGACCGATCCCGCCGATCCGACGACGTTCCGCGAGTTGCGGACCAGGGACGTGACCAGCTCCGATGGCGTGCCACTGCGAGTGCACGAGTCCGGGCAGCTCGGCGCGCCCACGGTGGTATGCATGCACGGCTACCCCGACGACCACACCGTATGGGACGGCGTTGTGGCCGAGCTGGCGCCACGCTTTCACGTCGTGAGCTACGACGTCCGGGGGGCCGGTGAGTCCGGGAAGCCACGCGGGCGCCGGGCGTACCGGCTCGACCAGCTCGCCCGGGATCTGGCCGTCGTGGTCGAGACGGTCAGCCCGGACCGTCCGGTCCATCTGCTGGCCCACGACTGGGGGGCGATCCAGGCTTGGCATGCGCTGGGCGGCCAGTGGCTTCGTGGCCGGGTCACGTCGTACACGTCGATCTCCGGGCCGTGTCTGGACCACGTGGAGCACTGGGTGCGGGCGCGGTTGCGCCGGCCGACGCCCAGCGCGCTGCGTGAGCTGGTCACCCAGCTGGTGTCGAGCTGGTACATCGGTTTGTTCCAGCTGCCGCTGCTGCCGGAGTTACTCTGGCGCGCCGGACTCCCCCAGCGGGCGCTGGCCCTGGTGGCGGGCGCCGGCACCCCCACGGTGGCGGACGGGGTGCATGGCGTGCAGCTGTACCGGGCGAACATGCTACCCCGGCTAGCGAGGCCCAGTCCCCAGGCGATCGACGTTCCGGTGCAGGTTCTCGCGCCCAGGCGGGATCCGTTCGTGTCGAGATCACTCCAGACCGATATCGGGCGCTGGGCACCCAACCTCGCGGTCCGCGAGCTGCCCGGCGGCCATTGGCTGCCGCGCAGCCACCCGCACACCGTGGCGCGCTGCGCGAGCGAGCTGATCGACCACGCCGAGGGCGGTCCGCAGTCGCGCACCCTGCGCCGCGCACGCCGCACCGGGCCGGGCCGCAGGCGCTTCGAGGACACCCTCGTGGTGATCACCGGGGCAGGCAGCGGCATCGGGCGGGCTACCGCGCTGGAGTTCGCGCAGCAGGGCGCCGAAGTGCTGGTCACCGACATCGACGCGGAGGCGGCCGAGCGCACCGCGCGGCTGGCCGGCCCACCCGCGAGCGCATACACCGTGGACGTGTCCGACGCCGCCGCGGTCGAGAAGCTCGGCACGGTGCTGCTCGACAACCACGGGATCCCGGACATCGTGATCAACAACGCTGGCATCGGCGTGGCCGGGCCGTTCTTCGACACCACGGTGGCCGACTGGGAACGGGTCATCGACGTCAATCTGTGGGGCGTCATCCACGGTTGTCGAGTCCTGGGCGGGCTACTGGTGGACGGCGGCGAGGGCGGCACCATCGTCAACATCGCCTCCGCCGCCGCTTACCTGCCCACGCGGGCGCTCCCGGCGTACGCCACGACCAAGGCCGCGGTCCTCGCACTGAGCCAGTGCCTGCGCGGCGAGCTGGCCGAGGCCGGCATCGGCGTAGTGGCGGTCTGCCCTGGTTTCGTGCACACCAACATCGTCAATACCACCCGGTTCGTCGGCCGCGACGCCACCGAGGAGCTCACCGCCAGGCGGCGCACGACCGAGATGTACCGCCGACGCAACTTCACTCCGGAAAGGGCGGCGCGGGAGATCCTGCGCGCGGTGGAGCGCAACAGCGCCCTAGCCCCGATCACCATCGAAGCCAGGGCCGGGCTGCTGGCCTCCCGGCTGACTCCCGGGCTACTGCGGGCGCTGGCTCGTACTGACCGCACCCCTCGATAACGCCATCACCGCCCGGAAGGGAGATCGGCGGATGTCTGAGCATCACCGCACCGTCACGGAGCCGGAGAATCTCGTGCTCCAGCCACGAGACGTCACCTTCGACTGGACCGACCTGCCCACGCACTGGGTACCGGGCGAGCCAGTGGTCACGCACACCTGCAACGTGCTGCACCTGCTGCTTCCCGAGGGAGAGCGATGGTTCGTCGACGTGTTCACCCGCGCCGTTCCGTCAATCCAGGACGACAAGCTGCGTGAGGAGGTGCTCGGCTTCATCGGCCAGGAAGCCATTCACGCCCGCTCCCACCAGGGCGTGCTCGATCACTGGAAGGCCGAGGGCATCGACACCGATCCCTACGTCCAGCAGGTCGGTTGGATGTTCCAGAAGGTGCTCGGCGATCGTGACCTGGTGGGCAGGCGAGACGAGGAGTGGCTGATCGAGCGGTGCGCGATCATCGCGGCGATCGAGCACATCACGGCGATGCTCGGGGACTGGGCACTCAACGCCACCGCGCTCGATGCCGCCGGGGCGGATGCCACCATGCTGGATCTGCTGCGCTGGCACGGCGCGGAGGAGGTCGAGCATCGCGCGGTGGCCTTCGATCTGTTCACCCATCTCGACGGCCGGTACCTGCGGCGGGTGCGCGCCATGCTGATCACAGCACCGATCATGCTGTGGTTGTGGGTGCGTGGTGTGGTCTTCCTGATGCGCATCGACCCCGAGCTGGGCGGCCGGGTGACGCCGCGCTGGCGGCACTACTTCCGGGCCAGCCGGCGGCACCTGCTGCCCTCAGCGCGCCGGCTGCTCTGGCAGACGCTCAACTATGCCCGGCCCTCCTACCACCCCTCGCGGGAGTTCTCCACCAGCCAGGCAGTCGCCTACCTCGCCACCTCGCCCGCGGCTATCGCCGCGGCGGCCTGACATGGACCACGAGTGGGTCGCCCCGCCCGACCTGCGGGGCCGCTGGCATCCCGACCGGCTGTTCCGCGCGATCGGGGCGGTTGTCGCCGGCTATGACCGGCTCACCAGCGGCTCGTACCGGCGGCGCCCGCCGACCCAGCGGGTCGATCGCGACCTGCGCCTCGTCGTGGACGCGATCCGCGTCGAGGCCCGAGACGTCAGTAGCTTCCGGCTGGCCGCCGAGACAGGTGCGGAGCTGCCCCGCTGGCAACCGGGCAGCCACCTCGACGTGCTGCTGCCTTCCGGACGACGCCGCCAGTACTCGCTGTGCGGCGACCCGGCCGACCGCGGCTCCTACCGGATCGCGGTGCGACGGATCGCCGAGGGCGGCGGCGGTTCGAGAGAGCTGCACGAGTCGGTCGGCATCGGCAGCGCCCTGACCGTCCGCGGTCCGCGCAACGCCTTCCCCTACGTGCGCGCGGCCGGGTACCTGTTCATCGCGGGCGGGATCGGCATCACCCCGATTCTGCCCATGGTCAAGCACGCAGCCACCAGTGGTGCGCAGTGGCGGCTGGTGTACACCGGACGTTCGCGGGAGTCGATGCCCTTCCTCGACGAGATCACCGCGCTGGACCCGGCCCGCGTATGGGTGCGCCCGTATGACCAGTACGGCTTTCCCACCTCGGGTGCCGAGTTGCTGGAGTACGCGCCGACCGGGGCCACCGTCTATTGCTGCGCCCCGGCAACCATGATCGCCGGCGTTCGCCGGGACCTCGCGACCAGCGCGGCGGTGGCGGTGCACTTCGAGCGGTTCTCCGCGCCACCCGTGGTGGGCGGGGCGCCCTTCGAGATCGCGTTGCGGCGTGGCGATCGCGTGCTCACCGTGCCCGCGGATCGGTCCGCGCTCGACGTGATCCGCCAGGCTGTGCCCGGCATCGCCTACTCCTGTCAGCAGGGCTTCTGCGGAACCTGCCGGACCCGGGTGATCTCCGGAGAGATCGACCACCGCGACCGGGTGCTGACCGACCGCGAGCGCGCCGACACCATGACGATCTGCGTGTCCCGAAGCCGCGGCGGCCGGATCGTGGTCGACCTTTAGCGGACCTTCAGTGGACGCTGACCAGGTCGACGACGAAGACGAGGGTCTCGCCAGGTTTGATCGTGGCACCCGCGCCGCGGTCGCCATAGGCCAGGTGCGCAGGGATGGTGAGTCGCCGACGCCCGCCGACCCGCATGCCGACGATCCCGTCGTCCCAGCCCTTGATCACCCGGCCGGTACCGAGCCGGAACTCCAGCGGGGAGCCTCGGTCCCAGGAGGCGTCGAACTGCGTCCCGGTGGAGTGCGCGACGCCGATGTAGTGCGCCCTGATCTGCGAGCCGACGATGGCCTCGGGGCCCTCACCCACTACCTGGTCCTCGATCACCAACTCGGTCGGCGCCGGTCCCTCGGGCACGAGCACATCGGGACGGGTCAGCTCGCTCACGTCAGCATCCTCCTCGCCACCCCGCCGCCGTTGGCGGGTTCCCCCCATCCTGGCAGCCCCCCGGTGCGCCCGGGTGGGCTGGTCCCACGGCGCGCGCTGCTGACTGCGTAAGGTTCCGGCATGCCGCACGTGCGAATCGGCACCCGCACCAGCCCGATGGCCCTGCACCAAGCCGAGCAGGTCGCCACGGCTCTGGAAGCGCTCGACCCCACGGTCACCACTGAGCTCATCAAGATCACTACCACTGGCGACCAGTGGATGGGGGACCTCGCGAAGCTCGGCGGCAAGGGCGCGTTCGTCCGCGAGATCGACCGCAACCTGCTCGACGGCTCGGTCGATCTCGCGGTGCACTGCCTCAAAGACATCCCCGGCGAGGTTCCCGTGCCGGAAGGGCTGACCTTCGCCGCCTACCTGCCACGGGAGGACATCCACGACGCCGTGATCTCCCGCAGCGGTGACCCGCTGGCTGAGTTGCCCGCTGGTGCCGTCATCGGCACCAGCGCGGTGCGCCGCGCCGCCCAGCTCCGTCTGCACTACCCGAGCGTGGTGATCAAGCCGTTGCGGGGCAACGTCAACACTCGCCTGATGCGGCTGGACGAAGGTCACTTCGACGCGATCGTGGCCGCCGTGGCCGGCCTGTACCGGGTGGGCGAGGCTGAGCGGATCACCGAGATCCTGCCGTTGCAGACGATGTGCCCAGCGGTCGGCGCGGGCATCATCGCGTTGCGGTGCCGCACCACCGACACCGCCCTGCGGACACTGAGCGCCCGACTCAACGACGCCGAGACCGACCGGCACGCCACCGCCGAGCGCGCCATGCTGCACGCCCTGCAAGGCCACTGCAACTCACCCATCGCGGGCTACGCCGGCACCGAGCCCAACGGCAAACTCACCTTGCGCGCCACGGTGTTCACCCTGGACGGCAGCCGGTGGCTCGACTCCCACCACTGGGGTGTGCCCGAGGATCCGGCGGCCCTGGGCTACTTCGTCGGCGCCGACCTCCTCCGTCAGGGAGCGCGAGCGCTCATCGACACCATCGCGCACTGACCCCCCAGCCCTACTCGACGTTCATCGCCACATCGCTAATACCTCGTGGGGTTTCCCGCCGTCCCCCGCTCGATTTCCGGACTTGTCCCGTTCACCTTCGGAACGCAGTGTCCTGCCGGTGACTGACATGTGCTCAGACGGCCGTCCGGGCATCTGCGTTGTGAAGGATCACGAATGCGAATAAGGAACCTGTTCGTCGTCGCCGGTACCTGCCTGGCCACCCTCGTCCTCACCGTGGGCACGGCCATGGCCGCCACACCGGCACCGGCCACGAACGCCCTGATCGTCTGCCCGTTGGACGCCACCGCGAGCTTCCCCTGCGGTTGTCCCGGCCCGGTGACCATCCCCTGCCGCTGCCCCCTCACCGCCAGTCCCAACCCCACTCTCGTCCACTGCTGCTTCTGCTGCCCAGTCCCCGGCCCCGTCCTTGTCAGTCCCAACCCCACTCTCGTCCACTGCTGCCCCTCCCCTGGTCCCGTCCCCACTCCCGTCCCCGCCGGTTCCCAGCCGACTCCCGTCTTCTGTCTCGCTGACACGAATGCGTAATCGTTGAAGGTGCCCACAGTGCCGGCCGCACCGGTCAGAAACAATCAAAGGCGCAGGTCTGAGCGCGGTCCCCGGGATGACCCACACCTCGCGGAGCGCGCTCAGACAGGGTCAGCCGCCGAACAGGCCCGATCTGCTAGCCCGTACGCAGGCGCTCGTCGACAGCGACGGCCGGCGGATGCTGGGCATCACCGGGGTTCCCGGTGCAGGTAAGTCGACGGTGGCACGACGGTTGATCGACGCGCTGGGCGGCGCTGCGGTGCTGGTGGGGATGGACGGGTACCACTTGACGCAAGCGGAGCTGCAGCGGCTGGGGCGCACCGAGCGCAAGAGGGCGCTCCGGACACGTTAGACGCGGCCGGCTACGTCGCGCTGCTTCGCTGGCTGCGCACACCCGAGGCAGCCACCATCTACGCCCCGGAGCTCCGACGTACGATCGAGGAACCGATCGCGGGCGCGGTACCGGTGCCGCCCAGTGTTCCCCTGGTCGTCACCGAGGGCAACTACCTTCTGCTCGACACCGCGCCGTGGTCGGCGATCCGCGGCCTGCTGGGCGAGGTGTGGTTCCTGGCGCCCGATGATCAGACCCGCCGCGGGTGGCTCACCGCCCGGCATCTCGTCCTGATTCTGGTGCCGTCCGGGCTACCACTCACGGATTGACGTCGGCGGTTGCCATGCCCAGCGACCTACACGCATCAAGCAGCTTCTGGTCACCAGCGGCCACGACGACATCGCCGTCGTCAAGCTGCTCCGCAGATGCGCAATGCACGGCGTCGTAGCCGCGCAACGCGCAGGTGTACGCCAGTTGCGCCGCGCGGTAAATGATCTGGTCGTCCACGTTGATAACCTCGAATTCGTCCCACAGCACATCCAGGATACTGATCGCTGACCTGTAACTCTGCTCGGTAAGCCGGGCTAATCGCAATGCCTGCGCCAACGCGGCAGCGGCCTCGACGTACGAAAGTCGCGTGGTGACGACAGCGTCAGCATCCTCCCACAACCGCTGACACAACCCGCTACTCGGTTCTGCGATCAGCAGTGGTACGAGTGCCGAGGTATCGAAATATGAGATCACCGCCGCTGGTCGGCTACGAGATCACTCACCGTGCCGACGGCGGCGATCGGCTCGGGAACCGGCCGGACGCGCCGCCTCGCCGGGCGCACGCGCCCCTCTGCGATCAGCCGCTCCAGTGCCGTCGGGGTACCTGCCGGCACGATCCGAGCGATCACCTTCCCATGATCGGTCACGGTCACCGTGCGCCCACGACGAACCTCGGCCAGATGCCGACTCAGTCCATTCCGTAAAGCACGGATACCTATCTCCATCGGGCGACCTCCAAGTGGCTACTTCATCACCAGCAAATGTAGCCACGGTTGATCGCGTTGTCCACCCCGATCCATGTGCGGCAAGCGGCGAAGTGCCAATGCCGGCGAAGTACGACACTCCCAGTGTCAGCTGCCGGGCAGGGTCGGGATCTCGATCACGAGTTGGTACGAGCCGTACAGGAACGCTGCGACCACCCAGGTCCAGGCCAGCGCGGTGAACACCGCGCACCCCGTGGCTCTTCGCTGTATCAAGTGGGTTTGGCGATCGAGTGATGATCAAATGGTGTGGTCTCGGCGTGGCGGGTTGACGAGGGGGTGATTGTTTCGTTGGCTGTGTGACTGTCCGTGATGGTCACGTGGCAGGGGGTCGTGAGGGTATGGATGAGCTGGGGTTGTTCACGGCGGCGCTGGGGCTGAGCGGGCCGTGGCGGGTGACACGCAGCCAGTTCGACGCCGAGGCCACCCAGCTGGATCTGTACTTGGACTTTGGTCGTGGTGCCCGGTTCGCGTGTCCGGCCGAGGACTGTGCGCACGGTGTCTGCCCGGTGCATGACGCGGTGGACAAGACGTGGCGGCATCTGGACTTTTTCCAGCACAAGGCGTTCTTGCATGCCCGCCTGCCCAGGGTGCGCTGCCCCGAGCATGGGGTACGGCAGGTCAGCGTGCCCTGGGCGCGCCCCGGGTCGGGATTCACACTGCTGTTCGAGGCCCTGGTGTGCAGCTTCGTGGCGGTGATGCCGGTGGTGAAGGTCGGAGCGATGACCCGGGAGCACGACACCAGGATCTGGCGGGTGCTGGAGCATCACGTGCGCGCCGCCCGCGACCAACTGGACCTCTCGGAGGTGCGCCGGGTCGGGATGGACGAGACCTCCGCGCGCAAGGGCCGAGACTACGTGAGCATCGTCGCCGACCTGGATGCCCGACGGGTGGTCTTCGCCACCGAAGGACGCTCAGCCGACACCGTCGCCCGCTTCGCCGCTGACCTAGCTGAGCACGGGGGCGACCCGGAGAAAATCACCGACACCAGCTCCGACATGAGCACGGCATTCATCAGCGGAATCAAGGCACACCTGCCGAACGCGAGGATGACCTTCGACCGCTACCACCTGGCCGCCGAACTCAGCGAGGCCATCGACACCGTACGCCGGGACGAGGTCAGGACTCGCCCGGAACTCAAGCACACCCGCTGGCTGTGGCTGAAGAACTGGGCGAACCTCTCGGCCACGCAACGCCGTGAGCTCCACCAGCTGATGCGTCCCTCGGCCCGGCCGGCCACCGCCCGGGCGCTGCGCCGGCGGGAGGACTTCCAGGCCTTCTACGACCAAGACCTCAGCTACGCACCCGAGTACCTCCGGCGCTGGTGCTCCGGCGCGAAACGCTCCCGCCTACAACCGATCAAGAAGTTCGTCACCCTGGTCGAGAAGCACTGGGACGGCATCCTCGCCTGGCACAGAAACCACCTGAACAACGGCCTACTCGAGGGCATCAACTCGCTGGTCCAGGCCGCCGAAGCCCGGGCCCGGGGCTACCGCAGCAAAACCAAGATGATCACCATCGTCTACCTCACCGCAACCGAACTCCAACTACCCACCCTCACCCATCCGACACCCGCGTACATGTCCTCACGCTGAGTAACCCACTGAAAACAGCGAAGAGCCACAGCAAGCCATCGACCTACAACAACAATCTCGACGAACGCGACGAAGACCTTGCCGCCGCCCGCGCCACCAACCGCGAACTCATGACCCGCCTCAACGCCCCGAACCCCAACAGGTGAACCACACTGAGCCTGCTTGCACCACACCTGTTGCAGCCGCTAACGTTCAGCCATCAGCTTCTGAGCTGCACAAACTCAGGGAATCAAGCTCCCACACAAGGTCGAGCCCCAGAGAACAGGCCCCACCCGTAAATGACCTTGAATAATGTCGCGTCCCGGAACGCCGGCAACCAGCCCTTACGGCCCCGATCGCGGGCTTTGGTGACCTGCTCATCGGCGTAGTCGAAGAAGCCCTGCAGCTCATCAATGGTGAACGCCCGCTTCTCGGGCCGGGCTTCGGCGTCCTGGACATGCACCGCAGCGTTCCACTCATGGATCACCTGGACGGGATGTGTGCCGAACCGCCGCTCACACTCCGCCGGCCAGTCGTAGGCCGGGTCAGTCACATAATGGCAAAACGATCGCAGCGCGTCCTGATAGGACCGCAGCGTCGACCGCGCGCAACCCCGCACCGCGCGCAGGTCGCCGAACCACTCATCGGCCACCTGCGGCGTCCAGACCCAGGGAAACGCGTCCGCGTACTCGCCGAAGGCCCGCAGCCGCTTCTCCCGCTGGTCGATCGTGGATAACCCCAGGTTCCGGGCCAGCTGCTGGTTGCGCCAGCCATCCAGCATCGCCTCGAACACCTGTTCCTCCGGATGCAGCAGCGCCACCCCGTCGACCAGATGCAGCCCCGCGGCTCCCGGAAACTGGCCGTCTCGCCCCGCCACCGATCACTCCCGCCCCTCGCGTTGGATGCGAAATCTTCGCATCCAACGCGAAACGGGTTGTGTCGGGGCTGGTCAACACCCGAACAACCCGAATTCCCCGACCTGGACACAGCCTCATCCAGGAGGCTGACCCTCAGAACCGTGCGCAGCTCACGACACAGGTCCCGACCTGGCGAGCACCCAATCACACACCGTCACCAATACGCACCCGGTGCAATACGCGGCGGTCCCGGGATACGGCGGAAACCTGCCGTCAGATACATACTGGCTGGTCAACGATCTATTGGCAGTAGATCAATGACTCTGACGCTGTGACCCGGCGCACCCTACGCTTAGCGCCGTCTCGCCCGTGACCTGGACAAACCATCCCTGGCACCCCACATCAACGCAGTTAATGGCAGGTTTCCGCCGTATCCCGGCCGTACTCGGAGACCACCCCTCGGCTCTGACACGCGACACCACACTGGTTCACCCAACAACCTGACAATGCAGGCCAGCTGCCTGAGCACCGCTCCGGATATCGACCCGGCTGCCCAGCCCAGGTTCCACGTGTCCATCGACGGCCCGAAGCTCGACAAGTTGACAATGCCCCTGCTGCGCTGCCTCACTCGTCAGGGCCGTCGATGCGCTGGGCGCATTCCATGACTTCGTTCCACTCGCTGATCACCCCTTTGAGACAGGTGGGATCGCTACCGCAGTCCTGCGACATACTCACTGTCTCCTTGATCAAGGAGCCAAGCTGATCGAGGCTAGCATTCAAGATTTCGAGTTGCTTGTTCACCTCGTCGGCGTCATCGCAGCACTCCTTCCATTCCTTCTCCCAGCCCTTCTGAGGGGTTTCTCCCAGAAGCAACCTATGGGCATCGTCGAAGAATCGCATGTACGCACCGAAGCGGCGGATGCCGGTGTTGATGTCGTCCGTGTTGTAGTAGTTCTTGAACTGCCCCCCGACCCGTCGTTCGATCTCTTTGATGTCCCCCTTCTGGGCGAGATCAGCGAACGGGATGGTCACCAAGTCGCGGTAGGACCGGTGGATCCAGTCGGTACCATTAACGGTTTCACCCCTCAGAACGTTCTCCCGGAGGGTTGACGCAGCCTTGCTGCCGGTGCCCAGAATGTAGGAGTAGAGAGTGTTAACGGCCTGGCCCACTGCCTTGTCGAAGTAGTGCATGAGCGAGTGCGCGGAATTCTGTACTGGACCATGTTCCATGTGCGACATATGCCGTCCTCCTCGGGTCAAGCTCTTGTGGACTGTGGGTCGTCGACATCAGTTGTGTCGACGTTGTCCCGAATGCCGATCAGACCATTCTTGACGGTGTCCGCAGTCTTTTGGCCGTCTGCCCAGTCGTCCATTGCAGCGACGAGGAACTGGTCCACCTCCGTGATGAGTTGAGACAGGTCGGCAGCGGGGTCTGAGAGGGCGTCCTGGATGGTCTTGACGATCGTCGCCAGCGCCTGGTCGTGGGAGAGCCACACCTGATGCAGGTCGGAACCGCCGGCAGAGCTGTCCGAGGCGTTCGTGGAGAACTGAATAACGGCACCTTGTGTGTTGTGGAAGCAGGTGATGGATGCCTGGAGGAGAGACAACTCGATCTGGAGCCCGGCCAGCTCTCCCTTCTCCCTCTCGAGGTTGACGCCGCCCACGGTGATCTTCTGGGCGGTAAGCAGGCCGAGTCCCCCGGTGAGGAGACCGACACCGACCTGGGGCACTCCGCCGATGACGAAGATACTGCCGATCACGATGAGGCCGATACCGGGGACTATTCCGATCTCGCCCTTGGCGATGCGCTTGGCATCCTTGGCGAGTTGGTCGTTGAGCTCGGCGACTCGCTGGTTGATCATGCCGATGACGCCGCCCTGACCGGTAATGGCTTTCTCGACGGCGTTCCAGTCCTTCTCGAAGTCCACGGTGTCGCTCTTGACGTCCCCAGCGAAGTCTGCCAGAGCATTGGCCAGCCACTCCGCGACGTTTGCACGCTTGTCCACAGGTTTGCGCAGTGCCGTCAAGTGGGACTGTACGGACTTCAGCACCTGCTGTTGCTGTTCAGGAGTCGGCGTCTTCCCCAGACCCGCGATCTGCTGGCGGAGATCCCTGCTCGGCTTCAGGAATTCTGTCGCGTAGCCATGAACGTCTGCCGCCGTCTCGAACAACTTTGGCAGCAGGGTCTTGTTCCAGTGGTCCGCGTGTCGTCGGGCCTTTTCCGTATGGAGATCGATGCCTTCGAGGGCGTGTACGGCGTTCTGCGCCACGCACGGATCGATCTTCTTCATCTCCTCCCGCGTCTTGTCCTTCAGGAGGTGGAAATTCATGGGGGGAATCAGGCCGAGGTAGGCGGTGAGGCTCTGCGCGGCTATCGCGGGGGCGTGTGTGTCGACAAGCGCCTGCTTCACAGTGCCGGTGGGCGGCTGGGCCATGTATCACTCCTTAGGAATCCTGACAGGTCGGCTGGGGTGGGACCGAGCGCCGGATGGGCGCCCGGTTCCCCTGTGCGCTCACGAACCTACGCCAACCTACGCCGCGCTTGGTACCTCATCGATGTGCTTTGTGACCTTCTTGAGGCCAGTCAGGGCCTGCTTTATCTTCTCTGAGGTATTCTGGACCGTCTCCCATTCCTTCAGGGCGCTGTCGAGGAATATCCCGGTGTTCTCTAGCGTTTCCTTCAGGATGTCCCCGCCGGTTTCGATGGCGTCATCGATGATCTTCTCGACTTCGTCGAGGTTCGCCTTCAGGGCCAGCCATGCCTGGTACAGAACCTTGGCACCAGCCGCCGCCTCCGTCGCCGCCGTCGCGAGCGACCCGACAGCCGCCTGGGCGGTCTGGAAGGTGGCCACGCTCCCCTTTAGGAGCGTGAGCTTCCTCTGATCGGCGGCGAGTTGCTCCTGCTTCTTATGCAGATCGATTCCCCCAATGGTGGTGAGGGCTATACCACCGCCGGCGATGACGACCCCGGCGCCGATGACAATCAGGCCGACGCCTGTACCGACCCCCGTCGCGATGAGGAATCCGCCGACCACCCCGACGAGGACCCCGGTGACGATGGCGACCGCACCTCCAGCGATCATCGAGGTATCGCTGCTGATGCCCTTATTCAATGAGCCGATCTCGTCCGAGATGCTATTAATCCAGCTCCTGTCACCGGTGAGCACAGCGTCGACGGCAGTCTTGTCTTCGGCGAATTTTTTGGCGTCGTCCTGGAGCTTACTCTGGAAGGTGTACAGAGCCTTGGCCAGATCGTCCGCGACTGTGGCACGCTTGTGGACAGCGACGCCGAGCGCCCGCAGCTTGCCTCGCACGTCCTGCAGGGCCGCCTTCATCTCGGGCTCGCTTTTTCCCACCGCTTTCGTGATCTTCTCACGCGCAGCCTCGCCCATATTCCGGAACTCGGTGCCGTACCCATGAATGTCCGCGTTGGTATTGAACATGCCCGGCAGGAGATTCTTGTTCCACGCTTCGACGTGGGTCCGCGCTGTGCCCAGATGCGTGTTGATAGTCTTAAGGGCTGCCAGCCCCTCCTCCGCCGCCTTCTTGCCAGCTTCGCCCAACTCCTTGTTGAATTCTTCGATCTTTTCCAGAGCGTCGACCTTCATGTCCACACACGAGCGGACCGTCTGCGTGTACGTCTGCACCGCCATTCCTGGCCCATGAGAACTTTGAAGCGCGGACCCAAGCGAGATAGGCTTCGGCAATTGCGTGACTGTCATGTGATTTCCCAACCTTTCTGGTAGCTTCGATCGCCGTCACGAGCGCGGTACTGGCGATCATTTCGACCACCGTGAGGCGACGGCGCATAGGACGTCCTTCGTGTGGAGCGGACCCGGAGGCATACGCCACCACACCCGATCACTGCCACCCGCAAGTGATCGAGAGGAGGTGGGTGGTTCTGTCGGATACGTGGCGGGTGGTGGCTGGCTGGCCGTCGGGTATGCGGATCGGTCATCGCGTACAAGTTGGATCACGGATGGGCGAAAAATCACCCCTTTCGAGGCTAGCAAGTGCTCGACAACACCACCATCCTTGGACTGAAAAGACCACTCAGATCAGTGAACCGGGCACTGTCAAGTTGTTGGGGTGTGGTGGGATGGGCTCCCGGTAGATCTTCGGGGAGGGACCCGCTTGATGGGCGTCGTGTCGTCGTCGCTGTACAAGGGCCACCGTTACCCAGCGGAGATCATCAGCCACTGTGTCTGGTTGTACCACCGGTTCCCGCTCAGTTTCCGGGAGATCGAGGAGATGATGATGGCGCGTGGGGTCATCGTCAGCTACGAGACGATCCGAGGGTGGTGCCGCAAGTTCGGTCAGGCCTTCGCCAACCAGCTGCGCCGCCGCCGGCCACGACCAGGGGATAAGTGGCACCTTGACGAGGTGTTCATCAAGATCCGTGGGAAGAGCCACTACCTGTGGCGGGCGGTTGACCAGCACGGCACCGTCTTGGACATCCTCGTCCAGTCCCGGCGCAACGCCGCGGCGGCCAAGAAGTTCTTCCGCCGGCTGCTCACGGGACTGCGGTACGTGCCGCGGGTGCTGGTCACCGACAAACTCCGCAGCTACGGTGCCGCGCACCGCGAGGTCCTGCCCTCGGTCACCCACCGCCAGTCCCGGTACCTGAACAACCGGGCGGAGAACTCCCACCAGCCCACCCGGCAGCGGGAACGGGCGATGAAACGCTTCACCTCACCCGGACACGCGCAGCGGTTCCTCTCCGCGTTCAGCGGGATATCACCGCACTTCCGGCCCCGCCGCCACCGGCTGCGCGCCGATGCCTACCGCCGAGAAACGACCACCCGCTTCGCCACCTGGAACGAGGTCGTCGGCCTTCCCACAGCTAGCTGACACCACCCCGATCAGGACCACCCCACACCCACGACGTCCTCGTCACGCTCGACACCCAACAACTTGACAGTGCCCAGGCCGCTACTCACGACAGCGACACTTGCCGACGCCCAAGGGCGCGTGGCGGACCCTAACAGCGACCACTCCCGACCTCGTGGAACCCACGCCGATCTCGGTCGCAGTGACCCCGCTTGTACTCGCGCCGAAGTCAGCCGATGACGAGACTCCAGTAGTCAGACCGGCCTGCTGGCCGGGTCAGGTCGTGACCGGTGTGGTGGTGTCCCGCACGGAGACCTCCCTCGGAACACAACCACGGATCATGTCGGCCGCTTTCTCCGCAATCATGATCGTCGGGGCGTTGGTGTTGCCGCGGATGATGACTGGCATCACCGACGCGTCCACGACTCGCAGCCCATTGACACCCTGCACACGCAGCTCGTTGTCCACCACCGACCCGATCGCGCAGGTCCCGGCCGGATGGTAAAGGCTCATGGAGTAACGCTGGATGTAGTCGAGGACGTCGGCATCGTGGTCTGAGGCCGGCATACGCAGGTTGCCCTGGCGGTACTCGGTGAGGGCCGGCTGCTCGGCGATCTCCAGCAGCGTGCCCATCGCCCGGACCATGGCCTGGCGGTCCTGCTCGGTGGTGAAGTAGCCGTGCCGGACGTGCGGCTTTGCCGACGGCAACAGCGAGCGGAGAAACACCTTGCCCCGGCTAGTCGGACGTAATAGGCCGGCACCGAATACGAACGCGTGCTCGGTGGGCAGCGCCAACCCTTCGTCGATGAACATGACCGGGGCGGCCAGGAGTTGGAAGTCAGGCCCGGTGAGCCCACCGCAAGTCCGGAAGAAACCACCGGCCTCGCCGATGTTGGAGGTCAGCGGGCCACGGCCCTCGTTACGCAGGAGCGCTATGTTCTCCTCGGTCGCGGCTGTGATGAGCGTCTCGGTGTCGGTCCGGAACCACAGGCAACTGAAGGGGTGATCTTGCAGGTTTTCACCGACCGGCAGGTCCACTCGCGGCACGATTCCGTACGCGTGGAGTTCGTCGGCGATCCCGATGCCGGACAGCATCAGGATCTGCGGGGAGTTGTAAGCGCCGGCGCAGAGGATCACCTCGCGCTCGGCGCGCAGTTCCGACAACACGTTGGCCCGCTCGACCTCCACGCCGACGGCGCGCCGGTGGTCGAACAGAATTCGCGTGCACAGCGCGTCGGTGATCACGGTCAGGTTGGGACGCCGCATGGCCGGATGCAGGTACGCCACCGCGGCGCTACAGCGCATCCCGCCTCGCTGGGTGAGCTGGTAATAGCCGACACCGTCCTGCTCTGGCCCGTTGAAGTCCTCGGTGCGGCGGTGCCCGGCCTCTTCGGCGGCTCGGAGGACCGCGTCCATCAGCACATGCCGGGAGCGCCCGTCGCTCACCGTGAGTGGCCCGCCTATGGCATGCAGCTCGTCGGCCCCACGCTCGTTGTCCTCGGCCCGGAGGAAGTAGGGGAGCACGTCGTCCCACCCCCAGCCCTCGGCCCCGAGCGAGCTCCACTCGTCGTAGTCGGCACGGTTGCCGCGAATGTAGATCATCGCGTTCATCGACGAGGAGCCGCCGAGCATCTTGCCGCGTGGGAGGTACGTTCGTCGCCCGTCTAAGCCCGGTTCCGGGTCGGTCAGGTAGTCCCAGTCCCATTTGGTCTGAAAGAGCCGGCCGAACGCGGCCGGGATGTGGATCTCTTCGGCGGTGTCAGGCGACCCTGCCTCCACCAACAACACGCTGACGTCGGCGTCCTCACTGAGGCGGGCGGCGAGCACGCAGCCCGCCGAACCGGCTCCGACGATCACGTAGTCGTACACAGCGCACTCCTGTCCGGAAGCGGTGACACTGAGTCTATAAGAGGTGACACTGGGCCTAAGAGCCGAACAGGGCTGGGATCTTGATCAGTAGCTGGTACAGGCCGTACAGAAACGGCAGGACCACCCACGCCCAGGCCAACGTAGTGAGAACCACGCGTGAACTAGACGCCGATCCGGTCGTCTGCGTGCTCATGCCGCCGTCGCCGCCTTTCCCGCCGCCTGCTCGTGGAACCTCGAGTCGACCGGGCGGATGAGTTCATTGCAGACGAACCCGATGATCAGCAGCCCGATCATGATCGAGAAAGACGGGGTGTAGCGGCCCGGACCGGTCACCCCGGCCGCGATCCGGTCGTCCGCGATCGCGTTGACGATCACCGGGCCGAGCACGCCCGCGGTCGACCATGCGGTGAGCAGCCGGCCGTGGATCGCGCCCACCTGATACGTGCCGAACAGATCGCGCAGATAGGCGGGCACGGTGGCGAACCCCGCGCCGTAGAACGACAGGATGAGCATGCAGCACACCAGGAACACCACCTTGTCGGCGTTCGTGGTGAGCGTCACAGTCAGATAGAGCAGTGCACCGACACCCAGGTACAGGCGGTAGATGTTCTTGCGACCGAGCACGTCGGACGTGGACGACCACACGAACCGGCCGAGCATGTTGGCCAGGGACAGGATCGCGACGAAGCCCGCCGCCGCAGCGGTGAGCCCGGCCCTGGCGGGGAAGAAGTCGGTGTAGATCGGCGCCGCGCGCTCCAAGATGCCGATGCCCGCCGTCACGTTGAAGCACAGCACCACCCACAGCAGCCAGAACTGCGGGGTCCGGATCGCGTTGCGCGCCGAGACACTGTCTGCGCTGATCAGCCCGCCGACCGGCTGCGGCGTGGGCTCCCACCCCGCAGGCTGCCAGCCGTCAGCCGGTACTCGGATGAGCAACCACCCCACCGACATGAACACCGCATAAACAGCGCCGTGGATCAGGAACGCCTTGGCGATGCCGCTCGGGTCGGGGTGCACTCCGGTCGCGCCGAACGCGGTCAGCATCGAGCTCGACCACGGCGCCGCGATCAGCGCCCCACCGCCGAAACCCATGATCGCGATACCGGTGGCCAGGCCCGGCCGGTCGGGGAACCACATGATCAGCGTGGATACCGGGGAGATGTAGCCGATGCCCAGCCCGATCCCGCCGACGACGCCGTATCCGAGGACCACCAGCCAGTACTGCCCGACCGACACTCCCAGCGCGGCGATGAGGAACCCACCGCAGAAGCAGCACATCGAGATGACCATGGCCCAGCGCGGGCCGTTGCGGTCGACCCTGGTGCCGAACAGCGCCGCGGACAGGCCCAGCATCACGATCCCCAGCGTGAACGGCAGCGCACTGGCCACCCCGGAGATGCCCAGTGACGTCTCCAGCGGCTTCTTGAACACACTCCAGGCGTAGGCCTGGCCGATCGCCAGGTGGATCGACAAGGCGGCCGGCGGGACCAGCCACCGGCTCCAGCCGGGTGGCGCGACGATCCGGGAACGCTCGAGGTATCTAGCAGCCACCGGTGGCTCTCCTCCCCTTGGTGAGCACCTCCGACGCTACCGATAGGAGGTAGCCACTCGTCGAGGTGATACTCATTCGGTCGGCACGCTGGGCGGGAGATCTGGGGAGACGGATGAACAGCGCGGAAGCGACGACGCCCACCGGGGCCATGATGCGCCGGGTGGCGATCGCCAGCTGTGTGGGGACCACTATCGAGTTCTACGATTTCTTCATCTACGGTACGGCCGCCGCGCTGGTGTTCCCGAAGGTCTTCTTCCCGGCCCTGGGTTCGACCGCCGGTACGGTGGCCTCGTTCGCCACCTTCGCGGTGGCGTTCATCGCCCGACCGGTCGGGGCAGCGGTCTTCGGGCACTACGGCGACCGGATCGGCCGCAAACGGACGTTGATCTCGACGCTGTTGCTGATGGGTGTGGCCACCGTGCTGATCGGGCTGCTGCCGGGCGCCGCCACGATCGGACTCGCGGCCCCCGTCCTGCTGGTCGTGCTGCGGTTCGTGCAAGGCTTCGCGGTCGGCGGGGAATGGGCCGGCGCGACACTGCTCACCGCAGAGTACGCGCCGCCACAGCGACGGGGGCGGTACGCGATGTTCCCGCAGCTCGGGCCGGGGATCGCGCTGGCGCTGTCCAGCTCGACGTTCCTGGTCACCAACCTCGTCCTCGGGAACACCGACCAGGCGTTCCTCGACTATGGGTGGCGAGTCCCGTTCCTGGTCAGCGTGGCGCTGGTCGCAGCGGGCCTGTACGTCCGGCTGCAGATCGAGGAGACGCCGGTCTTCCGGCAGGCGCAGCAGCGCCCGCGATCGAGGCCGAACACCCCCCTGCGGGAAGCGCTCACCCAGGCACCGAGGGAGATCCTGCTGGCGGCCGGGACCATGACGGTGATGTTCGCCCTGTTCTACACCGGCACGACTTATCTCACCAGCTACGGCACCAGCCCCACCGGGGCCGCGCTGAGCCGCACGCTGGTGCTGTCCATCGGGATCGCCGCCGGGGCGGCGATGGCCCTGTGCACCATCGCGTCGGCGGTCGCCTCGGACCGGCTCGGCCGGCGCACCCTGATCATGGCAACCTGTGCCAGCGCGGTGGTGTGGTCGCTGGTGCTGTTCCCGCTGCTCGATACGCGTTCCCCGGTGGCTTTCGGCGTCGGCGTGATCGTCACTCTGGGGTTGCAGGGTGTCGGCTACGGTGCCGCCGGCGCGTTCCTTCCTGAGACGTTCGCCACCCGATATCGCTACACCGCAGCCGGTATAAGCTACAACCTGGCCGGCATCACGGGCGGCGCGATACCAACGCTGGTAGCCGGGCCGCTGGCGGCGGCATTCGGCAGCGTCGCCATCGGCATCCTGCTATTCGCGCTGGCGGTGCTCAGCCTGTTCTGCGCGAGAGCCCTCCCCGAGACGAAGGACCGCGACCTGCGGCAGGCCCAGCCGAGCGCCGTGACCATCCGGTGATCCTCGCCAGGCCTACACTCCCTGGTGAGGCGGCCGGGCGAAGGAGGTCCGCGATGACGACACCCGCGCAGGCCGACGCGGTAGTCACCGACCAGGCGGCCAGTGTGGCGCGGATGTTCTTCGACCGGGTCGCGCAGACGCCGGATCGGGAGGCGTTCCGCTACCCAGTCGGGGACCGTTGGGTGTCTCGGACCTGGCGCGAGACCGCTCAGGAGGTCACCCAACTCGCCGCCGGGCTGATCGCTCTCGGCGTCACCGCGCAGCAGCGGGTCGCGATCGCCTCCGAGACGCGGTACGAGTGGATCCTGGCCGACCTCGCGATCACGTGCGCCGGGGCGGCCACCACCACCGTCTATCCCTCGGCGATCTCCGGCGATGTCGCGTTCATCCTCGCCGACTCCGACAGCGGGGTCGTCTTCGCCGAGGATGACGACCAGATCGCCAAGCTGCGCGAGCAGCGCGACGCGCTGCCGTCGGTCCGCGTGGTCGTCACCTTCGACGGCACACCCGACGGTCGCGACGACTCCTGGGTGATCTCGCTGGACAAGCTGGCCGAGGTGGGCGCCGCATATCTCGCCGAGCACCCCGACGTCGTTGAGGAGCGAACCGCCGCGATCCACCCGGACCACCTCGCCACCCTGATCTACACCTCGGGCACCACCGGCCGGTCCAAGGGCGTGCGGTTGTGCCATTCCTCATGGACCTACGAGGGGGCCGCGGTCGCCTCGCTGGGCGTGCTGCACGTCGAGGACCTGCAGTACCTGTGGCTGCCGATGGCCCACGCGTTCGGCAAAGTGTTGCTGACCACCCAGCTACAAGTGGGTTTCGCGACCGCCATCGACGGACGGATCGACCGGATCGTGCCCAACCTGGCTGTGGTGCGCCCGACGTTCATGGGCGCGGCTCCGCGTATCTTCGAGAAGGCATACGGTCATATCGTCGCCACCGCACATTCGGCGGGCTGGCCCAGGGCCAGGGTCTTCGACTGGGCATGTGGAGTCGGGCTTGAGGCATCCCGCCTGGTCAGGCAGGGCAAGCCGGTGCCGTGGCAGCTGGCTTTTCGGCACAAGCTGGCGGACAAGCTGGTCCTGGCTAAGGTACGTAATGGGTTCGGCGGCCGGTTACGGTTCTTCGTCTCCGGCGCAGCGACCCTGCCCGAACAGATCGCGGAGTGGTTCCATGCCGCCGGCATTCTGATCCTCGAGGCCTACGGCCTCACCGAGACCTCCGCGGCCACGGTGGTCAACCTCCCGGGCCGAGTCAAGCTCGGTACCGTGGGACTGCCGTTGCCCGGTACCCAGCTCACGATCGCACAGGACGGTGAGATCCTGATCAAGGGGCCCGGCGTCATGGACGGCTACCACCACCTGCACCAGGACACCGGCCTGACGCTCAGCGCCGACGGATGGCTGGCCACCGGTGACATCGGGGAGATCGACGCCGACGGGTTTCTGCGGATCACCGACCGGAAGAAGGACCTGTTCAAGACCTCCGGCGGCAAGTACGTCGCGCCCTCGAACATCGAGGGTCGCTTCACCGCGATGTGCCCGTTGGCCAGCCGGATGCTCGTGCACGGTGACCAACGCAACTACTGTGTGGCGCTGATCGCGCTCGACCCTGACGCGGTAACGGACTGGGCCAGTCACCACGACATGGCCGACATGCCCTATCCGCGGGTTGTGGCCTCCCCGGCCATGCGCGGCACAGTCGAAGGCTACGTGCGAAAACTGAATGCGCAGCTCAACCGCTGGGAGACGATCAAGAAGTTCGTCATCCTCGATCACGACCTCACGGTGGACTCCCGCGAGCTGACCCCCACCCTGAAAGTGCGCAGGCCTATCGTGGAGGCCAACTACCGCGAGATGCTGGACGCCTTGTACGCGGAGTGAACCGCGTGCGAGTGCCGGTGCTCAGTGAGCTGCGGCCGATCGGGAGATCCCGGGTCGGCCCGGACGTCCTGGCCGGCGTCACGTTGGCGGCGCTGTCCTGGGCGCAGTGCGCCTCGTGGCCGACGTCGTCGTGGTCATCCCTCGGCGACGTCGCGAGTCGCCGGGCGATCTGGGCGACTGTGGGCCGGACGGGCGGTGGGAGTGCGGGGAGTAACTGGATACGGCGGCGGCGCGGTGGAGGGCTCCCCGGCGGGGGCGGCGGCGGCTCCGGGCGGGAGGAGCTGGCGCGGGCCGCGTCCGGGCCGACTCGCCCGCGACGCCGTCTACGTCCGGCACAGCCGGCACCCCGGCGACGTCGTGATCCACTACACCCACGCTGAGTGGGACGCGTTCACCAACGGCGTGAAAGCCGGCGAGTTCCATCCCGGCAGCCGCTGACCCAGACCAATCATCCGGTTCGCCCTACTGGTGATCGTTGAAAGTGTGGTGTGGCCGTACACAACTGTACGGCCACACCACACTTTCAACGATCAAGCTACGGCTACAGCGCGGTGGGACTACGGAAACGGAGAAGCGCCGGTCTGGAGGACGTCAAGCGCCAAGGTCCGGCTACCGGTGGGCCGTGATGGGGAACGTGGTGGTGGCCTGGCTCGACGCCGATGCCGGGATGACCGGCAGGATCAGCGCTGAGGGGTGCTGGGCGTCGTGCAGGACGGTCTGGTGGGCGATCTGCGTCGTCGTGCTCTCCCCCAGCCACGACCCGGTGTTGGGGTTCGGGTCGAACTGCGGGAAGTCGCTGGAGGAGATCTCCAGGCGGATCCGGTGGCCGGTGCGGAACAGGTTGCTCGTCGGCCACACGGTGATCGTGTACCGGTAGACCGTGCCCGGCTCGATCGGGGTCGGCGCGCTGTTCGACTCCCGGAAGCCGGCCCGCTGGATCCCGTTGTTGAGGTTGACCGCGGTGCCGTCCGGGTGCACGTCGACCAGTTTGGCGGTCCAGTCGGTGTCGGGCGCTGACGAGCCGGCGTAGAGCGTGACGCTGATCGGCCCGGTCACCTCGGTGTCGGTGGCCAGCGGCGGGGTCGTGTACACCAGCACGTCGGCTCGCTGTTCGACGGAGCGCTGGTCATAGGGCCCCTGCGAGCCGCCCGGCGCCGCGCAGCAGGAGTGACCGCCCACGCTGGGCACGGGGTTGCGGGGATCGTAGTCATAAGTATCGGGTTGCTGTCCGGTAGCCGGCGGGCTGGTGACCAACTGGCCGTCACCCCGCGCCGATGAGGCGTGTCCGCCGCTGGACAGATAGTAGTTCGTCCATTGAGTGCCGGGTAGCGGCCAGGCCGGCGCGGTTTTCCAGACGTTCGCGCCCATCTCGAAGTAGTCGACCGTCGGGCCGTTACTCACGCCGTTGTCGACACCTTTGAGGAAATGGTCCCACCACGCCAGCATCAGTTCGTTGACGGGAGAGTCTCCGACCGGACCGATCTGCTTGAGCATCGGCGCCACGATACTGTCGGGTCGACCCCAGCCGATGTGGTCCCAGGGACCGATCACGATACGCTGGTTGGTGCGCGCCGATGCTGACCCACCGGAGCTGACCATGCCGGTGAAGTTGTGCACACCACCGGTGAGGAACCCGTCGTACCACCCCTCGACGTCCAACACCGGAATGGTGATCTTGGAGTAGTTCCGCTGCGGCTCCCACCGCTGCCAGTACGGGCCGTCGGTACGGTGCGCGATCCAGTCATAGAAATACGGCGCGACCGTAGGGTCACCGGGATGAAACGGCGGGAAGCTGCGGTATGGGACGTACCGCAACCAGCCGGCGATGTTCTTGTAGTCCTGCGCGAGCTGCTCGGCGACTTTGGTGTCACCACGATTCCTGGCTGCGGACAGGGCGATCGTGTCCATCGCCCACGGCTCGACGAAGTTCAGCCGGAACGCGCCGTTCTCGTAGGTCCAGCCGTCGTAGTAGTCCGACCCGGTGTTGGCCGGCACGATCGTGGCCAGATGCGGCGGAGCGATCTCGGCGGCCAGCCACTGGGTGGCGCCGACGTAGGAGGAGCCGTACATACCGACCTTACCGGACGATCCGGGTAGTCTCGCGGCCCACTCGACGCTGTCGTAGCCGTCGTCGCGGTCGTTGGCGAACTCCGAGAACGTGCCCCCGGAGGCGAACTGGCCCCGGATGTCCTGGACGACCACCAGGTAACAGTGCGAGGCGAACCAGTCCGGACGCTGGTAGCGCGAGGGCTTGACCTGAGCGGCCGCTTTGCCGTACTGCGTGCGCATCAAGATCACCGGCACGCTCCTGGCGATGGCCGGCCGGTACACATCGGCGCGCAGGGTGGTGCCGTCGCGCATCGGCACCGCCACGTCGGCCGTTCTCGTCACCGCGCACGGGCCGGCAGCCGACGGTGACGAGCAGGCCACGGCACCGGTGGCGGCACCCAGCAAGGCCACCACGACCGCTGCCACCCCAGACTTCCGCAACCACCGCACAGCGCCGCACCCCCCTCTACGGGTGTACCCGGTCGACGACATGCGGTCAACGGACGCGGCGGTACCGACAGCGAAGACCACCTCAGTAGCGCGATCGATCGAGTAAGTACCGATAGGCCATTCTCGTCAGTACCGATAGTCCATTCGGGTTGTTCTTGACTCTCTTGACCCATAGCTATCACCTAGTGTTACGATTGCCGAGTCCGTAACCCTGAATGAGGGTCCGTGGCAGGGTACGAGAGGCAGGGGGGCCTGGGCGTGCTCAACACAATCGTGGTGGCGACTCCACTGACCACCAACGCACACTTAGCTATGGCTGACCGAGCTGCGCCTGAGAGGCAGCCCAGGGCCTGAGAGACAACCCATGACATCGGCTGCCACCACGAGGTCGGCATGCCGCTCAACCGCCGCATCATCTCCCAGGGCGATCACACGCCCTTGCGGCGGTTGGTGGCCCCGGGTGATCACCGAGGGGGATCACCCGGGGCCATCCCAAGCCTGCACATCGACGACACGTACGCCACGGGCCGGATCGACACCGATCCAGGCGCACCGCGTGCGACTACCGGGCTAGCCCGGGTACAGGAGGACAGGGCCGAGGATGAGCAGGCTGCGCGATCGTGAGCTGGTTGTGGGGATCACCCCTTTCGAGGAGCCCAACGCCCCTCTCGTGGTGGCACTCGCGCGAGCCGGCGCGGTGGGTGTGCTGGACCTGGGCCGGGACGCCGGCTGGGCGCGGGCCGCGCTGGCGGACGTCTGCCGCTGGTGGCCCGGTGGTTTCGGGGTCCGGGTACCGGCGCGGTGCCCGCTGTCGGCCGCCGACCTGCCGGAGCGGGTCGACGTGGTCGTGCACGAGTCCGGTTCGCAGTGGAGCTGCACGCCTGGGCGGCGCGCGCTCGTCGAGGTCACCTCGGTGGCGCAGGCGCACGCGGCGGTCCGGGCCGGGGCGTACGGGCTGATCGCGAAGGGCGCCGAAACCGGCGGCCGAGTCGGCACGACCACGACGTTCGTGCTGCTGCAACAGCTGTTGGCCGACCCGCGGATCAGCGTCCCGGTGTGGGCGGCCGGCGGGATCGGGCCGCACACCGCTACTGCGGCTATCGCCGGTGGCGCAGCTGGAGTGGTGCTGGACGCGCAGCTGGCGCTGGTGACCGAGGCCGACCTGCCGGGGCCGGTTGCCGCGGCGATCCGGGTGATGGACGGCAGCGAGACCGCGGTCGTCGGTGATCACCGCCTCTACACGCGCCCCGACCTGCCGGTCGCCGATCCCGCCACGATCGCGACCCGACTCGGTGCCCGAGACCTGAGTGCGCTGCCGATCGGCCAGGACGGCGCGCTGGCCGCCGCCCTGGCACAGCGATACGTGACCGCGGGAGGCGTCGTGGCGGCAGTCCGCGCCGCGATCATCGACCAGCTACGCACCACCAGCCGATTGCAATCGACACAGCCGCTGGTGGTCCAGGGGCCGATGACCCGGGTCAGTGATCAGGCCGGGTTCGCCGCGGCGGTGGCGGCCGAGGGCGGGTTGCCGTTTCTGGCGTTGTCCCTGAGCAACGGCGAGCAGACCCGGATACTGCTGGAACAGACCGCGGCCCTGTTGGGTGGCCGGCCGTGGGGGGTGGGCATCCTCGGGTTCGTCCCACCTGAGCTTCGTGAGGCGCAGCTGGCTGCGGTGCACCAGGTGCGCCCACCGTATGCGCTGATCGCCGGGGGCCGCCCGGCGCAGACGGCGTCACTGGACGCCGCCGGGATCGAGACGTTCCTGCACGTGCCCTCCCCCGGCCTGCTGGACCGGTTCCTGGCCGAGGGGGCCCGGCGGTTCGTGTTCGAGGGCCGGGAGTGCGGCGGGCACGTCGGGCCCAGGGCCAGCTTCCCGCTGTGGGAGATCCAGTTGCAGCGGCTGCTCGGCTACGACGACACGCACGGGTGCGGCGAGCAGCTGCAGGTGCTGTTCGCCGGGGGCATCCACGACGAGCGCTCCGCGGCCATGGTGACCGCGCTGGCCGCTCCCCTGGTAGCACGGGGCGCCCGGATCGGGGTGCTGATGGGCACCGCGTACCTGTTCACCGAGGAGGCCGTCACGGCTGGGGCCATCCAACCCGGGTTCCAGCGGGCCGCGCTGGCCTGCGAGCGCACCGTGCTGCTGGAGACCGCACCCGGCCACGCCACCCGCTGCGCGGACTCGCCGTACCCGCGCACGTTCACCGAGACCCGGTCGCGGTTGATGGCCGCCGGCGTGTCGCGCGATCAGATGTGGGCCGAGCTGGAGCAGCTCAACCTGGGTCGGCTGCGCATCGCCAGCAAGGGGCTGCGCCGCGACGGCGACGTGCTGGTCGCGGTGGACGAGGAAGTCCAGCGCAACGACGGCATGGTCATGCTCGGCGAGGTGGCCACGCTGCGCCGCGCGAGCACGACGATCGAGGCGTTGCACGCCCAGGTGACCGAGGGCGCAGCCGGCTTCCTCGCCGCCAGGGTCGCTGAGCTGGGCATCGAACCGATCGACGCGGAGGAACCGGAAACCCGTCCGCTGGACGTGGCGATCGTCGGCATGGCGGGAGTGTTCCCGGGAGCCGAGGATCTAGCCGGCTACTGGGTCAACGTACTGGCCGGGGTGGATGCGGTCACCGAGGTACCACCTGAGCGGTGGGACCCGGCGGTGTACAGCAAGCCCGCGGCCTGCGGCGGCTTCCTGCCGGAGGTCCCGTTCGACGCGCTGGCCTACGGCATCCCGCCGGCCGCGCTGGCCAGCATCGAACCGGTCCAGCTGCTAGCGCTGGAGGTGGCCGCCCGCGCGCTGCGCGACGCCGGGTACGCGCAGCGCGACTTCGACCGGGAACGCACATCGGTGATCTTCGGCGCCGAGGCGGGTGCCGACCTGGCCAGCGCGTACGGGTTCCGTTCGCTCTACCCGGCCTACCACGGGACACTGCCGCCCGAGCTGGACGAGCAACTGCCGGAGCTGACCGAGGACTCCTTCCCCGGGGTGCTGGCCAACGTGATCGCCGGTCGGATCGCCAACCGGTTGGACCTCGGCGGCGCGAACTACACGGTGGACGCCGCCTGCGCCTCCGCGCTGGCCGCCATCGACCTGGCCTGCAAGGAGTTGCGGGCCGGCACCAGCGCCATGGTGCTGGCCGGTGGCGCCGATGTGCACAACGGCATCCACGACTATCTGATGTTCGCCTCGGTGCAGGCGTTGTCGTCGACCGGCCGGTGCCGTCCGTTCGACGCCTCCGCCGACGGCATCGCGCTCGGCGAGGGCGTGGCGTGCGTGGTGCTCAAGCGGCTGGCCGACGCCGAACGTGACGGCGATCGGATCTATGCCGTGATCAAGGGGATCGGTTCGGCCAGCGACGGGCGCTCGCTGGGGCTGACCGCGCCGCGCCCGGAGGGGCAGCGCCGGGCGCTGGACCGTGCCTACCGGATGGCCGGGATCTCACCGGCGCAGGTCGGGTTGGTGGAGGCGCACGGTACCGGTACAGTGGTCGGGGACCGCACCGAGCTGGCGGTGCTGACCGAGCTGTTCACCTCGGCCGGCACCCCGACCGGCAGCTGCACGCTGGGATCGGTGAAGTCCCAGATCGGGCACACCAAGTGCGCCGCGGGGATCGCGGGGTTGATCAAGGCGGCGTGCGCGGTGCACACCGGGGTGCGCCCGCCGACCGGCCAGCTGCGGGATCCGAACCCGTACTGGGACCCCGCCACCAGCCCGTTCTCCTTCGACGTCACCGCGCGGCCGTGGACGTCATCGGCGCGCCGGGTCGCCGGGGTGAGCGCGTTCGGGTTCGGCGGCACGAACTTCCACGCCGTGCTCAGCTCCTATGACGGGGCTCCGGAGCCCAGGCACGGGCTGGATGCGTGGCCGGCCGAGCTGTTCCTGTTCACCGGTACGGACCGCGCGGCGGCGGTCGCGGAGCTGGACCGGCTGGCTGAGTTGCTCGCGGCCAATGACGCGCAGCGGCGGCCCTGGCGATTGCGGGATCTCGCCCGGAGCCTCTCGGACATCTCGGAGGATCGCGGTGGCACGCGGGTGTGGGCCGCGGTGGTAGCCGAGGACCTGGACGACCTCGCCACCAAGGTGGCACAGGCCCGGGACAACGCTGCGGCCGACGGCGTGTTCGTCGCGCCTGAGAACGGCGAGACGGCGGGGCAGGTCGCGTTCCTGTTCCCCGGGCAGGGTAGCCAACGTCCCGGCATGCTGGCCGAGCTGTTCGTGACGTTCCCGCTGCTGCGTCGATTCCTGGAGCTCGGTAGCCGGTGGACCGGCGCGATGTTCCCGCCGGCCACGTTCAGCACGGAGGAGTCCGCGCGAGCGCGGGCGGCGCTGACCGACACCCGGGTCGCCCAACCGGCGCTGGGGATCGCCGGGTTGGCCATGCATGAGCTGCTCACCTCGCTGGGCGTGCAACCCGACCACCTCGGTGGGCACAGCTACGGCGAACTGGTCGCGCTGACCGTGGCGGGCGCGCTCGATCCGGCTGAACTGCTGGAGCTGAGCGAGGCCCGCGGGCAGGCCATCCTCGCAGCGGCCGGAGCCGATCCCGGCACGATGGCCGCCGTCGCCGGAGCGCCCGAGCAGGTCCGGGCCGTGCTCGGGGACGGACCGGTCGTGCTGGCCAACCACAACGCGCCCGGCCAGGCGGTGATCTCCGGACCGACCCCGGCCGTGGAGGCCGCGCTGCACCGGCTCGCCGAGGTCGGGCTGACCGGCACGCGCATCCCGGTGGCGTGCGCGTTCCACAGTCCGGTGGTGGCCGGGGCGACCGCGGTCTTCGCTGCCGAGCTGGAGGGCCGCACCGTCAGGTCACCGCGGCTGCCGGTGTGGTCGAACACCACCGCCGCGCCGCACCCGGCCGAGCCCGCCGCCATCCGGGCCGCGCTGGCCACTCACGTCGCCGAACCGGTCCGGTTCGTCGAGCAGGTGGAGGCGATGTACGCGGCCGGGGCGCGGGTCTTCGTCGAGACCGGCCCAGGCCGGGTGCTTACCCAGTTGGTCGGCACGATCCTCGCCGACCGGCCGCATGTCGCTCTCGCCACCGACGTCCCGGGTGAGCCCGGCCTGCGTCGGCTGCTTGTGGCGCTCGCCGAGCTGGCCGTCGCCGGGGTAGCAGTCGATCCGACCAGGCTGTTCCATGGCCGCGACGCCCAGCTGGTGTCGGCGACGGGGTCCGCCCTGCCCCGCCGTCCCGGCTGGCTGGTCAACGGCCATCTGATCAAGACCACCGACGGGCACCCCCTGCCAGGAGGGTTGCGTCCGGCCCAACGGGTGACCGCACCGAACTCTGGGCCCCAGTCCAGCGTCGAGGACGGGCGGGACTCGGTGGTCCTGGAGTTCTTGCGCGGCACTCGTGAGCTTGTCGCGGCCCAGCGCGAGGTCATGCTCGGCTACCTGGGTAAGCCCGCGCCCGCACCAGCACCAGCCGCGTCACCGGCCGCCCCGTTGCCGGCCGCCGCGGTGCCCACCATAGTTGATGATCAGATACTCCCAGCCGGTCCCGCCGAGCCGGCGGACCTGACACCTGAGACGGTGCTGGCCACCGTACGGTCGCTGGTGAGCGAGCGAACGGGTTACCCGGTGGACATGCTCGAAGCCGACCTCGATCTGGAGGCGGACCTGAGCATCGACTCGATCAAGCGGACCGAGCTGATCGGTCTGCTCACCGACCGGCTCGGGTTGGCTCGAGCCGGTCGCGCGCTGGACGAGTCGGTGATGGACGAGCTGGCCCGGCTGCGGACGCTGCGCGGCATCGTCGACTGGATCACCAACCGGACCGGCACACCGCAGCCAGCCGCACCGGCTCACGCCACAGCTGCTCACGCCACAACTACCCAGAGGCCGCGACGCTACCTCGTCGACGTCGCCGCGCTGCCGTCGTTGGATGGACCGCCCGACACGCTGCTGGTCGGGCACCGGGTCGCCATCGTCGGGGACGGGGTCGGCATCGCCCTGGAGTTGTCCGTGTCACTGGAGCGGCGCGGCGCCGAGGTACGACTGTTGAGCCCAGAACAGTTCAGCTCAGAACAGCCCACCCAGGTGGCGGGGACTGATGCCCTGATCTACCTCGCCGCGCTGGACCGGGGTCGAGCGTCGATGCTGCCCGACGGGTTCGCCGGGCTTCGAGATGCCGTTCTCAGCGGAGTCGGTCAGCTGCTCGTGGTCACCGGCTCGGGCGGGCGGTTCGCGCGGGCGCACAACCCCAACGGTGTGGCCGGGATCGGGCTACCCGGCCTGGTCCGCACGATCGCCCGCGAGTTCCCGGATCGCCTGGTCCGGGTCATCGATGTGGACCCCAAGGAGGAGCCGGTCCACATCGCCGGGTACCTGCTCGCCGAACTGCTCACCCGCCACGCACCCACCACGGTGGGCTACCCGGCCGGGGAGCGGGTCACGCTGCGACTCACTCCGACTCCGCTGGACCCGGGTGCAGTGGACGGACTGCGGCTCGGGCCGGACTCCGTGGTGCTGCTCACCGGCGGCGCGCGCGGCATCACCGCCCAGGTCGCGATCGGCCTGGCCCAGGCCGGCGCCGGTCACCTGGAGCTGGTCGGCCGGACCCCGTCGCCGGTCGGCGACGAGGACCCGGTGACCGCGGCGGCGGCCGACCGGATCGCGTTGCGGCGGGTGCTGGCGCGAGCCGGGAACCGTACGCCGGCCGAGATCGAGGCGACGACCAGCCGGATCCTTGCCGAACGGGAGATCCGCACGACGCTGGCCGAGCTGGCCGAGGTGGGCGCCTCGGTTCGCTATCACGCGGTCGACGTCCGGGACTCGGCGGCGGTCACCGCCCTGGTGGATGGCGTGTATCAGCGGCATGGACGGCTGGACGGGATCGTGCACGGCGCCGGGGTGCTGGCCGACCGGCTGCTGGTGGACAAGACACCCGAGGGGTTCGCCCGGGTGTGGGAAACGAAGGTCGACGGGGCGCGGGCGCTGGCCGGCGCAGCCCGGGCGGACCTCGGTTTCCTGGTGCTGTTCGGCAGCGTCTCGGGGGTGTTCGGCAACCGGGGGCAGGTCGACTACGCCGCGGCCAACGATGCGCTGGACACGCTGGCCCGGATCTGGGACTCCCGAACACACGGTCGGGTGCTCGCCCTGGACTGGGGGCCGTGGGCGGCACCCGACGGTGGGACCGGGATGGTCTCCAGCGAGTTGACGCGGGAGTACGCCCGGCGCGGCATCGGGGTGATCGAGCCCGCCGACGGCGTCGCGTGCCTGCTCGCCGAGCTGGCCGGCGGCACCGACCCCCAGGTGGTGTACATGTGCGCCGACCCTGCAGCGTTCGAAGTCGGCCCATTCGAGGTCAGCACAGGCGAGGTCGGGCACGATGGCTGAACCCGTCAACGCGCACGCGATCCTGGAACAGCCACCAAACGCTCGACGCTCACAAACGAAGCACTCGTCCGGTCCCGAGCGGGTACTGCTGCTGACCGGGAGCACGCTGACCGAGCTGAAGCGGCAACTACGCGTGCCGGACACCCACCTGCTCGACCGCGACGACGCGGGTACCCCATCAGGTGATGGGCCGTGCCGGCTGGCGATCATCGCACCCACCGCGCGCCGGCTCGCGCTGGCCCGCAGGATCGTCGAGCAGGGCACGTCGTGGCGAGGCCGCGAGGACATCTGGTTCACCGCCACACCGCTGCGCCCGGAGCCCGCGCCGGGTCAGTTGGCGTTCGTCTTCCCGGGTCTGGAGCAGGGATTCGAGCCTCGGGTGGACGATGTCGCCGACCACTTCGGGCTGGAACGTCCGGACCTCGGCGACACCGCCATACTCGGCCGACACGGTCTCGGCGTGTTCACCGTCGGCCGGCTACTCGACGCAGCGCTGCGTGAGTTCGGCGTGATACCCGACCTAGTGGCCGGGCACAGCGTCGGCGAGTGGAATGCGATGACCTCCGCCAGCATCTACCCACGCAGCGCAGTCGAGGAATCCGTCGCTTCGTTCGACCCAGCCACGCTGCACGTCCCCGGGTTGGTGTTCGCCGCGCTCGGTTGTGGGGCGCAGCAGGCCGTCGAGGCGATTGGTGGACGGGACGGGGTCGTGGTCTCGCACGACAACTGCCCACACCAGTCGATCATTTGTGGTGCGGAAGCCGCTGTGGTCGAAGTCCTGAGTTTGCTGCAAGAGCGCGGGGTCACTGGTCAGGTTCTGCCGTTTCAGTCCGGCTTCCACACACCGATGCTCCGACCCTACCTGCGGCGGATTCTGGACACCTTCGGCAACCTGCCGGTGCGACCGCCGGCCCTCCCGATCTGGTCGGCCACCACTGTCGACCGATATCCCGATGACCCCGACCGCATCCGCGACCTCACCACCCGCCACCTCCTCGAACCGGTTCGCTTCGGCCCGCTCATCCGGCGGCTGCACGAGACGGGAGTACGGGCCTTCGTGCAGGTCGGTACCGGGAGCCTGACCGCATTCGTGGCCGACACGCTGGCCGGCCTGCCACACCTCGCAGTGACCGCCAACACCCCCCGGCGGTCGGGCCTCGACCAGCTCCGTCGGGTCGCCACCGCGTTATGGGTGGAGGGCTGGACACCTCGGTTCGACCGGCTACCCTGCGCGTCCCGGATCGGGGCGTCCCGTTTCGGGGCGGCACTCACCCCGAAACGGGACGCCCACGCGCTGCCAGCGGAGCTACCCGCCGCGGGGCACCCGGTGCTGGCCGAGTTCGACGCAGCACTGCGGGACGCTGCGGCTGCGGCCCGCGCAGTCGCCGACGCCTGGGCCACCACTCCCGCTCGGCGGGTTACCCGCACCCATGCCACAACCACTCGGGTGCTGTCTCTGGACACGATGCCCTACATCGCCGATCACTGCCTAGTCCGGCAGCCGGCGGACTGGCCCGAGGCCGCGGACCGCTATCCGGTCGTGCCACTGGCCACGATGGTTGAGCTGATGGCGCAGGCGGCGCGCGACCTTGTTCCGGGCCGTACCGTGGTCGGCGTCCGCGACATCCGAGCGATGCGTTTCCTCGCAGTCGCCCCGCCGGTCACGGGGACGATCGACGCCGCGCTGGACGCCGAGGGCAACGTCGCGGTGGCGATCGACGGCTATGCGCGCGGCACGGTCCTGCTCGCCGACGGCTACCCAGCACCTCCTGATAAGCCTGACCAGCCGTTGTGTGGTGAACGCCCGTGTGAGGTCACCGCAGCGGCCCTGTACGGCGACCGGTGGATGTTCCACGGCCCCCGGTTCCAGGGGGTCGCCGAGCTGGGCCCGATCAGTGACGACGGTATCCGGGGAATGCTCGCGGCCATGTCCGCGCCCGGCGCGCTGCTCGACAGCGCCGGTCAGCTCCTCGGCTTCTGGATCATGAAGCGGATGTCCGCGGATCGGCTCGCGTTCCCAGTCGCGGTCGAGCAAGTGCGCTGGTATGGTCCGCAGCCACACCCCGGCGACCGGACCTCCTGCGTAATCAGGGTCGGCTCGGTCACCGACACCGAGGTGGTAGCCGACCTGGAGCTGCGGGCCAGCGGCCGACTGTGGGCCCGCATCGAGCGGTGGACCTGCCGACGGTTCGGTACCGATGACGTGACCTGGCCACTGTCCTTCATCCCGGAACGGCACCGAATCGCCGAGCGCGGGCCCGGCACGACCTTTCTGGTCAAGGACCGGTGGCCGGATACAGGCTCGCGGGAGCTGGTCATTCGCCATTACCTGGGTGCGGCTGAGCGTGCGGACTACGAACGGCGCAACCCGCGAGCGGCCAGGCAATGGCTGCTGGGGCGGATCGCGGTCAAAGACGCGGTCCGGCAGTGGCTGTGGGACGCCGGCGCCGGCCCGATATACCCGGTGGAGATCACAGTCGGCAACGACGAGAGGGGCCGCCCCTTCGTGACCGGACCTTTTGACGCGCCGCCAGCGGTGTCCCTTGCCCACTCCGGCTCGCTCGCCGCAGCAATCGTCGACCACCCCGACTTCCGTGAACCGCCCGGCATCGACATCGAGCTGGTCGAGGCCCGCGACGCCAGAACTGAGGCGGCGATCATGACCGAGGCCGAGCGTGGCCTACTCGACGAGGTGTGCAGCCGTTCCCCAGATCCGCACACAGCTCGGGCGGGCTGGCTGACGCGATTCTGGACGGCGAAGGAAGCGGTGGCCAAGGC
Source organism: Pseudonocardiaceae bacterium (assembly GCA_050699595.1). Classification (GTDB taxonomy): domain Bacteria; phylum Actinomycetota; class Actinomycetes; order Mycobacteriales; family Pseudonocardiaceae. Next base: position 134,709 of record JBOHFI010000001.1, on the reverse strand, counting down.
CGAGGGCACCGGCTTGGGTGGGCGCCCACACCGGTTCGTGGTGGAACGGGTCGACAGCGACGGTCTGCTGGTCCGCACCCAGCACGACAGCGGGTACAGCCGTGCCCGATGGGTGCGAACTGCCCTGGGTGCCACACCCGAGCCGTACGCGCTCGCCTGGACCACGTTGGACCAACCGGACGAACGCGACAAGGAAGGACGCAGGAATGACTGACGACCCATCGTTCGAGATCCTGGCCGAGGTGACCCGAATGCTGGCCGAGATCATCGGCGCGGAATACGCGCTGGGTCTCGACATCGGCATGGACACCTCATTCGACGCGGATCTCGAGCTGGAGAGCATCGAGTTCGTGAAGCTGGCCACAATGCTCACGCAACGGTACGGCGACCGGGTCGACTTCGTGGCCTTTCTCGCGACCAAGGAGCTCGACGAGATCATCGGGATGACGACCGGCGAGTTGGTCACCCACATTGCGCACTGTGTGGCCTTCGCGGGCGCGATCGATGGCTGAGATCCTCGCGCAAGGCGTCCGGTTTCACGTCCAGCGGTTGACACCACGCCACCAACGACAACGACTAGAGCACCCGGTTGTGTTCATCCATGGGCTGGGCATGGACGACCTGTCCAGCTTTTATTACACGCTGGCCAACCCGGTAGCACACGCCGGGGCCGAGGTGATCCTGTACGACCTGCGCGGGCATGGCCTGTCCGAGCGGTCGCGCTCTGGCTACCGGGTGGGCGACTCGGTCGCTGACCTGGTAGCCCTGCTGGACGCGCTGGGCGTCGAAGGGCCCGTTCATCTGGTCGGCAACAGCTACGGGGGCACGGTCGCGCTCGGCTTCGCGGTCGCCCATCCCGAGCGGGTAGCGAGCATGGTGCTGATCGAGGCCCACTTCAGAGTGACTGGCTGGGCCGAGCAAGTCACCGCCGAGCGCAGCCGGATCAAATCCGCCGCCGGGAGTGCACTGCCCGGCCGGCTCAGCCGGCTTGGCCGCAAGACCGCCCGGCTGGCGGAGGCGGTCGACAAGCTGCTGGACCACACCACGTTCCTGGCCGACCTGACGACAGTGCGGGCAATCCCGATGAGCCAGCTGCGTACCCTTACCTGCCCGGTGCGGGCCATTTACGGCGAGCATTCCGACGTCGTCGACTACGCCCGCGAGCTTGACCAATACCTGCCGCACTGCGTGCTGACGGTGATGGCTGGCTGCGGTCACTCGGTCCTGATGGAAGCGTCGGCCGCGCTGCGCGAGATCGTGCTGGACTGGTTTGCCACCCAGACCCCCTCGGGTATCCGGTGAGCCGGTTCCTGTTCGTGGTGCCGCCGCTGGTCGGGCACACCATGCCCACGGTAGCCATCGGCCGGGAACTAGCCGACCGCGGTCACCTAGTCGCCTGGGCTGGGCACGCCGAGACCATCGCCCCGCTGCTGCCGACCGGCGCGACGCTACTCCCAGTCGATGGGGACTCCAGCGACAAGGCGCTGGCCAGACTGCGCCTCCGCCCGCGGGGCTTGCGGGGGGCTGCGGCGTTCCGGTTCCTGTGGCGGGACTTCCTGATCCCGCTAGCTCATTCGATGGTGCCCGGGACGGCAGCGGCGGTGGACGAGTTTCGGCCCGACGTCATGGTCGTGGACCAGCAGGCGCTGGCTGGCGCGCTCGTCGCTCGCCAACGCGGCCTACCGTGGGCGACCTCGGCGACCACGTCAGCGGAACTGACCGACCAGTTCGCCACCGTTCCCCGGCTAGGTGTGTGGGTTCGGCAATGCCTTGACGCTTTCCAGCTCGGTTTCGGCGTAGCCGACCCGGTCGACCTGCGGTTCTCTGACCAGCTGGTCCTGGCGTTCACGACTGAGGCACTAGTCGGGCCGGCCAGGGCTTTCCCCGGCCACTGGGTGTTCGTGGGTCCGGCGATCGGTGCCCGAACGGCCAGAACCGGGTTCCCCTCGGACTGGCTGCACCTGGACCATCAGCACGTCCTGATCTCGCTGGGCACGGTCAATCAAGAGGCCGGCCAGCGATTCTTCGCCACCGCGGTGCAGGCGGTGGCACCGCTCGCCGACCGGCTGCAGGCGGTCCTCGTCGCCCCACCCGACTTGGTTGACCCGCTGCCGGACCACGTGCTGGCCCGCGAGTTCGTTCCCCAGCTCGACCTGCTCCCGCACCTGGACACGGTGGTGTGCCACGGCGGACACAACACGGTGTGCGAAACCCTCGCCCACGGTGTGCCGCTCGTGGTGGCCCCGATTCGCGACGACCAGCCGGTGATCGCGGAACAGGTCGTCAACGCCGGCGCTGGCATCCGGGTGCACTTCGGCCGGGTCAGCGCCACCGAGCTGCGCAATGCCATCACCACCGTGCTCGACGACCCGTCCTATCGGGCTGCGGCGCGGCGCGTACAGACCTCGTTCACCACCGCCCGCGGTGCCGCCGCCGCGGCCGACCACCTGGAGAAACTGACATGACCGATCCGTATGAGGCCGCCCGCCCTTACTACCAGGCGGAGCTGGCCGCTGGCGTCGAGCGGTTCCTCGAACCCCGCCGGGACACCTGTCCCTGGTGCGGGTCCGCCGACCTGTCGGTCCGGCTGCGGACCTCCGACCTCATCCAGCGCAAACCAGGCCGGTTCACCCTGGAGCAGTGTCGCGCATGCCAGCACATCTTCCAGAACCCCCGCCTCACTCCAGCCGGGCTGGACTTCTACTACCGAGACTTCTACGACGGCCTCGGCGAACAGCAAATGGACAAAATCTTCGCCGCGGAGGGAAAGCTCTACCAAGGGCGGGCCGAAATGCCGCGAGCGTTCACCACGCCCAAGACTTGGCTGGATGTCGGCGCTGGCCACGGCCATTTCTGCAGCGCCGCGCGCGCGACCTGGCCCGGTACCGTCTTCGACGGGCTCGACCAGAGCACCAGCATCTCCGAAGCCGAGCGACGCGGCTGGGTGAACCGCGGCTACCAGGGCACGTTCACCGAGCTCGCCGACGAGCTGGCCGGCCGGTACGACGTGGTCAGCATGCACCACTACCTGGAACACACCCGCGAGCCGCGGGACGAGCTGGACACCGCCGCCAAGATCCTGATGCCGGGCGGCTACCTGCTCATCGAGGTGCCCGACCCTGAGTTCCGCCTCGGCCGGGTCTTCGGGCGGTTCTGGATGCCCTGGTTCCAGCCGCAGCACCAGCACATCATCCCGCTGGGCAACCTCCTGGCGGCCTTAGCCGACCGAGGGTTCTCACCGGTGGCCGTAGAACGCGGCGCAGCCCATACCGGCGGCGACCTGACCTGGACCCTGATACTCGCGCTCCTCGTGTGCGGGCCCGACCCGAGGCTGCCCTGGCTGGCCGCCGGACCGACCCGCTGGCGGCGACTCCGGCACACCACGGTGTGGACCATAGGCCAGCCGCTGCTGGTCGCCGCGTACGTACTCGACGCACGTCTCGGCCGGGTGATCCGCCGAAGTCGCGGCAGCAACGCCTACCGGGTGCTGGCCCGCAAGGACGGCTGACAGTGACCGTGACGACCAAGCCAGACGACCTGTCGGTGACAGCGCTGTATACCTCGCAGGTGTGGGCGTGGGGCGGGCTGTCGCACGCGCATCTATTCGCGAGCGCGGATGCCAAGCGCGTGTTCGACGCAACCAACGCCGCGCTCGCGGCGGCGAGGATGTTCAATCGCACGCTACCGCTGCTGCGCCATTCGCTGCTCCATCGCCACGCGATGATCGATCATCTGTTGCGTGAGTCGGGCTATCGACACGTCATCGAGCTGGCGGCGGGACTTTCTCGACGAGGCGCCGCCGCCACCAGCGACACGCGCGTGCATTACACCGAGCTCGACGTGCCGCGCGTCGTCGAGCGCAAGCGCGAGCTCCTCCAGCGCACCGACGAGGGCCGCGCGGTGCTCGCGCGACCGGGGTTGAGCCTCGTCGAGGGCGACATCGAGACCGTGGCGCTCGAACCGTTCGTGCGACGCGGAGAGCCGGTGTTCGTGATCGCGGAAGGCCTGTTGATGTATCTGGCCGCCGACGCTCGCCATCGCCTGTTCACGAAGGTCAGACAGCTCGCGGCCATCACCGGAGAGCTGCGGTTCGTGTTCGATCTGACGCCGAGCGGCGAGGAACCCGAGCCGGGCATCGTCGGGCGGGTGCTTGAGGCGGCGATGAAACGGTCCACGGGTGGGCGGAGCTTCGAGCGTGACGCGCGGACCCGCGACGACATTGTGACCTCGCTTCGCGAGGCGGGCTTCGATGATGCCATCGAGGCAGTCACGGCCAGCGATGTCGCGCGCGCGTGGAACTTGCCGGACCCCGAGCGGCGAACGCACGTGGTGCTGTTCGCCGCTCGAGCGTCTTCACGAGCTGTGGCGCTGGCCTGCGCGGACGCTGATGTCGGAACGATCCCGCTCGGCCACCACCGACGGTAAGATCAGCTGCTGGAGGCCACTTGCCCAGGTATCGCCGTGTCGGCATCGCCGCTGCGGCCACTGTGTTGGCGCTGCTCGGGTTTCCCACCACCGCGACCGCCACGCCCGTGGAGTGGCCGAGACACTACGTCGCGCTCGGTGACTCCTACGCGTCGGGTCCGTGGATCCCCGAGCAGCGAGCCGATCCGGTCGGCTGCCTGCGCTCGACCCGCAACTACCCGGCGCGCCTCGCGGCGGCGCTGCGCATCCGTGACTACACCGACGTGACCTGTGGCGGCGCGAGGACCGGCGACATGACGGCTCCCCAGCCGGTGCAGCTGGGCCCCAACCCCCCACAGTTCGACGCGCTGCGCCCCGACACCGACCTGGTGACGCTGACCATCGGTGGCAATGACATCGACATCGGCGACCTCTGGGTGGCCTGCGCCCAGCTCGGCGCCACCGACCCGTCCGGCGACCCGTGCGAGCGACAGGCCACCGTCGGCGGCACCGACCGCTACGCGCAGCTCATCGCCGCCGCCGCACCCAAGGTCGCCCGAGTGCTGGACGGCATCCGGGCGCGCTCCCCGCGCGCCACGGTGCTGCTGGTGGGATACCTGCGGCTGCTGCCACCGGCCCTCGGGTGCTATCCGGCCTTCCCGATCGCCCTCGGTGACGTGCCCTACGCGGACGGGGTGCAGCGACAGCTCACCACCATGCTGGCCGACCAGGCCGTCCACCACGGCGCGGTCTTCGTCGACTCCTACACCAGGTCACTGGGCCACGACGCCTGCCAGCCGCGCGGAGTGAAGTGGGTGGAAGGCGCCACCCCGACCAGCCCCGCCTACCCCGATCACCCCAACGCCCTCGGCATGCAAGAGGTAGCCGATCTCACCCTGGGCACGCTCAGGACCTCGACCGCGACACGGTATTAGTATCCACGTCGTACACCTCGGTGGCGGGGGTGGCCAGCAACAGCTGCGCCAGCTCACGCTTCAGAACGGTCAGGCGGCTCTCCTGCTCCGCGGTCCGCTCTTGCGTGCGAGCCAGCGTGATGAACTCCTCCCGCACGTATCCCTCGCGAAGAACCACCGTCACGCTGCGCCCTCGGTAACCGAGCCGGAAGACGAAGCGCTCGCGCGTCGGTCCCAGTTCGGGACGCGCCAAGGCATCGTCGAGGGCATACCGACCCTCCGTCACCGCACGCGTGATCATTTCGAACGCATCGCGGGCACCCGGGCCGGCAAAGGCCGTCTCCACCTCGATCTCGCGGCGCTCCGCCAGGCCACCCGGCTCGAGAAGCGGCAACACCCGTTCCATCACCTTCACGGCGTGCGCCACCCCCCCGGGAGAGCCCGGACCGTGGTAGCGCATCAGGTCCTCGAACGTATAGGCCAGCGCAGCGCCCTGGTCCGCAACCGCGATCGTGCTGATCACCCGAACTCCTCCCCTTGAATCATCTGGCCGATGGCGCCCCGCCAGCCGCTGCCAGAGACGTTCGAGCAGGCGATAAGTAGTTCCCCTCGCCAGGCGTATGCCGTTGGCGCACCATATACCAATGAGGGGACTCACTTGGAGTGATCAATACCACACAGTGCGCTCAAGCATGGGGCCATGCACGCAGCCCGTGACCGTTCGTGGCCCCATACTCCGACGGCTCAGGCTCACCATGGTCACCGCCGTCGTGGCCCTCATGCCGGTGGCCTGCGCTTACAAGGGGCTCACCATGCCCACAGTAACCGCGGTGACCCTCCATGGCGACGGTACGCTCACCGAGCCGAACTCGGCCTCGAATGCAGACACTTACAACCCGGCATGGGCGCCGGTCGGGGCGCGGTTGACAGCCACCATGACCCCATCGGGCGAGTCCACCAACGCGGGGTTGACAGTCTCGGGGCTGCTACCCAACCGGGGCTATGCGGTACACGCGCACACCAACGCCTGTAGTGCCACCCCCGACTCCGCCGGGCAGCATTACCAGAACCGTATCGATCCCGCCGCCACGTCCCACGCACCATCGACGAACCCGGAATACGCCAACCCGAGCAACGAGATCTGGCTGGACGTGCGCACCGACGCAGCCGGCTCGGGCATGTCGCGTGTCACGGTGCCCTTCGTCTTCACCACCCGAGGACCGGGATCGATCGTGGTGCACGAGGCGATGAAGACCGCTACGGGTCCGGGCCAGGCGGGTGAGGCCGGTGCCCGGATCGCCTGCCTCACCCTGTCCGCCGTGCAACCGGAGAGCGTTAACTCGCTGGGCTCCCGATAGGGGCGAGCACGCATCTGTCATCAACTGGCGGCTGCCATCGGCTCGGGTCCGCCTCTCTGGGCGGGACGCGACGTCGGAGATGCTCGGCGCCGCGACAGATACCCGATGGCTGACGGAGAATCACCAGCGCTCACGACCGTGGCACCCGGCCGCCCGGCAACGGTGAGGAGGACCTCGTGAACCATCTGACCAGCGCATTCGATGCCCTTCGGACGGCGCCGCCGGCGCCGGTCGAGCACAGCCGCCTTGCGGCGCGCATCCGCGAGTCGGTGCTGCCGCTGTTCGAGACCGTCGGCCCGATCCCCTACCGTGAGCTGCAGCGGATGCTCGACAAAACCCACCCCTGGGGGCTGCGTTGCTACCAGAACGCGCTCTACCTCGACGAGCTGTCCGACGCGGCGATCGCGACGATCACTGAGCAAATGCGGGGCAAGAGTTCGCCGCTGTCATCCGTCAACATCTTCCACCACAACGCCAACATCACTCCAGCGCAGACCCCGCACTGACCCGGCCCGCTGACGTGGTGTTCGGACCGCTGGAGTTGCGCTCCACAGATAGTCCGCCCTGGATGTGGCTCGCAGGGGCGCGGCCGCTAGACCTTCGCGGGAGGCGTCGCGTCCACCCCGGCCTCGGCACGCTGCGCGCGGGTGATCGGGGCAGGAGCGCCGGTGAGCGGGTCGAGGCCGCCGCCGGACTTGGGGAATGCGATGACCTCGCGCAGCGAGTCGGCACCGGCGAGCAGCATGCAGACCCGGTCCCAGCCGAAGGCGATCCCCCCGTGCGGCGGCGGGCCGTAGCGCAGCGCCTCCAGCAGGAAACCGAACTTCTCCCGCGCCTCGTCCTCGGAGATCCCGAGCACACCGAACACCCGCTGCTGCATCTCGGGCTGGTGGATCCGGATCGAGCCCCCACCGATCTCGTTGCCGTTGCAGACCAGGTCGTAGGCGTGGCTCAACGCCGAGCCCGGGTCGTGTTCGAACCGGTCAGCCCACCGCGGTGCGGGTGCGGTGAACGGGTGATGCACCGCGGTCCAGCCGCCGGACCCGATCGCGACGTCCCCGCTGCGTTCGGCCGGCTCGAACAGGGGCGCATCGACCACCCAGACGAACGACCAGGCCGACTCGTCGATCAACTCACAGCGCCGGCCGATCTCCACCCGGGCCGCGCCCAGCAGCGCACGCGCGTCACGGGGATCACCGGCGGCGAAGAACACACAGTCACCGGGGCCGGCGCCGACCGCTTTGGCCAGGCCGTCTCGCTCGTGCTCGGCGAGGTTTCGGGCCACCGGGCCGGACAGCACGCCATCGGCGCTGATCAGCACGTAGGCTAGGCCCTTGGCGCCGCGCTGTTTGGCCCATTCCTGCCAGGCGTCCAGCGCCCGGCGCGGCTGGTCCGCTCCGCCGGGCATCACGACCGCTCCCACGTAGGGCGCCTGGAACACCCGGAACGGCGTGTCGAGGAAGTAGCCGGTGAGCTCGGTGAGCTCGAGGCCGAAGCGCAGGTCCGGCTTGTCGGTGCCGTAGCGGGCCATCGCGTCGAGGTAGCTCAGCCGCGGGATCGGCCGCTCGATGTGGTGCTCGGCCAGCTCCGACCACAACGCAGCCACCACCCGCTCGCTCAGCTCGATCACGTCGTCCTGCTCGACGAAGCTCATCTCGATGTCGAGCTGGGTGAACTCGGGCTGCCGGTCGGCGCGGAAGTCCTCGTCCCTATAGCAGCGGGCGATCTGGTAGTAGCGCTCGATGCCGCCGACCATCAGCAGTTGCTTGAACAGCTGCGGCGACTGCGGCAGCGCGTACCAGCAGCCGGGCCGCAGCCGGGCGGGTACCAGGAAGTCCCGCGCGCCCTCCGGGGTGGACCGGGTCAGGGTCGGGGTCTCCACCTCGATGAAGCCCTGCAGGTCCAGCTCGTCGCGGGTGATCCGGTTGACATCGCTGCGCAGCCGCAGCGCGGCCGCCGGGCCGGGACGGCGCAGGTCGAGGTAGCGGTACCGCAGCCGCACCTCCTCACCGGCCTCCAGGTGCGCATCGAGCTGGAACGGCAGCGGGGCGCACTCGCTGAGCACCGTCAGCTCCTCGGCGATGACCTCGACGTCGCCGGTGTACAGATCGGGGTTCTCACTGCCCTCGGGGCGCATCGCCACGGTGCCGGTGACCTGGATGCAGAACTCAGCGCGCAGCCGGTGCGCGCGGTGTGCCATCTCGCCCTCGCGGAACACCACCTGCGCCACCCCGAGTTCGTCGCGCAGGTCGATGAAGATCACGCCGCCGTGGTCGCGGCGGCGGTCGACCCACCCGGCGAGGGTGACTGTCTGCCCCAGGTGCCCGAAGGACTCAAGCGTGCCGGCATGGTCGGTGCGGATCACGGAAGCGGGCTCCTCGATCTGAACGGTGGACTGGCATCTCCGCAGAGGCTAGCCGCGCCCCCCGACAGTCACGAGATCAGCCGCAGTCAAAGCCGTCGCGATGGACGTCCCCCACGAACACCCGCCACGCGGAGGGGGGAAACACCAGCGCGGGACCGGACCGGTCCTTCGAGTCCCGCACGCCCACGCGACTCGGCACCACCGCCACCTCAACGCAGGCAAACTCGCCGTTGCTGCGGCTGCTCGTGCGCCAAGCGGGTGCGGAGAACTCGGGGGCGCCCATCTCACTTGCTCCTTGTCTACCCGGCCTCCGCGATCTCCCGGATCAGCTCCGCAGACTCGGCGGGGCACAGAGCTCGCTGGGTGAGGCCGTCGAAGTTCATGATAAACCCCTCGACTTCTTCGGCGTCCTCGACGTACACGAGACCGCGCGGGTACTCGACACACACCACTGCGGGGTCCTCCGGGTCGGGGAAGTTGAGCAGCCGGAACGGGCAATTCTGCGCCGGGTAGGCCCCCGCCGAGAAGGGCATCACCTGCACCGAGATGTGCGGCAGCTCGATCATGTCCAGCAGGTGCCGCAGCTGCTCGCGCATCACCTCCGGACCACCGACCTGCTGGCGCAGCGCCGCCTCGGTGAGCACAGTGTCCAGCCGCAGCGGGACTCTGTCGTGCAACCGCTCCTGCCGAGCCATCCGCAACCGAACCCGCTCCTCAACCGCCCGGTCGCTGACTCGCGGCAACCAGGCGCGAACCAGCGCGGTGGCGTACGCCTCGGTCTGTAGCAGCCCGGTCACCACCATGTCCTCGTAGCTGCGCATCCAGCTCGCCTCGGACTCCAGGCCGACGAACTCCTCGAACCCCGCGGAGACGTCGGCCCAGGCGTTGTAAGTGGTCCACCAGCCCTTCTGGCGGGACTGCAGGGCGAGCGCCACGTAGCGTTCCCGCTCCTGCTCGCCGATGCCGTAGACGGTGGCCAGCGCGATCACATCCGCCGGGCCGATCGCCTGCTCGGCGCGCTCCATCCGGCTGAGCTTCGAGGTTGCCCAGCTCAGCGGCGTGCAGATGTCCTCCAGCCGTAGCCCGGCCTCGGTACGCCAGCGGCGCAGGGCCCGCGCCACCTTGCGCCAGCGCACCGTGGGGCTGATGCGTTCGCTCACCTGAGTCACCCTCCGTCCAGTTCAGCCGGCACCCATCGCCACCGGCGCACCGCAGCATATTGCAAAATATGTCGAGATCGAAATCGCGAACATATCAATTCGCAGAATCGGAATATGGGATTTGCTCGATCGCAAATTGTGTGTCATGCTGAGTGTGTCATCGCCGAGCACGACCGGGGGGAGCAACCTCATGACCATGCCCACGCAGCGGGGCCGCCGCGCCCAGCGGATCATCTGCCACGACGCGCACTGCCGCAGACAGTCCATCGGCCTGTGGGCGGTGCCCTCGCACGGCGTCATCGTCCTGGTGGCGCCGGTCGCGGACTCGGCGCGGCTCTACCGGGGCCAGGCCATCACCCTGCGCGCCGCCCTCGATGCGGCGATCGCCGAGCTGCCCTCCCCCGGTTTGTGAGCGACCGGTGTTCCCCGAGGGAGGCGACGTCCGGTTCTACCGGGTGCTCACGGCATACATCCCAGGGGTCGGGTGGTGCACCACCCAGGTCCAGCTCGTCGAGGACCAACTGATCCTGCGACCGGACACGACGACCTGGTTCGAGGTCCCGCTCGACCACGCCGACGCCGGCTGCCTGATCGACGCCCTCACCGGCGAGACGCCAGGGATCGTCCGTATACGGCACCCGCAGAACGGCGCGACCACGGTGGCCGTGGCGCTGCACGGCTCGTCCGCGTCCCTGCGGGTCGAGAACGCGACAAAAGGGGTGCTACACGTCGTCTTCGACGAGACCCAACTCCCCGAACTGATCATGCACCTCGAAGACGGCGCCACCTGGCTCCCCCGCTGATGCCCACGGTTTCCGCCACCACGAAGATGTTCGTGGCCTTGATGCGGCATGACGACGACGCCCGGTCCCTGGTGATCGACATCGTGCCGGAGGCTTTCCCGTGGGTGCGCTTCTTGCCGACCGAGGATGTACGGGCGTTCGTCTTCGAACTCGTGGACACCCTCCGGGCCGCAGACGCTCTGGAGAACGCCGCTCCAGTCGTCCAGCTGATCACTGAGTGGCGACACACCGCCGAGGTGCACGCTGACCCCGAGCTCGCCGCTCGCGTCCGACAAGGTGACCGTCCCGGTGAGAATGCACCGCGGACCACTACCGTAGCTCGATCTCTACCTCAGCGAGCGCTTCGAGCTGGGCGTGCAACTCGGCGTAGAGCTCACGATGATTGTTGTCGCGCTCGAAGACAACGGCGAGTGCGTAGCGTTGGCTGTCCCCGGGCGTGGCCCATCTGTTGGTGTTGCGGACCGCGAGAATGAGGTCGTTGTCTCGCTCACGCTTGAGCCGCTGCGCGAACGGTTTGGTTCCGTACTGGTGCGCACCCCGGGCGCGGTGCGTGTCGCTGGGTTGCAGGTCCATCTCGTAGCTGCGCAGCGCTGGCGGCGTCGTGTCCTGGTTCGAGTTTTCGTCGTTGTGCGTCGGCGGTGGCACTTCAAGCTGACGTGCGTAAGCGTCCCGAACCTCGTCCAGGGATACACCGCGGTAGACACGTACCATCATTCGGCTCGCCAGGTAGTCCAGCCGGGTAGGACGAGTTTGCGGGTTGAAGACCAACACCACGGTCACGATGCGTTTCCCGCCACTGTCGAAGAAGGTCGACGGTATCGGGGTCGTGTACAAGTGCACGTCATCAATGACGAGCAGACCCTCAGCGAGCAGCACTGCCCGGTGGTCGCCAGACGCCTCGGCCCGCTCGGCGGACACCCGCCCGTACCCGGTCAGACGCCGTTGCTCCAGGGCATCCTTGGCCGGGCCCTTGCCCTGCACCACGGCGTTGAGGGGCTCGACAGAGGCGAGCACGAGCGCTCTCACCGCATTCGCGGACAGCGCGGGATAACGGCCAAGCACACGGAGAGCGGCGTGGCTGACCAACGGGGCGGCAAAGCTCGTGCCTACATCTTGTGCCAGCAGGCGTTCCGGTTGCTTGCCACCAGCACCTACCACGCACACCGTCGGGTCATTCGAGACGATCGCCCCGCGCAGCTCGTCCAGCGCGAGACTGCCACCCGGGGCGGACACTTCGGGTTTGACCATTCCCATAGCCCCCGGGCCACGCCTGGTGAGCGGGCTGGGGTCACCGGGGCGTCCGAACGGGCGCAGATCGACCCGATCGCGGGCTGGCCGCACTCCGTGTGTGTCCTCTGGGCACAGCGCGCCAACGGTCAGCGCCAGCGCCGCGGTTGACGGATCGAGCAGACCAGCCTCGGTGTCATCCAGGAGCTGGAGAGGGTAATCGGTCAGCACTGCTGGATCCGGGTGGTAGTTCGCCCAAGGATAGTTTCCGGCGCTGATGACGACCACGAGATCGAGCTCACGGGCGAGCTCGTCGATGGCGGCGGCGAGCGGCGTCGGCCGTGGTGGCCGGTAGGGACGACGAGGGTCAACGAGTGAGAGGTTGATGACGCGAGCACCAGCCCGTGCAGCGAAGGAGATCGCATCCAGGAGTTGCTCCTCCCAGAGCCGCTCGTCGGGGAACTCGTTGTTCGAGTCGAGGACTCGCAGGCTCAACAGCCGCCCTGCTGGTCGAAGCGGCGCCCTCACGGCCAGAGCCGACTCTAGCGATCCGTAAAGGGCGAGACTTGCCACCAGAGTCCCGTGGCCATGCTGGTCGCCGCCGTCGGCTAGGCCAAGACCGATTGTTTCTACACCGATCACCGCCGGAGCAAGCAATGGGTGTGCCGAGACGACCCCGGAGTCAATCACTGCCAGGATCGGGGCAGTCGGCGCAGGATCGAGCACGAGCGGCAGGCTCTCGGGGGTGGCGGAGCGGAACTGGGGATAGCGGAGCAGCGGGCGAGGCAGCACGTCGATTCGCCGTATCCGGTCGACCTGCGCCAGTTCGCGCACCCGGCCGGCTGCCAGGACTATCCGTAATAGCGACAACCCGACGGAATCACGGAGGCTGGCATCCACCACCTCACCACCCCCAGCTGTGACAGCCTCCTGGACCTCCTTGTGACGTCTGCGGGCTTGGAGCCGGTCTTCTGGGCACCAACACTGCACGTCAAGCCGCAGTGGTGTCGAACCGTCGGCGTCGGCAAGGACGGCAACCAGATCTGGTGTCAGTACGTCATCGACAGTGAGCGGACGGATACGTTCGATGGCGTCGAATAGCTCTTCGAACTGTGCTGGCCGCTCTTTCCCGGGCACCTTGCCAGGTCGCGGCCCCTTCGAGTACTCCGTGCACCGTCGACTGAACTCCGTGAGCTCAGGGTCGCTGGCGAAGGTGACCAACACCTTCTCCCCGGCGATCTCCAGGACACTCAGTCCGGCGCGTTCGGCATGTTCTGGATCAAGCCGGCCGTTGAGCTCCAGCACGAGGACCAATTCCGGGTCAACGCCGAGCACTGAACGTCGGGTCTTGTGGTCGGCGACGACTCTGAGGGTCTGCTCCTTCACCGTCTTGGCGTGACCGCCACGATCGGGATACTTCGGTGTACGGCTGAAGCCGCGTCGGTTCTTTTGCCGTTGCCCGGGAGAGATGGCCTCCGCGAGTCGAAGGTGGGCGTGCTGGGCACGCGGTAGCGGCAGCGGTGGCTGAGCGTCCCCAAGCATGAGCACAGGGTAGACCGCTCACCCCACGGCCGGAGACCGTTGATCGATCAGCGCTCCAGACCTTCGGGCTGGCGTCCGCTGTTGGTGTGCGGGATCTTGCCCATCGCGTCTCGACGAGCTTTCAGCCGAGCAGCGGCGTCAGCCATGAACTCGTCGGTGAGCCGCTCAGCGCCGGTGAGTACCCCCCGGCGCAATGCGTCCGTGCAGACCAAATCCACCTCGGCAGGTGAGGCGTCCCCAAGCCGACGTGCCCATTTCTGGACCGATATCCGGTGCGGCATCGCAAGCAGCTTGAGCTCGATCAACCGGGCTCGTTGTGTGGTATTCAGTGGCGCGAAAGGAACCACGTGGTCGAACCGCCGCCAGGTCGCGCTGTCCAGCAGGTCAGGGTGGTTCGACGTGGCGATTACCAGTGACTCGCCGCAGATGTCTTCCAAGAGCTGCAGCACGGTCGCGACGACACGGCGGATCTCTCCGTGGTCGCTCTGATTACCTCGCTCCTGGGCGAGGGTGTCGAATTCGTCAAGCAGCAGCACGCACGGTGTCTGCTCAGCGAACCGGACGACGGCCTCGACGTTGCGGGCCGTTTCGCCGAGGAACGACGACGTCAACGCAGCGAGCGACGCGGTGGCAACGGGTAGGCTCAGCTCGGCGGCGACCGCGTGCGCGCTGACGCTCTTGCCCGTGCCGGATGGACCGACGAGCAGTAGCCGTTGCCGTGGTCGCAGTCCATGACTGGTCAGGACGGTACGGCTGAGGTTCTCCTCGACCACCTCGGTGAGCGCGTCGACCGTGCTCTCAGCCAAGACAAGATCGTCGAAACGTCTCTCGGGTTTGGACAATCGCAGCAGTGGCCGGTCGTCCCTGCCCTTGGGGAGCGGCCGCAAGGTCAGGGGCGTCATGGCTCCAGGCTGGAGATCGTTCGTCAGGGCTTGTTCGAGCTCGTTGGCGAGCAAGCGGTGGTTCTTCCGCCGCTCGTCGGCGACGATCTGCGCCGCGACCGCTCGGAATGTGGCGTCGTCACCTCGCGCATAGCCGGCGAACAACCGCCTCAGCAGGTCACTACGAGCCATCAGCACCCCCTACGCCGGTGTCGGCGGTTCTGCCGGTGCCGCAGTAAACACTACGGCGACTGGCCCACAGCGGGGAGGCACAATACTGGGCCGGTCCAGATCTCCATTGTGCGACCAACCGTGGTCAGCGGTCCATCCCCAAAAAGCAAGCGGTCGCCCGAGGCCACTGTCAAGATCGAGGTTCTCGTGCGTCCACCGGGCATAGCAATACCTGCAGGCATGCCCGCAGCCCAACCCCACTGTATCGAACTTATGTTCGATTGCTAGGAATGTGTGGCGGTACCCACCGGAGAGGGACGTTCGGCCTATGAGTGCACTGGACGACCGGGTCGGACGGCACCGTTACCGCGGCACCGTCCCGCCGGCCGACTCCGGCCCCCGGCAGGGGCACGGCCATGGGCACAGACCTGCGCCGCCGTCCTCCCGCCGGGTGAAGCTGCTGCTGGTCGCGGTCCTGGTGCCGGTCGCGCTGGCCACCCTGGTCGGGCTCTGGCTGACCTGGCCGGGTAGCCCGCCCCACAGCGGTGTCGACGTCGGATTCGGGCAGCGGCCGGTCCAGGGCGAGGTGCTCACCGCGGCCTCCGCCCCGTGCACCAGCGGCGGTAGCGCGGGCGTTGGCGGGGCCGCGCAGGCCAAGAAGTGCGTCTCACTGGGTGTGCGGCTCATCGACGGCGACTCGCCGGGTGCGACGGTCCAGCAGGTGCTGCCCGACGAGCCGAGTACGCCGCGGTTCACCGTCGGTGACCACGTCGTGCTGGCGTACACCGGGGGGAACCCCTCCGACGCGGGCTCCTACCAGATCCAGGATTTCCAGCGAGGCGCCTCGCTGCTGTGGCTGGCCGCACTGTTCGCCTCCGCGGTGCTGTTGCTCGGCCGGTGGCGCGGCCTCGCGTCGCTGGCCGCGCTGGGCTTCAGCTTCCTGGTGCTGGTGGTGTACCTGTTCCCGGCGATCCTGACCGGTGAGAGCCCGGTGACCGTCGGCGTGCTGGCCGCCGGCGTGATCATGTTCGGCGTGCTGTACCTGACCCACGGCGTCTCCGCGCAGACCTCCAGCGCGGTGCTGGGCACTGTGGTGAGCCTCACGCTGATCGGCGTGCTGGGCAGTGCCTTCGCCGCGGCCACCCGGCTGACCGGGCTGGACGACGACACCACCAAGCTCATCGGGGTCCTCGGCCACGGGATCGATGCCCGGGGGCTGCTGCTCGCCGGGATGGTGATCGGGGCGCTGGGCGTCCTCGACGACGTCACGGTCACCCAGACCAGCGCGGTGTGGGAGTTGCGCCGGGCGAATCCCGAGCTCGGGGCGCGGGCGCTCTACACCGCCGCGCTGCGGATCGGCCGGGACCACATCTCCTCGGCGGTGAACACCTTGGTGCTGGCCTACACCGGCGCCGCGTTGCCCGTGCTGCTGGTCTTCTCGCTGTCCGGGCAGAGCTTCGGCACGCTGGTCACCGCGCAAGACGTCGCCCAGGAGGTGGTGCGCACCCTGGTCAGCAGCATCGGGCTCGTCGCCGCCGTCCCGATCACTACGGGGATCGCCGCACTGGTCGCCCGCAGGGATGAGGTCGACCCTGCTTGATCAGCGGAGACAGGTCACAGTCCTCGGGGTCTGCCGGGTGCGGCGAGCCCGTGCAGGAACGGGTTGCCGACCCGTTCCCGGCCGATGGTGGTGTTCGGGCCGTGGCCGGGCAGTACAGCGGTCTCATCGTCCAACACGAGGATCTTGTTCCGGAGCGAGGCGAGCATCTGCTCGTGGTCACCGCCGGGTAGGTCGGTTCGCCCGATCGAGCCGGCGAACAGCGTGTCACCGGAGAGCAGCAGGTTCCGCTCCGCACCGGGACCATCGCCGGCCGCCGAGCCGTCGACCGTCGAGCGGAACGTCACCGAGCCGCGGGTGTGGCCCGGGGTGTGATCGACGGTCAGGGTCAGCCCGGCCAGATCCAGGGAGGTCCCGTCGGCCAGCTCACGCACCTCACGGGGCTCGCGCAGCACAACCCGGCCGCCGAAGAACCCCCGAGCCTCGGCGGACAGAGCGCGCAACGGGTCGGACAGCAGCACCCGGTCCTCAGGATGGATCCAGGCCGGGATGTCCTGGCCGTCGCAGACCGGGGTCACCGCGAAGACGTGATCGAAATGCCCGTGGGTGAGCAGCACCGCCACCGGGTCGAGCCGGTGGCGGCGCAACAGCTCCGCTAGCGGCTGCTCCGCACCCTCCCCCGGGTCGACCACCACGCACGGGCCACCGGCCTCGGGGGCGAGCACAAAACAGTTCGCCTGGAAGGATCCGGTGGGGAAACCTGCGACGAGCACGGCGATCCTTCGGGCGTGACGGAGGCGCGGACTACTCCAGCTTAGGGCGGGCGCGTCCGGGAGGCTGACGCCAGGCTCGCCCACTGTCCACCTAGACTGCGCGGCAATCCTTGCCACCGCCCCAGCCACAGGAGTCCGGGTGCCCACGAACGAGCAGCGTCGCGAAGCCGCGAAGCGCAAACTAGATCGCCAGCTCGCCCGCCGGGCGGAGCGGGCCAAGACGCGCCGCCGCAGGTACGCGGTGGCCGGCGGCGCGGCCGCGGTGGTGCTGGTCATCGGCGTCGTGGCGCTGATCGTGACGCTGGGCACACGTGACCAGAACGCGACCGCCAAGCCGGCCGGCACGGGCGCCGCCGCAAAACCGAGCCCCGACACCAAGCTGGTCGCCGCACCGGTCCGGCCGACACCACTGCCCGCCTCGGTGGACTGCCAGTACCCGGTCGGTCAGCAGGCCCCGGCCAAGCCGGTGCGGCCCCCGCTGGGCAGCTCCATCTCCGCCAGAGGCACGGTGGGGGTGAGCATGGAGACCTCGGCCGGCACGATCGGCCTCACCCTCGACCGGGCGTTGGCCCCGTGCACGGTGAACAGCTTCGTCAGCCTGGCCAAGCAGGGCTTCTACTCCAACAGCCCCTGTCACCGGCTGGTCACCAACCCCGGGTTGCAGGTTCTGCAATGCGGTGACCCGACCGGGTCGGGTACCGGTGGCCCGGGATACACCATCCCGGACGAGGTGTTCCCCGAGCTGACCTACGGGCGCGGGCTCGTCGCGATGGCCAACACCGGCCAGCCCGACAGCGGTGGCAGCCAGTTCTTCCTGATCTACGGCCAGACCCAGCTCCCGCCCCAGTACACCGTCTTCGCCACGATCTCCCCGGCCGGCCTCAAGGTTCTCGACCAGATAGCCAAAGCGGGCGACGACAGGTCACTGGAGCCCTCCCCCGGCGGAGGTAAGCCCAACCAACCGGTCACGATCACCTCCGTCGACGTCGCGGCGACCTGACCCCTCTGGGCGAACGCTGTCGCCGCACGGGGTTCAGTTGGACGACGTGACGCGGTAGACGTCGTAGACGCCCTCGATGTTGCGCACCGCATGCAGTACGTGGTCCAGGTGTTTCGGATCGCCCATCTCGAAGGAGAAGCGGCTCACCGCCACGCGGTCCCGAGTGGTGGAGACTGAGGCGGACAAGATGTTGACCCGCCCGTCAGCGAGCACCTTGGTGACATCGGACAGCAGGCGGTGTCGGTCCAGCGCCTCGACCTGGATCACGACTCGGAACACCGACGAGGACGACGGCGCCCACTCCACACCGACCAGCCGCTCGGGCTGCGCTCGCAGCGCCTCGGAGTTGGTGCAGTCGGTGCGGTGCACGCTGACCTCGCCGGCACGGGTGACGAACCCGAGGATCTCGTCCCCCGGTACCGGGGTGCAGCAGCGGGCGAGCTTGCTGTAGACGTCCCCGGCGCCAGGAACCCGCACACCGGAGTCACCGACCGGTCGACGGCGCGTAACGGTGGAGGGAGTGGCCCGCTCGGCCAGCATCTCCTCGGCGCCCTCCTCCCCGCCGAGCAGCGCAACCAGGCGTTGCACCACGTGACGAGGTGAGGCGTGGTGCTCGCCGACAGCGGCGTACAGCGCGCTGACGTCGGGATAACGCAGCTCTCGGGACACCGCGACCAGCGACTCGGCGGAGACCAGCCGCTGCACCGGTAGCCCAACCCGGCGCAGTTCCTTGGTGATGGCGCTCTTGCCGGTCTCGATGGCCCCCTCGCGGCGTTCCTTGGCGAACCACTGCCTGATCTTGGCCTTGGCCCGGGGTGATTCGACGAAGGACAGCCAGTCGTGGCTGGGACCGTTACCCCCCGCCTTCGAGGTGAAGATCTCGACGATGTCGCCGTTGTCCAGCCGCCGCTCCAGCGCGACGAGCTGGCTGTTGACCCGCGCGCCGATGCAGCGATTACCGACCTCGGTGTGCACCGCGTAGGCGAAGTCGACCGGCGTGGAACGCGCAGGCAGCGTGATGACCTCACCTTTGGGAGTGAATACGAAGATCTCGCGGCTGGCCAGGTCATAGCGCAGCGACTCGAGGAACTCACTGGGGTCGGCGGCCTCCCGCTGCCAATCCAGCAGCTGGCGCATCCAGGCCATCTCGTCGATGTCGACGGCTCCGTTGTGGGTGCCGTGGGTCTCCTTGTACCGCCAGTGCGCGGCGATGCCGTATTCCGCGGTTCGGTGCATGTCGTGGGTGCGGATCTGCACCTCCAACGGTTTGCCGTCCGGCCCGATCACCGTGGTGTGCAGCGACTGGTAGACCCCGAATCGGGGCTGCGCGACGTAGTCCTTGAATCGACCGGGCATCGGCTGCCAGGCCGAGTGCACGACACCGATCGCAGCGTAGCAATTACGGACGTCCTCGACCAGGATCCGCACTCCGACCAGGTCGTGGATGTCGTCGAAATCGCGACCGCGCACGATCATCTTCTGATGAATCGAGTAATAGTGCTTGGGCCTGCCCTCAACCTTGGCGGTGATCCGCGCACCGGCCAGCTGCGCGGACATCTGGTCGGTCACGGCCTTCAGGTAGGTGTCACGGGACGGGGCCCGGTCGGCCACCAGCCGCACGATCTCGTGGTACTTCTTCGGTTGCATGATCGCGAAGGCGAGGTCCTCCAGCTCCCACTTGATGGTGGCCATGCCCAGCCGGTGCGCCAGCGGGGCGAAAACCTCGAGGGTCTCCTTGGCCTTGCGGGCCTGCTGCTCCGGCCGCATGAAGCGCATGGTGCGCATGTTGTGCAGCCGGTCCGCCAGCTTGATCACCAACACGCGGGGGTCACGGGCCATCGCGATGACCATTTTACGGATGGTCTCGGCCTCGGCGGCGGCACCGAACTCGACCTTGTCCAGCTTGGTGACACCGTTGACGAGGTGCTCGACCACCTCGCCGAAGTCCTCGGACAGACAGGCCAGCGAGTAGTCGGTGTCCTCCACGGTGTCGTGGAGCAGCGCGGCCACCAGAGTCGTGGTGTCCATCCCCAGCCCGGCGAGGATCGTCGCGACCGCCAGCGGATGGGTGATGTAGGGATCGCCGGAATTGCGCTTCTGGTGGACGTGCTTGGCCTCGGCGACGTCATAGGCACGCTGCAGCAGCACGAGGTCGGCTTTGGGATGTAACTCCCGGTGCAGCGTGGCAAGCGGTTCGAGTACCTGCCTGATCGGGCCGGGCCGCTGCGCGGTGATCCGCCGCGCGAGCCGCGCCCGGACGCGTCGGGTCGCTGAGGGCAGTCGCGGGGGGAGAGTGGCTACGTCCAAACCTGTCGGCGCCGCATCGGCTAGCTGCAGGTCCTGGCTCACATCACACTCTCCCGCCACGTGGTGACAAACTGATTCTCAGCCTACCGGCCCCTGCTCAGATGGTGATCGTGGCGCCGTCGAAGCGGGTGATCGTGAAGGACATGCTCTCGTTCGTCGTCGGCTTCTGGTCCCGCAGGATGCCGATCACCAACGCCTCGCCGAGCGTGAAGAACTCGGTGAAGTCGGTACGCCAGTGCAGACCGGCCATGTTCCGAGCGTTCCCGATGTTCGCGGCGAGCTTGTTCAGCTCACCACCGACGGTGAGGGGCGGGCTCGCCGGGGTCGCCGGCACGAGGGCGGTGCCCGCCATGTCGGGGACCAGCACCGGACCGGGCAGGACGAACGACTCGTCGAACCAGGCCTTCAGAATGGTCACACACGCGCCCGCCACGGTCGCGTGCCCGGAACCGTACGCCGGGTGGGTCGGGCAGCCCTCCGCGAACGCCTGCGGCAGCAGGTGGCTGTTGAACTTGGCCATGACATCGCCCAGCACGGGCCAGCGCCATCCAGTACAGTTCGGCCATCTCTGAGGAGTTCTGCGGCCGGTCGATCCGCGGTGCGGGTGGGGGCCACGAGCCCCTGCGCATCGGGCCCCTCGACGTCGAACGCGAGCCCCGCCTGCGGATCCGTGAACTTGCGGCCACCGGCCGTGCCGAGCGGGATGCGCTCGAAGTCGTCGGGGAGACCGGTGCTCACCGCCCGGAGCAGCAGCCGGTACGCTGAGAGTACGACCTGGCCGTCGGGGTTGTGCGCCAACCCCTTCGAGTAGTTCGCGACGTAGGGGTACGAGGTCTCCTCGCCGTTGCTCACATGGTCCGGTACCTGTCCCGAGTACGCGCGATCCGAGGCCACCGCCCGCAGAGCACGACCCGCGACCCATCGATCCGTCATCATGTTGTTACGTATCTCCTTTGTCATGTTGCCGACGTGGGCGTCCCACTCCCACCGCAATCGAGTCGTTACCGTCAGAACACGAAGAACCGGCTGGATCAGCAACTCCCGAGAATCATCATCCGTACAATATTGAACAACAGTAGACCAAACAATGCTATCACTATTCGTGCCTCGTCGATGCTGTTACGAAATGTCACCGGAATCATCCACCGGGTAATGTCCGTCACGGGACGATTCGAGCCCGTAGCACTCTGCTGATGAATTCCGATGATTGGCCATGATGTCACTCTTACATACCGATGCGGAAGCGATGAGTGCGGCAGAACGCGCGGTGTCAGACCGTCAGCAGAGCGTGCAGTAATCGGCCGACGAGCCGATCTCGACCACGCAGCGAACCGATCTCCAGCAGCACCGCGATGCCACTGACCGTCACCCCGGCCCGCTCGACCAGCGCACAGGTCGCGACGGCTGTGCCCCCGGTGGCGAGAACGTCGTCGACCACCAAGGCCCGTTGCGCCGGCCGCAGAACGCCGTGGGCCAGTTCCAGTGCGCCGATGCCGTATTCCAGGGCGTAACCCTCACGGTCGCAGACCACGGGCAGCTTGCCGGGTTTGCGGATCCCGACCACACCAGAACCCAGGGCGTAAGCGACCGCGGCACCGAGCAGGAACCCGCGGGCTTCCACCCCGACCACCACGTCGACCGGCGGGGTGAAGGCGATCACCGCGTCCACCACCGCGCGGAACGCGGTCGCATCGGCGAATACCGGCGTCAGGTCCCGGAAGAGCACACCGGGCCGTGGGAAGTCGGGGACCTCGCGGATCAGCGGTACGATCAATTCCCGAAGCTCAGCCACGTTCCGCCGGAATCATGGCGCGCTGCCCGAGTCCGAGTGTCTTTCGGGATGTGGGTGTCCTGACGAGACTGGATCTTCATCTTCTTCCTGATCAGAATCGGCTTCAGCACCTGGACCGGTGCCGGCAGCTCGACCGGAGTCGACACCTGCGACGGGTCCGATGTCGACTCGGCGGAGTCCGGATCCGGCTTTTCCGGGATCACTGCTGTGCAGGGCTTGTGCGCTGACATCAGCTCCTGGGTGCACACCGGTGGTGCCAGTGTGGACTGGTCTGATGGAGCCTGGCCCGATGGAGCCTGACCCTGGGCAACACCACCAGGGTGGGTGGAGCCCTGATCGAGCACACCGGGAGTGGCGTGCTCATACGGCGCAGTCTGAATCTTCGGCATCGGGGTCGACGGTGCCGGCGGACGCGCCCTGGCGAACTGCCCGGCGACCCCGGCCTGTGCGGCATGAGTCGGAGCACCGTCCGCCAGCCGGCCGTTGGTGGCCACCCGCACCGGCACAGTGTCGCGATCAGGCTCAGGGAATGCGAGCACCGGCGATCTCCCACCTGAACCGAAGATGCTGCCGCCCGGCATGATGACCGCTAATGGCGGGCTGGCCAAGCCTGCGGCCAGCGCCAGCGCACCGCCCATGACCGCGGCCAGCCGGACCGGCCTGCGGCGCTGGCGACCGGCGGCACCGCTACGGCGAACCGGCGCGGGCACATCAGGTAACGCCGAGCCGCCGGCGAGCAGTGCGCTCAGCTCGCGTCGCCCGCGCCGTTCCCAGCCGGAGCCGACGGCACGGGCCGCCACGTGGCCGACCTGAGCGAGCAGGCTCCGCGCCTCGGGCCGGTGGCGCGGATCCTTGGCGAGGCCGCACGCCACCAGCTCCCGAACCGGTTCGGGGAGCACATCGAGCGGGAGTGCGCTCTGTTCGTGCTTGGCCCGCAGCTGCGCCTCGCCGTCGGCATAGAACGGCGGCGCGCCGACCAGACACTCGAAGAACGTGACCATGGCGGCGTACACATCCCCCGCTGGGGTGGCCGCAGCGTCACTCCACTGTTCGGGCGCCAGGTAGAACGGTGTCGACCGATCGAGCAGCCGCCGACCGTCGGATGTCCAGAGCCCGAAGTCGACGAGCCGGACCCGGCCGGCCGGAGTGAGGATCACACCCTGTGGCTTGATGTCGCCGTGCGCCCGGCCTACCTCGTGACACGCGGCTAGCACTCGCAGTGAGTCCTTGAGCACGACCAACGCGGCCTCGGTACCGACGGCGCCCTGCGCCAGGAGCAGGGCACGCAGCGAGGTCCCGCGGACGGACTGCCGGGTGATACGGCGGCGGCCGACCACCCGCCGACCCACCGAGTCCGCACGCTCCCGGAGATGCACCACGCCCGGAACGGTCCACCCCACCATCCCCGATCCTCCCTGGTCGCCCTCACGGTGCCGCTCCGTA
The DNA here is from genome assembly GCA_050699595.1 of Pseudonocardiaceae bacterium. Classification (GTDB taxonomy): domain Bacteria; phylum Actinomycetota; class Actinomycetes; order Mycobacteriales; family Pseudonocardiaceae. Next base: position 111,011 of record JBOHFI010000001.1, on the reverse strand, counting down.
CCCCTCACTCCCCGGAGCGATATCCGGCGCCTGACTACAGAGCGTTCTCTCAAACGGGCGTGAAGGCAAGGGCTTTGGAGGGACAACACACCACATAGGTGATGGGGAGTCAACAAAGGCTGGCCAGCTGCCAGGAGGTTATCACTCTAAGCAATCAGCATAACTCAGCGTAGTCGAGATATGTCGCCGCCGTCAGCGGCCTGAGGACCTGCCGGCCTTGCCCGATGGCCTGCCGCTCCTGCCCGCGGGCTGCCCGCGCCGCTGCCCCCCGGGTGCGGTTTTGCCGACCTTGGCGGTCGTCCCGGCCGACGCCGGTGCGCCCCCGGCTGGGGTTGTGGGATCGGCCGCCGGGGACGAGGTCTCGTCCTCGCGATCGGAGCGTTCGGATTCCGGGGGGGTTCTGCGAACCAACTTCTCCCGGCGCGCGGCTACCCGCTCTGCCTGCTGCTGGTAGGCAGGACGACGCATGGTGAGGTCGACCATCAAGGGGGTCGCCAAGAAGATCGAGGACATCGCCCCCGCCATGATGCCGATCATCTGCACCAGAGCGAGGTCCTTGAGAGTCCCGACCCCCAGCAGACCGACGCCGACCACCAGCAGGCTCAGTACCGGCAGCACCGCGATCAAGGAGGTGTTGATCGAACGCATCAGCGTCTGGTTGATCGCCAGGTTGGCGGCCTCGGCATAGGTTCGCCGGGTCAACCCGAGCAGCCCGCGGGTGTTCTCCTGGACCTTGTCGAACACGACCACGGTGTCGTACAGCGAGAACCCGAGGATGGTGAGCAAGCCGATCACCGACGCCGGCGTCACCTCGAAACCGACCAGTGAGTAGATCCCCGCGGTCACCAGTACGTCGTGCACCAGTGCGATCAGCGCCGCGAACGCCATCCGAGGCTCGAAATACACCGCGAGAAACACGCTCACCAGGACGAGGAACACCAGCAGCGCGATCAGCGCCTGCCTGCTGATCTCGCCGCCCCACGTTGCGCTCACCGCGCTGTCGCTGATCGCCTGCTCGCTGGGTTGCCCAGCGGGGCCAAGCGGACGCAGCTGGGAGTACAGCGCGTGTTTCAGGACGAATGACGTGCGGGTGTCCAGCGCTGAGGAGCTGATCAGGATGCTCGTCGCGGCACCCGTGCCGACGGTCTGCACCGACGCCGGAGGCCGGCCCACCGTGTCGGTGAAGACGCGCTCGGCCTGCTGGGTGGTGATCCGTCCGCCGGCTCCCTGCGCCGGGAGCTGTACCCGGGTGCCGCCCTCGAAGTCGATGCCGAGGTTGAACCCGCGCAGCAGGATCGACGAGAGACAGACCACGACGAGCAGGCCGGATACCGAGTACCAGACCCGCCGCCGCCCGACGACGTCGAAAACTCCGGTTCCGCTGTAGAGGCGCCCCAGCGTGCCCGCCATCTCAGACCCCCTTCCCGGCGGCGGCCAGCGCCGATCGGCTTGCGGCTCCGGCTCGCTGCGCGGCCCCGAGCCCGGACAGTCGCGGTTGGGACAACAGCGGGGACCGCGAGGCCATCGCCACCAGCGGGTGCGTGGCCAGGAAGACCACCACGAGGTCCAGCACGGTGGACATGCCGAGGGTGAAGGCGAAACCCCGCACCTGCCCCACCGCCAGAATGTAGAGCACCGCAGCGGCCAGGAAACTCACGGCGTCCGCCGACAGGATGGTGCGGCGGGCCCGGACCCAGGCCCTGGGTACCGCGGAGCGGAAGGTCCGGCCATCCCGCACCTCATCCTTGAGACGCTCGAAGAAGATCACGAAGGAGTCGGCGGTGATGCCGATCGCGACGATGAAGCCGGCGACACCGGCCAGGTCCAGAGTGAAGCCGATCCACCGCCCGAGCAGCACCAGCACGGCGTAGACGACCAGCCCGGACAACGCCAGAGACAAGATCGTCAGCACCCCGAGCGCCCGGTAGTAGAACAGGCAGTAGACGAACACCACGGCCAGCCCGAGCACACCGGCGACCAGCCCCGCGCGCAACGAGGCCAGGCCCAGGGTGGCCGACACCGTCTGGGACTCCGAGGACTGGAAGGACAGCGGCAGCGAACCGTACTTGAGTGCAGTGGCCAGGTTCTGGGCCTCGGCCTGGGTGAAGCTGCCGGTGATGCTGGTCTGCCGGCCGGGCAGGATCGCCGCCTGGATCACCGGCGCCGACACCACTTCGCTGTCCAGCAGGAATCCGGCCTGCTTGCCGATGTTGTTCGCGGTGTACTGAGCCCAGGTGTCCTCACCTTGGCGCTTGAACCTCAGCGCCACCTCGTATCCGGTGCCGTTCTGGTTCGCACCCGCCGACGCGTTGGAGATCTGCTCGCCGGACAGGAACGCCGGCCCGAGCAGGTACTTGGCGGTATGGTGCTGGTCGCAGGTGATCAACGGCAGGTTCGGGTCGTCGTTGCCGCGCAGGGGATTGGAAGCCGCGCAGTTCAGTGCGGCCAGTGCCTGCTGCTGCACAGCCGGGTCCTGACTCTGCAGACGCGCCCGGGCCAGCCGGATCTGCTCGGCGGCCTGCGGGTCGGCCGAATCAGCCGGAGGGTTACCGACTCGAGGCGGTGCGCTGGCGGGCGGTGCCGCGGGCGTCGACGGTCCCCCGGGCGTCGGCGGCGGCGTCGGCTCGCCCGACGGCGGCGGCGGCTGGACCTGCTGCGGCCGGACCGGTTGCGGTGCGGAACTGGAGGCAGGAGGCTGCTGAGACCCTCCAGGTCGGGCAGGCCCGCCAGCGCCAGGAAGCTGACCACTGGGAACCGGCACAGGCGCCCCGGCCGGCTCCTCGAAGATCACCGGTCGGAAGTACAGCTTAGCGGTCTGCCCGAGCGTGCGAGCCTGGTCACCGTTCGCGCCCGCCACCGTGACGACCAGGTTATTCCCATCAAGGACGACCTCTGCCCCGCTTACCCCGATGTCGTTCACTCGTTTACCGATGATCGTGCGAGCTTGGTCCAGCGACTCCCGCGATGGTGGCCGTCCGTCGACGGTGCGGGCGGTGAGGGTCACCCGGGTGCCGCCCTGTAGGTCGATGCCCAGTTTGGGGGTGGGATCCCCGCCGCCGGTGAAAAAAACCAACGAGTACAGGACCGCAACGATCCCTGCGAAGATCACCAATCCTCGCGAGGGGCGGAATCGCCCCGCCGGTGGTGCCACGGTGAGGTTCTCCTCATTCAGATCTGACTACGCCGGGTGCCAACAACGGCGACCTACCGCAGTCTCTAACTGTGCCAGCGCTGCCGTTCAGCACGTGCGGTGGGGGCCGGATGCGCAGCGTACACTGCCCAAACCAGGTCAGGACTTGTCGGGCGAACGCTGCCGTCTATGCGCCCCCGGGGCACTGGCGGCTGTGGGCTCGTCCGGTCAGCGCCCGCGTGGTGCCTGCCACGCCCTGGCCAGTACAGCGGCAGCGTTCTTCTCTCGGGTCTCGATATTCTTCTTCATCACCGCCAGCGCAGCCGCGTGCCGCTCAAGCGCCCTTCGTTCATAGGCCGCGTGGACCGTGGCCCACACGTTTCTCAGGTTGACCTGATTCCTGCATCGCACATCGGCCACCGCCACAGCGATCTCTTTTGAAGTCGGCTCACCGGAAACGAACTCTGGATCGTTGTTTGCTTTCCGGGGATTCACGTAATCAAACCCGGCCCGCTTCATGCAGGTACTCCATTCGGCGAAAACTTTCAGCACCCGACTGTCCTGCTGCGAGCGCAACCAACTCTCATTGGCGAGGCGATCAGCGAGAATCGGGTCTTCGACCGTCGGCGCGCCTTCGGCCAAGGTGCGCTCCGCCTCACCGAGGCACCCGCCCTCTGGTACCTGCTGCCCACCGTAGCTGCGCTGACCCTCGCCAATGATCACGGCATGGGCCGCCGGCGAATACGGATCGGCCTGCGGCTGTTCACCCACGTTGTGGGTAGGTCCGTGGTAGCCACGAGACTCGGCCGACTGCGTGTCTACGATGCCGTACAGCTGCGCATTGCCTGAAGGCTGAGCGGAAGGCGAAATCTGGGGCGGAACATCGAACCCGAAACGCTTCAGGCAGTGGCTCAGCAGCAGCTGTTCGGCCTTCGTGCTGGCCTGCAGGTTCCCTGACAAGCGTCGGTATGGATCCAGCGGCAACACAAGCATGTTCATGTCCGCGATGGTCAGCGATTGACCTATCACGGGCTCACCATCCAGGGACTTGTCCACACCTCCAGACCGGCCACATCCTGCTCCGGACTGGCACATCCCGCAACGACCACCGTCACGATCAGGCAAGTCAAAGCCGGGCAAGTAAAACCCATCATGCGACCAAGAATTCCATGCGACCAGTAATTCGCCAAAAAGAAATCATGCCAACTTTTCCGCGAATCCGTCAATCAGCCGACCGGCATATAATACAGCTCACCAAGCCCGGAATAACCGCCAGTGTAATCTTGGTCCTGCCAGTTTTCGATCTCCACCGCATTAACATCGGTGGCAGAACGGTAATTCACACAGCCGACACCTCGGGTCATCGCTGTGGGCCGCAAGGTCCAGCGCGGCTCCAGCAGTTAGGACCAGCCTGGCCTGACGGCTGCGATAGGCCACCAGGCCCAGGATAGTTCTAAGGCCGGTCGCTGTTGACGGCAGCGGCGGCCAGTCCAGGTCGGCACAGAGTGTAACACCCCCGAACCGGGCCCCTCAGGAGCTGTCGGTGCTGGTGCTGCCGTCGATGGGGGGTACCAGCGACGCGGTGGCAGCGGCCGACTCGTCAGTGTCATCAGTGATCTTTTCTCGGATCGCGACACGCAACCACCTGGTGCGCACTCCCGGAGCGATCTCCAGGTCGACCGTCGTCTCCTCCGCGCTGCCTACGACGGTTGCGTGCAGGCCGGAGGTGGTCACCACCCGGTCGCCGTCGGTCAACGCGCTCTGCAACGCTCGCGCATCAGCCACCGCCCGCTTCTGCCGGCGAGAATTCATGATCAATAAAAGCGCGAGCACGGCGATGAGCAGCAGCGGCAGGAGCTGGGGGTCCATGGTTCTCCGATCACCGTCAGTGTTGCGGTACCGAGTGTGCCAGGTCGCGCCGCCGACGCGTCCCCGGCGTCGGCGGATCCCCGGTGTCGACGGCTCCCGCATGGGCGACGACGGCTCCCGCATCGGCACTGCCGACCGGCACCCTGAACACGGCACCGTCCGAATGGAGCAGCGACCGCCGCCGATCGGAGCAACCAGCGCGTCCCCCGTCGCCCGCCACAGACCTGTGGGCGCTGCGGCGAAACCAGCGCTCTCAGGTTTCGAAGCGATAACGGCCGATTCCCTAGGGTTCCGCCAGCAGTCGCCGAAGAAAGGATGGACGCGTTGCCATCACACCGCTACTCCAGGCCTCGCTGCAGACCGAGCGCCCACGCCCTGAACACCCGCGCCTCGGGCCCCTCGGCCCTGATCTCCGGTGGCGGCACCGCTACCGGTATGAGCTTCGCCTCTGCCGGAGCAACAACCACGATGGCCCCCGTGATGACCACCGCCGGCCCAGCGATACAGCTGGGCGCCGGCTTCGCGAACACCTCGCGACGCCGCAGCAAGGCGGATGAGCGAGCTTTCATACTCCAGTACGTCCAGCCGGGTCTGGTAGGGCTCATCGACGGAACGCTGTCGACACTCGCACCTATCTTCGCCGTCGCCTTGCTGTCGAGCTCGCACGCCGCGCTGCTGGTCGGGCTGGCTACCGCGCTGGGAGCCGGCATCAGCATGGGGCTGTCCGAAGCGCTCTCCGATGACGGCGGCCAGACCGGTCGGGGGTCGGCCAGCACCCGAGGCTCGATCACCGGGGTGATGACGACCGTGGGTGGTGTCTTTCACGCCTTACCGTTCTTGATCTCCGACCGAGCAGTCGCGCTGGCCTTCGCGGCTGTCGTAGTCGCCATTGAGCTCGCGGTGATCGCCCTCATCCGCAAGCGCTACCTGGAGGTCTCCCTGCGCTGCTCCCTCATCCAGGTCGTTTTCGGCGGAGTTCTCATCGTCGGAGTCGGATTGTGGCTAGGCGGGTTCTAAATCTCACGGCTCGAACAGGGTGGGTACGGGGTCCGCGAGAGCATCGGCGGGCGGCTGCAGCCGCAGGTGTCGCCAGGCGGCCGCGGTGGCCACCCGGCCACGCGGGGTGCGGGCAAGCATGCCGGCGCGGACCAGGAAAGGCTCGCACACCTCCTCCACGGTAGCCGGCTCCTCGCCGACGGCGACGGCGATGGTGGACACCCCGACCGGCCCACCACCGAAGGTGCGCACCAGGGCGGTGAGCACGGCGCGGTCCAGCCGGTCCAGGCCAAGCTCGTCGACGTCATAGACGGCCAGGCCGGCGCGGGCCACCTCCAGGGTGATCGCGCCGTCAGCCCGGACCTCGGCGTAGTCACGAACCCGGCGCAGCAGGCGATTGGCGATCCGGGGCGTGCCCCGGGAACGGCCGGCGATCTCGGTGCCGCCATCGGGGCGCAGATCCACCCCGAGGATGCCCGCCGAGCGGTGCAGCACCAGCTCGAGCTCGTGAGGCTCGTAGAACTCCATATGCGCGGTGAACCCGAACCGGTCACGCAGGGGGCTGGTCAGCGCACCGGATCGAGTGGTCGCCCCGACCAGGGTGAACGGGGCGATCTCCAGCGGGATGGAGGTGGCCCCGGGGCCCTTGCCGACCATCACGTCGACCCGGAAGTCCTCCATCGCGAGGTAGAGCATCTCCTCGGCGGGCCGAGCCACCCGGTGGATCTCGTCGATGAACAGCACGTCACCCTCGACGAGGTTGGACAGCATCGCCGCGAGGTCCCCGGCGCGTTCCAACGCCGGTCCCGACGTCACCCGGATCGCGCTGCCCATCTCCGCGGCGATGATCATCGCCAGACTCGTCTTGCCCAACCCCGGGGGGCCGGACAGCAGCACGTGATCCGGTGCGGCGCCACGCCGCCGGGCGCCCTCCAGGACCAGTTCCAGCTGCTCGCGCACCCGGGCCTGCCCGATGAACTCAGGCAACCGGCGTGGCCGCAGGGTGGTCTCCAGCTCGACGTCCGCCGGGTCCACCACGGCCGAGACCGGTCGCGGGGTGCTCACCGGTTTCGGCCCAGCCGGGTCAGCGCGTTGCGCAGCACTTCGGAGGTATCCGAGGGATGCGCCGCCTCGAGATCGGCGTCGGCCAGCACAGCGTTCACGGCCTGCTCGGCTTGCCGGGCCGCGAACCCGAGCCCGACCAGCGCCTCGGTCACCTCGATCCGCACCGCACCACTGCCGCGGGTGACCGACCCCGATGCGGCGGGTGCGAGCACCCCGACTCTGTCCCGCAGCTCCACCACCAGCCGCTCCGCGCCCTTGCGCCCGATGCCCGGTACCCGGGTGAGCACCGGGAGATCGCCCTCGGCGAGTGCGGTTCGCAACGTGTCCGGCTCGAGAACGGCGAGCATCGCCAGAGCGAGCCGTGGCCCCACCCCGGAGACGGTTTGCAGCAGCACGAACAACTCCCGGGCCGCAGCGTCGGCGAAGCCGTACAAGGTCAACGAGTCCTCGCGCACCACCAGCGACGTGGCCAGGCGTGCCTGTTCACCACGCCGCAAGGTGGCCAGGGTGGCCGGAACGGCGTGCACCGCCAACCCGACACCGCCGACCTCGACCACGGCGTGATCCAATTCGACGGAGAGCACCGGTCCACGCACCGAGGAGATCACCGCGCCGCTCCTGCCTGCCGGGCCGCGGCGGCCAGCCTGGCCCGGTGGGCTGCGGCCAGGCGCGCCGACTGGGCCCGCGCCTGCGCGAGACGTTGGGTCATCGGGGCTCGCCACAGGTGGCAGACCGCCAGCGCCAGCGCGTCGGCGGCGTCCGCCGGCCGTGGCTTGGCGGGCAGCGCGAGCAATCGAGTGATCATGGTGGTGACCTGTTCCTTATCAGCTCGGCCAGACCCGGTGACGGCGGCTTTGACCTCGCTGGGGGTGTGGAAGACGACCGTCAGCCCTCGGCGGGCCGCGATCAGGGCCACGACTCCGCCGACCTGCGCGGTCCCCATCGCGGTGCGCACATTGTGCTGGCTGAACACCCGCTCCACCGCGACCACGTCGGGACGGTGCTCCGTCAGCCAACGCTCCACGACATCGGCCACCGCGACCAGCCGCGCACCGAGGTCCATCTCAGGCGAGGTCCGCACGACATCGACCGCCACACAGCTAACCGCCCGACCACTCCCCCCATCAACCACCCCCAGCCCGCAGCGGGTGAGCCCCGGATCCACCCCCAGCACCCGCACCGCAACCTCCCACAACGAACGAACATTCGTTCGAAGCGTAACCGTTGTCGCGGCGTCCTGGGCAGCGACACACCGGCCCAGGCTCACGCAAGCTAGCAGGCTCAAGGCGGTTGAATGCTCCGGATAGCATGGGGTTCTCATGAGCGCCACGCTGATCGCAAAGGGGCTGTCCGCTGGTCATGGAGGTCAGGTTCTGTTCTCCGGGCTGGACCTCGTGGTGGCGCCGGGTGACGTGATCGGGCTGGTCGGTCCCAACGGCGCGGGCAAGTCGACGCTGCTGCGTATCCTCGCGGGCTTGGAGCCACCCGAGCACGGCGGCATGCTGCTGCACCCGCCGACGGCGACGGTCGGGTACCTGCCTCAGGAGCCCGACCGCCGCCCGGGGGAGACGGTGCGCGCCTTCCTGGTCCGGCGTACTGGTGTCGCGACCGCACAGCGCGACCTGGACCACTGCGCCGAGCGGTTGGCCGCCGGTACCCCTGGAGCGGACGACGCATACGCCACCGCCTTGGACCGGTGGTTGAGCCTGGGCGGGGCGGACGTGGCGGAGCGGGCCGAGCGGGTCAGCGCGGACCTCGGGCTGGCGGTGGACCTCGAGCAGCCGATGACCGCGCTCTCCGGCGGGCAGGCCGCCCGCGCCGGGATGGCGTCGCTGCTCCTGAGCCGGTACGACATCTTCCTGCTCGACGAGCCGACCAACGACCTCGACCTGGATGGCCTGCGCCGGTTAGAGGAGTTCGTTGCCGGCTTGCGGGCCGGGACGGTCCTGGTCAGCCACGACCGGGAGTTCCTGGCCCGGTCGGTGCACCGAGTGCTCGAGCTGGACCTCGCGCAGCAGCGGGTACGCCACTACGGCGGTGGGTACACCGCGTACCTGGAGGAGCGCGAGGTGATCCGCCGGCACGCCCGGGCGGAGTTCGAGGAGTACGCCGATACCCGCGCGGCGCTTCAGGCGCGGGCCCGAACTCAGCGGGCGTGGGCCGAGAAGGGCGTGCGCAACGCCCGGCGCAAGGCCCCTGACAACGACAAGAACATCCGCGCCGGGCGCATCGAGTCGAGCGAGAAGCAGGCCGCCAAGGCCCGCCAGACCGATCGGCTGATCGAGCGGCTGGAGGTGGTCGAGGAGCCGCGCAAGGAGTGGGAACTGCGGATGGAGATCAGCGCCGCGCCGCGTGCCGGGGCGGTGGTAGCCGTGTTGCGTGGTGCGGTGGTGCGCCGAGGAACGTTCACGCTCGGGCCGGTCGACCTGCGGATCGACTGGGCGGACCGGGTCGCCATCACCGGGGCCAACGGCTCGGGCAAGTCGACCCTGCTGGGTGCGCTGCTCGGTCGATTGCCGCTGGCTGAGGGAAGCGCCACGCTGGGCCCCAGCGTGGTCGTCGGCGAGATCGACCAGGCTCGGGGGCTGTTCCTCGGCGAGGCGTCGCTGCTCGATGCGTTCGGTGCCGCGTCCGGCCTGGTGCCGGCGGACGCGCGTAGCCTCCTGGCGAAGTTCGGGCTGCGCGCCGGGCAGGTCCCTCGGCGCGCGGCGACCCTCTCCCCCGGCGAGCGCACCCGGGCTGCGCTCGCGCTGCTGCAGGCACGCGGAGTGAACCTGCTGGTTCTCGACGAGCCGACCAACCACCTCGACCTGCCCGCTATCGAGCAGCTCGAATCGGCGCTCGCGACCTACCCCGGCACCTTGCTGCTGGTCACGCACGACCGCCGCATGCTCCAAGCGGTACAGACAAACCGGCACATCGAACTCGACCACGGACAGGTCACCGACCGCTGAACCCCGCCCACACACCGCCTAGCCCAACACCGCCAGCACGTCGTCGGAGAGGTCGAAGTTGGCGTAGACGTTCTGGACGTCGTCGCAGTCCTCTAGGGCGTCGATCAGCTTGAAGACTTTGCGGGCGCTCTCGGCGTCCAACGGGGTGCTCGCCGAGGGCAGGAAGCTCGCGTCGGCGGAGTCGTAGTCGATGCCGGCATGCTGCAGCGCGGTGCGCACCGCGATGAGGTCGGTCGGCTCGGAGACCACCTCGAAGGACTCGCCCAGGTCGTTGACCTCCTCAGCGCCGGCGTCGAGCACCGCGGTCAGCACGTCGTCCTCGGAGATGCCCTTCTGATGGGGCACGAGCACCAGGCCCTTGCGGCTGAACAGGAACGACACCGACCCGGGATCGGCCATCGCGGCGCCGTTGCGGGTCATCGCGGTGCGGACCTCGGAGGCCGCCCGGTTGCGATTGTCGGTGAGGCATTCGACGAGCAGCGCCACTCCGCCGGGTCCGTACCCTTCATACATGATCGTCTGGTAATCGACGCCGCCGGCATCGGCACCGGAGCCACGCTTCACCGCTCGCTCGATGTTGTCGGTGGGCACCGAGGTCTTGCGGGCCTTCTGGATCGCGTCGTACAGCGTCGGGTTGCCGTCCGGGTCACCACCACCGGTGCGCGCCGCCACCTCGATATTCTTGATCAATTTCGCGAAGAGCTTGCCGCGCTTGGCATCGACCACGGCCTTCTTATGCTTGGTGGTCGCCCATTTTGAATGGCCGCTCATACCTGCTCTTTCTCGCTTGCCACTCTCACCCGAGTGCGTTCACCCGGGCGCCACTGCACTCGGTCGCTACTACACCGCCGGACCATCTCAGCGAAGAGCTGGTGCACCCGCCAGTCGCCGGTCAGCTCCGGATGGAACGCGGTGGCCAGCACACAGCGCTGCCGAACCGCCACGATCATACCGGCGGCGGCGCCGGCAGCCGGCACGTCGGGCACCCTGGCCAGCACCTCGACGCCGGAACCGGCCTGCTCCACCCAGGGGGCGCGGATGAACACCGCCCGAACCGGGGCGCCGGGTACCCCGGCGAAGTCGAGATCGGCCTCGAACGAGTCGACCTGGCGACCGAACGCGTTACGGCGCACCACGACGTCCAAGGCCGCGAGTTGCCGCTGGTCGGGCCGGCCGTCGAGGACCTCCCGGCCCAGCAGGATCATCCCCGCGCAGGAGCCGTAGGCCGGCATCCCCTCGGCCAGCCGGACCCGCAGTGGTTCCATCAGGTCGAAGGCGACCAGCAACCGACTCATCGTGGTGGACTCGCCGCCAGGCAGAATGAGCGCATCCACCTCAGCGAGCTCCGCAGGCCGGCGCACCACCGTACTGCGCATCCCGCAACCGCCCAGTGCCCGCTGATGCTCCCGCACATCACCCTGCAACCCGAGCACCCCCACCAGCGGACCGTCCTCGAGCACAAACTCCAGAGTAGGCCGCTTGGCCCGCGGCGCGGCATGCCCCCGATCGAGCCACTAGTCCATCGCGCGGCGCCGGAAGCCGATCATGCCGAGGGTACCGAAGAGCGCCAGCGAGCCGGCCAGTACGAGCAGGCAGATCCACCCCGGGATGTGCGGGATGTTCGGTACCAACGCGGCCCGCATGCCCTCGCTGACATAGGTGATCGGGTTGGCGGCGGTCATCACCTGAAACCAGCGCAGGTGACCCAGCGACAGCCACGGGTACTGGGTGGCGCCGGTGAACAGCAGCGGAGTGAAGATCAACGCGAACACGATATTAATCTTCGCCGGTGGCACGAACGTGCCGATCGTCATGCCGATGCACGCCCCGACCAGACTGCCGAGCAGCGCCACGCCGACCAGCAGCCCCAGTCCGGCGGCCCGGTAGGGGATCGAGCCGAGCACGCCGATACCGATCGGGAACATCACCGCCGAGGCGACCAGGGCCCGTAGCGCGGCGAAGGCCACCTTCTCCGCTGCGACAGCCCACAATGGCAACGGAGCCAGCAGCCGGTCTTCGATCTCCTTGGTCCAGCCGAACTCCGCCATCAGCGGGAACGCCACCGCCTGGATCGCGGTGACGGTCGCGGTCAGCGCGACCAGGCCGGGGAACAGCAGGCTGGCGTAGTTACCGCTGGTGTAGCCGAGGCCGGTCAGCAACTTGCCGAACACGAACAGGAAGAACACCGGCTGCAACAGCACCTGGGCCAAGAACGCCACCAGGTTCTTACCGGTGACCACGATATCGCGGCGCAGCACCGAGCCGAACGAGCGCAGCATCAGCATCACCGACGGCCCCCGCACCACCTCGACGGCACGCTCAGCGAGCTCGGGAGCGGTTGTGGTCGTCACCGCAACGTCCTTCCGGTCAGGTCGAGGAACACGTCCTCCAAAGTGGCCTCGCCGATCTCTATCGCGGTCAACCGGCCACCGACCTCCGCCACCGCGGCGGCGGCCGGGGCGACCATTCCCGCCGCATCGCTGGTGAGGGAGAGCCGGATGGTGTGCGCGGCCCCCTCGGTGTCGATCTGCTCGCACCGCTGCACCCCGGCCAGGGTACCCAGCGCCTCGAGCAATCCCGCCGTTGCGCCCTCGTCGGCTGGCTCGACTGTGAGCGCCAGCGTGGCGCTGGTGGCTAGCCCGCGGGCCAGAGCGGCCGGGGTGTCCAGCGCGAGCAGCCGCCCGGAGTCGACGATGCCGACCCGGTCGGCGAGTGCCGCCGCCTCGTCCATAGCGTGGGTGGTCAGCACGATCGTCACGCCCGCCTCGCGCAGCTCCCGGATGCGGTCCCAGACGAACAGCCGGGCGGCCGGGTCCAGCCCGGTGGTGGGTTCGTCCAGGAACAGCACCCTCGGGTCGTGCATCAGCGCCCGGGCGATCATCATCCGCTGGTTCTGCCCGCCGGAGAAGAACTCCGGCTTGTCATCGGCCCGGTCGGTCAGCGCGAACTGCTCCAGCAACGCCTCGGCCCTCGGCGTGCGGACCCGGGGCGGCACGCCGTGGTACGCGGCGTGGAACAGCAGATTCTGCCGGACCGACAGCGACCGGTCCAGGTTGTTGCGCTGCGGGACCACGCCGAGCAGGCCGCGTACGGTCCGCGGCGCGGCCACCACATCCACACCCGCGATCAGCGCCTGCCCGCCCGTCGGACGGACCCGGGTGGTCAGCACCCCGATCGTGGTGGACTTACCGGCCCCGTTCGGCCCGAGCAGCCCGAAGATCTCCCCATCGGCCACCGCGAAACTCAACCGGTCGACCGCGTCGACCTGCGCCTTCGGGTAGCGCTTGACGAGCTCCCGAACCTCCACAGCGGTCCCGTCCCCTGCCACATTGGTGAGGATAGCGGCATTTGTGCGCAATTGCGCCCAGTCCGCGCGAGGAGGCCGGCCTGACCCGGGAGCAGGCCGCAGCGAGATTCGGGTGGTCGCCAGTGGGTCAGGTGGGGTCTACCGGTGGCTGCAGTGTGTGGTGGACGAGTTCGGTGGCGGCGGGGTCCTCGTCGAGGTGTTCGGGCATCTGCAGCGCCACCAGGGTGTTGATGAGCATGCCGTGGGCGGCGAAATCCCGGGCCTGTTCGGCGTTGGCGCCGGTGAGCGTGCGGACCAGGCGGTAAATGTCGATCATGCAGCGGCGCATGGCCGGCCCGAGTGCCGGGTCGGCGGCGGCCATGAAACCGTGCAGGAGAACGAGTAAGAGGTCTCGGTCGCGGGCCAGCTCCAGGTAGGCACGACCCAACGCGGCCAACCGGTCAGGCACGTCCGCCTCGGGTGGCAGGGTCGCGGTGGCGGAACGGAAGGTGTCCTGGATGCGGGACCCGGTATGCCGGTAGGTGGCCAGAAACAGCGCTTGCTTGGATCCGAACAGCCGCAGGACGTAGGGCTGGGAGACGCCGGCGAGCCGCGCCACCTGGTCGGTGGTGGTGCCGGTGTAGCCACCGCTGGCGAAGGCGGTCACCGCGGCCCGCAGCAGTTGCTGTTCGCGCTGCGCGGCGGTCATCCGGCGCCGCGGCGCCGTCGCCACCGCCTCGTCACCCATCTTGACAGGTTATCAGCCGATTACTACTTTACAGGCATCGTTGGTTATCAGTCGCTGCCTACTTAGGGTGCGGCGAGTGCGGGGAGGTGCCATGGTGGTGAGCGCATCGAGCGTGGACTGGCAGCACTGCCAGGATGCCTTGCGCGATGAGGTGGGGCGGGTGACAGCCCTGTTGCGGTCCATCCGTGATCCGGGCGCCGCCGCTGTGGTGGGTCACTGGAACCTCGCTGAGGTCGCCCTGCATCTGTCGCAGGTCTGGCTGGGGATACCCGGCCTGGCGCGAGGAGACCGGTCAGGCTTCGACGAGCTGGTACCCGACCGGGCCGGGGTGGCGGGTGAGGCGCCGGTGCGGGATGTCGCCGACCTCGGCGCAGTGACCACCCGGATGGTGCGAGCCGACCCGGAACGTGACCTGGGCGTGCTGGCTGACCGTATCGAAGCCCGCGCGCAACAGTACTTCGCCGAGTGCGCTGGTCGGTCTCCTGATGAGCCGCGTCCCTGGCTGATCCGGGGCGTCACCCTGCCCCTGTCGGCGTTCACCGGCCACCTGCTCAACGAGACCGTCGTGCACGGCTATGACATCGCCCGGGCGGCAGGACGGCCCGGGCGGATCAACCCGACCCACGCGGTGCTGGTGATGGACCGCTTCTTCCTCCCGCTCCTCCTGGGTGCCGATACTCGAAAGCTGGTCAATCCCGACACCGTCGCCGGTGTGCGCGCCACGTTCGACGTGCGTATCCGCGGTGGGAGCCGGTTTCATCTCCATTTCGTTTTCCACGACAGCGCGCTACGGGTCCAGACGCCCTCAGCCCGCCGGATCGACTGCCATCTCTCGGCCGCCCCGGTGGCGTTTTTGCTGGTGTTCTGGAACCGGCACAGTCAATGGCAGGCCATTGCCACGGGCCAGCTGATGGCCTGGGGCCGCAAACCGTGGCTGGCGCCCCGGTTCCGCGGCTTCCTGACCACCCCGTGACAACCCGATTACTTCTGGAGGCTCGCCGCATAGAGGTCGGTCAGTGCTGTCCAATGCCGCTCGTCAGCGCTCTCGTCATAGGTCGGGTTGTCGGGCACTGCGAACCCGTGCGCGGCTGGGTAGGTCTCGATGGTGTGTTTCACCCCGGCCGCGATGAGGGCCTGTTCCAGCCGTTGGTACTGCTCGGGCGGAAAGGACTCATCGTTCTCAGCCGCGGCGACGTGGATGGTCGCGCTGATCCGTTCCGCCAGCAAGTGAGGGCTGTCCGGGTCATCGGCGGCGGCAAGGCGACCACCATGGAACGACGCCGCCGCGGCGACCCGACCAGGGTAGTGTCCGGCCGCGAGCAGCGACATCCGCCCTCCCATGCAATACCCGGTGGTTCCGACACCGGTAGCGGACACCTCTGGTCGATCAGCGAGAAAATCCAGGAACACACCCGTGTCGCGCACGACCATCTCGGTGCGCACACTCGCCGCCAATGACAACAGCCGCGACCGCTCCGCCGGATCGCTGAACACCGTGGCCAGGTCGAACGGCGCGAAGCCGACGCTGCGGTAGAAGACGTCGGGAAGAAGCACCGCGTAGCCGAGCCCGGTGAGTCGATCGGCCATGGAGTGGAAGGTCTCCCGCACCCCGCCGGCATCCGGGTACAGGATGACCGCCGGCCAACTGCCGCGGCTCGCTGGTGTGTGCAGGGTGACGGCGCACGCGCCGTCCTCGGTAGGAACAGTGACATCCGCGCGCGGCATACAAACTCCCGGATCAGGTTTTGGTTGCCGTTCCTTCCTACTCCCTGCCGGGTGCGTACGGTCACCTGTTCTGCTCTCAGCGTAACGGCCCGTCTGCTGATTGCGATCGAGAAGTCGAGTTTCCACCCGCGCAGCGGTCAGGGCCGCAGGAACCAGGGGCTGGTGTAGGCGATCGCGTGGTTGTTGGCGGGGTGATCGGCGGGGGCTTGGAGGTCACGGGGAGTGTCCGGATCGGCCAGGCGCAGAACCGCCCAGGGACCGTCTTCGATGCTCATCGGCACGGTGAAGCGGGCGAGGGCACCGCAGCGCACCTCGACCACGTCGGCCACCGCGGGCACTGGGGTGGCCGGGCGCAGCACCTGTGTCTGCAGCGCCCGGCCGGTCCAGGACGGCCCGCCGTCGACGTCGAGGACGAACTCAACGGATCCCTGGTGATGCCGCAGTACCGAACCCATTCGCGCCCCACCGGCGGTGGCGTCCACCCGCAACCCGGCGACCCGGGTGGCGAAGAATCGCCGGGCTCGCAACGCCTCAGCGACTCCGGCCCGACTGTGCTCGATCACCCACAACCCGGCGCGTCCCGTGCCGGGTTGTAAGCCCCAGTGGGCGCTGTGCTCGTCGCTGACTCCCAGCAGCCCGGGCCGCCAGCCGGCATTCAGGCAGGCCACCAACGGCGAGGTGGCACCCGCCGCGACGCCCTGGAACAGGTAGTCGTCCGTGCGGTTGAACATCTCCAGGCTGACCAGCTGCTCGGCGGCCGCGGCCTCGTAGCGGAAGCCGGCGAACCGGCCGTCCTCCCGGCCCGGGTGGTTGAAACCGGCAAGTCCGGCGACAGGCACACCGTTGTTGCGCCGACCGACCGTGGTCAACCAGGCGTACAGCTCACCCATCGCCCCGTGGGTCGCGACGTCGGTGAAGTCATCCGTGAACCATGCGTTGACGTGCCCCAGGCGCGGATGCGACCACTCGAAGCCGCGGATCGCGGTGAACTCGCCGGGCCGGTCATAGGCCTGCGCGAGCTCCCCGGTGCGCCGCCAGCCAGCCCGGTCCAACCCGACCCACGGGGCGGCGCCCGCGCCGGTACCCTCCAGCGCGGCGCCGCGGACGGCGTGGTCGGTGAGCGCGGCGACGTCCAGGCCGGCGTCGCGCATCGAGGGGAACGCCTGCGCCGGGTCACCCGCACCGTCGGAGAGCAACGTGTGGTTGTGCAGATCGGCGTGCACCAGTATGGTCCCGCGGCTGATTCGGGAACTCCGGGCGGCCCCGCCTTCGGGCCCCGGAGTGCGCAGCCGCGTGCTCGCGGTCGCGGACAGCAGCAGCGCCTGCGCGTCGGCCGTGCCTTCCCCGGTGCTCACCAGCCGCGCTGGGCCAGCCGCGCCGCGCCCGGCAGCTCGCCGAGATCGATCCCCACCATCGCTTCACCCAACCCCCGGGACACCTTCGCCACCAGCTCCGGGTCGTCGTGGAACGTGGTCGCCTTGACGATCGCCTCCGCGCGCTTGGCGGGGTCGCCCGACTTGAAGATGCCCGAGCCGACGAACAGCCCCTCGGCGCCGAGCTGCATCATCATCGCCGCGTCGGCAGGGGTGGCGATACCCCCCGCGGTGAACAGCACCACCGGCAACGAACCCGCAGCGGCGACCTCGCGGACCAGCTCCACGGGGGCGGCCAGCTCCCTGGCCGCCGCGGGCAGCTCCTCGGGGGGCATCGCGGCCAGGGAGCGGATGCCGGAGCGGATCGAGCGAATGTGCCGGGTCGCCTCGACGACGTTGCCGGTCCCGGCCTCACCCTTGGACCGGATCATGGCGGCACCCTCGGAGATCCGGCGCAGCGCCTCCCCGAGAGTGGTGGCGCCGCACACGAACGGCACGGTGAAGGCGAGCTTGTCGATGTGGTGGGCCTCATCGGCCGGGGTCAGCACCTCAGACTCGTCGACATAGTCCACGCCGATCGCCTGCAGTACCCGTGCTTCAAGGAAGTGTCCGATGCGGGCCTTGGCCATCACCGGAATGGACACTGCGCCCATGATCCTGGCGATCATGTCTGGATCGCTCATCCGCGCCACGCCGCCCTGCGCGCGAATATCGGCGGGGACGCGCTCCAGCGCCATGACGGCCACCGCGCCAGCGTCCTCGGCGATCCGAGCCTGCTCCGGCGTGACCACATCCATGATCACACCGCCCTTCAGCATCTCCGCCATCCCCCGCTTGACCAGCGTGGTGCCGACCTGACGCTCAGCGTTGCTGTTCTCGGCGGGCACGGCGGGTTCGCTCCTCACGGCCGGGTTACCAGTACTCGATCGTACGTCGGGGTTACGGAGAGCGGCGCGAGTGAGGACCGCCTAGGGGATTGCCTGGATCGCCGCACCAGTGTGAGATCGAACACACGAGCCCGCACAGCTGAGGGTGGGATTCCATGCGCACAAGAGGCAACGCAGAGCGTGTTGATTCGGCCGCGGCGGCGCTGGACCCGTCCCGGATCCGCAATGTGGCCCTGGTCGGGCCGTCCGGGGCGGGGAAGACGACCTTGGCCGAAGCGCTGCTGGTGGCCACTGGCGCGATCAGCCGCGCGGGCACGATCGCGGACGGCACCACGGTGTGCGACCACGATCCCGCTGCGGTGCGCCAACAACGGTCGGTGACACTGGCTATCGCGCCGCTGCGGCACGCCGACATCAAAATCAACCTGGTCGACACCCCTGGCTACGCCGATTTCGTAGGCGAGCTGCGAGCCGGGCTGCGGGCGGCCGACGCGGCGCTGTTCGTGGTCTCCTCCGGGGAGGGCATCGACCCCGCCACCGTCGCGCTGTGGCGGGAGTGCGCCGAGGCCGGGATGCCTCGGGTGGTGGTGGCCAGCCGGCTGGACCACCCGCGGGCCGACCTGGACGGGGTGATCGCCGCCTGCCGGGCGGCCTTCGGCGCCGGGGTGCTGCCGTTGTACCTGCCGGTGCGCGACGGCGCCGGCGTGGTGACCGGTT
This sequence comes from Pseudonocardiaceae bacterium, assembly GCA_050699595.1. GTDB lineage: Bacteria > Actinomycetota > Actinomycetes > Mycobacteriales > Pseudonocardiaceae. The sequence goes on along the minus strand of JBOHFI010000001.1, from coordinate 92,261 downwards.
TGGTGGGGCTGCTGTCGCAGCGCCTGTTCGACTACCACGGCGGGTACCCGCCACGCGAAGGCGAGCCTCACGAGGTGAGCAGCGCCGTGGACCCTGATGAGTTCGCCTTGGCCCGCAACGAGCTCATCGAGGGGATCATCGCCGAGAGCGAGGACGAGTCGCTGATGGACCGCTACCTCAGTGGTGCGGACCTCGACGCCGACGTGCTGATCGACGACCTGGAGACCGCGGTCAGCCGCGGCTCGTTCCACCCGGTGATCCCGGCATGCGCCGGCACCGGGCTGGGCCTGGCCGAACTCCTCGAGGTGCTCACCGGCGCCTTCCCGGCCCCGAGCAGGCACGCTGCTCCCCCGGTGACCCGTCCCGACGGCTCGGCTTATCCCGCGGTGGACGTCGACCCCGCCGCACCGCTGGTGGCAGCGGTGGTGCGCACCACCGTCGACCCCTACCAGGGCCGGGTGTCCCTGGTGCGGGTGTTCTCCGGAACACTGCACCCGGACAGTCCCGTGCATGTCGCGGGGCGCGGCCTGACCGAGCGCGGGCACGCCGACCACGACGTCGACGAGCGGGTGGCGCACGTCTACACCCCGCTCGGCGGCACGTTGAGCGAGGTACCGCACTGTGTGGCCGGTGACCTGTGCGCGGTGACCAAGGTGGTCTCCGCCGAGACCGGTGACACCCTGTCCGCGCCGCAGGACCCCCTGCTGGTGGCGCCGTGGACGATGCCGGAGCCCTTGCTGCCGGTGGCGGTGGTGGGCCGCAGCCGCAGCGACGAGGACGCGCTGGCCCGCGGGCTGGGCCGATTGGTGGCGGCGGACCCGACACTGCGGCTGGAGCGCAACGCCGAGACCCACCAGATGGTGCTGTGGTGCACCGGCGAGGCGCACGCCGACGTCGTGCTGTCCCGGCTGCGCGCCGCAGGAGCCGACGTGGACGTGGAGCCGGTCGTGGTGCCGCTGCGAGAGACCTTCGCGGAATCCTCCCAGGGGCCCGTCAAGGGACACGGGCGGCACGTCAAGCAGTCTGGAGGGCACGGCCAGTACGCGGTATGCGACATCAAGGTGGAGCCGCTGCCCCAGGGAGCCGGGTTCGAGTTCGTGGACAAGGTGGTCGGTGGAGCTGTCCCGCACCAGTTCATCCCGAGTGTGGAGAAGGGCGTCCGGGCGCAGATGCAACGCGGTCTCGGCAACGGTTTCCCGCTGGTGGACGTCCGGGTCACGCTCGTCGACGGCAAAGCGCACAGCGTGGACTCCTCCGACGCGGCCTTCCAGGCCGCCGGGTCGCTGGCGCTCAGGGACGCTGCGGAGAAGGGCACCGTGGTCACGCTGGAGCCGCTGGAGGATGTGGAGGTGCGGATGCCCGAGGATCACCTGGGCACCGTGCTGGGCGACCTGTCCAGTCGGCGCGCTCGGGTGCTGGGCACCGAGACCGACCAGGCCGGCCGGATGCTGGTCCGCGCCGAGGTGCCGGCGTCCGAGCTGCTCCGCTACGCCGTCGACCTGCGCGGGCTGACCTCGGGGACCGCCGTGTTCACTCGACGTTTCTCCCGCTACGCCCCGGCGCCGGCTGGCTCGAGTGCGTCACTGGGCGGCGCGGGTTCGGCGATCTCGAAGTAGCGCGGTGCCGCTGCGGTACCGGCCAGCCGCAGCCAACGCACCAAGTAGTGCGAGCGCAGGGACAGGGTGTCCCGCACTGCGTCGTTGTACACCCGTCGGGCGATCACCACCCGCTGCTCCGCGTCGGCTAGCCGGCCCGCGCAGGCGGGGTCGAGCCCACGGCGGTCCAGCACCGCGAGTACCCGCCCCAGCTCGTTCTCAACCTCCTCACGGACCACCGCCACGGCTCGAAGGACCCGATCTGGCCCGGGCCGAAGGGCCACATCAGACCCGGCCAGCAGCGCCGCGTCGACCGCGTGGTGCAGCGCGGCACTCCCGTCCGCTCCCCTGACCGCACGCGCTCGGCTACACAGCGCGGCATCCAGAGCGGCCCACGCCGCGTCGGTCCGCACATGCAACCGGTCCAACCGGGTGGCCGCGCGCATCGCGCCCACCGCACTCGTCCCGGCAACCAGCAGCCCGGCGGTCACCGCTACTCGCGCAACTCGCACCGCGTGACCCTAGCCAGGCGGCGCGGGTCGGCGGCCACCGCTGTCTCGTAGACCTGCGCCACTCGCCGCGCTATCACCGTCCAGTCCCAGGTCGCCGCCCGCGCTCGACCGGCAGCGGCCAGCACGGCGCGCCTTTCGGGATCATCCAGCAGAGCATCGAGCGCGGCGGACAGCGCGGCCGGTGATCCGGTGGGGACCAGCACGCCGGCCTGCCCGCCGTCGAGCACCAAGCGGAAGGCATCAAGATCACTGGCCACCACGGGGGTGCCGGCAGCCATCGCCTCGCTGAGCACGATACCGAAGCTCTCCCCTCCGATCGCGGGGACGCACAGCACGTCCACGCTGGCCAACATCGCGGCCTTACCTTCGTCACCGAGCGCGCCCAACACCCGGATCCGGGATGCCAGCGCCGGTCCGGCGGCACGTCGCAGTGCCGCGGCGTCCCCGTGACCGACCACCAGCAGACGCAGGTCCAGCCGGGTCCGGGCCACCGTGCGCAGTGCCGCCAGCAGCACGGGCATGCCCTTGCGGGGCTCGCCGAAGCGGCCCACGAAGCCGACCGTGCCGCCGGCCCTCGGGTACCCGGGCAGTGGTCGCGCCCTGGTGAAGCACGACACGTCGACCCCGTTGGGGATCTCCACGGCGTCCCCGCCGAGGTACTCCACCTGCACCCGTCGAGCCAGCGGGGACACCGCGATCCGGGCGGTGATCTTCTCCATGGTGGGCTGCAGCAGGCCGTGCGCCGCCGCCAGCGCCCAGGACCGCGTGGTGGCGAAGTGGAAGGTCGCCACCACGGGCCGGTCGGCAAGCGCCAGGACGATCAACGACAGGCTCGGTGCGGCGGGCTCGTGCAGGTGCAGCACGTCGAAGTCATGGTCACGCAACCAGCGCCAGGCCCGGTTGACCGCGACCGGGCCGAACGCCAGCGGGGCGATCGATCCGTTGTAGGGCACCCCTACGGCCCGACCCGCCGGGGTGACGAACTCCGGCAGTGGTGGGTTATCGGGGTTACCCGAGCCGCCCGGGCTGTGGGCCTGAGCCGGGGCGAGCACCTCCACGTGGTGGCCGCGCTCGCGCAGACCCCTGGCCAAACCCAGCACGTGCGCCTGCACCCCGCCAGGTGCGGCGAGGGAATACGGGCAGACCATCCCGATCCGCAACAAGACCTCCTACCCCGCCTCACGCGGCGGCGTGACGGGCAGGTCCTCGATCCACAACGGCTGCAGCATGTGCCAGTCCCTCGGGTGCGCGGCGATGTCGGCGGCGAAGCGGTCCGCGACCGTCTGGGTGGCCGCCGTCACCGCTGAGCGATCCGGCACCGGCACCGGGGGGTGGAAGCGAATGCCCCAACCGTCCGGGGTGAACCAGCAGCCGGCCACCAGCAACGTGGCGCCGGTGACCGCAGCCAGCCGAGCCGGCCCCAGCGGCATCCGGGCGGCGCCGCCGAAGAACTCCACGGTCGTCCCGGCACCGGTGAGGTCCCGGTCGGCGAGCAGGCACACCACTCCGCCGCCGCGCAGCCGGCGGAGCAGCCGCGGGGTCGGATTCCCCGCCCCGGTCAGCGGGACGATGTCGAAGCCCAGCAAGCCGCGATAGGCGACGAATCGCTGGTAGAGCGCCTCGGGAGCCAAGCGCTCGACGACGGTGCTGAACGCTCCGTGGTGCCCGACGAGCCACAACCCGGCCATATCCCAGTTGCCACTGTGCGGCAGCGTCACCACCACCCCGCGGCCGGCGGCCAGCGCGCCGTTCAGGTGCTTGACCCCCTCGATCGCGCCGTCCAGCCGACCCACCAGCGCGGCGTGGTCGGCCCACGGCAACATGAAGACCTCCCGCCAGTACCGGGCGTAGGAGCGCAACCCGTCGCGGACCAGCGCGTCGAGTTCCGCCGGGGTGGCGTCGGGTACCACCCGGGCCAGGTTGCGGCGCAGCTGGCGAGCACCAGGGCCGTCCCGACGCGCGGCCAGGTCGGCACCGGCTGAGAACACCCGAGTGGCCAGTCCCCCGGGTGCGAAGCGGAGCAGCCGCCACCCGGCCGCGTACCCGAGGTCAGCGAGCCTGCTCACCTGACCTCGCGATCCCCGGCGCTGCGCCGCACGGCGAGCATCCGCTGGGTCACGGTCACCAGTTGCAACCCGGCAAGTATCCACAACGCGACATCAAGCGCGAAGGGCACGCCCAGACCGGTCAAGCAGGCTCCCACCAGCGTGATGATGTATCGCTCGGCGCGCTCGGCCATCCCGCCCTCCGCCGACAGGCCGCTGGCTGCCGCGCGGGCCTTGATGTAGGAGATGACCTGGGCGCTCACCAGGCAGAACAGCGCCGCCACGGCCAACAACCGGTCCCCCGCGACCACGAAGCACCACCAGGTCAGCCCAGCGAACAACGCACCGTCAGCCACCAGTTGGCCGCGAGGGAAGAACCACAGCGCCGAAGCCACCGTCCCGATCGCGCCGGTCACCGTGACGGCGTCGGGCCCGATACCGGCACGGGACAACCAACCACCCACCGGATCCACGAACCGGCAGATCGACGCGCGGGCGAAGGTGTTGAGCATCGTGCGAGGGGGCTATCGGGGAACAGGTCGGGGGCCCTCAGCGGCGGGGACGCTGAGGGGAGCGTTCAGGGCGGCGTTCAGGACAGTTCTTTCCATGCGTCCACCAGCAGCGTGTGAGTCTCGGACAGCAGCTGCGGCAGTACCTTGGTTCCGCCGACGACGGGCATGAAGTTCGCGTCCCCGCCCCACCGGGGCACCACGTGCTGGTGCAGGTGCGCGGCGATGCCGGCACCGGCGACAGAGCCCTGATTGATCCCGATGTTGAAGCCGTGCGGGGCTGCCGCGCGGCGACTGGCGAGCATGGCCCGCTGGGTGAAGGTGGCCAGTTCGGTGGTCTCCTGGGTAGTCAGGTCAGGGTAATCGGCGACATGCCGATAGGGCACCACCATCAGGTGACCGGGGTTGTAAGGGTAGAGGTTGAGCACCGCGTAGACGGCACCGCCACGGGCGATCACCAGACCCGCGGCATCGTCCATGGTGATGATTCGGCAGAACGGGCACGGCTCCCCACCGACGTCAGTCCCGGACTTGCCCTCGCCCTTGATGTAGGCCATCCGGTGTGGCGTCCACAGCCGCTGCAACGCGTCCGGCGCTCCGACCCCGTCCTGAGCCTCGACGGTCATACCGCTGCCGCGCTCACAACGCTGCCGCCGCGAGAGGGGAACAGCTCGGCCTGCCCAGCGGTCATCCCGGCCCACACCATCACCCGCGGGGCGGGCTGGGCAGGTAGGCACGACGCGACCACGAAAGCTCCTCGGCATTACAGCTATGGCGATTCGATTGTCAATACTATCGATGGGCTATCCAGGGCCATCGAGGGATGCGGCGTACTTTAGATATCACTTGTCGAGGGCACACCGTCCGCAGGCGTGCAGTGGCCCGCACCGCCCGCCGCCAGCGCGATGCTCGCGGCACGAGAGTCCGAAGGCATCCGATGTGGTACATACCCGACGTCAGCCTGCACGCCGCCGCCTCCTCGAAACCCGCTGCGCCCAGGCTTGCCCAGACGAAGATCCGTTCTGATCAGCTGAGCACGAACGAGCGTGATGTCATCGCCGATCTGTTCGCCGTGCTCGAGAACCTGGTACTGCGCAACGAGCTGCCCGCCGAGGCCCGGAGCATATACGACCAGGCAGTGCTCATGTTGGCGAGGCGCTGAGCCTGACCGCGGAGATCAGCTCAGCCTGTCGGCAGCAACGAGGTGAGCATCGCCATCGCCGGGTAGAGGCCTACCCGCTCATCACGTGGACTTCCCGCCCGTTCCTTGCGCTCCCTACGCGGATTGACGGGTGCCAGCACACCACCCACTGGAGCGACCCGACCTATCCTCTTCGCGGCGGGATCCAGCACCGAGCTGACCGGCACGATCGGGTCGTGACCAGTCGAGGGTGGAGGTGCATCCCGAGGGTGGTGCGCGGTACCCGAGTTCCCGCCGGGTGCAGCGGGCACGTTCACGGATGCCGGGTTGTTCCGGCGCACCGGCCCGAGCCGCGGACGAGGCGCCGGGCTCGGGTCGGCGACCACCTGGGCACTGACCCTGTCCGGAGGGGCGGATGTGCGCCCGTCAAACACGTTTCCGCGGTATCCGTCGGGAGTGTCGGCGGCGGCGCCCGGGACGGTCGAGGTGGGGTTGCGCAGGGGCGCGCTCTGTCCAACGAGCGAGCCGTCGCCGACGTGCAGGGCACCGGCCAGCACGGACCCACAGGTCAGCAGAGTTCCCGCCACAAAGCCACAGGCCCGGCCGACGAGGACCGCACGGCCGCCGGGAACCCGGCCGCAGGACCCGGTGGCGATCACGGAGACCGGTGCGCCGACCGATTCACCAACGCTCGCCCGCGCACCGCCGACCCAGGCGATCAGGGCAGTGGCAGCGGGCCCGGAGCCCGACTTCCTACGACGCCGCGCGGTCATCGTGCGTCACCAGGGATCTCCTCAGAGTAGTGGAACTGAGGCAGAATACAGGTTTCCGGGCACAAGCCCAGACCTATCACTCCTCCGGCGCAACGCTGGAGCGCTGGCGTTTGCGGCTGGCCGCATGTGGTCGCCGACTTCTCCTGATAGCTCACAGTAAGATGCCGACCGATTACTTAACTCTTTAGGTATCAAATGCCATTGATTTTTACTCTTTTATGGTGACGATCTGGTGACGTTGCACGCTTACTGTCGACGGAGCGGTCCGTTAGGGGTGCAGCGTCCGAGCGGAGGAACCCAAGGGAGGGCGCCATGGCTGGCTTCGAGCCTGAGCAGCTGAGTCGGTCGGTGATCGCACCACCGTTGCGGGAGAGGATCGCCGGCAGCGGGCCAGGTGAGCCCGACGCCGGTGGTGAGCCCGAGCGGGTGGTCATCGAGGTGAACCTCGATTACGTCGACGGGATCACCGGCGCACGCGAGCGTGTCATCAGTCTGCTGCAGGCGCTCGGCGTGGCGACCGCGGGCCCGGGGCCGCTGGACGTGCGCTCGCTCGGGGTCACCAGTTCTTATCTTGCGGCCACGATGACGGCCGAGGAGATCCGCGAGCTGGCCCGTCGCGACCGGGAGGCCGCGGCCGGCAGCAGGGCACAGCGAGCGGTGTTACGGATCTGGCCGGACTTCCCGGTGCGACCCCTGATCGACGCGTCGGTGGCGACCGTCAAGGCCGACGCGGCTCGGCTCTGCTTCGGCGCCTGCGGTAAGGGCGTCGTCTGGGCGGTGCTCGACTCGGGGATCGACGGAGATCATCCGCACTTTCTCGCGCACGGCAACCTGACCCTGCGCAACCCGTTGCAGCACAGAGATTTCACCACCGGCGGCAAGTCAGCGCTGACCGACGCGTTCGGCCACGGCACACACGTCGCGGGGATCATCGCCGGTGAGCTGGAGTCGACTCCGGCGGCGCCGGTCGTCGCGGCCGGCAAGGAGCGCGACGAGCACGGCGACGCCTCCTGGCTGACCAGGCCGCTGACCCGGGTCACCGGGATGGCACCCCAGGCCACGCTCGTGAGCTACAAGGTGCTCGACGACGACGGCGCCGGCGACACCAGCACGATCATCACCGCCCTCGAGCACGTCGCACAGGTCAACGACTACGGGCGCAACCTGCTCATCCACGGCGTCAACCTCAGCGTCGGATACTCCTTCAACCCGGAGTGGTTCGCGTGCGGTGAGAGCCCGCTGTGCGTGGTGGTCGATCGCCTCGTCCGATCCGGTGTGGTCGTGGTGGTCGCGGCCGGCAACACCGGCTACGGCTGGAACCAGGACTACTTCAAGACCGATGCGGTCGCCGCCGGCCTGGATATGACGATCAACGACCCGGGAAACGCGGCGAGGGCGATCACCGTCGGGTCCACCCACCGCGACATGCCGCACCGCTACGGGGTGTCCTACTTCTCCTCCAAGGGCCCGACCGGCGACGGCCGCGCCAAGCCCGATCTGGTGGCACCCGGCGAGCGGATCCTGTCCTGCGCGACCGGCCGCGCCGCCGGGGACGCACAGGCCCAGTGTGGCCCCGTCCAGTACGTCGAGGACAGCGGAACAAGCATGGCCGCCTCGCACGTCTCGGGCTGTATCGCGAGTTTCCTCTCGATCCGGCGCGAATACATCGGTCGCCCGGAGGACGTCAAAGACGTCTTCCTCAACTCGGCCATCGACCTCGGCCGGGTCCCCACCTTCCAAGGCCGGGGCCTGGTGGACCTCATGCGCGCGATCCAGTCAGTCTGAGGAGTTGAGACACATGGACCTGTCCGGCATCCCCTACGGGGAACTGCGGTTCGACAAGGACGGGGTGGTGGTGTCCCCGGACGAGGAGAATGCAGTGTCAGCTCTGGCCGGAAAGCCCGAGGTCACCGACCTGATCGTGCTGGCGCACGGCTGGAACAACGACATGGACGACGCGCGTGGGCTCTACCGCGCGTTGGCCGACCGGCTGTCCGGGGCGGGCAGCGGCGGGCTGGGCATCGTCGGTGTGCTGTGGCCGTCGAAGAGATTCGCCGACGCCGACCTCATCCCGGGTGGTGCTGCGGCGCTGGCGGCCGGGCCGAGCATCGCCGAGCTGGCCGCCGAGCTCGCCGCGTTCGGCACTCTGCTCGACGACAAGGCGGCGGCCGACGGGTTGGCCGCCGCGGCAGCGGCACTACCGTCGATCGACTCCGCCGAGTCCGCTCGCCGCGCCTTCGTCGACGGTGTCCGCGCCGCGGTGCACGCCAGCACCGGCCTCACCGTCGGGAACGAGGAAGCGCCGGGCGCGATGCTCACCGCGGACGGCGCGGAGCTGCTCGACTCACTCGCCCGCCCGGCGTCCCTCACCCGCCCGACACGCCCGGGCTTCGGTGGCGGCGGTGCCGCCGACCTCGGTACACCGCACCGGCCCACCGGCGGGGCGGCCGGGCTGGATATCTTCGGCGGCATCCGCAACGCCGCTCGCAACCTGCTCAACTTCACCACCTACTACACGATGAAGGAGCGTGCGGGAACCATCGGGTTCCGCGGCGTGGCCCCCGTCCTGGCGGCGGTGCATCAGCAGCGCGCCGGACTACGACTACACCTGGTCGGGCACAGCTTCGGCGGGCGTCTGGTGTCCGCCACGGCCACCGGTGGCGACACCGTGCTCCCGCTGTCCTCGATGGTGCTGCTTCAAGCCGCGTTCTCGCACTTCGGCTTCGCGAAGGACTGGGAGCCCGCACACGACGGTCTGTTCCGCGGCTGCCTGACCGGGCACCGGGTGGACGGACCGATCGTCATCACGCACACCGCCAACGACCGGGCGGTGGGCATCGCCTACGCGCTCGCCTCCCGGATCGCCGGACAGATCGCAGCGGCCGTGGGGGACGCGTCAGACGTCTACGGCGGCATCGGCCGCAACGGCGCCCTGAGCACGCCCGAGGCGCTCGCCGGGGAGTTGCTCGACGTCGACGGGGCCTACTCCTTCCAGCCCGGCACAGTGCACAACCTGCTCGCCGACCGCTTCATCCACTCCCACTCCGACGTCACCGGCCCCCAGGTCGGACACGCCGTGCGCAGCGCAGTAGCCACCGGTATGGCGCTGCGCTGACCGCACGCACCGCGCGGTTCGGCGGGTACTCCGGTTGGCCTACGTCGCGGCTGTTCCGGCGTGCCACTGACCGACACCTACCCGCCGTTGGGCGCTGATCACAGCCTTTTGTGGAGCCTGCTGGCCTGATGCGTGAGGTGATACCCGCGACAAGAGCGTGAACCCCGAGCAAACCGGCGCGTCTGGGGGGACGTGGCCAGGAACGGCAGACCCCCATGTCCGGCAAGCACCGTCGCATCATCCCGCGCCGCCGCCGACGCAGCGCAGTCACCGCCACCGTCACCGGCGCCACACTGGCGGCCGGCGGCCTCCTCGCCGGCACCGCATCCGCCGCGACAGCCCCGACTGGCCCCCTCTCGGACTACGTCGTGGCCAGCGGCGACACCTTGGCACAGATCGCCGCTGCGCACGCCGCTCCTGGTGGCTGGCAGCAGATCTACGACATCAACCGGGACTCGATCGCCAACCCGGATGTCATCGTCATCGGCCAGCATCTGAAGCTCCCCGCCGGTAACGCAGCAGCGCTGCCCGCCAAGGTAGCCGTCCCTGCCGGCACCCCGGCAGCCATGCCCGCAGCCTTCACGGCCGCGCGCGCCGTAGCGGCCCGCGCCGTCACTACGGCCCTAGCCCAGCAGGGCACGCCGTACGTCTATGGCGGCAGTGCACCGGGTGGCTTCGACTGCAGCGGGCTCATCCAGTGGACCTACGAACAGGTCGGCATCACGCTTCCCCGCACCGCCGCAGCGCAGTCCACGGTCGGCCACCCCGTCAGCCTCAGCCAGCTGCAGCCGGGCGACCTGCTCTTCTTCTACCAGCCGGTCGAGCATGTCGTCATGTACGTCGGGGATGGCAAGATCGCGGAAGCGTCCCAACCCGGCACGCCGGTCCACGTCCGGCCCATGTATCTCAGCGGCTTCGCCGGGGCACGCCGGATCGTCTGACGGCGGGTGGCGATAGTCGCCAAGGCGTCCCACTGGAATCTAAGGAGTGCCACCGCAGTGGAAGTAGTGGACGTGGTGATGGACAAATACAAGAACATGTGGATTCCCAATTCGGCCGAGGAGGATCGCCGGACAGCACAACCGAGGCGGCGCAGCTCGGGCTGGTGCGATCGGTAGCTCCGGATGGGCAACCAGTGGTGATCCTCATGACGGGATGGTGTCTCACCTTCGTGTTGACCACCAATCGGGTCGAGACCCTGGAGCGCGCACTGGCCGACCGCCCGGGTCGGATCGATCTGGCGGTCGAGGTACCATGACCCGACGCAGCCGGGAGAGAGAAGTTGCTGCGGCTCTACGCGCGCGACCTGACGTTGGACCGGTCCGACGCGAACCGGCTGGTGGCCGCCACCGGTGGGGTGACGGCGGCGTTCATGCGCGAGCTGGTCCGCCGCGCCGTGTTGCGGCAATTCCCTTCACGTAGGCCGTGCAGGGCACGCCCAACTCATAACCCCGAGGACATCGCTGCCGGCCGTGAGACGGACATGGGCCACGGCCCGGACGGTGATACTTTCGGTCTCGCCGATGGCCAGCGGCGCAGGCCCATCAGACCCCCCGAAGACACGATCCACACCGGAACCGGTGAATCAGCGGTGAGTACAATCATCATTGCGTACTCACCGCCACTCTGGTCACACGCGTCAGGCGCCACTCATCGAAGATCGCGATGTGTGGGTTTCGTGGTCATTGGCGTTCGTTGAGGTCAGGGCTTGCGGGCCACCGCGCAGTAGAAACCGAGCTGCCGGCTGGCGTAGAGGGTGCCGGGGTCAGGACGCCACTGCGTCAGCGGGACCACACCGGGTTCCAGTATCTCCAGGCCGTCGAGGAAGCGGCTGAACTCGGCATGGCTGCGGAACTTCGCCGGGACGGCACCACTGTCGTTCCACAGCTGCTCAACCGTCCGCATGGCCTCACCGTCGATATCGGTGGTCGGGTGGGCGATCACCAGATGACTGCCGGAGACCATGGAGTCCACCAGGCGCGTGAGGATCCCGTCGGCATGGGCGTTGTCGGTGATGAACTCGACAATGCCCAGCAGCGTGACCGCGATCGGCTTGGTGAAGTCCAGGGTCCGGGCCGCGCCCCGGAGGATCACGTCGGGCTCGTTGAGGTCGGCGTCGAAATAGTCGGTCACGCCGGGCGGGGTGGTGACCAGCAGCGCCGCGGCGTGGGCGAGGACCACGGGGTCGTTGTCGACGTAGACGACACACGACTCCGGAGCCACTCGCCGGGCGACCTCGTGGGTGTTGTCCTTAGTCGGTATGCCCGCGCTAATTTAGTGCGCGTCCGCTGTCGCTACCCAGTACGAGGCGTTTGAGTTGCGGCTGGTGCCGGTCAAACCGGTGCGCCGATGCGAATGAAGGCGTGGTCGCACCAGCGATCAAGATGCGAGTCCACCAGGAACAGAAACGGCAATTCCAGGTCGACAGGGTTCACCGGAAAGGCCCGCTACCGCGCGACTACTCGAATGCGCTGCTTCCTGATGACGAACGGATCGCCATAGCGGACGAGTCGCTCGCCCGGACGGTGGGCGCCTATGGAGATGGCATGTCGCACCGAGTCCGCGACGACCGACTCGCCGCCGAGCTGAGGGGCTAGCGCTGCTGGGTGTGACCCGCCCTCACCCCAGTGGTTCGGGCTAGCCAGCCCACCTGGACACTCGACAGCATGGAGACTTCCGAACCGTTCCGGACCGGTGACGACCGTGTGTGGCACCACACCTTCGACCCGTCTACGCAACTGCACACGGTCACGATCAAAAACGACGAGGGTGACGTGCTCACTAGCTGGACGATGACGACGGATGATGTCCGGCGCATGGCATCCGCGCTGCACGGGTGCTTTGACGGCACTAACGACGACCCAGCCATGGTGGTCACCGAAGACGCGATCATCACCATGCAGATGAGTGGGCGGCCTGAGGGCTGTGACGGTTAACGGCGACCGGGGACCTATCGCAGTTGCACGTGCTGCCCCTCGGGGGTGATGGTGAACCGCCAGGAGTCGGCCCCTGGGCTGCCCGCGTCGGTCCACCAGTGGTGGGCTTTCTCGACCTCGTCCCAGAGCCTGCGGGGTCCGGACTGGAGCACGGGGAAGGCCTCTTCGTCAGCGCTGGGGGTGGTGTGGGTCAGTTTGGCCCGGGAGCCCCAGGGGTTCACCAGCCACAGGACACCGACGGGGTCGTCTGGTTCTCAGGGCCAGTAGCGCCACTGGCAGCCGGGTACCCGCTGACCGTCGCCGCTGGTGGTGGTTTGACCGCGCCGCGGCGTTGTACCCGGTTCCGGTACCGACCCCAGCACGCGGTATCCCTCGTGGGTGTCCAGCGCGGCGAGCATCCCTGCGACGATGACCGGGCCCGAGGCCGAGCTGGTGGGCATCGAGCCACCGACGCCGGGCCCGCTGGGGTGACCGTCATCGACCTGGGTTGACCACACCATCGCCCGTGTAGGCCAGCCGCAGCCACCGCTCGGGGTCCCGCTCGCGGTGCAGCGGCACCAGGACCGGCGGGGGGTTAGCGTCGTTGTCGACCCACACGATGTCCGGGATGAACCGATGCCGGGCCACGGCCAGCAGCGACGGCCACCACGGCGTGAGCGCGGCCCGCCACCCCGCCAGGAACTCCTCCGCCATGACCTCCTCGACCATCCGCCGCCGCAGCTCCACAGGCTCAGCCACGGCCGCGGTCACTTCTCCTCCCCCCCTCCCCCGGGTCCTCGTGCTCGCCGGGGTCCTCCTGGTCACCCGGGTCCTCGTGCTTGCCCGGCGCACGGGACGGGAGCGGCTGCCCCGGCTTGTGACCGTCCCGGGTGGGATCGGGTTGCGGCTGCGGCGCATCCGGCGTTGTCGGAGGTGGTCCGGTCTGGCATGTCCGAGTCCGACCAGATCGTGATCACTGTTTCGCGGCAGTTGTGTGACGTCAGCCATGGCCGGCCCAGGGCGTCCCGCATCTCCCGGAAATACCGCTGGGTGTTGTTGGGGTCCTTCCACACCACACCATGCCGCCCCGGCCCATCGCCGGGAACACCGGCAGTTCAGAGTCGGCTTCGATGCCGTCCGGGCGCGCAGCACCTCCACGGTGAATCGGGGCAGTTCCAGGGTTCGCGCCGTCTTGCGTGTCTTGCCTGGGTGCCGCACAAGTCCCCGCCCTGGGATGCGGACGATGTTCCCGTTTACTGACACGATCGGCGCCAGCCGCAGCGTGCCGTCCACGTTGGTCACCGGCACCCCGTCGAGGTCGACATCGCGCCAGCGGACCGCCAGCGCCTCCCCGGGAAGCTTATCGGGCTACCCTGGTCTCCAGGCTTGACCTGTGACGAGCAGTGGTCACGGGTAACCTCAGGTGACCGTTGTTGACCCTCGCTTGTGGCACGAGTGTGGCACGCCGTGTCGTTCCTGACCCACGCCGTGCGAGGGTTCGGGCTGTAACATTCCGTGAGCGGGAGAGCGCTCTCATGCATGGTCAGCTGCGGTTGGGACGTCCACACCTGGAGGGCGGAATGGTGTCAGTGGACCTTCGTAAGATCACTGAACGACAGCAGAAGATGTGGGCCACCGGGGACTTCCATCGGATCGGTGTAAGCCTGCTCGTGATGGGGGAGATGCTGGTCCGCTCGCTGCACGTGCACGCGGGAGAAAAAGTGCTCGATGTCGCCGGTGGCGCGGGCAACACTGCCCTGGCCGCGGCGCGTCGCTGGGCTGAGGTGGTCTGTACCGACTACGTCCCCGAGCTGTTGCGGCATGCCGAGCGGCGCGCCGAGGCGGAAGGGCTGTCACTGCGCACCCAGGTCGCCGACGCTCAACGACTCCCGTTCGATGACGGCGCCTTCGACGTCGTCACATCCACCCTCGGCGCGATGTTCGCTCCAGACCAGTCGCGTACAGCGTCTGAACTGCTGCGTGTCCTGCGAGAAGGCGGCCGGTTGGGTATGGCTAACTGGACGCCGCAGAGCTGGATCGGTTCACAGTTTGCTCTGCTGGCGCAGTTCGTGCCTCCACCACCGGGACTGGTGCCGCCCGGTGTGTGGGGTACCGAGGAGTGGTTGCGCGAGCTGTTCGGCGATCGCGTCTCGTCACTGGAGACCAGGCGGCGGCAGGTGGAAATTTGTTATCACGACACGACGGGGCTGTTTGAGTTGTTTTGTGAGTGGTTCGGGCCGGTCTCCACGGTGTGGCGAACGCTGGCCGGGCCGCAGCGGGAAAAATTTCGGGACAGTTGGATCGCGCTGGCCGATAAATTCAACATCGCGCGGGACGGAACATGCGAGATGCCCTTCGAGTATTTGGAAGTCGTCGCGGTAAAGGCATGAACGAGTGCGATAATCCTGCTGAGATATCATGGGAGCGGGCCACGCGATACTGTTCGGCCCGTGAGGGATCCTGCGCTTGTGACTTTCACGCGGTCAGTACGGACTGCGCGGCAGCTGGGCCCGCCGACCCGGCGAGCGAGAGTTGTCATGACCAACACCGACGGGTACGGTCCAAACTCCTACCCGACGATCCGGCCGACAACCGGAGCGACGAAGGTGTCGCAATGCCCAAGGCCTTCAGATCCCTGGACTGCGGTTACCCGTGCTCGCTCCTCCCCCACCGTGACCGAGTCGGCCAGCGACCGTCCGGAGGTCCACGCCTGAGGTCAGCAGTTCGGTGGCCGAGTAGTGACGCAAGGCGTGAATGTGAGTGTGAATGCCGAGCCGCTCGGCCATGTCCTTGTAGCGGCTCGATACGGCGTGCGGTGAGTACGGCGTGGTCGGGTCGATGTCACGCACCCCGTGGAAAACGTACATGTCGTCAGTCAGTTCGATGCCGATCGACTGCAGGCGGTCCCGGCACCGGTCCTTGTGTTCACGCAGCAACACCACGGTCTCGGTGTCCAACGCGATGCGCCGCATTTGGTGGGTCTTGGTGTCCTTCTCCGTCCCGATGCCGCGCCGGAGCCGGTAGCTGCGTCGGAACTCAATCACGGCGGCATCCAGATCGACCCGGGACCAGCGCAACGCACAGATCTCACCTCGCCGCACACCGGTGGTCATCACTAGCCACACCAGCGTGCCCCAGTCATCATCCAACTCGAACGCTGCATCCAGCAGTCGAGCAGCATCGGCTGCGGACGGCGGGTCCGGTTGAGGCGGCTTCTGCTTAGGACGTACCGCGAAACGGGCGGGGGTCGAGTCCAGCCACTCCCAGCGCACGGCAAGGTTCAGCGCCCCGCTGATGACGGCGTGCACCTGCCGGACCGCTGAGGCCGACATGGGCCTGCACTCGTGGGAATGGCACTGTGCCTTGACGCAGTCGTGCTCACCGACCGCCTTGTGCTCGAGATGTGGCAACCGGTCACAGCGAACCCGGCAACGCCGCAGGTCTGCATAGAGGTTCTCCAGAGCGCGAGGCGTGACCTTGCTTACCGGCACCGAGCCGAGCGCCGGACGAATGGTGCGCCGGATGTAGCCCTCGTAACCCTCGCGGGTGCTGTCTTCGATCTCGATGGTGCGCAACCACTCGTCGATGACATAACCGAGAGTCGTCATGCTCGGGGTGCCCCGTTGGCGGTCGATCTCGGCCATGAGCGCCGTGAGCTTGCGCTCTGCCTGCTTGTAGGCCTTCTCGTCCATGCCCTTGACCGTCTCGCTGCGGTACACGCGCCTGCCGGTCACCGGGTCCACTCCGGCGTACGCCTTCACCCGCAGCGAGTTGCCGCGCCGCTCGATCTCACCACGCTGGCGCCCGTCTCGATCTTTCGAAACCATGCACCCAGACCTACTCGCACCCGCAACGGCACCCAAAGATCCAAATTGTGGATCTTCAATAGGACGTTTAGGCTGTTAGAACTGGTGGGGCGGGTGGGATTCGAACCCACGACCTGACGGATTATGAGTCCGCTGCTCTAACCTGCTGAGCTACCGCCCCGGACGGTGAGGGTAGCCCTCCCGCGGATCTCGCTCTGCCGCGGGATAGGTTGATCACCAACGGTCCTGGTTCGGCGACCTTGCCGGCAGCAACCCCCCGGGTACCAGCACCCCCGCCTTCGGCCTTCGTCGCCGGATGCGGGGCAGTCCACCACCGGGCACCTTCGCCGCCCAGATCGCCCCCTGGCCCCAACGAACGGGTGACGTTGCAGCCACGCCGGTTTAACAACAGATGTTTCCGGGTACGCACCATTAGCTACTACTTACTGAGGAGGTCCCATGCGGATCGACAGCATTCTTCCCAACCTAGCACCACCCGGCCAGTCCGTGGTTATCCAAGGTGACAGCTTGGGGGCCGCGGAAAAAGTGTTCTTCGGCGACCAGGAAACCTCGTTCGATGTCGATGGCGAGGTGCTGCTGGTGACGGTTCCCGATGGCGAGGGTGAGGTCGAGGTGATGGTCAAGGGGCAGAATGGCCAGAGCGGTGTTGCCAACTTCATCATCGCGTAGCGTCAACAGACGTCCGGGGAACGCTCAACCGCGTTCAGCACCAGCGCGATGCGGCTAGCCTCATCGGCCACCTGTTCGGACCAGGCGGCGAGGTCAGCACAGCGCCATGCTTGCGGTCAGTGCCGGTTTCTTCGGGGCCCGGCCTTGACGGTGTTCCTGCTCCCCGAGTTGGACTCGAACCAACAACCCTGCGATTAACAGTCGCATGCTCTGCCAATTGAGCTATCGGGGAAGGCGCTCGGTGCCCGATCCGCCTAGCGGGCCGGCTGCGGACCAGCTTAGCGCACCGTGCGCAACACCGGTGCGGCTGCCCCACGTGCCGGCGGGCAGTCGCCGCGGCCCGCTACCCGACCTGCGCGACGGCGAAGATCCGACGGAACGGGAACCAGGTCACCCCGTCGGCTCCCGCCGGGTAGGCAGCCCTCAGCCGTGGGGCGAGTTCCTGCCGGAACTCCTCCCACTCCTGCGCCGACAACGCCATCCGGACCGGCCGCAGGGCGGTCCCGGTGATCCATTCGAGCACCGGGTCGGATCCGGTCAACCGGTGCAGGTAAGTGGTCTCCCAGACGTCCAGCTCCGCAGCACCATGGGTGAGTAACGCGGCGTATCCAGCAGGCTCGAGCACCCGGTGGGTTCCCCTGAAGTCGAACAGGTCGCGCCAGCGAGGCTCGGCGGCGAGCCGCGCAGGCTCGGCGTGTGACGGCGCGCTGGAGTTGCCCGGCACCTGCAAGGCCAACCATCCCCCCGACGGCAGCTTCCGCATCCACTGGCGCAGCAGCTCCACGTGCTCGGGTACCCATTGCAGGACGGCGTTGCAGACGACGAGATCGGTACCGGGCGCGGGCGACCAGTGACGAACGTCCCACAGCTCGGCGTGGATACCGCGCTCACGCGCGGCCTGCACCATCTCCGGTGAGCTGTCCAACGCCATCACGGTGGCCTTCGGCCACCGCTTGGCCAACAGCCGCGTGAGAGTGCCCGGCCCGCAGCCCAGGTCCACCACCAGGCCCGGATCGCGGGCGCCGACCCGGGCCAGCAGATCGTGGAAAGGCCGGGCCCGGTGGTCGCCGAACGCGAGGTAGGTCTCCGGATCCCACACCGCCACGCCCCCTCACTATCAGCAACCGAGATTAGCCGGGTGGAGCCGGCCGCGACAACCGTTCCACCACACTCACTCCTGGGCTCCCACGGCCTGCTCGCGAAGCGCCCGGTAGTACTGCTCCAGGGCCACCAGGTCACCGAAGAGCTGGTGGTAGGCGTCCGCGTCGTCCAGCGGTGAGATCCGCTGCAACCGGGACTTGATCTCGGCGACCTGCCCTCCGACGACGGTGGCCTGCAGGCTGGCGAGCAGACTCCCAATATAGCGCGCGTCCTCCTCGACGCTGCCCTTGGCCCGCAACGTCTCCACCGCGAGCTCAGTGAGAAGTGATCGCTGGGGGCAGTGCGCGGCGACGGCATCGATCCACTCGGGACCCGAGATTCCCGCGGCGGTGCCACCTGCGGCCAGCACCGCCGCGTGTACCTGCGCGTAAGCCGGGTGGGTGAACACGTCGGTGGGCAGCGCGTCATATACCGGGCCGGTCATCGCCGGCTCCTGCAGCACCGCCTTGAGTACCTCACGCTGGGCCTGCAGCCGCACGTCCTCCCGTGGGGGGTGCTCCGTGCCGCCCTCCGCCGCGGACGTCTTACGAGTGCGCCCACCACGTCGCTGCGTGCTCTCGCCGGCGGCCTCCCGAACCCGGCGCCGCACGGTGGCGATGTCCTCCCAGCCGACCCAGCCGGCGAGCTGGCGGGCGTACTCGTCCCGCAGGGACACGTTCTTGATCTGGGCGACCAACGGAACAGTCCGCCGCAAGGCCTCCACCCGACCCTCCGCGGTGTCCAGGTCATGCTCGGCGAGCAGGGTCCGCACCGCGAAGGTGAACAGCGGCTGGCGGCGGGCGACCAGGTCCCGCACCGCGGCGTCACCCTTGGCCTGGCGCAGCTCACACGGGTCCATGCCGTCCGGCGCGATCGCGATGAAGGTCTGTGTGGCGAAACGCTGCTCGTCGTCGAACGCCTTGAGGGCGGCCTTCTGCCCAGCCTCGTCCCCGTCGAAGATGAAGATCACTTCGCCGTGGAACTCGAAATCGTCCATCAGCAGCCTGCGCAGCACCGAGACGTGCTCGGCGCCGAAGGCCGTGCCGCAGGACGCCAGCGCGGTGGGCACCCCGGCCACGTGCATCGCCATCACGTCGGTGTAGCCCTCGACCACGACGACCTGACGACGCCGGGCGATCTCCCGCTTGGCCAGGTCCAACCCGAAGAGCACCTGCGACTTGCGGTACAGCGGCGTCTCGGAGGTGTTGAGGTACTTCGCCTCGACGCGGTCGTCGTCGAACAGCCGCCGGGCGCCGAAACCCACCACGTCCCCACCGAGGTCTCGGATCGGCCACAGCAGCCGGCGGTGGAAGCGGTCGATCGGCCCGCGCTGCCCCTCCCGGGACACCCCGGCCTTGACCAGCTCCTCGACGGAGAACCCACGGCCGAGCAGGTGCTTGGTGAGCTGGTCCCAGCCCGACGGGGCGAAGCCGCAGCCGAAGGTGCCCGCCACCTGCTGGGTGAACCCGCGCTGGGTGAGGAACTCCCGGGCCGGTTGCGCCTCGGTGGAGCTCAGCTGCTCGGCGTAGAACTCCTGCGCCAGCTTGTTCGCCTCGACCAGCCGGGACCGGGTGCCGCGGTCACGCTGCACCGAGGAGCCGCCGCCGGTGTAGGTCAACTGGATCCCGACCCGGTCGGCCAACCGCTCGACAGCCTCGACGAAGCCGAGGTGCTCGATCTTCATCATGAAGTCGACCACAGATCCGCCTTCGCCACAGCCGAAGCAGTGGTAGCTGCCGTGCCCAGGGCGGACGTTGAACGACGGGGATTTCTCGTCGTGGAACGGGCACAGCCCCTTGAGCGAGTCCGCGCCGGCCCGGCGCAGCGCGACGTACTCGCCGACCACCTCGTCGATCCGGTTGCGCTCGCGGACCTCCACGATGTCTTCGTCCCGGATCCGTCCAGCCACGGGCGCCGAGTCTAGGGGCACGCACGCCTGGATTGTCAGCCCCCGGTGGCATCATTTGGCAGACCGACCCGAGGAGGGGACCATGACAAGCATGATGAGCGTTGGTGCCAGCACTCCCTTCACGGTCCATGACCTGGAAGGGATGCCCGATGATGGCCGCCGCTACGAACTCATCGACGGGGAGCTCCTGGTGAGCCCGGCGCCCGGCCTGCGACACCAGACCGTCGGCCTGCGGCTGTACCGCGTGCTCGACGATGCCTGCCCCGACGACCTGTACGTCCTCGCCGCGCCGTTCGCCGTGCAGACCGACGTCTCCAACGAGGTGCAGCCCGACGTCCTGGTCGCCCGGTTCGACGAGCTCACCGACAAGAATCTCCCCGCCGCACCCGTGCTGGCCGTCGAGGTGCTCTCCCCGAGCGGCCGGCTGATCGATCTCAACCTCAAGCGCGCCGCCTACCAGCGGATGGGCACCCCCAGCTACTGGGTGCTCGATCCCGACGTGCCCGACCTGCTGGTCCTCGAGCTCGACGCCGACGGCCGGTACCAGGAAGTGGCCCGGGTGGTCGGCGACGAGGTCTTCGAGGCACACCAGCCGTTCAAGGTCCACATTGTGCCGATCGAGCTGCTCGGGCGCCTCCATCCCCGCTGAGCGCCTCATGCGCCCGACCAATCCACATGGATGCTGACCTGCGCACCGTCCAAACGCTAGGTCGGGCGGTGTGCGACGGGTGATGGCGCGTCGTGTCGGCTGAGGAACGCCCACATCAGGGTGGCGACCGTGGGCGACCCGCCGCCGGCCCTGGCAGCGGGCCAGGCGTGACTCCAGCCGGGATAGACGACCGACTCGACCTCTGCTCCGCCCGCGCAGTCCACCCACCGCTGTAGCACCGCCGAGCCGTCCCGTCGAGTCTGCGCCCTGTCAGGGCAGCGGTCCTGGATGCGAAGCCAGTCCACAGCCTGCGGCACGGCCGGCAAGGGCGGGTACCCGGCTGGCTTCCCGTGGAAAGCCAGTACCCGGTCCGCGGTGCCGGCCGCGAGCAGGAACGGCACCGGAGGCGTGCCCGATGGGCAGGGTGACAACGGCACCGCTCCGTAGGTGGCCACCGCCGCGAAGAGCGTGGGGTGGGCACATACGGCGCTGTAGGCGAGTTTGCCCCCGTTGCTGTACCCGACCAGGTACACCCGCTCGACGTCGACCGGCCACCGATGCACCGCATCGGCCACGATCGCCGCCACGAAGGGTACGTCCGGGACACGGCGGGAGCCGGCGAACCCGCAGCAACCCCGGCCGGCGTTCCACGACCGCTGCTCCCCGTCGGGAAACACCAGCACCGCCTGCCGCCGCTGCGCCAGCCCCAGGAACCCGGTCTGGCTCGCCGCCACGGAACCCGACTGCCCGCGACCGTGCAGCACGATCACCAGCGGTACCCGATCGGTCATCTGGACCGACACGACCGATCGGTAGGTTCGCCGGACGCCGTCGACGGTCACCGTGTGCGTCTCGGTGACCAGCCCGGGCAGCCCGACCGCCGGCGGATTGCCCGAGAGGGCCGACGGGTTACCCATGACGGTCGACGTGTTGCGTGAGAGGGCCGACGGATCATCCAAGGAGGATGGCCGGGTGAAGACGGCGACCAGCACCACCATCAGAGCGAACGCCGGCAGCGTCCTCATCAGGTGGCGGCGGCCGGACGCCGACGGGCGCGGCCCAGCCTGCTCACCATCAGAACGCACGACTCAGAGTATCCCCAGGTCGCGCCCAGCTGGTCTTCAGGTGGCCAGGTCAGGATGTGGCCATGACCACCCTCTGCGAGCTTGTCACCGCGCGCGCCGCGAGCTCCCCACACCGGTGTTTCCTGGCCGATGCGCGCAGCGAGCGATCATTCGACTTCGCCATGCTGCGCGCTGCCGCGGCTGCCTGGTGCCGGGAGCTCGACGCCGCCGGGGTGCCGCCGGGCGCCCGGGTGCTCGTCGACGTCGACGACCCGCTCGCGTTCTGCGCCGTGCACCTCGCCGTGATCGCCGCTGGGCGATGCTCGGTACCCGTCGACCCGACGGCTCCCCGCGCCGAGGCGCAACGCACCCGACGCGCCTTACGGCCCTGGCTCGTGGTGAGCGATCGGTCGGCCGTTGCGGGCATGAGGGTGAACCCCGTCACCGGCATGCCGGCCGACCCGAGCACCCTGGCAGCCCATCTCCGGCCGGGGGCCCTGTCGGACCGGCGGACGGGCTCGGTCGCGCTGCTCACCTCCGGCTCGACCGGCACGCCCAAGACGGTCACGCTCACCGAGCGCCAGCTGCTGCATGCCGCGCGGTGCGTCGTCGAGCACCACGAACTGTCCGCCACGGACCGCGGTTTCAACCCACTGCCGTTGTTCCACATCAACGCTCAGGTTGTCGCGCTGCTCGCCACCCTGCTCGCCGGTGGCACGCTGGTGCTCGACCGGCGCTTCCAGCGCACCGGGTTCTGGCAGCTCCTGGTGGAGCGCGAGATCACCTGGGTGAACGCGGTGCCGGCCATCCTCTCGATCCTGGCGCTGGAGGATATCCCTGCTGCTGCGCCGACGTTGCGGTTCATCCGCTCAGCGTCGGCGCCGCTGCCCGCGGCGGCCCGCGAGCGGGTGGCCGCCGGCAGCGGGGTCACCGTGGTGGAGAGCTACGGCATGACCGAGGCGGCCAGCCAGATCACCGCCACCCCGCTGCGCGGTGACCACCCACCGGGATCGGTCGGCCGGCCAGCCGGAGTGGAGCTCGAGGTGGTCGGGCCGGACGGCCGGCGTCGCGCCCCGGACGTGGTGGGCCGGGTCCGCATCCGCGGCGAGAGCGTGATCAGCACGTACACCGAAGGCGCGGCCGCCGAGCGGTTCGACGCCGAAGGCTGGCTGGACACCGGCGATCTCGGGCGACTCGACACCGACGGGTATCTCTACCTCGCCGGGCGCCGCGATGACGTGGTGAACTGCGGCGGCGAGCTGGTGTACCCGGGGGAGGTCGAGGAGATCCTCCTCGGCGAGGTGGCGGTGGCCGAGGCCGCCGTCGCCGAACGTCCCCATGAGGTGCTCGGGGCGGTGCCGGTGGCCTGGATCCGACCGGTGTTGGAGCTGGACGGCGAGCAAGCGGACGAGCTCGTGGGCCGGCTGCGGTTGCGGTGCGAGCAGCAGCTCAGCCGGGTCAAACGCCCGGTGGAGTTCCGGATCGTCGCGGGCCTGCCCAGGACCCCCACCGGGAAGGTGTTGCGCCGCAGGCTGCGAGAGTCGCTGTTCGCCGGCAGCAGGCGTCTCGAAGCGTCCCCGCTGTGACAGCGCCCAACACCGTGACACGGCCCAACGCGCCTGAGACGCGGGTCAGCAGCTCGGGCCACGTCTACGCGGTGGATCTGGTCCGGGTGCTGACCTTCGCCTGCGTCATCGCGGTGCACACCGTGAGTACCATCAATCCGCCGGAGAGCATCCCGGCGGGCGGCGCCACGATGCTGCTGCATTTCACCCGCGAGGCGTTCTTCGCCCTCACCGCCTTCGTCCTCGTGCACCGCTACCGCGACGTGCTGTGCGTCACGCCGTTCTGGCGGCGCCGATTCCTGCTGGTCGGGGTGCCCTACGTGTTCTGGTCCGTGATCTACACCGGACTAACACTGACCACGGCGCCGCTGCAGCCCGGTGAGACGTTCATGGGGGCACTCACTCAGCTCGGGCACAATCTGCTTACCGGCACGGCGTGGTATCACCTGTACTTCCTGGTCGTGACGATGCAGTTCTACCTGTTGTTCCCGCTGTTCCGGCGGCTGCTGCGGGCAGCCGAGAGGCGGCGGGGCGGGCACTACCGGCTTGTGGGGATCAGCGCGGTCCTGCAGATCGGCATCGACACCGGGTTGCACTTCGGGCACCCGAGCGGGACAGCCGCGGAGCTGTTGGGTTACGCCGGGTCGTTCGTCGGCAGCTATGTGTTCTACCTGGTGCTCGGCGGGGTAGCCGCGCTGCACGCCGAGAAGGTACAGACCTGGGTCCGAGGGCATCCGGCGATAGTGCTGGTGGCGTTCGTCCTCACCGGTGCCGCAGCCGAGGGGTGGTACCTGAGGTCGGTGCGCGGCGGCAGTTCACCGGTGTACGCCTTCGACGTGTTCCAGCCGGTGATGGTGCCCTGGTGCGTGGCCGTCATGACGGCGTTGTTCGCTCTCGGCGTCACGTGGGCGGCGCGGCGCGGAACCGGCCCGGGGTCGCGAGTCGTCGAGATCAGCTCTGACCGCTCATTCGGGGTATTCCTGGTGCATCCGATGGTGCTGTGGGCGTTGACGCTCGGCCCGGCGGCGTGGCTGTCCGTGCGGGTGTCCGCGCTCTCTTCGACCGTCATCGCCATCGCTACCACAGTCTTGGTGTCGTTGCTGGTGGTCGAGGTACTGCGGCGCAGCCCGCTCAGCATGGTGCTCACCGGAAAGCGCCGCTCACCACGCGGTCACGCTGTTCATTCCAACAGAGTCGAGTCTTCCGCTTCGGCCCCGCCGATCAGGCTGGGCGCGGGGCGGACGTAAGGAGGAAGTCATGATCGACACTCAACTGCGCTTACCAGCTCTCGAGACGCGACGGGGCCTGCGGTCGGACACCTTGCTGGAGACGGTGTGATGCGCACCCCGCTGGACGTGTTCCACCTGTCGATCCCGGCCCAGAACCTGGACGAGACACGACGGTTCTACGTCGAGGGCCTGGGCTGCAGGTTGGCCAGGCGCTACGTGGACCGTATCACTCTGAACTTCTTCGGCGATCAAGTCGTCTGCCACCTCTCCGACCGCGTCGAGGTCGCTCCCCAGCTCTACCCCAGGCACTTCGGGGTCACGTTCCGGGACCGGCGGGACTGGGAGCGGCTGCTCAACCGGGCCCGTGAACACGACCTGCCGTTCTTCGTTGACCCCTTTCGCCGCTTCGACGGCCGGCCCGAAGGACACGACGCGTTCGTACTCCGGGATCCCGCGAACAACCTGCTGGAGTTCAAGCACTATGACGATCCTCACATGATGTACTGACCGCAACCCACCTGGTATCCAAACAGGTGGGCGCTCATCGGCATCGGCCGGCGGGTGTGGACAATGGCGCCTTCAAGCAGGGGAAGCGACGGAGGTGCACGGGTTGAGTGACTGGGCTTATGGTGGCGGGCCGCCCCCGTCGACCACCGCGACAGGGACGGTGACCCTGGTCGAAGGCGTGACATTCTGCATCAGCGGCCAAGTGGGTGACGT
Organism: Pseudonocardiaceae bacterium; assembly: GCA_050699595.1. Lineage (GTDB taxonomy): Bacteria > Actinomycetota > Actinomycetes > Mycobacteriales > Pseudonocardiaceae. The sequence continues at coordinate 66,884 of JBOHFI010000001.1, read as the reverse complement.
CCATTCGAGGGATGGGCAGGGCCTGTTCTTCCGGGACACCCGATTCCTCTCCCGCTGGGAACTCGATATCGACGGAGTACCGGTCGAGCCGCTCGCCGTGCACTGTTCGGCCCCCTACGCCGCAACGTTCATCGCCCGCCGGCCGCCCCAGCCCGGGCTAGCCGACAGCACTCTGCTCGTGGTCCGCCGACGCTACGTCGGCAACGGGATGCGCGAGGACATCGTCGTGCGCAACCTGGGCCGCGAGCCGGTGGCGGTACGTGTGACGTTGTCCGCCTCCACCGACTTCGCCGGCCTGTTCGAGGTGAAGCAGGGGCGGGTCCACCACCGCGAGGGCATCGAGAGCACCGCGACGGTGGATGGGCTGCGGATGAGCTACCAGACGGGCTCGGACGCCCGAGCGGTCACGGTCGCCGCGAGCGGCGAACCGATCACGACGACCGGGAAGCTGGTGTGGCAGCCGGTCATCGCGCCCCGCGCCGAGTGGGTGGTCTCGGTGCAGGTGGTGCCGTCGATCGACGGACGCGACGTGCCGACCAGCTACTCCCCAGACCAGCCGATCGAGCGGACCCGACCGGCCGAAGCGCTGGCGGCCTGGCGCGCGCACACGCCGGAGATCACCACCCCCGATGAGCCGCTGACCCGGCTGCTCGCCGGCAGTGCCGGGGACCTCGGGGGGTTGCGGATCTTCGACACGGACCATCCCGACCGGCCGGTCATCGCCGCCGGGGCACCGTGGTTCATGACCCTGTTCGGCCGCGACGCGCTGCTGACCAGCTGGATGCTGCTACCGCTGGATGCCAGCCTGGCGCTGGGCACACTGCAGACCCTGGCCCGGCTGCAAGGCGAGACCGTCCAGCCGCGCACCGAGGAGGAGCCGGGCCGGATCCTGCACGAGGTCCGCTCCGGGCTCGACACCAAGCTGGCCCTCGGCGGAGGCAACGCCTACTACGGGAGCATCGACTCCACCCCGTTGTTCGTGATGCTGCTCGGCGAGCTGCGCCGCTGGGGGCTGGCCAGCGGCGAGGTCGAGGCGCTGCTGCCGCACGCCGACCGGGCGCTGGAATGGATCGAACGTTACGGCGACCGGGACGGCGACGGGTTCGTCGAGTACCAGCGGGCCACCGACAGTGGGTTGCCCAACCAGGGTTGGAAGGACTCGTTCGACGGGATCAGCTTCGCCTCCGGCCAGCTCGCCGAGCCACCGATCGCGCTGGCCGAGGTGCAGGGCTATGTCTACGCCGCCTACCTGGCGCGGGCGCATTTCGCCCGCGGAGTCGGCGACGAGGACCTGGCCCGGCACTGGGCGGCCAAAGCCGCCGACCTCAAACGCGCGTTCAACGAGGCGTTCTGGCTGCCCGACCGCGGTTACTACGCGCTGGCCCTGGACGCATACAAACGACCGGTCGACGCGCTCGCCTCGAACATGGGCCACTGCCTGTGGACCGGGATCGTCGACGAGGACAAAGCCGCCGCGGTCGCCGACCACCTGGTCGGACCAGACATGTTCACCGGGTTCGGGGTGCGCACGCTGGCCGCTTCCATGGGCGCCTACAACCCGATGAGCTACCACAACGGCTCGATCTGGCCGCACGACAACGCGATCGTCGCCGCTGGCTTGATGCGCTACGGCTACGTCGACGCGGCCCAGCGGGTCGCCACCGCGCTCTTCGATACGGCCGAACGACTCGGCGGGCAGCTGCCGGAACTGTTCTGTGGCTTCGACCGCGCCGAGTTCGCCGACCCGGTGCCCTACCCGACGGCCTGCAGCCCGCAGGCCTGGGCGTCCGCCAGCCCGCAGTTCCTGATGCGCACCCTGCTGCGGTTCGATCCGTGGATCCCGTTCGGGCAGGTGTGGTGCGCCCCGGTCGTCCCGGACCGTTATCTGCCATTGCGGATCAAGTCACTGCACCTGGCTGGAGCGGCGGTGACCATCGATGTTCGACGGGACGGTTGGAGCCTCGGTGGGCTGCCCGAGGGGATCGAGTTGGTCCGCTCACCGCGCCAGCCGCTGACCGCAGCCACCCCACCACCCCTCACCACGGAGCACACAATAATCTCAGGGTAGATACACTTATCCTGCAGCAGGTTATTCTGGCCTGCCTCGACGAGAGGGAGCCGTGGTCAGCGCCCCCTGGACGCTTACGCCCGAATCAGTCTCCGTCGATGCGCAGCCGCTGCGCATCGCGATGATCGCCACGCCATACTTCACCGTTCCCCCGGTGGGCTACGGCGCGGTGGAGACAGTCGTGGCCGACCTGGTGGACCCGCTGGTCGACCGGGGCCATCACGTCACCCTGATCGGCGCCGGCTGGCACGGCACCCGCGCGCAGCGGTTCATCGCCAGCTATGCGGTCCCCCCGGGAGAGCGGCTCGGCGAACCGCTGCCCGAGGTGATGCATGCGGCGCACGCCGCACGCGCCCTCGAGGAGTACGACATCGACGTCGTGCACGACCACACTCTGGCCGGTCCGCTGTCGGCCCGCGGCCGGCTGACTCCGACCGTGGCCACGGTGCACGGCCCGGTCAACGGTGAGTTGGGAGACTACTACCGGGCGCTCGGCGACACGATGCGGCTGGTAGCCGTCTCCCATGCGCAGCGGGCCGGTGCTCCGGATCTGCCGTGGATAGGGACCGTGCACAACGCGATCCGCGCCGACACCTTCCCGTTTCAGGCCGCCAAGGAGAACTTCGTGTTGTTCCTCGGACGGTTCAACCCGGACAAAGCGCCGCACCTGGCTATCGATGCGGCCCGCGCCGCCGGACTACCGATCATACTGGCGGGCAAATGCAGCGAACCGCACGAACGCTCGTACTTCACCCGGGAGATCCAACCTCGGCTCGGCCCGGACACCACCCTGTTCGGTATCGCGGACGCCACCGCCAAACGGGACCTGCTCGCCCGCGCCTGCTGTCTGGTCATGCCGGTCTGCTGGGATGAACCGTTCGGCCTGGTGATGGTCGAGGCGATGGCCTGCGGCACCCCGGTCGTGGCGCTACGGCGCGGCGCCGTCCCCGAGATCGTCGTACCCGGGCGAACCGGCATCATCGTCGATCACCCATGGGAGCTTGCGGGCGCGATCACGCTGGCCCGCGCCCTGGACCCAGCCGCCTGCCGGGAACACGTGGAGACCAGTTTCACCGTCCAGACGATGGCCGCCGGTTACGAAGCCGTCTACCGGCAGGCACTCGCCGAGACCACCCAGGTGGTCCCCGAACCACGCAGAGGCGACGCGGAACGCCACGTCGTCGGCTGACGTCCGCCCGAGGACATCAGGACTCCGTCCGCTGACCCCGCACGAAGATGGTCGGCGTACCGGGCAGCTCCGGGGACGGGCCCAGCCGGTCGGCCAGGGCGCGTACCCCCTCACTGAAGAGCATGGCCGGGCGGTAACCGAGTCCTTCCAGCTTGGAGATATCAGCGACCAGACGGTAGGTGTCATCCGCGACCTCGGATATCACCCGCAGCGCGGGTTCTCGCCCGGTGGCGGCGCCGATCGTGTCCACCAGCTGTCGCATCGATATCTCCTGGCCGGACCCGATATTGAACACCTCACCGGTCTCTGCCCGGTCGGCGATCATCATCAGACCGGCCACCAGGTCGCTGACATGCACGAAGTCCCGGGTCTTCCGGTCGAGGTCACCCACGATCTGGATGGGCTGATCGTTGAGGTGCCAGCGCAGGTACCGGCCGACCTCGACCATCTCCTCCTGCGGGTTGGTCCCCGGTCCGTAGACGCAGAACGGCCGACCGACCACCACCGGAAGCCCGCAGGAGTGGTGCAGGGCGAGGCAGGTCACCTCTCCGCTGAGCTTCGATGCGCCATAGGGAACGAAGGGCCGGGTCGGGTGGTCCTCGTCCATCGGGAAGCGTCGTGGCGTGCCGTACACCGATGCGGATGACACATACACGAGTCGTCGGATGTCACTGTCGAGGAGCGTCTCGGCGAGCGAGAACGTTCCCACTGTGTTGGTCTCGAAGTCGAGTCGAGGCTCGGTGATCGACAAAGTCCCGTTGGCGTTCGCGGCCAGATGGAACACCACGTCCGTCCCGGCGACCGCCTCGGCGACCTCGCGGGAATCCCGAATGTCGGCTATCCGAAGCTTGGCTCCCGACGGGGGGCTGGTATCGATCGCGGTGCGGGTGTTGTCGAGGACCGTGACCTCTTTCCCCAGTGCGAGGAGGGTCTCGGTGAGGCACCTGCCGACGAAGCCGAGGCCGCCGGTGACCAGGAAAGTGTGATCATTATCAAGCACATACCTACTCAATCAGGTTGATCTTGATTCCGCCAGACGGCTCAGCCGACGGTAGCCCGATTGCCGGCTCAGCCGGCGGTCACCCACCGATGCGTCCCGCCGCGGTGGCCAGCGGGCCACCGGAACGCCCCCGCCGCACCGCGAGGACCTCCCCGACCACGGACACCGCCGTCTCCGCCGGCCTCGCCGCACCCAGATCCAGGCCCACCGGCCCGTGCAGCCGGGCCAGCTCCTCCTCAGCGATCCCGGCGGCCCGCAACCGGCGGCGCCGAGCCTCCTGGGTGTGCCGCGATCCCAGCGCGCCGCAGAAGCCCCGCCCCGACCGCAGCAGCTCCACCAGCACGGCATCGAAGGCCGGCCCGTGGTCGAGCAGGACCAGCACGTCGACGGCGGTGAACTCCTTCGCGGCGACGACCGAGGGCTCCAACTCGGTCTCGGTGCGCGCTACCCACCCCAACAACTCGCACTGCGCCGCCAGTGCCGCCCCGATCGCCCCGCGGCCCACGATCAGCATCGTGGTCACCGGCACCCACACGTCGAGCAGTACCGGGGTCCCCGCGACGTCGCCATGCTCAGTGGCGGTCGCGCCGATCCAGGCCAGCTCGCGCATCCTGGCCAGCACCACCTCGTCCACCTCCACGGCGCCGAGCGTGCCGACGACATCGGCCAGCGCAGGCCCGGCCGCCACCAGCACGGCCGACCCGTCGACGGTGGAGGCCAGCGCGCAGGGTTCACCATCGGCGAGCGCAGCACCCAGCGCGGCGGCGGCCGGCGCGGGTAGCGGGTGGCCCAGCAGCTGGGCGCCACCCGCACACGCGAGGCCGGCGTCCAGCGCGTTGCGCTCGGCGACGTGCCCTTTCGCCGTGCCGGGGGTGGACACCGCGGAGGTCAGCAACGGCAGCGCGACGGTGTCCATCGTGCCCTCGAACACCGCACCGGCCCGGTCGCCATCGGCGGTACCGGCCAGCAGCTGCCCGGTGGCGACCGTGCCGAAACCCTGTCGCTCCAGCACCCGCACCACCCCGCAGCGGCGGCCTTGCCCGGCCCAGCGGCGCAGCGCGTCACCGGCTTGCCGGCGGTGACGCACTTCCTCAGTGTTGTCGACGTTATCCACGGGGTTCACCATGCTCACCATGGTCCCAGAACAAGCGGTGATTCAGCAGCCGATCAGGCGAGCCGCCAGATAGGACTCGACCTGGTCCATCGCGACCCGTTCCTGGGCCATGGTGTCCCGCTCGCGCACCGTCACGGCGTGGTCGGCCAGCGAGTCGAAGTCCACCGTCACGCAGAACGGGGTACCGATCTCGTCCTGCCTGCGGTACCGGCGGCCGATGGCGCCCGCGTCGTCGAAGTCGACATTCCACTGCCGCCGCAACGCCGCGGCAAGGTCCCGGGCCTGGGGGGACAGGTCGGCGTTGCGCGACAACGGCAGCACCGCGACCTTCACCGGGGCCAGCCGTCGGTCCAGCCTGAGCACCACGCGGCGATCCACCCCGCCTTTGGCGTTGGGCGCCTCGTCCTCCGCGTAGGCCTCCAGCAGGAACGCCATCATCGGACGGCCGACGCCGGCGGCGGGCTCGATCACGTAAGGCCGGTAGCGGGAGTCGGTGGCCTGGTCGTAGTAGGACAGGTCCACTCCAGAGTGGTTGGAGTGTGTGGTGAGGTCGAAGTCGGTGCGGTTGGCGATGCCCTCCAGCTCGCCCCACTGCTGGCCGGAGGAGAAGCCGAACCGGTACTCCACGTCCACGGTGCGCTTGGAGTAGTGCGAGAGCTTCTCCTTGGGATGCTCATACTGCCGCAGGTTGTCCCGGTTGATACCGAGGCCGACATACCAGTCGGTGCGAGTGTCGATCCAGTACTGGTGCCACTGCTCGTCGGTGCCCGGCTCGACGAAGAACTCCATCTCCATCTGCTCGAACTCGCGGGTGCGGAAGATGAAGTTGCCCGGGGTGATCTCGTTGCGGAAGCTCTTACCGATCTGTCCGATACCGAACGGCGGCTTCTTACGGGAGGACATCACCACATTCTGGAAGTTGACGAAGATGCCCTGCGCGGTCTCCGGGCGCAGATAATGCAATCCCTCCTCGGACTCCACCGGGCCGAGGTGCGTCCTGAGCATCATGTTGAACTCACGCGGACTGGTGTATTCACCACGGGTGCCGCAGTTCGGGCACGGCACATCCGACAGGTCACCCTCCAGCGTGTCCTTTCCGGTGCGCTGGGTGTAGTCCTCGGCGAGCTGGTCGGCCCGGAATCGCTTGTGGCAGCTCTGGCACTCCACCAGTGGGTCGTGAAAGGCCTGCACGTGACCCGAGGCGACCCACACCTGGCGGGGCAGGATCACCGCGGAGTCCAGGCCGACGACGTCCTCGCGGCCGGTGACCATAGCGCGCCACCACTGGCGCTTGACGTTCTCCTTGAGCTCCACGCCGAGCGGGCCGTAGTCCCAGGCGGAGCGGGTTCCGCCGTAGATCTCCCCACTCGGGAACACGAAGCCACGGCGCTTGCACAGGCTGACGACGGTCTCGATGCGATCCGCGGACACTGGGGAGCTCCTGGTAGGTCGTGACGAGGGCGTGCCCACAGTAGCGACCGTCTGTGCCTACCATGGCCGGGCCTACCATTGGGCGGTGGAGCGGGATCGACTCAGGGAAAATCGACCCAGGGGAAATCGACCCAGGGGAAATCGACGCAGGGAAGCGAGGCGGACGGCATGGCGGGTGTCACCGCAGGCCCGGCCGTCGAGGACGAGCATTCGCCAGGTCGACCGGCTCCCGGTCCGGCGGCGACCCGCCCTCGGGCCACCCTGGTGGCGGCGGGCGAGTTGCTGCGAGCGTTGTCCGCGCCGGTGCGGATCGCCATCGTGCTGCAGTTGCGCGACAGCGAGCGCTGCGTCCACGAGCTGGTCGACGCGCTGGGCGTCACTCAGCCGTTGATCAGCCAGCACCTGCGGGTGCTCAAATCCGCCGGGGTGGTGGACGGCGAACGGCACGGTCGGGAGGTCGTCTACCGGCTGGTCGACGAGCACCTGTCGCACATCGTGGTGGATGCCGTCACCCACGTGGAGGAGGAGTGAGCGCCCCGCGTCCAGCTGTACCGGTACAGGGGCCGGCGCATCGGCCGCGCTCCACCCGGCAGCGGATCGCGGTGTCCCGGCTGCTCGACGACACGGACGGCTTCCGGTCCGCCCAGGAGATCCACGAGAAGTTGCGCCACCGCGGCGAGGGCATCGGCTTGACCACGGTGTACCGCACCCTGCAGGCGTTGGCCGAGGCCGGTGAGATCGACGTGCTGCGCAACGCCGGCGGCGAGGCGCTCTACCGGCGTTGCTCGGCGCATCACCATCATCACTTGGTGTGCCGGCACTGCGGGCGCACGGTGGAGGTCGAGGGACCGACCGTGGAACTGTGGGCCGAGAAGGTCGCCGACGAACACGGCTTCACCGACATCGACCACACCGTAGAGATCTCCGGCCGCTGCGCCGACTGCGCAAACACCTGACACTACCTCAGACGAGCAGCTCGCCGCGCACCTGGGAGGCCGCGGAGACCACCAGCATGAGCAGCGTGCCCAGCGGCACGGTGTCCAAGCCGGCGGCCGGGAACGCGTACCGCAGCGTCACGTCGGCCCCACGCTCGGTGCGGACCAACCCCAGGGTGCCGAACAGACCCTGCCCGGCCCGCGTGGCGACCCGCTCGGCCAGCGCACCGTCGTCAGGAACGTCCCAGGCGACCACGCAGGTCAGGCTGAGCATCGCCAGGCCCTCGACCAGTTCCACCGCCTGCACCGCACAGGGCACCTCGGAGTGCTGCAGGCTCAGCGAGCCGTCGGCGTCCACCGTGACGTCCTGATAGCGCTCCAGCGCCGTGCGTGCGGCGTCGAGCAACTCCCGGGTACAGGCATGGCTCACCGGATCGTCCTCCTGGAGATTGTGGTATCAGCCGGCACGGTCTCGTCTGGCCCCCCAGAGGGCCCACTGTCGATGGCACGGCCGAACCGGCGGTCCCGGGCAGCGTAGACCTCGCAGGCCCGCCAGAGGTCCCGGCGGTCCACATCGGGGAACAGGACGTCCAGGAACACCAGCTCCGCGTAGGCGGCCTGCCAGATGAGGAAGTTGGAGATGCGCTGCTCGCCCGCCGGCCGCAGGAACAGGTCGACGTCGGGCATATCCGGCTCGTCCAGATAACGGGCCAGCATCCGCTCGTCGACCCGCTCCGGGTCGATCTCCCCGCGGGCCGCCCGGCGGGCCACCTCGCGCGCCGCGTCGGCGATCTCGGCGCGACCACCGTAGTTCACGCACATGGTCAAGGTCATGACGTCGTTGTCCGCGGTCAGCTCCTCGGCGGCCTCAAGCTCCCGGATCACGCTGCGCCACAACCGTGGGCGGCGCCCGGCCCAGCGCACCCGCACGCCCATCTCGTGCATCTGGTCCCGGCGGCGGCGGATGACGTCGCGGTTGAAGCCCATCAGGAAACGCACCTCATCCGGGCTGCGTCGCCAGTTCTCGGTGGAGAACGCATACGCCGACAGCCACCGCACGCCCAGCTCGATACAGCCGGACACGACGTCCATGAGCACGGCCTCGCCACGGCGGTGGCCCTCGGTGCGGGGCAGCCCGCGCTGCTGCGCCCACCGCCCATTGCCATCCATCACCAAGGCCACATGCCGAGGCACCCGCTCAGCAGAAATTACCGGCGGCCGAGCCCCAGAAACATGCGGATCAGGCACCCGCACCACACCCAACACCTCCCTCCCCATCCTGCCGCCTTCGCATTCAGCGGGCTCAGCGGGGCTATCGGTGGCTAGATAGCCCCGCTGAGCCCGCTGAATGCGGACGGGAGCGCTCCAGGAGGGGGAGGGAGCGAAGGTGGCGTTCTAGGTGGTATTGGAGGTGGGCGGCTACTAGACCGCTTGCCTCTCGGGAGATGGGGGTTGGGGCGCGGTCGGCTTGGGACCAGTCTCCGGTCATGAGGGCGTCTAGGAGCTCCAGGGTCTGGGGGGACGGGGTGGCCGCGCCAGCTGGGCGGCACTCGGGACAGACCACACCCCCTGCGGGAACGCTGAACGCCCGGTGCAGTCCCGGTGCGGCGCATCGGGCGCATTCGGTCAGTGCCGGCGCCCATCCAGCGGCGGCCATCGCGCGCAGCAGGAAAGCGTCGAGCACCAGCCCGGCTTGCCGCCGTCCGTCAGCCAACGCCCGCAGTGCACCCACGACCAGCAGGTACAGTCGCAGCACCGGTTCACCCTCGGCGCCGGCCAGCCGCTCGGCGGCTTCCAGCACCACGCAGCCGGTGGTGTAGCGGCCGTAGTCGCCGACCAGTCGGGAACCGAAGCCGTCAACCGTCTCGACCTGGGTGATGACGTCCAGCGTCCGCCCTCGGTAGAACTGCACGTCGACGTGCCCGAACGGCTCCAGCCGCGCGCCGAACCTCGATGAGGTGCGCCGCACGCCCTTGGCCACCGCGCGCACCGGCCCGCTGCGTCGGGTCAGCAGCGTGATGATGCGATCGGCTTCACCCAACTTCTGCACCCGCAGCACCACTCCGGTGTCACGGTACAAGCTCACCCGCCCATCGTCGCACCGCCGAGCCGGCAGGCGGACGCGACGCGCGGGGTACCCATCCCCCGGCAACCGGGAGGACAATACGGACCAGGCGTGGCCGATCATCGCGGGCACGACAACGGATCGACGCACAGCAACGAGGAGACGCGGATGCAGCTGGGGATGATCGGCCTGGGTCGTATGGGAGCCAACATCGTGCGGCGAGTGATGCGCGACGGCCACGAGTGCGTCGTCTACGACCGTGACCCCACAGTCGTCGAGACACTGGCCGGTGAGGGCGCGACCGGTGCCGGTTCGCTGGAGGAGCTGGCGGCGAAACTCACCCCACCCCGCGCGGTGTGGGTGATGGTGCCGGCGGGAGCGGCCACCACCTCCGTCATCCACGAGCTGGCCGAGAAGCTGGAGTCCGGTGACACCGTCATCGACGGCGGGAACTCCTACTACCGCGACGACATTCGGCACGCGGCCCGGCTGTCCGAGCGCGGCATCCGGCTGCTGGACTGCGGCACCAGCGGCGGCGTGTGGGGCCTGGACCGCGGGTACTGCCTGATGATCGGCGGCGACCCCGATGCCGTGGCCCAGGCCGAACCGATCTTCGCATCGCTGGCGCCCGGCGTCGACACCGCGGACCGCACCCCGGGCCGCGAGGGTGCGGTCGCGCCGTCGGAGAAGGGATACCTGCACTGCGGGCCCAGCGGCGCCGGGCACTTCGTCAAGATGGTCCACAACGGCATCGAGTACGGGATGATGGCCTCCATCGCCGAGGGGCTGAACATCCTGCACAATGCCGACATCGGCACCCGCACCCAGGAAAGCGACGCCGAGACCGCCCCGCTGGATGACCCCGAGTACTACCGCTACGACATCAACATCGCCGAGGTCGCCGAGGTGTGGCGCCGCGGCAGCGTGATCGGCTCGTGGCTGATGGACCTGAGTGCCGCTGCGCTGCACAGTTCACCGGACCTACGCGACTTCACCGGACGGGTGTCTGACTCCGGTGAGGGCCGCTGGACCTGCATCGCGGCCATCGCCGAAGGAGTGCCTGCTCCCGTGCTCACCGCCGCGCTGTACTCGCGGTTCAGCTCCCGCAACCTGAGCGAGTTCGCGGACAAGACGCTGTCAGCGATGCGCAAACAGTTCGGCGGCCACGACGAGAAACCGACCGAGTGAACGCGGGCACCCACAGCACCGTTTTCGGTGTGGTGCGCCCCCCGTCAGCCGACCAGCGTCAGGGGCGTGTCGCCCAGGCGGCCCGCGAGGAGATCGTCGAGCAGGTCGGCCAGGGTGGCGGGCAGGAGCTTGTCCGGGCAGTGCCGGAGTTCGGCGGCCGGCCACCAGCGGCGCTCGATCAGCCCGGCCTTCTCGTTCTCGGTGGGCTTGAGCACGACCTGTGGCGCGGTACCGGTGGTGCGGCACCGGTGGTGCGACCGAGGAAGACGTGCTCGACGCGGTGGTGGTCGCGGCCTTTGTAGTGGATGAGTGGCACACGGTCGGCGGCGTCAAGCAGCAGCACGCGGGCACCGATGCGTGGGGCGGTGCTGGCTGTGGTGGTGGGCATCCGGCGACGGGTTCCTCGCGGTCAGCTGACGGTCGGTCCGGCAACCGGGGCAGGAGGAGGCCGAGGGTCAGAATAGTGCCGGCTCCGGCTCGTCCTGCACGACCGCCGTGGTGGGGTCCGACGTTAGCAGTGGCCCCGCGACGGTCAGCGCTACCCGCACGGTGAGTCCGGAATGGTCGGTGAGCCGCGACCCGTCTGGCATCACCTCCCTGGTCTCGTGGACGTACTCGCACGAGGTGAGCCGCTCGACGAGGGTTTTCGAAGGGCGCGAACTGTCCCCGGTGCGCGGGCCTGTGGGTCGGTTCCAGCACGTTGAGATCGCCGAGCAGCAGCAGCGCGCGTCGCTGGCCGTGGTGTCCAAGGCGGTGTGGAACCGCTCGATCCAGGTTCTCTTGCGTTCGGTCTTGTCCGGGGTGGCGTCGCGGGAGGGCACGTAGGCGCCCACGACGCGCAGCGGCCCGTCGGTGGTGTCGACCACAACACCGGCGGTGCGGGCGGGCAGGTAGTCCATGGCCGCGCCGAGCGGGTCGACGGTGGTGGCGAGCCCGCTGACGATCATCACGCCGAGTTCGCCCGCCGCGTGCTCGGGGAAGGTCACCGAGTACCCGGCCGCGGTGAACGTCTCGGCCAGGAACATGCTGCCCGCGGCGGCCCTGGTCTCGGTCAGCACCAGGACGTCCTCGGGGCGGGCGGCGAGCCACCGGAGTTGGCGGTGGGCGCGCTCGATCGACGGTGCGCCGACATTGACGGTGATCAGACTCAGAGACATGCCGGGCTCTTCTCCTTGAGGACTCGGTGGATCAGGGACACGATCCTGGCAGCGACCGCGTCAGGGGTCTCGGTGGTGCAGTCCAGTGTCGTCACCGGCCACTCCTTGGTCTGCAGGTCGACCACGGCGTGGACGTAGCGCCCGGACTCCATGTCGCTGTTGTCCTCGGCGCGCTCGAAGCGGCTGTGCCCGCCCCGCCCCCGCAACCGGCCGTCGATCATTTCGGGGTCGGCGTTGAGGATGACGGCGAGGTCGGGCCGGTAGACGCTGTCGTTGAGCTGCCGCACCGTGTCGGAGGACAATCCGTCGAGTCCTTGCAGGACCAGGGACGACGCCACGTACCGGTCACAGACCACGACCTGGCCCTCCCGCAGCGCGGGCTTGATCTCGACCTCGAGTTGGTGGTGGCGGTCGGCGGCGCACAGGCACGCCAGCGCCATGCCCCAGTAGGTGTCGGTACCGTAGCGGGCGAGTTCGCCCAGCGGCGCCCGCGAGGGCTGGCTCGTCGCGTGCACCGGCAGCCCAGCCGCAGCCAGGGTGCCGACAACTAGTCGTGCGGCGGTGGTCGGTAACAGTCGTGGAACCGGTAGTCGTCCAGGCGCTGGGCGATGTCCGGGTCGGTGAAGATGTTGCCGGCGACGAACTCGGTGTCGTTGTGCCGGGAGGCAGGGGTCCGCGCGGCGAACACCAGGTACGGGCACACGGTGACCTCCCCGGGAGTGAACACGTAGATGATCGTGCCCGCCTCGCACCCGGCCAGAGGTTTGCCCGCGGTGTTAGGGAAGCGGATATGCGCGATGACCACCACGTCGGCATCCCACGGATCGGCGATGGTCGCGCCGGCCTCGATGAACATCTCATCGGGTATCAGCGCGCCCACCCCGGCGCCGGGCTCAACGACGACCCGCACGCCGCGGCCGGACAGCTTCCCGACCATCTTGAGCACCAGGGCGACCCGGCGCTCACCGTCTCGCGATTCCCGGGGGACGCCGACCCGGGTGCCTGGGTGGTGCGGTGATCCTGGGTGGTCCTGGGATCCTGGGTGGTCCTGGGATCCAGTCACCCGCAGAGCATCGAACATGATCTGCGTGGCGTCCGGTGCGGATGGGCAAACAGGCACCAACTCAGCCGCGCCTGAGGCTACCTCGTTTGGGGCCAGCCGCTCGCAGCCGCCGGCCTCAGCTCGCCGAGATGGCCGATGTTCTTGCCGAGGGCAGCTCAGCGTGTGCTGTGAGGTTCAACGGCCACCAGGCCTCATGAGCGCGAGAAGCCCAATAGCCGTAGCCGAGGATCAAGCCGTAGATGAGATGGCCGATCAGGCTCAGAGCTAGTGTTGTCAACGACAGGGGAAACAGCTCGCGTCCTTTCGGGGCGAATAGGTCGGTGAGAACTAACCCTGTCCATACCGGGAACATCCCGTAGCCGACGGCAAGGGTGAGCACCCACCGTCGGGACCAGGACCCGATCCGCAGGGCGGCGGCAAGGGCGAAGAAAGCGACCGCGATACCTCCGCCGTCACCGACGTAGCGCCACAGATAGCCCATGAGGTAGTTCGACTCACTGCCCATCGCCCAGCCACCGACACTGCCGAAGAAATCATTCCATAGATGCATGCCGTAGATGCTGGGCAACCGGAATGCGTCGTAGCCAGCACAGGCGAGTAGGCCCCAGAGGAAACCGGCCAACACGACTCGGTCCGACCGATCTGGCCGAGCCAGCACCAACACCACCATTGCGGCGAGCAGCGGTGGCATCACATAGATAGCGATGGTGTGCAGCGACACCCAGCCGAACACGTCTGCGGAGATCGCTACTACTGGAATGGTGGCGATCGCCAGGTGTAATCCGAGGCGCAGGGTCCACGTCAGTGACGGCCAGGGGCCGACTGCCGAGATGAGGCGACGGACGCTGAACCGGCTTCGCGTGAGGTTTCCATCGGTGGAGTAGGCATCAGCAGCTTGAGGCTGTACTGGTATCTGTTGGGTGGTCGTCTCAGGCATGACAGCTCCGATGGTATCTGTGTTAACGCCGCACGTGAGCGAAAGCCACATAATTGACATGGTCGAGTTGCCACTGGGGAAATCTGCTCTGTCAGTATGGGCGGAGCGCCGAGTCGACGTCGTCGGGAGATACCCTGAAAATTGGCGCTCGTCAGGTAGGTGCCGCCGACAATTTCGTCAGGGTGTCCCCGTGGTTAGGGGCCATGCCACTTGGTGGCCGGCGCCGGAAGTCAGGGCTCCGTCACGGTCGTAGAGGTGACAGTGGTGGAGCTGGTGCGCCGCGCGGAACGCGAGCGCGTCTACGCCAGCCGGGCCCGACGTGTGCGGGTGGTGCCACGCCAGCGCCGCGCCCCGCACTGGGGCGCTGCCTTTGCGCCGGGCCTTGGCTCGGCGGTTGCGCAGGTCCAGGTCACCGACAAGATCGCCGTGCACCTCGTGGGTTCAGCTCGACTTCCTGGGTGTCTGGGGTGACGGTGAAGTACCAGTCAGCGGCCGTGGGGTCACCGGCGTCTCGCCACCACCGGTAGGCGGCCTCGACCTCATCCCACAGGCGCCGTGGCCCATGGTGGCGTACTTCGTAGGGGCCGTTGGACTTTGGGTGATGGCGCAGGCTCGCCCACGCCCCCGAGCCCGGGTCGATCAGCCACAGGGTGCCGTGATCATCATCGTGGCCCGGGCGCCAATACAGGTGCCGGCAGTCCGGCACGCGCAGGCTCACGGCCAGCTGCGCGTCGTAGTCCCCGGCCACCTCGAAGGGGTGCACCTCGGTCGCTGAGACCTCGGCGTGCTGGTTGTCTCGGACGAACCGGCCGACCGAGACCCGAGGCACCCGCTGCTCACGCAGCCACATGAACCAGGCCTTGCCGACGATCCTGCCACTGGCCCTGCCGTCACCGAGTGCCTGAAGCGCCAGCAGCCCCCCGTCGAAATACGCGTTGGCCCAGGGGGTGAGGATCCGCCCGCCCGGTCGGGTCTGCGACACCCACGCATGCGGCACGTGCTGCACGCTGGCGGTGCACAAGACGCGGTCATACGGTGCCCTCTCCCGGTGGCCGAGCGCACCGTCCCCGGTCAGGACCGTGACCGCGTTGTAGCCCGCGGCCTTCACCGCCCGCTGGGCGTGCCCAGCGAGTGACCCATCGATCTCCACGCTGACCAGGTTGTGGGCGCCGAGCCGGTGCGCCAACAGGGCGGTGTTGTAACCGGTACCGGTGCCGATTTCCAGCACCCGCTCACCTGGCTGGGCACCCGACGCAGCGAGCATCTGTGCCACGACGCCCGGATGGCTGGCGGAACTGGAGATGTCGCGGCCCCGCCCGTCCGGGCCGACGGGGTGGCCGTCGTCAACCTGGGTAGTCACCGACCGGTTCGCGTAGGCGATCTCCAGCCAACGGTCGGGGGACTCACGGCGGTGCACCGGCACCAGGTCGTTCGGGCCGTCGATGGCCGGATTCTGTTGCCATACGGTGTCAGGAATGAACAAGTGACGGGGCACGGCCAGAAAGGTTTCCCGCCAGTCCGCTGTGAGGTCGCCCTCAGCGGTCAGCTGTTCCACCAAACAATCGAGCAACCGCGTGGCGTGCGCCGTAGTCAACGACTGCGCTTTCCCGGTGGGGGCTCTCGTGGATCGATCTTCGTCCCATCCGGGACCTTCCCGTCAGCTCGCGACGGATCTTCCTTGGCGTGTTTGCCCTCGTCCGGGTCCTTCTTACCCTCATCCGGATCCTGGGCCATAGTGTCCCCTCGGCTCATCATTGTGGTAGCTTATTGAAAACGCATCGTAACGCGCACCACCCGTCCTGGCACGAGCTTACCGAATTGTGGGCCTTCCTACGCGCGGTCGGTGCATACCAGGGTGGCGATCCGGTGCCGCAGGTACGCGACCTCATCAAGGTGCTGGTGCGCGGCGGCGTAGCCGGA
This sequence comes from Pseudonocardiaceae bacterium, assembly GCA_050699595.1. Taxonomy (GTDB): domain Bacteria; phylum Actinomycetota; class Actinomycetes; order Mycobacteriales; family Pseudonocardiaceae. The sequence goes on along the minus strand of JBOHFI010000001.1, from coordinate 50,817 downwards.
CAGTTCGCGCAGTTGCTCGGTGGTGCGGCGTTGCTCGGTGGTGCGGCGGGAGCGGATCTTGCCGGCGAGGTCCACGGCCGAGTGCCCAATAGCGGCGGCCTGAAGTGAGTCGCCGGTGGCCATCGTCAGACTGGCCAGCTTGATCAAGGGGTTTGCCTGGCGGCTGACGGCGGTGTGCTCGGCGGTCGCTGTGGTGAGCCGGTCAGTGGCTTGCGTGAGGCTGTGGCCGAGCATCACTAGGTCGAACAGGGCCGCCCCGGTGTTCCCGGCGAGGAAGGCGGCGTTGTAGTTGGCCAGGACTGGCGGGTCGTTGGTGAGGGCGGAGCGGGCAAAGTGGTCCTCTGCCGTGCCGAGGGCGGTCAGGGTCTCCTCGACGCGGCGCATCTTGGCCAGTGCCCGGCCTCGGTCGGTGTGCAGCATCGCTTGCACGGTCTCGCTCAGTCGATCGGCGCAGACCAGACCCTCTTCGGCCCGCGTGAGTCCCTCGTCGGGCCGCCCGATCCAGGTCGCCTGCGCCGCCATGTCCGTAGGGTCAGCGCACGGATCTCGGTGAACCTGTCGGCCAGTTTCTCGGTTTGCTCGGAGGCGTCGCGGTAGTCGTGGACGGTGACCCACCGGCGCCACCCACGGGCCGCCACGACCGTGCCTCGCGCCACGGCGCGGAGGTAGAGCGACGGTGACCGCAGCAGGGTGACCGCAAGATCCTTCACCGCCGAGTTGGGATCGACAAGGCGGCAGGACCGGGCTCGATCCCCGTCGGCCGGAACCGCGTCCGATGAATCAGGCCGTCCCTCAGACGCACGCGAATGTCGCGGTAAGCACGAGGAGAAGATTTGGGAAATGGCTAGGAACAACTGCTTTATTCGCGTTCGTGCCCGTATTATTCGATTTAATCGTTCTTGCCAGTCAATCTCACGGCATTACCGCAACGGCGCTATTCTCGGGCGCGTCTACCTATCTAATCGGCTTCGGCATCTGCGCCGCCAGTCTTGGCGACAAATTCTTTGATCGACACTACTCGGGATATATGGACGGCTGGACGCTTGTCGCAGTGCTGTCATCGGTGGTTATGCTAGCCTGGGTGCCGCGCTATACGCGGTGAATAAGTCAGTGAATGTACATGAAGGCGGCTGGGGCCTCCCGGTCTTCTATGTTGGGTGTTCGAGTGCTCTCTCGCTCTATACAGTCTGGACGACGGGAGGACCGACAATTCATGACGATTAAAATCATTGAAGGTATTGCTTCCGTTTTACTAACGGTGATCACGGGGCTGATGGGCCTCGGCTCCGCCCTTGTTACTCGATGGAATAGGCGAGAAACAGACGACAGAAAGACCCGCCGACTTTCGAGTGTAAGGTTAGCTGTTTCCGTGGGCGCAACGGTGGTGATTGTCATTATTGGTGCAATACTGCTTGTACGATGGTAGCATAAGCGACCATCGCCTGACCGTTTCGGAATCTTTACGGGGAGTGCGTTCGGGTGGTCGATCCTTGCGTGGGAAGCGCTGGGCCGGGCTGAATTTTTACCAGATCGATCCTGATAAACGCTACCGACCGCGTCAGCGTAACGCCACCGACGCCATACACCCCATGCACCTGCATCGCCACACCTTCGAGGTCACCAACATCGCGGGCTCGCCCACCTCCGGCCCGAAAAAAGACGTTGTGATGCTAGGCGGCTACCACATGATGGAGATCGATTTCATCAACCAGCCAGGCTTGTCACTCCTGCACTGTCACATGCAACTCTATATGGATTACGGGTTCATGACGCTTATTTCATTGTACGTGACCAAGCCACGCCCCAGACACCATGATCACGGTGTGCGGCCTAGAAACCCAGGCGGCGCAGCTGTTTGGGGTCGCGCTGCCAGTCCTTGGCGACCTTCACGTGCAGATCCAGGTACACCGAGGTGCCCAGTAGGGCCTCGATGTGCTCCCGCGCGCGGCTGCCGACCTCCTTGAGCCGCTGGCCACCGCGTCCGATCACGATCGCCTTCTGGCTGTCGCGCTCGACGTAGAGGTTCACGTAGACGTCGAGCAGGCCCTCCCGCCCCTGCCTCGGGCTCATCTCCTCCACCACGACGGCCAGCGAGTGCGGCAGTTCATCGCGCACGCCCTCCAGCGCCGCCTCCCGGACCAGCTCAGCGACCAGGGTCTGCTCCGGTTCGTCGGTGAGCTCCCCACTGGGGTACAGCGGTGGCGACGGCGGCATCCGGGCCAGCAGCAGGTCGGTGAGCAGCCCCACCTGGAAGCCGTCGACCGCGGACACCGGCACCAGCTCGGCGAACTCGAAGCCGACCGAGCGAGCCAGGTCAGCCAGCCCGGCGAGCTGCTCGACCACTCGCGATGGGGGCACCAGGTCGGTCTTGGTCAGGATGCCGAACACCGGGATACGCCCGGCCAGCACGGCGAGCTCACCGGCGATGAACCGGTCCCCGGCCCCGATCGCGGCGTTGGCGGGCACGCAGAAGCCGATCGTGTCCACCTCCGACCAGGTCGCGCGCACCAGGCTGTTGAGCCGCTGGCCGAGCAGTGTGCGGGGCCGGTGCAGGCCGGGGGTGTCCACCAGCACGAGCTGCCCGTGGGGCTGGTGCACGATTCCCCGGATGGTGTGCCGAGTGGTCTGCGGCCGGCTGGAGGTGATCGCCACCTTCTGGCCCACCAACGAGTTGGTCAACGTCGATTTGCCGACGTTAGGCCGCCCCACCAGGCAGGCGAACCCAGCCCGGAACGGCCCTTCGGCATGCTGTACCGCATCCTGGGTCACGGCTACCCCACCACGCGCAGGACGTTGCCGTGCTGGTCGGCCACCAGCACCGGGGCAGCCGGCCCGAGTTCGTGGACCGCGGCCAGTGAGGCGGCGTCCACCGACCCCGACTCCGACACCACCACGGCCGCCGCCAAGCCGGTCGCCCCGCTGGCCACCGCCGCGGCCACCGCCGCCTGCAGCGCGGTCAGCGCCAGCGACGGCAGCGAGACCGTGACGCCGGTGTAGGCGCGCCCGTCGGTGTCCCGCACGGCGGCACCCTCCCGGGCGCCGGTGCGGGCCAGCGCCGAGCGCGCCAGCGTCACGATCTTGGCGTCCTCGGGGTCGAGGTCCGCGGTCTCAGGCACGGGTGTCGCTCGCTTCCTGCGGCGGGTCGGCCGCGGTGGGGTGAACCTGGGGTCTGCAGACCCGGCATACGGTGACGGTGGTGATGCGCAGCCGCCCACGACGATCGTTGCCGCCCTCGGCGCGCAGTCGCAAACCCGCCACTTCGGCCACGGCACCGGGCACCGGAACGCGGCCCAACCGCTGCGCCAGCAGCCCTCCGACGGTCTCCACGTCGGTGTCCGAGAGGTCCACCGCGAACAGCTCACCCAGGTCGATCACCGGCAGTCGGCTGATCACCCGTACTGTACCGTCTCCGAGGTGCTCGATCGGTGGTCGCTGGTCGGTGTCGGACTCGTCGGTGATCTCGCCGACGATCTCCTCGAGGATGTCCTCGATCGTCAGCAGGCCGGCGGTGCCACCGTACTCGTCGACAACAACAGCCATGTGGTCGTGCGAGACCTGCATCTCCTTGAGCAGCCCGGTCAGCAGCTTGGAGTCCGGCACGAACGTCGCGGTCCGCATCACTGAACCGACGGGGTCGCCCTGCTGTTCGGCCGCCACCAGATCCTTGAGGTGCACGACACCGGCGATGTCATCGACGCTGTCCCCGATCACCGGGATCCGGGAGAATCCGGAACGCAGGCACAGCGCCACCGCCTGGCGCACCGACTTGTCCCGCTCAATCCAGACGATCTCGGTCCGGGGCACCATCACCTCACGGGCCGCGGTGTCTCCCAGCTCGAACACGGAGTGGATCATCTCGGCCTCGGCGGCCTCGACCACGCCGCGTTGACCCGCCATATCCACCAGCTCTCGCAGCTCGACCTCGGAACTGAACGGCCCCTCCGGGAAACCCCGGCCGGGCGTGATCGCATTACCGACGACGATGAGCAGCCGCGACAACGGGCCCAGGATCCGGCCCAGCACCCGGACCGGTCCTGCCACCAGGAGACCGACGCGGTAGGGGTGCTGGCGCCCGATGGTGCGCGGCCCCACCCCGACGACCACATAGGTCACCACCACCATCCCCAACCCGGCGGCCAGGACCGCCAGCCAGGTCGGCGACAACGTCCGCACCGCCGCGACGGTGACCAGCACCGTCGCGGTCAGCTCGCAACTCAGCCGCAGCAACAGCAACAGGTTGACATGCCGGGGCCGGTCGGCGACGACGAGCGCAAGCGCCCCGGCGCCGAACCGGCCGGAGCGCACCAGCTCCTCGACCCGGGCCCGCGACACCGTGCCCAGCGCGGCGTCGGCCGCAGCGAAGCCGCCCGCGGCCACCACCAGAGCGGCGGCCAGCACGAGCAAGGGAACCGAGGACGTCAGCACTGTCAAGACCGGTGGGCTGTCCCGGGAGTCACCCGGACGGGCCGGACTCCCCCGGCCCGTCCAGACCGACCACCCCCAGCAGCCGGGTGTCCGCATCCCGCTGGGCGATCCGGCGCCGACTGGCCCCCTCGGCGCGCCGGAACTCGTCGAGGACCCGGCTCTGCAGGGCGAACATCTCGCGCTCCTCCTCGGGCTCGGCATGGTCGTAACCCAGCAGGTGCAGCACGCCGTGCACGGTGAGCAGGTGCAGCTCATCGAGCGCTGAATGACCCGCCGCGGTGGCCTGTTCCCTCGCGATCTCGGGGCACAGCACGATGTCGCCGAGCAGCGCGGGACCACCGGAGGGGCTGTCCGGCTTGCCACCCGCCAGCAGCCCGCCCTCCTCCGCGTCGTCCATCGGGAAGGCCATCACATCGGTGGGTCCCGGCAGATCCATCCAGCGCTCGTGCAGATCAGCCATCACCCCGGTGCTGACCAGCAACACGGACAGTTCAGCCAGCGGGCTGACGCCCAACCGATCCATCGCGAAACGCGCCGCCGACGCGATCGACACCTCGGGGACGGCGGTGCCGGACTCGTTGCGAATCTCGATGCCCACCGACGAGTCACCGCCTCCGGCGGCGACCGCCGCGGTGGGGCACCGGGGACGCACTGGTGGCCTCCTGGACGGCGTCCCACCGCGCATAGGCGTCCACGATGTCGGTGATCAGCCGGTGCCGGACCACGTCGGCGCTGGACAGCTGCGCGAAGTGGACGTCGGGCACACCATCGAGGACGTCCTGCACGATCCGCAGCCCGGAGGGCTGGCCGCCTGGCAGGTCGACCTGGGTGACGTCACCGGTGACCACGACCTGGGAACCGAAGCCGAGCCGGGTGAGGAACATCTTCATCTGCTCCTGAGTGGTGTTCTGCGCCTCGTCGAGGATGATGAAAGCGTCATTGAGGGTACGGCCACGCATGTAGGCCAGTGGGGCGACCTCGATGGTCCCGGCCGCCATCAGCTTGGGGATCGACTCCGGGTCGAGCATGTCGTGCAGCGCATCGTACAGCGGGCGTAGGTAGGGATCGATCTTCTCGTACAGGGTGCCGGGCAGGAAGCCCAACCGCTCCCCCGCCTCGACCGCCGGCCGGGTGAGGATGATCCGGTTGACCTGCTTGGCCTGCAGCGTCTGCACCGCCTTGGCCATCGCCAGGTAGGTCTTGCCGGTACCGGCGGGCCCGATGCCGAACACGATCGTGTAGCGGTCGATGGCGTCGACGTAACGCTTCTGGTTCAGCGTCTTGGGCCGGATGGTGCGACCGCGCCGGGAGAGGATGTCCAGGCTGAGCACCTCGGCGGGCGATTCCGTGGTCCCCTGGGCGAGTATCGCCAGGGTCTCCCGGACCGCATCCGGGCCGAGCTGCTGGCCGCGGCAGGCCAGGCTGACCAACTCACCGAAGGCCCGCTCGGCGAAGGCGACATCCGCCGGGGTGCCGGAGAGGGTGACCTCGTTGCCCCGCACGTGCACGTCGGCGGCGAGCAGGTCTTCGGTCACCCTCAGGTTCTCGTCACGGGATCCCAAAAGGGCCAGCACGGCGGAGTTCGGGATCACGATCTTCGACTGAACCGGTTCGGGCTGCGTCGTCCGCGAACCGGATCGGGAGGCGCCCTCCACTGGGGTAGGGGTCACGTGGGGGTGGGTCCTGCCTTCCTGCGCGCTCGTGCGTCTGGAGTCCAACCGTTAGCAGTCAACCAGCAGGACTGATGCTAGCCGGACACAGGAGTCCGCGGGGCTCGGATTCGCCACTTTCGTCGGAATGACCACTGCCCGCGGATATCACCTCAGAGGCCATGCCCGCTGCGGGATTCCGCTGAGGTCGAATCCGGCTACGGCGGGTGATGATTGAGATGCCGCGCCGCAGCGGGAACTGGGGGCTGTCCCGCCGCGGCACGGCGCCGCCGGACCGAGGGGGGAGGTGTCCGACGGAGTCTTTCTGGGCTTGCGAGCCCCAACCGAATCTGTACCCTATCGGGTGGTCTTCATCGGTTGTTCCTACTTAAGGTAACTCTTTTCCCGGTGAAGTGCACCATGTGTCACCCTAATGGTGTATCGACCACCGTTGAGAAAGGGCTCCAATTGCACCCAGAGCAACCGCCCCTGCACTCGAAGAGCGTAAAACCCCCGGGCCCAGCCGCACCGGCCGGCCTCCCGCAGCGGTGAGCCTGGCCAATTCGGCCTCGGTGATGCCGCCCTCGGGTCCGACCACCAGCAGTAGTTCCCCCGCGGCGGGCAACGGCACCGAAGGCAGCGGATCGGTCGCGCTCTCGTGCAGCACCAGGCACCCCGCCGCGGCGGCGGCATGCTGCCCGAGCACGGTGGTGTCGACTGGCTCGGCCACCTCGGGGAACCATCCCCGGCGGGACTGCTTGGCCGCTTCCCGAGCCGTCTCGCGCCAACGGGACAGCGCCTTCGCCCCGCGCGGCCCGTCATCCCAACGAACCACGCAGCGGTCAGCTCGCCAGGGCACTACTGCATCCACTCCGGCCTCGGTGGCCAGTTCCACCGACAGCTCCCCACGCTGGCCCTTGACCAGCGCCTGGGCCAGCGTCACCCGCAACGCCGGAGCCGGCTCGATCGTCCGGCGAAGCACCCGCAGCCGAAGCTGATCCCGACCGGCATCGAGCACCTCACACAGAGCCAGCTCACCACAGCCGTCAGTGAGCACCAGACGCTCGTCGGCTCGCAACCGTCGCACCGTCGCGGCGTGCCTGCCCTCAGGTCCCGTCAGCACTGTCTCGGCGCCCTCGGCAGGCAGCTGCTCGGCGAGAAACACCGGCAGGCTACTCACCGCAGCCCTCAGCGCCCGCCCAAAGAATCCCGCAACCGGGAGAACAAACCGCCGGCCCGACCGTTCGCGGTGAGCTCGGCCTGCTCCTCACCACGCAGCAGGGCGAGCTCGCGCAGCAGTTCGATCTCCCGGGGGCCCAACCGCGTCGGGGTCACGACATCAAGGTGGACGAACAGGTCCCCCCGCCCCTCGGCGCGGCCCGTGCTGCGCAGTCGCGGCATCCCCCGCCCCCGCAGGGTCAGCACGGTCGCGCACTGAGTGCCCGGTTCGACCCGGACCTCCTCGACGCCGTCGAGGGTCTCCAGCGCGACGGTGGTACCCAGCGCGGCGGCCGTCATCGGAACCCGCACGGTGCAGTGCAGGTCGGCATCGTCGCGGGTGAACGTCTCGTGCGGCACCTCCTGCACCTCGACGTAGAGATCACCCGCTGGGCCGCCGCTGGGGCCTACCTCGCCCTGGCCCGCCAGCCGCACCCGCATCCCGTCACCCACTCCGGCGGGCACCTTCGCGGTGACGATGCGGCGGGCCCGGATCCGCCCGTCCCCGCCGCACTGGCGGCAGGGGTCCGGGATGACCTCGCCGAAGCCGCGGCACACCGGGCACGGTCGCGCGGTCATCACCTGGCCGAGGAAGGTCCGCTGCACGTTCTGCACCTCGCCGACGCCGCCACAGGTGTCGCAGGCCTTCGGCCGGGTCCCGGGCAGGCAACCGGAGCCGTTGCACTCGCCACAGAGCACGGCGGTGTCCACGTTGAGCTCACGGGATGCCCCGCTGGCGCACTCCTCGAGGGTGAGCTGCAGCCGGATCAACGCGTCGGAACCGCTCTGCACCCGGCTGCGCGGCCCCCGCCGGCCGGGCCCGCCACCAGCACCGAAGAAGGCGTCCATGATGTCGCCGAAGCCGTACCCGCCGAAGGGGTCACCCCCGGCGCCCCGTCCCGCACCGGGCTCCAGCGGATCCCCGCCGAGGTCGACGAGCTGGCGTTTCTGCGGATCGGTCAGCACCTCGTAGGCGGCGGTGACGTCCTGGAAACGCCGTTGGGCCTCGGCGTCGGGGTTGACGTCGGGGTGCAGTTCGCGCGCCAGCTTGCGGTAGGCGCGTTTGATCTGCTCCGCGCTGGCGTCCCGGGGCACACCCAGGATTGCGTAGTAGTCCCTGGCCACGCTGGCGTCCTCCTGCCGCGACCCTCGCCGCGGTATCCGTCGTACATATCGGTGAGCTCCACCCCGCTCACCGGGTGGTCAGGATCTCCCCCACGTATCGTGCCACCGCGCGCACCGCGGCTATGGTGCCCGGGTAGTCCATCCTGGTCGGCCCGACCACGCCCATACCCCCGAGCACCGTGCCGTGCGAGGCATAGCCGATCGAGACCAACGAGGTACCGCGCATCTCCTCAGCCTCATTCTCCTCACCGATCCGCACCGTGATAGTGCCCGGGTCACAGGCCGCGGCCAGCAGTTTGAGCACCACCACCTGTTCCTCCAACGCCTCGAGCACCTGGCGCAGCGATCCGGGGAAGTCGGTGGCGTTCCGGGTGAGGTTGGCGGTGCCGCCGAGCAGCAGCCGCTCCTCGGGATGCTCCACCAACGTCTCGATCAACACCGTGGAGGCCCGGACCATCGCATCCCGAAGCCCCGGCGGAGCCTGCTCCGGCAGATCGGCCACCACCGCGGAGGCCTCCGACAGCCGGCGCCCCGACAGCGCCTGATTGAGCAGTGTTCGCAGCTGCGCGACCTGCTCCTCGGTGATGACGTCGCCCAGGTCGAGCAGGCGCTGGTCCACCCGACCCGCGTCGGTGATGAGGACCAGCATCAACCGGGCCGGGGTCACCGCGAGCACCTCGAGGTGACGCACCGTGGAGCGGCTCAGGGTGGGGTACTGGATCACCGCTACCTGCCGGGTGAGCTGGGCCAGCAACCGCACGCTGCGGCGCAACACGTCGTCGAGGTCGACCGCGCCGCGCAGGAAGGTCTGCACCGCGCGGCGCTCGGCCGCCGACAGCGGCTTCACCTCCGAGAGCCGGTCGACGAACAGCCGGTAACCCTTGTCGGTGGGCACCCGACCGGCGCTGGTGTGCGGCTGGACGATGTAGCCGTCCTCTTCCAGCGCCACCATGTCGTTACGGATGGTCGCGCTGGACACCCCGAACTGGTGACGCTCGACCAGCGAGCGGGACGCGACCGGCTCGTGGGTGGCCACGTAGTCCGTGACGATGGCGCGCAGCACCTCGAACCGGCGGTCGTCCGTGTTCACGTCACCTCCGTGGTGCTGGTCTCCGGCGCTGGTCGGTGTTGCCGACCCTATGGCGCTGACAGCGGCCTCCCTCCTGAGTCTAGTGCGCCCCGGACGCAGGTGTCGGGACCCGCCGACACGCCCGATACGCTGGTCACTCCCACCGAGTGCGGAAACGGAGATGAGCGCCAGCTGTGATCTTCAAGGAAGTCCGGCAGGGCCGCCCCTACCCCGAGCACGGGTTTTCCGTGAAGGACTGGGCGCAGCTCCCGCCCCAGCAGGTACGCTTGGCGGACCTGATCACCACCGCGGCGGTAGTGGAGCTGGACCGCCTGCTGTCCGAGGACCCCACCCCCTTCGGCGACCTGTTCCCGCACGCCGTCCGCTGGCACGGCGACCTGTTCTTAGAAGACGGCCTCCACAGAGCCCTACGCGCCGCCCTAAACCAACGCACAGAACTCCACGTCCGAGTCCTCGACCTAGACCTCCTCCGCAGCTGACCCCCACTCTTGTCCTCTCCCGCGTTCGGCGGGCTCAGCGTGCCTAATCGGTCGAGGTTCACCACGCTGAGCCCGCCGAACGCGGATCTTCACACCGCGTGGAGTCGCTTCGGTTGGATGAGGAATGGGTTGGTCTTCGCACCCGGAGCGAATCCGGCGAGGTTCGCTATTTCGTCGTCGCTCAATCCTCGATCACGCATCCGAGCGCCGATTTCGCACACCAGTTCCGCGCGTTCGACGGGAAGCTCGTCACTGGCTGGCTCATGAACCTTCCATCCCCGTGCATTGAGCGACTTGTAAAAGTCCACACGATCACTCGGCTTGACGAGGCCGAGCCGGTAGGCACGCTCGAAAATGGCCTGCATGGAAACCCCCCACTCGCGCTTCAAATCAATGAGCTTGCCGAGGCTGAGGTTGCGCAGCTCTGGTCGGATGACATGCTCCGGCATGAGGAACTCGGCGGCAAACGCGTTCGCCTCTTCCTCCATGTCGGCAGTCGGTGTAGAACTATGCAGACAAAGGTGACCCAGCTCGTGCGCCAGAGTTAAACGCTTCCTATCTGTGGGGAGTCGATTATTGATCAAGATAACCGGGTGGTCTCCGATCCACTGCGACAGTCCATCGACTCGTATCGTTCCGAAATCTTCCTCAATGATAAAACATCCTGCAGCCTCAAGCCAGCGCACGAGATGCAAGACAGGTCCGATGGGCGTCTTCCACTGAGCGCGCGTCATCAGCGCCGCTGCGGCAGGCGGCGTCTCTTCTGGATCGAAGGTCGGAATGATGTTGGTCGACCGAAGCGACACCTCCTCGAACAGCACCGAAGCGTGCAGGCGATACATGTTCAGGCGGGCTTCGAGCCGCCGCCAGAGTGTGGCTTTCGTAGTTTTCTGTCTCCGCATATGTGAATCAATCGCCAAGGCGCCCTGCATGCGCTGTCCGTGCCGCAGAAAGCCGACCGTGACCTCGTAGATCTTTGCGAAACCGGCGAGTGTCTCGTCATCTGGTACACACTGATCGTTCTCGTATCGTGAGAGCGTCGCCTGCGTCATGCCAAGCCAGCCACACACGTCGTCCTGGGTGAGGCCTTGAGCTTTTCGAACCACGAGTAGAACTTCGCCTGATCCGCTCATGACGACGAGTCCCCCCCGTCCCGCTCTTCGACTCGGGTCGCATTGAAGAGATCGACAGTAGGAAGGTCGGGTCGGGTGATCGGCCTCCAGCCTATGACATCTGCGCCCTCACCTGGCTCATCAAGCTCAACGGCCCAGATGGGGTTGTCTTTGCCGTCCCGGTAGGAGATCACGGCTGGACCGACCCGACGCTCCTGCGCAATCCACCGATAGCCCGCGCCCAACGTGATCGCCTCAAGGCTCGGCAGCTGCGATCCCTGTGCCCAGAATTCCAGCGCCGCAGCTGTTGGGTATGTGCTGATCTTGTCGTCAGGGTTGTGCCGCTTGATCCGAACCTGATAGTTCTGCGAAATCCAGATCTCCCGGACCGGTTCGCGATCAATCGTCTCGACGCCCCGGTTGCCATCGACAGCCGCAACCAGCCGAGCCCAGATCCGGTCGTGGATGAGGTTGGCAAGGCATCGCCCGCTCATAAGAGGGAACCAGGCCGGCCGCCACTCCCGAAGTTCGGCAAGATCCTCACGTGCCCCACGAACCGACCAGGCCAGTTCCTTGAGGAACTTGTCGCCGAGGCCGGACATCACTGCCTGCTGGTCGTGGGGCGAAAACATACCAGAAAATATATCAGATATGATCTTGGTTGGCGCAAGGGGCGCAGGGGTGATCACCGTTTGTGTGCCAGAAGCGACATCTGGTGTCGTTTTCGACACACATATAGCGATCATGAGGCGTACCGCAGCCACTGGTCAGCTGACGAGCAGGTCGCGGACGACGGCGTCGGTGAGGAGGCGGCCGTGGCGGGTGAGTACCAGGCGGTCGGCAAGGGTGCGGGTGGCCAGGCCGTCGGTGACGGCGCGGTCGGCGGCGGTGCGGCCGGATGCGTTGAGCACGTCCAGCGGCAAGCCGTCGGCTAGTCGCAGTCCGAGCATCACGTGCTCGGTGTACCGCTGCGCGGGGCTGAGCACTTCCCGGCCTGCCGCTGGGGAGCGATCGGCCTGCAGCGCGGCGGCGTAGCGCGCTGGATGCTTGACGTTCCACCATCGCACGCCACCGACGTGGGAATGCGCTCCCGGTCCGAGTCCCCACCAGTTCCCGCCGGCCCAGTAGCCGAGGTTGTGCCGGCACCGGGACTGCGCCGACGTGGCCCAGTTGGACACCTCGTACCAGTGCAGACCCGCCGCGGACAACGCCGTGTCGAGCTGCTCATAGCGTTCGGCGAGCACGTCGTCGTCCGGCGCGGGCAGCTCCCCATGGGCTACTCGGCGGGCCAGCGCGGTGCCCGCCTCGACGACCAAGGCGTAGGCCGACACGTGGTCGACCCCGGCGCCGAGCACCGTCTCCACGGAGGCGGTCAGATCGTCGGTGCTCTCCCCTGGCGTGCCGTAGATCAGATCCAGGCTGACCTGCCCGATCCCGGCGGCGCGGGCCTGCGCCGCCGCGGCCACCGGCCGCCCCGGTGTGTGCACCCGGTCCAGCACGGCGAGCACGTGCGGCGCAGCGCTCTGCATCCCCAGTGAGACCCGGGTGTAGCCGGCCGCGGCGATCCCGGCGAAGAACTCCGGTGAGGTGGACTCGGGATTGGCCTCGGTGCTCACCTCGGCACCCGGGGCCAGGCCCAGCGACCCGCGGATGGCATCGAGCACCGCGGCCAGGCCGGCCGCGCCGAGCAGCGAGGGGGTGCCGCCGCCGATGAACACCGTGTCCGCCGGCACCGGTCCCCCGAGGACGTGGGCAGCGAGGTCCAGTTCTCGACGTACCGCGTCCAGCCAGGTGGAGGGCGAGGACGAGGAGCCCAGCTCCCCCGGGGTGTAGGTGTTGAAATCGCAGTAACCGCAGCGGGTGGCGCAGAACGGCACGTGTACGTACACCCCGAACGGGGCCTGACCCACACCTCGCAACGCCGTGGCGGGCAACACCCCCTCAGGCGGAGCGAGGTCACCGAGGGGAAGAACAGCCATGTGAGCATTGTCCCAACATCCGAACGTGGGTGGTCACCGACCGCCCACTGGTGGCACTCTGGAGGGGTGGTCGCACTCGGACTCGTGCTGGTGGCTCGCCGCCACGTCGACTATGTCCGGGTTTCCAGCGCGCTGTGTCGCCCGATGAGCTGACACCCGCCCGACTGCTGTTCCACCCGGCGCCGGGTGCGCTGGGAACCGGGCAGCGTCAATGGGCTGGTCACCGGCCTCCCCCGCACGCCGGTGCTCCCTTCGACGGAGGCACTGTGATACCCGAACCAGGGATGCCTGCTCCAGCCCGCCCAGCGTCGGCGGCGAAGGCTCCCCGCGGGGAGGGCCAGTGGGCCCTGGGTCATCGCGAGCCGCTCAACCCCAACGAGCGGACCAAGAAAGACGACGACGGGCTCAACGTCCGGCGCCGGATCGAGACGATCTACGCCCAGCGGGGCTTCGACTCGATCGACCCCGCCGACCTGCGCGGCCGATTCCGCTGGTGGGGGCTGTACACCCAGCGCCGGCCCGGCATCGACGGCGGCCGCACCGGCACTCTGGAGCCCGAGGAACTCGACGACTCCTACTTTATGATGCGGGTGCGCATCGACGGCGGCGCGCTGAGCACCGGGCAGCTGCGGGTGCTCGGCGAGATCTCCCGGCTCTACGCCCGGGACACCGCTGACATCACCGACCGGGAGAACATCCAGTACCACTGGATCCGGATCGAGGACGTGCCCGCGATCTGGGAAGCGCTGGAAGCCGTTGGGCTGTCCACCACCGAGGCCTGCGGCGACTGCCCGCGTGTCGTGCTGGGCTCCCCGGTCGCGGGTATCGCCGCCGACGAGGTCATCGACGGGACTCCGGCGATCGAGGAGATCGCGCGGCGCTACGTCGGCAGCCCCGAGTTCTCCAACCTGCCCCGCAAGTACAAGACCGCGATCTCCGGCCTGCAGGACGTCGCGCATGAGATCAACGACATCTCCTTCGTCGGGGTGGCGCACCCCGAGCACGGGCCGGGCTTCGATGTGTGGGTCGGCGGCGGGCTGTCCACCAACCCGAGGATCGCGCAGCGGCTGGGCGCCTGGGTGCCGCGCGAGCAGGTGCCCGAGGTCTGGGCCGCGGTGACGAGGCTGTTCCGGGACTACGGCTACCGGCGGCTGCGCCACCGTGCCCGGATCAAGTTCCTCATCGCGGACTGGGGCGCGGAGCGGTTCCGAGAGGTGCTGGAGACTGAGTACCTGCACCGCGCGCTCGTCGACGGTCCCGCGCCGCAGCCGCAGCCGGCGCCGATCGACCACATCGGTGTGCACCGCCAGCAGGACGGCAAGTTCTATATCGGACTCGCCCCGATGGCCGGGCGCGTCTCGGGTACCACGCTGGTCGACGTGGCCAAGGCCGTCGAGCGGGCCGGATCCGCCCGGGTTCGGCTGACCCCGTACCAGAAGCTCGTCGTGCTCGACATCGCCGAGTCCGAGGTGAACGGCCTGGTCGCCGAGCTGGATCGGCTCGGGCTGCGAGCCGACCCCACTCCGTGGCGACGTTCGGTGATGGCCTGCACCGGCATCGAGTTCTGCAAGCTGGCCATCGTGGAGACCAAGAACCGGGCCGTCACGCTGGTCGCCGAGCTGGAGCAGCGGCTCGCCGACGTCCAGTCCACCCTGGAGACCCCGATCTCGGTGCACCTCAACGGCTGCCCGAACTCGTGTGCCCGGATCCAGGTCGCCGACATCGGGCTCAAGGGCCAGCTGGTCACCGACGCTGAGGGCAACCAGGTCGAGGGCTTCCAGGTGCACCTGGGCGGCGGACTCGGGCTGGACAGCGGCTTCGGCCGCAAGCTGCGCAGGCACAAGGTGACCTCCACCGAGCTGGCCGGCTACGTGGAGCGGGTGGTCCGCGGTTACGCGCGAGCGCGCGCGCCGGGCGAGCGGTTCGCGCAGTGGGTGGCCCGCGCCGACGAGAAGGCTTTGCGATGACGGAGGTTGTGATGACCGAGGTTGCGATGACGCAGGCCAGGACGGTTCCGTTCTATTGCCCGTACTGCGGCGAGGAGGACCTGCGGCCCGAGGCAGAGCCGCCCGCGGCCTGGCTTTGCGCGGACTGCCGGCGGGTGTTCGTCGTCCGCCTGGTAGGCCTCATGGTGCCGGCCGGGGAGGTGGCGCGGTGACCGTCGATCTGGAGCAGCTGGCGCGCCGCGCCGGCCGCGAGCTGGACGCCGCGCCGGCACAGGAGATCATGCGCTGGGCGGCGCGGACCTTCGGCGCCCGGTTCGCGGTGGCGTCGTCCATGCAGGACGCCGTGCTGGTACACCTGGTGTCGCGGGTCGCTCCGGGCGTCGACGTGCTGTTCCTGGACACCGGCTACCACTTCGCCGAGACATTGGGCACCCGGGACGCCGTCGCAGAGACCTACGACATCAACCTGATCACCGTGACACCCCGGCAGACCGTCGCGGAGCAGGACGCCTCGGCTGGGCCGAAGCTGTATGACCGCGATCCCGACCGGTGCTGCGGGCTGCGCAAGGTGGCGCCGCTGGAGCGCGCGCTGGAACGCTACGAAGCCTGGGCCACCGGGCTGCGCCGGGTCGAGGCACCGACCAGAGCCGGCACACCGGTGGTGTCCTACGACACCCAGCGGGGCAAGGTCAAGGTCGCCCCGATGGCAGCCTGGAGCGACGCCGACGTCGAGGACTACATCGCCGAGCACGGCATTCTGGTCAACCCGTTGGTGGCCGCCGGCTACCCGTCGATCGGCTGCGCCCCGTGCACCCGGGCGGTGGCCGTCGGGGAGGACCCCCGGGCCGGGCGCTGGGCCGGCTCGGCCAAGACCGAATGCGGGATCCACGGATGAGCCGAGGTGGGGTATGACTGTGACCATAGCAGCACCGTCCATTGTCGAGACTGATCACCTGGCGGCGCTGGAGTCCGAGGCGGTACACATCATCCGCGAGGTGGTCGCCGAGTTCGACCGGCCGGTGCTGCTGTTCTCCGGCGGCAAGGACTCCGCGGTGCTGCTGCACCTGGCGCTGCGCGCGCTGCAGCCGTCGCCCCTGCCGTTCCCGCTGCTGCACGTGGACACCGGGCACAACTTCCCCGAAGTGATCGCCTACCGGGACCGCCTGGTCGCGGACCTGGGGCTGCGGCTGCACGTGGCGGCGGTGCAGGACTGGATCGACGACGGGCGGCTGACCGAGCGCCCCGACGGCACCCGCAACCCGCTGCAGACCGTGCCGCTGCTGGACACCATCAACGCCCATCACTTCGACGCCGTCTTCGGTGGCGCGCGCCGCGACGAGGACCGGGCTCGGGCCAAGGAGCGCATCGTCAGCCTGCGCGACGCCTTCGGCGGCTGGGATCCCCGCCGGCAGCGCCCGGAGTTGTGGAGTCTCTACAACGGCCGGCACACCGCCGGTGAGCACGTCCGGGTCTTCCCGCTGTCCAACTGGACCGAGCTGGACGTCTGGCGCTACATCGCCCGCCGCGACGTCCGGATCCCAGATCTCTACTACGCCCACCAGCGCGAGGTGTTCGCCCGGGACGGCATGTGGCTGACCGCCGGCGAGTGGGGTGGTCCGCGCAACGGCGAGCGGTTAGCCACCAAGTCGGTGCGCTATCGCACAGTCGGGGATGCCTCCTGCACGGGCGCGGTGGAATCCACGGCGGTGACCATCGAGGAGGTGCTCGCCGAGGTGGCCGCCAGCCGGATCACCGAGCGCGGCGCCACCCGGGCCGACGACCGGCTGTCGGAGGCCGCGATGGAGGACCGCAAACGCGAGGGCTACTTCTGATGACCAGCCTGCTGCGGCTGACCACCGCCGGTTCCGTCGACGACGGTAAGTCCACCCTGGTCGGGCGGTTGCTGCACGACACCCACTCGATCATGGCCGATCAGCTCGCCGCCGTGGACCGGGCTACTCGGGCACGCGGCGGTGGTGAGCCGGATCTCGCGCTGCTCACCGACGGGCTGCGCGCCGAGCGGGAGCAGGGCATCACCATCGACGTCGCCTACCGCTACTTCGCCACCCCGACCCGCACGTTCGTGCTGGCCGACTGCCCCGGGCACGTGCAGTACACCCGCAACACCGTCACCGGAGCCTCCACCGCCGAGCTCGCCGTGGTTCTGGTCGACGCGCGCAACGGCTTGGTCGAGCAGACCCGGCGGCACCTGGCCGTCATGGCGTTCCTGCGGGTGCCGCACGTGGTGCTCGCGGTGAACAAGATGGACTTGGTGCACTTCTCCGAGCCCACGTTCCGCTGGATCGAGTCGGAGTTCGCTTCGGCGGCTCGCTCACTTGGCGTGCGGGATGTGGTATCCGTGCCGGTGTCGGCGCTGCACGGCGGCAACGTCGCCGCTCGCAGCCCGCGTACCCCGTGGTACTCAGGGCCGACGCTGCTGGAGCACCTGGAGGCGGTACCCACCGGGCGCGACGCGGTGTCCGAGCCGATGCGCTTTCCGGTGCAGCTGGTGCTGCGCCCCCGCACCGCGTCGCACCCCGACTACCGGGGTCTGGCCGGCCGGGTCGCCTCCGGGGTACTCGAGGTCGGCGACGACGTCATCGCCCTGCCCTCCGGAGGCCGCTCCACCATCGTCGGCATCGACACCCCCGACGGCCCGATGCCGCGTGCCGCCGCCGGGCAGTCCGTCACCGTGCTGCTTCACGACGACATCGACGTCGGACGCGGCGAGGTGCTGGCCCGCCCAGCGCAGGCGCCGCGGGTGGTCACCGAGCTCGACGCCGACCTGTGCTGGCTGGCCGACCAGCCGCTACGGACCGGCGCGCGGGTGCTCGTCAAGCACGGCACCCGCACCGTCCGCGCGATCATCACCGAGCTGACCGGACGGCTGGACCTGCACACCCTGCGCCACACCGACCCACCGGCCGCGCTGGAACTCAACGAGATCGGCGGCGCCCGAATCCGCCTCGCCCAGCCACTGGCGGTGGACTCCTACGCCACCAACCGCCACACCGGCAACTTCCTGGTGATCGACACCGCCGACGGCAACACCCTCGCCGCCGGCCTGGTCAGCCCTGCCCTTGCGCGGGATCCCGCGTGAAGCTCTGGTGGCGGTGGCGGTGAAGCCAGCTCTGGTGGAGACGGGCTCAACATCCCCAAGTCCTGATGGACGGGTCGTCGGGGAACGTACATGGATCACTATCTGATCCAGTCGATCGAGAATTCCTTGGGCTGGACCGGAGCCAGTGGTATTGGCAAGCAGCGCGCGGGTTACATCACAGACTCAGGCCTGTGTGTTCGGCTGCAGACACCCACACGGTTGCTTGACCTGCTCATGCGTCGCAGTCTGTCTCTACCGTAACTGGGCTCTTACCCGTCTGCAACCAGGGAGACCGACGCAAGCCTCACCGTCCATATATGCGGATGCACAAGGCCGCCTGGAAGCTGGGGAAGAAAGGATTAACGGAGGAAGCGCGGCTGATGCGTCGGCAACTGCAACAGCTGCCCTCCCGCGATCCTGATGATCCAGTTTTTCGGCGGCTGCACTACGTCCGCTATGCCGACGATTGGCTGTTGGGATTCACCGGTACGCGACGGGAAGCCGAGCGCATCAAGGCCATGATGGGATGGTTCCTGCGCGATCGCCTCAAGCTGGAGCTCTCCGAGCACAAGACCTTGATCACCCACAGGCGGACGGAAGCCGCCCGCTTCCTCGGCTACGAAATCGTGGTTCACAGCAACGACGCCAAACGCGATCGGAACGGTCACCGCTCCATCAACGGGCAGATCGGGCTGAGAGTGCCGATGGACGTTGCGCGCGCCAAACGCAGACCCTACATGCGACGCGGCAAACCGGCCGCCATGCTAGACCGCGCTCACGACTCGGAATTTCGTATCGTGGTGCAGTACCAGGCGGAGTTCCGGGGCATCGCGGAGTATTACCAGTTGGCCTACAACCGACACCGTCTCAGCCTGCTGAGATACGTCATGGAACGGTCCCTCGCCAAGACGATCGGTCACAAGAACAAGATCAGCGTCAACAAGGAGCGTGGCCAGCTGCAGCAATTCGGTCACGTCCCGTCCGGCGGCAATGCTGGTGTGCACGTCACGGATCACGCCGGGCAGGCGCGTGGCCACATCGGCTAACCTGCCCCGACGTCGCGCCTCTTGTACGTGGGCGATTCTTTTACGCAGCACGTCGACGGAAAGCACCAGCCCGCCGGGGTAGCCGAATTCCGCTGCGGTCAGTGCGCAGTGCACTGCCTTCACCGCAGGGTCTTTCCCGTTACCGGCTGTCAGTTCCGGTAGCCGGGTCAACTCAGACGGTGCGACCTGCAACACGTCAGCCAGGGCCACGATCTCCGAGATGCTGTCCAGGGAGCATTCCCCGCATTCGATCTCGGACAGGTGGGACTTCGACATCCCGGTCAAGCCCGCGACGACCCGCAGTGACTTCCTCCGGGAATTGCGGATCTGGCGCAGCCGGGCACCAATCGCCTGCGCGTCCCCAACGTCCACGAAAACCCTCTCCTTGCCGGGACCCCTGCCGATGCCCCGGGGAGCGACCCCGGGGCGTGAACCTCGGCAAGGAGGTAGCGACAGGCTACGCGGTGCCTGGTGGTGGACACTCGCAGTGTGGATCGGGTCCGGCATCGCGGACGGATCCGCTGGCTGGAACCCGACGTCGCGCGCGAGTTGATCGCGGGCCGCCCCTACGGCGCGTCGAGCTGCACGATTGCGCCCACCGGCTCGGCGGCACCGGACGGCGCCGGCGGGTTCACCGTGAGCGGGCGGTGGGCGTTCAACACCGGCATTCGGCACGCCCGGTTCTCCCAGGTCTCCGCGATCATGCTGGACGAGCACGGCGCGCCGAGGACGGGTGATGGCGGCGCCCCGCAGTGGCGGCTGGCGTTCTTCCCGACCGGTCGCGGCCAGATCCTCGACACCTGGGACAGCGCTGGCCTGCGCGGCACCGGCAGTCACGACCTGGTGCTTGCGGGGCTGCCAGTGCCGGCCGAGCTGTTCGTTAACCTGGTCGAGGAGCAACCGCGCCACGACGGCCCGCTGTGACGTTTTCCGGCGTTCTCCTACCTCAACGTGATCCTGATGGGATTCCCGCTCGGGGTCGCCCGTCGGGCGCTCGACGAGTTCGCTGAGCTGGCCCGCACCAAGACCCGCGGGCTGGAGCGCGGCTGCGGCTCGCCGATGACCCGCACGTGCAGGTGCAGCTCGCGGCCGCTGAGGGCGGGCTGAAGTCCGCGCGGGCCTTCGCGTTCGACGTGGTCGGCCAGCCGTGGGACACCGCGTGCGCGGGCGACCCGCTGAGCCTTGACCAGCGCGCCCAGCTGTCACTGGCCACCCAGCATGCGGTGCGGGCGGCGGTCCACGGCGGTGGACAGGGTGTTCCGCCTGGCCGGAGCGGGTGCGGTGTACGCCGACCAACCGCTGCAGCGCTGCTTCCGGGACCTGCACACCCTCGACACGCACACCTTCCTCAGCGCGGAGGCCAGGAGCCGGTACTCCCGGCACCTGCTCAGCGTGCCCCAGCCGCCGCAGCTGCTCTGAGCTACCCGAGCCGGCCACGAGGCCGGGTAGCATCGCTTTCATGCTTCTGGCTGGTCGTCTCGACGTCCCTGAAGGTACCGCTGCTCTGCTCTTCGACCTCGACGGTGTTCTGATTGACTCGCTTTCTCTCGACTACGAGATCGTGGGCACACTCCTCCAGGAAGAGCTGGGCTCCATTGTGGAGGTACCTCGGTCGGTAATCCGAGAAAACTTTGCGTACGCGATTTCGGACTTCTGGCGCAGGATCTCAGACGCGTGCACGCTCGGGCTCACCCCGGAAGCCGTCTCGCGGCTTGTGGAGAAATATGAGTCTCATCGCCGGGTAGCGGTGATGGCGATCCACGACGGCATCCCTGAGATCATAGCCGCGGCACGCGGTCAGGGTATGCCTATCAGCGTGGTCTCCAACAATCCGCATGTCGAGATTCGCAAGACTCTGGCCAACACCGGGCTCACCGCGGATGTCATCGTCGGCAACGACGAACCGGGCTTGCGGAGGAAACCTGCTCCGGACACCTACCAGGAGGCGGCTACTCGCCTAGGCTTCTCACCCGCTTCCTGTGTGGCTGTCGAGGATTCACTGCTCGGCGCCGAGGCGGCCAGTGCGGCCGGCTGTTATACGGTCGCCGTCGCCACCGGTGCCAACTCGTTCCGCGAGCTGTCGGATTCTCCGTACGTCTCATGCTGCTATACGAGCTTCGCGAGGTGTTACGTCTCGCTAGGCAGAGCGGGGGTGATGTCGAAGACACTGTCTTCCCCGAACGAGTTCGTCAGCCACATGATCGAGCACATCGCCTGGAGACTGGGCTGCTCGGTAGATCTGTCCTGGACGAACGACGACTGGCGCGAGCTCGGCTCAGCGCTCGGCCGAGAGGTTCGGAAGCTACCGATCAGACACGACGCCGCGAGCACGATCGGAATGATCGACGATGGCAGCGCGGAAATCCACGTGACGGTAGCACATCCCGGAGGGGCGGTCCTGGCCGCTTCGCGGCAGGTCGACCTACAGTGGTTCCTCAGCAGCCGGGCGGAACAGCTCTCGGACGGCAGGCCCTTGGTCGAGGTCCTCGAGGGCCTCGGAGCCGGTGGTGCTCTCGACCTCGACATCACAGTCGCGAGTTTCGAGGACCCGCACCACACGTGGGAGGGAGTTTTCCGGGGAGTGGGCATCGCGCTGGACAAGATGTTCAACGAACAGCCCGTGGCACCCAGTCCCCCGCGCGACGAGGGAACAGAATCTCCCGCCGCTCCCCTACCCACGTCAGGAGAACGGGCTGTCGAGCGAGGCTGGACGGTGCAGTGGGTGTCCGAATGGGGGGCCAGCCTGGAACGGCGCACGGCGGAAAGTGTCGTCAGAGTGAGCTTGCGCCTGGGCACCCCGTCGGTTCGCTGCACCATCAACGTCGCGGACTCGATCGATGTGACCGGTATGGTCGACCTCTTGGGCGAGTTCGCCGAAGGAGCGGGGCTGCAGCTCGACGTCGTATATGAGGCGATACGGCTCAGCTCGAGTCACGTCGTCACCGAGGACATCGGGATGACCCTCGGCAGAGCTCTCCGCTATGTGGCCGTCGAGCGAATGGACAAATTCGGCATTCACGGCGCCGGTTCGAGCATCAGGGATCCGAGCGAAGGCGCGTATCAGCCGATCCGCGTCGGCGTGAGCATGGAGGGTCGCAAGTTCTGGAAATACGTACCGATGTCGCAGGACTACGGGGACTTCCGTAAGACTTTCCTCGTGGGGCACACCTTAGCCAACGGCCTGTACTCCGAGGATCTCGACGACTTCGTCGACGGCCTCGCCGGAGGCCTGGAGTCGAGCATCATCATGCACATCGACAATGATACCGACCCCGTGACCGGCTGGCCCATGCTTTTCCGCGGACTCGGGGAGGCCATGGCGGGCCTGCTTGCCGTCAACCCACACCGGCTCTCACTCGCGCCCGGCGTGAAGGCGACGTTGGCGTGAGCTGGATCGAAAGGCGAGGAACGTGACAACAGCCACGACCGAACACATGAAGGTCAATCACTACGTTCTGGCGCAGCTGTCACGCGAGCAGCGGAGCCGGCTACTTCACCAGCGGGCACAGGACAACCTGCAGGATGTCGAGGATACTGTGCAGCAGGTGCTGGCCGCTGTTCGCGCAGAAGGCGACGCGGCTCTCGTCCGGCTCACCCGTCGATACGACGGCGCCGAGTTGAGCGAGACCCGGCTCCGAGTCAGCGAAGAAGAGTTCGATCGAGCCGAGAAACTGGTCACAGACGACCTCCGCGCCGCCCTGGTCCAATCGATCCAGAACGTCCGGCATCATCATCAGTCTCAACTCCCCTCCCCCAGTTGGATGAAGGAGATAGCGCCGGGAGTGATAACGGGTGAGCGCACGACCCCTATCGCTTCGGTGGGGCTGTACGTCCCGCGGGGGAAAGGGTCGTTTCCCTCCGTCATGATCATGCTGTGCATCCCGGCGGTCATCGCGGGAGTACCTGAGATCGTGATTTGCACTCCCCCGGGGCCTGATGGGTCAGTGGATCCCGCGTCCCTCGTCGCGGCCCGCCTCTGCGGTGTGGAGAACATCGTCAAGGTTGGTGGCGCGCAGGCCATCGCCGCCATGGCCTATGGGACCGGCAGTGTCCCCAAGGTCGACAAGATCCTGGGACCGGGAAACCAGTACGTGACCGCCGCGCGGCGGATTCTGTCCGGTATCGTCGATCCAGGCCCGCCGGCCGGTCCGAGCGAGTCTGTGATTCTGTGCGACTCCGGGGCGAACGTGGAGATCGCCGCGCGAGAGCTGTTGGTCGAGGCGGAGCATGGGGAGGACTCAGCCGTTCTCCTCGTCACACACTCGAGCGCGCTCGCGGTCGCGGTGGTCGATCGGCTCGCCGGCCTGGTGGACACATTGCCGGAGACCCGGGCCCGGAACTGCAAGGCGGTCTTGTCCCATTACGGCGGTGTCGTCATCACCGAAGGGCTGCACGACTCGATTTCGTTCGTCAACGAGTACGCGCCGGAGCATCTGCGGGTCCTCGTCGACAATCCGTTCGAGTTGTTGCCGGCGATAACCCACGCGGGCGAGGTGCTCTTGGGGGAGAACACCTCGATCGCTTTCGGCAACTTCTCCATCGGTGTGAACGCGATCCTGCCCACCGGTCGACACGCGCGAACCTACTCGTGCATGGGCGTCAACGAGCTTCTCAAGAGATCCTCGTTCGCCTATGTGTCCGCGGCCGGGGTGCGAAGCGTCGGCCCCACGGCGGTGGAGCTCGCGCGGTACGAGGGGTTCCCCGCTCATGCAGAGGCTGCCCAGTACATCGTCGAGCGTGTCGAGGGTGCCTCAGACGGTGCCTAGCGCGACCACGCCACGGCGCACCGCGCGCACCGCGTCAGCCGCGCTCGCCCCGACCCGGGAGCCGTCCCCGGCGACACCGCGAACCTGGTCCAGCACGTCGAGCACCTGCCGGCACCACCGGACGAAGTCCCCGGCGGAGAGCTCAGCACCGTTGTTCTCGGCAGCCGCCAGCACCGCCGACAGCGACTGCCCGTGCGCCCACCGGTACACCGGCCAGGCGAAACCCAGATCGGGTTCGCGGGTTCGCTCCAGCCGGTGCCGCCCTTCGTCAGCCTCCAGCTCCGCCCACAACCGCACGGTGGCCGCCAGCGCGTCGCTCACCGGGCCGGTGGGAACCCGGGGGGTGGCCGCGTCGCCGCGGGCCTCGTAGACCAGCGCTGAGATCACCGCGGCCAGCTCGGCGGGCTCCAGGCCGTCCCAGATCCCGTGCCGCAGGCACTCCGCGGTCAGCAGGTCGGTCTCCGACCACAACCGGGCCAGCCGGCGGCCGTGCTCGGTGAGCTGCTCACCCTCCAGGTACCCACGCTCGGCCAGCAGGGCCCGGATCCGGTCGAACGTGCGGGCCAGTGAGTGCGTCGCGGTCGCGACCTGCTGGCGCAGCGTGTCGGTCTCGCGGTCCAGCCGATCGTAACGCTCCGCCCACCGGGCATGCTCCTCCCGATCGTCGCAGCCGTGGCAGGGGTGCGCTCGCAACGCGCGGCGCAGGGCCGCCAACTCGGCGCCCCGCGTCGCCTCGGTTCGGCGCGCCGAACCACCGCGGCGGGGGCGCATCCGCTCCCGCTCGGAGATCTGCCGGCGCAACCGGGCGTACTCGGCGAACTCACCCAGGTGGCAGGCCATCGCCTCGACGTAGCCCGCCATGCCCTCGGCGTTGCGGTCGATCCGCCGAGCCAGGCCGACCACCGAGCGGTCCGCTTGGAACTGGGCGAACGACCGCGCCAGCAGCGCCCGCCCGGCGGCCACCCCGACCCGGTCCACCAGGTTGACGGCCATGTTGTAGCCGGGCCGAAACGAGCTGCGCAGCGGGTAGGTGCGGGTGGAGGCCAACCCGGCCACCCGCGCGGGATCCACGCCCGGTTGCCACAGCACGACCGCATGGCCCTCGACGTCGATGCCGCGCCGCCCGGCCCGCCCGGTGAGCTGGGTGTACTCACCGGGGGTGAGATCGAGGTGCGCCTCCCCGTTGAACTTGACCAACCGTTCCAGCACCACCGTGCGGGCCGGCATGTTGATCCCCAGCGCGAGGGTCTCGGTGGCGAACACCGCCCGGACCAACCCGAGGACGAACAGCTCCTCCACCGTCTCCTTGAACGCGGGCAGCATCCCGGCGTGGTGCGCGGCGACGCCCCGCTCCAGCGCGTCGCGCCACTCCCAGAAGCCGAGCACGCCGAGGTCGTCCTCGGGCAGGCCGGCGGTGCGGGTGTCCACCACCTGACGGATCCGCGCAGACTCCTCGGGGGTGGTCAGGCGCAGCCCGCCGCGGACGCACTGTTTCATCGCGGCCTCGCAGCCGGCCCGGCTGAAGATGAAGGTGATCGCGGGCAGCAGGGCGTCACGGTCCAGCCGTGCCACGACGTCCACCCGGGCCGGCGCCCGGTTCCGGGGTCCGCCGCGGTGCGGGCGATCCCACCCGCTGTGCAGCTCCACGTCCCGCACCCGCTGGACCAGCCGCGAGTCGACGGTGCCGCGCTCGGCGCTGTTCGTGGCGAACAGGTCGAACATCCGCGAACCGACCATCATGTGCTGCCACAGTGGCACCGGACGGTGCTCGTCGACGACCACCGCGGTATCGCCGCGGACGTCGACGAGCCACTCACCGAACTCCTCGGCGTTGCTCACCGTGGCGGACAGCCCGACGAGCCGCACGCGCTCCGGCAGGTTGAGGATCACCTCTTCCCACACCGCGCCGCGGAACCGGTCGGCGAGGTAGTGCACCTCGTCCATCACGACGTAGGCCAGCCCGTCGAGGGTGGACGATCCCGCGTAGAGCATGTTGCGCAGCACCTCGGTGGTCATCACGACCACCGAGGCACCGCCGTTGATCGAGGTGTCCCCGGTGAGCAGGCCGACGGTGCCCGCGCCGTGCCGGGCCACCAGATCGGCGTACTTCTGGTTGGACAGCGCCTTGATCGGCGTGGTGTAGAAGCATTTGCCGCCGTACGCCAGCGCCAGGTGCACCGCGAACTCGCCGACCACGGTCTTGCCCGCGCCGGTGGGCGCGCACACCAGCACTCCGTGCCCCTCCTCCAGCGCCTCGCACGCCGCGCGCTGGAACGGGTCGAGCTGAAAGCTCAGGCCGCCGGCGAACTCGTCGAGACGAGCAAGGGCGATCCGCCGACGGGCCGCCGCGTGCGCCTCGGCGGGAGAGTTGGCCACCGTCCCAGGCTAGGCGATGACGGTGAGTTCACCGGGTTCGCAGTGCACGACCACCGGCAGGGTGCCCCGGGGCTCTCCGTCGGCGTAGACGGGCCAGCGCGGGTCGCCGTCGATGCGCACGCTCGCCCCGCGCAGGACGGTCACCTCCGGCTCGTGCACGTGGGCGCCGGTGCGCAGCGACGGGAACACCCGCAGCAGTCGGCGCCGGCTCACCGCGGCGATGGTGATCACGTCGAGCAGGCCGTCGGTCAGTGTGGCGTCCGGGCAGATCCGCAACCCACCGCCGTAGCTGGGCCCGTTGCCGACCGCGACCAGGATCGCCTCCAGCTCCACCTCGGTCTCCCCGGCGCGCACCCGCACCGGCCTGGGGGTCAACGCGGCGAGCTCGGCCAGCACCGCCAGGTCATACCGGCGTGGCCCGGCGGGCCAGCGCATCGCGTTGGCCCGCGCGCTCACCGCCGCGTCGAAGCCGGTGCACAGCACCGTGGTGAAGCAGGCTCCGTCGGTGATCCGACCCAGATCGATCCGGCGGCGCCGTCCGGAGCCCAGCGCCTCGGCGACGTGCCGGGCGGCGGCCACCGGATCGGCCGGGATGCCCAGCGCGGCCGCCAGGTCGTTGCCGGTCCCGCTGGGCAGTACGGCCAGCGCGGTCGCGGTGCCCGCGACGGCCTGCGCGGCCAGGCACACGGTGCCGTCCCCGCCCAGCACGGCGAGCACGTCATCGCCACGCTCCGCAGCCTGCTCGGCGAGCCTGCTGGTATCCGCCGCGTCGGCCGCCACGGTGGCGACCAGTCCGGGCACCGCGGCACGCAGCGTGCCGGCCACGGTGCCGGCCACCCGCGCCGCCGCGCCGCGGCCGGACTGGGGATTGACGATCAGCGTGGCGCGCACAGCGGGGCATCATACGGTTCGCCGAAGGTCAGCCGTGCTCGATGTCACAGTGCTCGATGTCACAGTGCTCGGTCGCGGCGATCGCGGCGGCGGCCTGTGGGTCCAGTTCGAACAACTCTCGCAGGGCGTCGGCGTAGGCCTGGCCACCACCGGTCTCGGCGAGCTGCTTGACCCGCACCGTGGGGGTGTGCAGAAGCTTGTTCACGACGCGGCGCACAGTGTGGGCCAACTCGTCGCGCACGGCGGTGTGCAGTCCGGGCAGCCGGCCGTCCAGCCGCACCAACTCCGCGTCCACCACCTGGGAGGCCCGCTTGCGCAGTGCGGTGACTGTGGGAGTGACCTCCGTGGTGCGCTGGGCCGCCAGGTAACTGCGCACCTCCTCGGTGAGAAGACGGTGGGCGGCGCTGATCGCGCTGGACCCGGTCGTGCGCTGCTCCAGTCGGCGGGCCAGGGTGGTCAGGTCCAGCAGGGTCACGCCGGGCAGCTCCCCCACCTCGGGCTCGACGTCGCGGGGCAGGCCCACGTCACACACGACGAGCGGGCCGCGATTGTGGCTGCGGGCCGCACGGATCTGCTCGACGCCGAGCACCACGCCGGTCGCGCTGGTACAGCAGATCACCAGGTCCGCAGTGGCCAGCACCGCGGCCACGCCGTCCAGGCCGACGGCTCGGGCGGGCGTGCCCTCGGCCCGGCACAGAGCCGCCAGCCGCTGCGCACCGACCTGGGTGCGATTGGCCAGCACGATCTCAGCCACCCCGGCTCGGCGCAACTGGGCCGCGGCGAGGCCGCCCATCGAACCGGCGCCGAGCACCAGCGCTCGCCGACCGACCAAACCCGGCCGGTCCGCACAGGACAGCGCCACCGCGGCATCATCGAGAGCTTCGGAGATCACCGAGGCGCCGGCTGAGCCGATCGCGGTCTCGGTGCGTATCCGTTTGCCGACCCGCAGCGCTTGCTGCACGACCTCATGCAGGGTGCGCCCGACGGTGCCCGCCTGCTCGGCGCCCGCGTACGCGGCGCGCAGCTGACCAAGGATCTGTGGTTCACCGACGACCATCGAGTCGAGTCCAGCGGCCACCGAGAACAGGTGCTCGGCGGCCGCCGCCGCGTAGTGCACGTAAAGGTGGTCGGACAACCGGTCCACCGCGATCGCACACTGACGCGCCAATACGTCGGTGATGTCGGCCAGGCCGCCGTGGAAGGTCTGCACCACCGCGTAAACCTCGACCCTGTTGCAGGTGGACAGCAGCAGCGCCTCCGCGACGTGCTCGCGCTCGAGTAGCTCGCAGAGCACCTTGTCGGTGTCCGAGGCGGGCACGGCAGCTCGTTCCAGCACCGGAATCCGGGCGCTGCGGTAGGACAGCCCGACAACCAGCAGACTCATCGGTTCTCCTCTGCTCTCCTACGGCGGAGCCCTGAGTACCAGGGAGTTCGTGTCGTAGTCAGATCGCGACGATGCCCTGGGTACCGGGCGCGAGTCCACGAGGAGGACCGAGGGTGAGACCACCATCGGCTGCGCGATCGAAGACCGTCACGGAGTTGCCGGTGTCCTGGTTACTCATGACGTACACCACCCCGGTACCAGAGTCCGGGTTCATGCCCTGTGCTGCACTTTCTTGCCCTGTTGCGGTAGTCATTGCTAACTCCTAGTCATCAAGTCAAGTCGACGCAGACTTCCCCGGGCGGCAGCGAGGTTCTGACGGGTAGAGGAGCTTCGTCGAAGCAGTGTTGATACACCTGTTCATCGATGTCGGAGCCAGCGGAGGGTGGTGGGTACCGGCGCAGCGTGGGATGCCACGATCCGGAGCCACAAGGTCACGTGGAGCAGTACCGCAGGGCTTCCGCGTAGCCGAGACCGCCATTCGGAGCCGAATGGCGGGCACAAGAGCGGAGGGATACGTCCGTTGAATTTCGGGGTCGCATATCGGCGCTACACGACCCAGCTGGCGGAGGGCGCCCCTCACCCACAAGTAACGCTCACCAGGCGTCCGAGCGGGGCTGGCCATCGGTCACACTAGGCGGCGTGGAAAGCTCAGGCCCTCCGACGCGTTACCACGTGTGCTTCGTGTACACGGGGAATTGTGACCGCTAGCCGTCAGGGTCAAGCCGAAGCCGTAAAATTTTTTTACTCGCACGAATTCACGGCTAGGATTTCTGAAGGTACCGGAGTAGTTCGCGGACGGCGTCGGGGCCCTCGGCATGGAGTGCGGCTGCGGCGAGGGCGGTGGCGTCGCGGTGGTTCAGTTCGCGCACTGCTTGTTTGATCATCTGAACCGCGTGTGGCGTGACGCTGAGTTCGCGGACTCCGAGGCCGATGAGTAGTGCTGTGGCTTGTTCGTCGGCGGCGAGTTCTCCGCAGACCGCGACTGGCACGTGGTGGTCAGCGCCTCGGCAGGCGGCGGCTATCAGGTTCAGGAGACCGGGGTCGAGAGGGTCGGCGATCTCGGTGAGGGCGTTGTTGCCGCGTTCGGCGGCCAGCGCGTAGTGGGTCAGGTCGTTGGTACCGATGCTGAGGAAGTCGACGTGCGAGGCGAAGGCGCGTGCTTTGAGCGCGGTGGCGGGGACCTCGACCATGATCCCGACCTGGAGGGCGGCTGGTCGCCCGCGTCCGGTGTCGTTGATCGCGTTATCGAGCATGCGCCGGGCCCAGCGCAGCTCGTCCAGGGTGCTGATCATCGGGAACAGCAGGCTGACCGGGGTGTCGTGGGCGAGGCGCACCATCGCGAGCAGCTGGTCGGCGAGTAGTCCTGGGTGGGTCCGGGACAGCCGGATGCCGCGGACGCCGAGGAAGGGGTTGGTCTCGGGGGGCCGCAGCAGGTAGTCGAGTTGTTTGTCGCCGCCGACGTCGAGGGTCCGCAGGGTGATCCGCCGCCCGTGCATGGCGTGGGCGATGTCCCGGTAGGCCGCCTCCTGCTCGTCGACGTCGGGGGCGTGTGTCCGGCCGAGGAACAGGAACTCGGTGCGGACCAGGCCGGCCAGGTCCGCTCCGCAACTGGCCGCCGCCACGGCGTCCTCGACCGAGCCGATGTTGGCGCCGACGAGGACGCTGACGCCGTCGCGGGTGGCGGCGGGTGAGGCGGCGTGCGTCAGGGCCTGGCGTCGCAGCCTGGCCGGTTCGGCGGCTCTGGCCCGGAAGGTGCTCAGGACGTCGAGCGGTGGGTGGGGGATGACCTCGCCTCGGGTGCCGTCGACGGCCAGTGGTGTGCCCTCGGGGATGTCGAGCACGGCCGGGCTGGCCGCGACGACGGCCGGGATGCCCCGGGCCCGCAGCAGGATGGCGCTGTGCCCGGTCGGGCTGCCGAAGGCCAGGACCACCGCGGCCACCCGGGAGCGATCTGGTCGCCGACCGCGGCCACGTCGGCGGCCCTGGCGTGCAGATACGGGTCCGGGATGACATCGAGTGCGGTGCCGATCCGGGTGACGGTCGCTGACCAGGCCACGGCGGCCGCTTGCCCGGCGTCCACTCGTGAGCGGACCTCGCCTACCAGGTCCGCGTCCTCCAGAAGCAGCAGATGGGCGTCGAAGACGGCGGCTTCGGCCTCGCCCATCTCATGGGCCACTTGGGTGCGAAGCCACTGGATGTCGCGGCGGACGGTGGCCAGGGCCCGCGTGAGCCGGCGCCAGTGGGCCGCGGGGTCGTCGGTGCGTGCATCGGTAACGGTGATGGGCGCGATACTCCTCGACCAGGCCGGGCCGATGCCGATCCCGGGCGAAGCGCCGATCGGCGAGTGCCGCCCCTGTGGCGACATCACCCTGGGCGCGTCGGTGGGCACAGCTGGATCATCGAAGCCACGCGCCGCGAGGGCGAGAACGTGGTCCAGCGCCGCCCGCGCCTGAGGTCCGAGGGACCGGACCTCGATCTCGTGACCGGGCAGCGCACCGAGGGTGAGCACCGTCGACAAGCTCGACGCGGACACCCACGGCGAACCTGTCGCCAGGTTGCGCACGCACACGCGCGCCTCGAGCAGGCGCACGGCCTGGACCAGCCGCGAGGCGGGCCTGGCGTGCAGGCCGTGCGCGTTCGCCACGGTGAACGTCCCGACGAGCACCATGGCCCGAACCCTCCACTCTGGATCAGTCGCGGGAATGCCCGGGTGGGTCATGCTGGTCGAGCAGCCGGGTGAACGCCTCGGTCAGGGGCGCGGCGGCGTAGGGGCCGACAATCACCTGGAAGGTGCCGGCGTCGACGAGGCCGAGTACGGCGGGGTGGGTGAGCAGGGCGGCCTCCTCGACGACGGTCCGGTCGAGGAGGGTGAATCGCAGCCGGGTGACGCAGTGCACGACCGAGGTGATGTTCGTGGTGCCGCCGAGGTGGGGCAGCAGCGCGGTGGCGGTGGCGGTGAACTTGTCGCGGGGGGTCATCGGGCGCCCCAGAGATAGCGGGCGATGTCGATGTCGGCATAACGGATCTCGGTGAGCTCGTCCCAGTAGGCCTTGCTGACGATGTGGGAGATGATCGAGCGCAGCCGTAGCAGCGCGTCGAGCCAGGTACCGGGCTGCCGGTGCCGCCGCCACAACTCGGCGTCGGCCTCCCGCATCTGCTCCAGGTGGGTGTCGAGAGTGGTGCGCCACTGGTGCAGGACGGTGAACGGCACCGTCTCGCCGGCCGATGCCTCAGCGTCGAGGAGGTAGGCCTGGATGGCGCGCACGCTCTCGCCCAACTGTGCGGCCCAGGTCTGGGCCACGTCACCGGTGGGTGGGGTGGCCAGCGCGGTGAGGAGTTGACGGGTCGTCGCGACGTCGCTGGGCTGGTGGGCCATCACCGTTGCCTTCCCACTCGGTGTGCGTGGGCGGCTATCCAGTCGTCGGTGATCTCCTGGGCGCCGTGCAGGCAGTGGGTCCTGGTGTTGGCGTAGCGGTGGATGGCGCTGGTGTACAGGCGGGTGGGCACGCCCTGACTGGTCACGACCGCGGAGCGGGGCTCGGCGCAGCCGCCCGCCTCCGGTGGCACTTGAGTATCCGTGCGGTGGCGGGCGGCTGTGTCCGGGGTGGGAAGCAGGGATGGCCAGCTCGCCGTATCGGCGGCATCGCACACGGTCCAGCCGGCCCCCACGGCCATCCAGTGGTGCAGGTGATCGAGGAAGGTGTTGTAGGCGGTCAAGAACTCGGGGTCGTACCAGAGCCGGAAGCGCCGATCGTGGGCGTGCGCGGCTCGACGGTGACGGGACTGGGCGGGGTCGAGCCGCAGGATGACAACGGTGTCGGATCGGTGCCCCTCGCCGAGGTCGAACTCATCAACGGTGGCCAGGGCGTGGTCGAAGACCTGCCGCGGGGCGCGGCCTGTGGTGACCAGCGCGTAGCGGTAGGCGAGGACGCCGATGTGGCAGCGGTCGCTGGCCACCACCAGGTCGAGGTTGAGTGTGTGTAGGCGCGCGGCGCCCTCGATGCGGGCGCGGTCCTCAGCCAGCAGCGCCCGCGCGACCTGGCCATCGTCGGAGAGCGCGGGCGGTGGTTGAGCCTCGGGGAACACGATCAGCTTCTCGGGCAGCGACTCCAGCAGGCGCCCGAGCAGCGTGGTCTTACCCGCGCCGGGGCTGCCCTCAAGCACAAGCACGAGATATCTTCTCTTCTTCTCCGGGCCCGTGGTGGGCTCAGCGCGACCAGTCGAACAAGGGATCTCCCACGGCGATCGGGCCTGGTCGGTGGCACCACCGCAGGTGTGCGGCGGTGGCGTCCAGAGCGATCACCGGGCAGAGCGGCGACCGTCCGCTCGCCTGTACCGCGGCGGGGTCCCAGCTGATCACCGGTTGACCGGTGCGCACGGTGTGCCCCGGGGCCACGTGCGGGGTGAACCCCTCACCTCCCAGTGCGACCGTGTCGATGCCCAGGTGGACCAGGACGGCCGCGCCGTCGGCGGTGGCTACGACGAAGGCGTGTGGGTGCAGCATCACCACCGCCCCGGCAACCGGGGCCACCGCCGCGCCGACCGCGTGTTCCGGGTACAGGGCCACCCCAGGGCCGACCATCCCATGGGCGAACGCCGGGTCGGCGATCTCGCTCAGCGGCAGCACACGCCCTGGTATCGGGCTGCACACCCGCAGCGTCACCACAGCTCCGCGCTGTCGGGGGCCATCGGGTCGGCTTCGTGTCGCCCGGCCAGTCCGGCGAGCAGGGCCGGTACCAGGGCGGTGACGTGTGAGGCCAGTGGTGGGTCGATCTCCACGGCCCACTGCATGATCCAGCGAGCCCGCCACGCCAGGTGGAACAGCAGATGCCGGCGATCCACCTCCGGGTCGACGTGCCCGAGTGCGGCGCGTTCGGCGGCGTAACCGGTCAGCAGCTCCCGGATGTCGCGGTTGCCGAGCAGGTCGTCCTGCATCACCAGTGTGGCGAGGTCCTCATAGCGGCAGCCGACACCGCAGCCCTCGAAATCGATCACCCCGGGTGGCTGGTCGGGGGCGAGGAGCACGTTGCGGGCGGAGAAGTCGCCGTGGACGAACCCACGGACACATCCGCTCAGGTGCTCGCCCTCAACCGCGGTCAGTGCCTGCGCCAGCTTCGTGCCCGCCTGGTAGGCATCCGCGTCGCCGGTGGGCAGATCGCGGATGCGACGGGTGAACTCCGGCAGATCGCTCAGCGCGTCAGTGGGCAGCGAGTGTAGCCGGGCGGCCGTCCGGCCGAGCAGCTCGGTGGTGTCGGGGCTTTGCCAGGCCGGCTCGCTGGCCTGGATGCCGGCCAGTCGGGTCGCTGACATCCAGGCCAGCGAGCCGGGGATGTCGTCGTGGCCCAGCACCGCGGGAATGCGCAGGCCCGACGCTCGCCTGGCGAGCGTGAGGCCGGTGATCTCCCGGTGCAGGCGTTCGCTGGCCCGGTGGGTGTACACCTTCAGGACGGTCTCCGGCGCGAGGAACACCATCGACCTGCCGCCGTAGCCCACGATCGCCCGGTCGGCGAAGACGGTGTCCAGAGCGGACTCGGCGGCCAGCTGAGCGCAGTCGATCGCCTCGGCGAGCGCGCCGACCACGCTGGTGGCCCACTGCCGGCCGCCGGTGTCCCGCGCCACGGTGGTGCCTTCCTGTTCGGGGTGGCCGCGGCCACGCCTTCGTGCAGCCAGTACGGGGCCTGGTCCGCCCATTCCACCAGCTGGGCGGTGCGGGCCACGCCGGGGTGGGGGTGTGAGTCGAGGATGGCAGCGTAAGCCTCACGGGCGAGCTGGGCCATCGCGCGCCACGAGTAGCACCGCTCGACCAGTCGTCGGCCGGTGTGGCCCAGCCGGTGACGCAGGCGCGGGTCAGCGAGCAGTTCGGCGACCAGACTCGGCAGATCGGTCATCGTCGCTGTGGCGCAGACCAGCGCGAAGCGCTCCGGGGCGGCGAAGCCGACGAACGCCTCCGGTGTCCCCACGACAGGCAGCCCCGCGGCCAGGTACTCCAGCACCTTGAGCTTCATCCCGCCACCGCAGTCAGCGGGGCTATCCCCACCCGCTCGGGGACCAGC
Source organism: Pseudonocardiaceae bacterium (assembly GCA_050699595.1). GTDB lineage: Bacteria > Actinomycetota > Actinomycetes > Mycobacteriales > Pseudonocardiaceae. The sequence continues at coordinate 16,178 of JBOHFI010000001.1, read as the reverse complement.
ACCGCCCGCAGGTCCGCCACCGGCCCCCGGAGCCGTACCCGATCGGCCAGGCTCCGGGCATCGCGTGGGTAGCGGCCGAACACGTCGATCACCGTGCCGGGCGCCAAGAGGGGGGCCAGGGTGTGGTGCAGGACGAACGGGCGCAACGTCGTAGGCTCCTCCTGTGGAGAAGAGTCGACATGTGACACACTCTGCGGCATGGCGGAAGAATCTCCTCGTATCGCCGCGATCTACGCGCGGATCAGCAACGACAAGACCGGTGCCGGGTTGGGCGTCGAGCGCCAGGTGGCCGACTGTCGGGCGTTGGCCGGGCGGCTGGGCTGGGTCGTGGCCGAGGTGTTCAGCGACAACGACCTGTCCGCCTACTCGGGCAAGCCGCGTCCGCGGTATCGGGCGATGCTCGACGCGATCCGGGCCGGGCGTATCACCGCTGTGCTGGCCTGGCACACCGACCGGTTGCACCGCTCCCCGATCGAGCTGGAGGACTACATCTCGGCGTGCAACGACGGCCGGGACGTCCCGACGCACACCGCGACGGCGGGGCCGTTGGACCTGTCGAGTCCGTCCGGGCGGATGCTGGCCCGCACGCTGGGTACCCTGGCCCGGTATGAGAGCGAGCACCGTGGGGAGCGGGTGGCGGCGGCGGCCTTGCAGCGCGCGCGGGCCGGTCGCCGCTCGGGTGGTCCGCGACCGTTCGGGTACGAGGACGACGGGGTGACGGTGCGGGAGCCCGAGGCCGCCGCGGTGCGGACCGCCGTGGAGTCGGTGCTGGCGGGTGCGTCGCTGCGGTCGGTGGCACGCGAGCTGACCGCGACCGGGTTGACCACCAGTATGAAAGCCCGGGTGTGGGACGCGCCCGCGGTGCGGGCGCTGCTGCTCAAGGCCCGCAACGCCGGATTGCGGCAGCACCAGGGGCAGGTGATCGGCCCGGCGGACTGGCCCGCGATCGTGCCCGAGGAGCAGTGGCGGGCGGTGGTGGCGATCCTGACCGACCCGTCCCGGCGGACCAGCCCCTCCGACGCTCGGGTGAAGTGGCTGGGGTCGGGGCTGTACGTGTGCGCGGGGTGTGAGCGACCGTCGCTGCGGGTGTCCACCGCCGGGCGGGGCACCCCGTGCTACCGCTGCCCCGGCCAGCGCGGCACCACCGGGCACGTGGTCCGCACGGCCGGGCCGCTGGACGCCTACATCGAGGCGATCATCGTCGAGCGGCTGTCCCGCCCGGACGCCATCGAGTCGCTGCGCCCCACAGCACCCGAGGTGAACCTGTCCGCACTGCGCGCCACCGCCACCGCCACCCGCACCCGACTGACCGAGATCGCCGAGATGCTCGGCGAGGGTGAGCTGACCCGCACCGAGGCGCAGATCGCCAGGACCCGGGCCACAGCCCGGCTGGAACGCGCCGAAGCCGAGATCACCGCGGCGACCGCCACCAGCCCCCTCGCCGGGATCGTCGACGCACCGAACCCCGCCACGGTGTGGGCCGGGCTGGACATCGGCCGACGCCGCGCGGTGCTCGACTGCCTGATGACGGTCACCGTGCTGCCCATCACCCGGCCCGGGCCCGGGTTCGACCCGGACACCGTGCGGATCGACCCGAAGTAGACGTGATCGAGAACCCATGACTAGCCGCCAGATGAGGCCGTGCCGCACGGCCGAACACACACATGTGGTCCGCATGGCCCTGGGCGGCGTGTCACTAAGCCCTCTGCGAGTGACCCGGGAGCCGTCCCACGTGTCCCGCCAGGCTTTGTCTGGGACAGACACGGTGGGACAGGTTCTGAATCGCTGTTGACGTGCGGAAAGCGCCTCGGAATGACGGCTGGGACGGGGTGCTGAGGGCCGCCCCAGCCGACCCGGCCGCCCCCAGGACAGACCCCGCAGTCGACGACACTCGACACCGGGACGGGACACCCTTAGCCGTGCCAAGTGGGTGGACACGTCACCTTCCGGCGCGTGGGGCGGGGATGGTGGTGGACCAGCACAGCCAGCAGTACCCCGTTCCGGAATCGACCAAGACTGCGGGCAGAATATCCGCACCGCACAGGGACCGGTAACGGCCCGCTGTGCCTGCCCGCCATGGGTCCGCCTCCACTCGCCGTGAGTAGTGTCGCCCGGCCCGGTCGGGCGGAGGGTCTGGTGGTCGCCCGCTCGCCCCGGGGGTGATCGGGCACGCCTGCGGTCGCCGTCTGCCGTTCGGCGGTGTCGGCCGCGCTCGGCGGGGTGTTCCAGCAGCTCGACACCGATCTGGGACCACACCCGGCAGGGGAAGCGGCGGCACCGGGGGACGGGGATGGAGTGGGAGCGCCAGGCGACGTGGTGGCACCAGGTGAGGCGCCGGCAGCCGTGGCAGCGGCCCGAGCGGGTCGCGGGCTGATGGTCGAGCAGGATAGAGCGCAGGGCGTCGATCGGCCCCGTGGGGCACCCGAACCGCTCCAGCTCGGCGAGCCGCTCCCACACCGAGTGGACGAACCTGCGCTCGACGGGGGGACGCCCTGCCAGCCATTCCACGGTCCGGGCCGACAGGGCGGACTCAGGCCGCGGCGGACGGGTCGGCATGGCGGACTCACCCCGGCGTCACGCGGCACGGCTCCGCAGCGTCCGTGGCCAGTGTGAGCAGTCGGTCTCGCAGTTGTTGGTCGGTGAGCGTGGGCGCGTCGTCGGCCAGTGTGAGCACCTCTCGCAGCGTGTGGCGTAGCCGCCCGGTCTCCTTGGCCGCCGCAGCCAGGTGAGTGCTGTGGATCATCCACGTGCCGCCGGTTTCGTGGATGGCCAGCAGCGTGCAGGCGGTGCCGTCGTGGGTGCGGGTGCCCTGGACCGGCACCTGCACGGGGGCCGGGGTTCGGGGTTGATCGGTCACGCGGGTGGCGACGCGCTCCTCCCCGCCGTCCTCGCGCTGCGGGTGTGGCTGCTCGCTCCAGCGCAGGCAGGACAGGCACATCCAGTCGGGCGCCTCGTCGTGCAGGGTGGTGCCCATGAGCAGGCGATGCCCGCAGCGGGCGATGTATACGCCGTAGGGGTGCCCGGCGTCCTCGTCGACGGCGTGGGCTTTGCAGTCCAGCGGGGACATGCCCCATCTCGGCGCGGTGCGCACCGGGTGCGCACCGCGCTCGCCGGGCATGGTGGCCGGGTGCTCACTCATGCCCGCTCACCCGGGCCACTCGATCAACGCGTCCCGGATGACCCGCGTGGCGTCCTCTTCGAAGATGATCACGCCACTCCCCGGTGACATGAGGGTCGAAGATGATCTCGTCGCCCTAGCGTCCTGGTGCAGCGCACAGCTGACGGGAATCGCCGTGCGGTTGTCGCGGGACGCGCCCGCGGTCGCGCCGTCAGGCATGGTTGGCCTCCTGTCTCGTTCGCGGTGGAGCCGCCCGGTCCGGGCGGGGGGTTGGTGGTCGCCGGGGGCCGAAGCCGGTGGGGTAAGAGCGCGCTAGCGGCCGACCGGGGTTCTGGGGGTGTCAGTCGACAGGCCCGCAACGACTGTCGGGCGCCTTGACCACGCGCACGAGGTGGGGCCGCACGCTGGTCACCGTGTCCTCACCGTCGAACTGGATACGCAACCGGCTGCCACCCCGGCCGGTGACCCGGCCTTGCTTGTGCAACCGGGAGGTCAGCGCGCCGTGCTCTTTGGCCACCGCGATCTGCTCGACCCGGCAACCCAGGTCAATGTGAACATCTCCCGCGTCGCGCCAGGGGTCGTAGGCGGCGGGCATGGTTCAGGTCAGCTCCCCGAACGGCGCGGGCCGGGGCCCGGTCACCAGGGAGCCCAGGCAGTCGAGGCAGCCGGGTGAGGATTCTGCGGTCCCCGGCACGAATGCGGCGCTGATCGCTTCCAGGAGGGGTGTGGCTTCTGAGGGTGTCAGGCTGACGGCGTCGCCGCCGATGTCCCCGTCACGCAGCGAGACTGTGCCGCGGGTGCAGATGCGGACGATGACGAACTCGGGTTCGCGGGAGCCGTCGATGCCTTCAGGGGCCTGGTCGATCACGTCGTTCCTCCGCTCGGGTCTTTTGGTGGGTGGGTCGCGGTCCCCAGGTCAGCGTTGAAGATCACGTGGCAGCTCTCGCATTTTTTCCATGGCGAACCGGCTGAGGGCCAGGAGTCGACTCAGGGGGCATGGGTCACCTTTTTCGTCTCGCCGGGTTAGTGGGGAACCGACTGGCTGCCGGGAGCCGGGCGTCGGGGGCCGCTCGCTCAACCGGGCAGCCAGCCGGCAATCCGGGGGATGGACGTATACGAGATTGTTTACGGCTCTTGTCCGGAGAAGTTCTCTGGGAGAGTGTCGCGGCGACGCGGGTGGGTTTCCATCATCTGCAGCTGCGCGGGTGTCACGCCGCAGTATAAGACGACCGCGCGGAGGGTAATTTTGCCAACCGGTGTATTAGTGTGGTTGGGTGCTAGTTCACCGCTCGCACGGTAGATGTATTCCGCTGTCGACTCCAGGATGTCAAACAGGGTGACACCGTAGACGTTCCCGATATCCACGAGCCTGGCAAGCTGGGGAAGGGATGTGCCCTTCTCGTAGGAACGTAGTGTTTCCGCTGGGATACTGCTGAGCGATGCCAGTTTCTCGAACGAGTATTCCGCGTTCGTCCGACGCGTGCGCAGTTCCAGTCCGAGGGCGATTCTGTAGTCGGAAAGCGCGCGACGGTGGACGTCGGGAACAGTGTCGCTCATCCTGCCGGAACCTCATTCTGTCTGCGTTCTGCCCGGGGGCGATCCGGGCCCGGGCGGCGCTTGGTGTCGTGGCCACGCATGACGTTATGAGCGGGCATGCGGGGTGGATGCCCCTGTCGCGCATGACTTTTATGCGCCCCGCGCATACTGGTCGGTGAGCAGGGGGTTACGATGCGCGGGCGCATCCGGCGGCAACGGTCGGTGATGGCCGGTGACGGGGGGTTGGGGATGACGTCCGCTGCTCGGTACTGCATGAGGTGCGGCAGTCGCTTGGCTCGCGACAGCCGCGCGAGCATGTGCGCACCCTGTCGCCAGCTGAGCGGGATCGGGTCCGATCATGCCCCTGACCTCGGGGCGGACTTCTGGTACACAGACCAGATGCGAGACGCGTTCGCGTCTCGTGACATGGGGACGGTTGTCCGGGCATACAGATACCATCCGGCGCATGGGCACAAGGCACTTCCGCAGGAGACTGTGAGCCGGTGGCTCGGCACGGTTACCCAGTCCCAGCTGAGCCGGATCGAGTCCGGGCGGAACCGGGTAGACACGCTCGACAAGCTCATCCATTACGCGCGTTCGCTCAAGATGCCGGCCGACCTCCTGTGGTTCGAGCTGCCAGAGGAGAAAGAGGAACCCAAGCGTTCCGGTGAGGTATTCGCCCTGCCTGATGGCCCGCTCGTGGCTGCCGCCAGCGTGCACACGGAGTCAGCGCTCGCCGATTCACTTCTAGAGGCGCTCGATTTGTACTCGGACATGGACAATCTGGCCGGCCCGCAATCCGTTCTAAACATAGCACCACAGCAACTGCGATTCGTCGAGGATCTCCTCTCGAATGCCCGTGGCAAAGATCGCAAACGGCTTCTGTATGTCGGGGCGCGCTATGCGGAGTTTGCCGGATGGGTTTATCAGGACGCGGGCGCGCTGGACAGTGCGATGCAGATGTCAAGCACCGCTCTCGACTTCGCGCACGAAGCGGGCGACGAGATGCTCATCTCGTATATCTTGATGCGGCGCAGCAACATCGCCACTGATGCGAAGCGGCCCGGGCTGGCACTGAAGCTCGCGGACGCCGCATTGGGCAACATACCCCGCCTTCCTCCGCGTTATTGCGCTGTCGCGCTACGCCAACGAGCGCACGTATTCGCACAGCTCGGCCAGCCGGATGATTGTGCAAGCACCCTCGAGCTGGCGTTCACCTTCGCTGCGCGAGGCGCCGACTCGGAGAAGGACCTAGCGCGGTACTGCACGCCCGAATATGTCGAAATGGAGGCTGCGCACTGCTGGATCGAACTCGGGCAAGCGGATAAGGCCATCGACACCTTGCAGCACAGTCTTGCGGGGTGGAAACCGGAGTTCCGCCGTGACCTGGGGCTCTGCCTGGCCCGTCTTGCGGTCGCCCATGTGAGCAGTGACCAGATCGAGAATGCGCTGATTGTCGCCGGCCGGTCACTGGAAATAGCGTGTGACACTAAATCGTCCCGGACCGGAGACCAGCTCGCCCGGATCCCCGGTATGCTGATAGCGCGAGGTGCCGGAGACGAAGCCCGGCGGTTTGACAGGAGACTCCGGTCGCTGAAGTCGTGAAGGAAGAGTATGCTGATCACCACCGCAACGTCGGCCGAGGAAGCTCAGCGTGGCGCCACGGTCGCCATGCTCCCGGTGGGAAGTTTCGAGCAGCATGGCGCCCACCTGCCACTCACGACGGACACCATCATCGCGTGTGCGATCACACACCGGCTAGCGGCAACACATCACGCACTCCTGCTTCCGCCGGTGACCATGTCATGCTCACACGAGCACGAAGGCTTCGAGGGAACCGTCAGCATCAGCTCCCGGACACTGATCGCCATCATCGATGATATCCGGTCGTCTCTGGCCAGGTCTGGAATCAAGTACCTGGTGCTCGTCAACGGCCACGGCGGTAACTACGTGCTGTCCAATATCACCCAAGAAGCGAACGTCACCGAGCGCAGAGTAGCGTTATTCCCGGGCCGGGAAGATTTCCGGATCGCACGCGAGCGCGCCGGCATGGAGACCACCACCAGCGAGGACATGCACGGCGGCGAGTGGGAAACATCGATACTCCTGCACGCACACCCTCACCTTGTCCGCCCGACGTACCCGCAGAACGACCACGACGCACCGCACCGCCCTCATCTCCTGATCACAGGACTACGACCCTACGCGACGAGAGGGATAGTCGGCAGGCCCTCCGCCGCGAGCGCAGCGAAGGGACAGGCCGCGCTCGACAGCCTCACCAACTCTTTTTCGGACGTCCTGAAAATCCTGACCGGCTAGCACGCCAGCCAGCGTGGTGTTATGCTCACCACGCATACGATCCATGCGCGAAGTCGGTAGCACGGTTTATTCTCGCCGCGCATAGAAAATACGCACGGATCTCCTGAATCCGCGGCTGCCGCGGCCTTTTACTCAATGGCACGACCCACGTTCCGCTGGGCCCGCCATCGAGCCGAAGGATTACCTCTGCCATGAGTACCGCTTCCCCTGGTACCGGTTCAGCCGGTGCCTTGTCGATCCGGGAAACCGCGTGGATCCTCGGTGTCGATACCTCCGAGGTATGCCGGTTGATCCGCGTGGGTGCGTTGCCCACGAGTCGTCACCGGTCCCGGCTGGTCGTGCCCGCGCACGCGCTGGCGCGGCTGCTGCCCGCCCCGGCCAGGGGAGGGCGCGGGGCCACCCACCTCGCCTGGTTGCAACGCCGGGAAGACCGCTCGCACCGACAGGGTGGGAGAGGCGGCGTGATACCCGAGCACCGGGCGCCGCTGGAGACCGAGCCGGTCAGCGTGCACGCCCCCGACATTTCCCACCCCGACGGGCCCTACCGCTACAAGGGCTCCGGCGAGCGGTACGCCGCGCTGCTGGAGCCCCTGCACGGGGTCCCGCTAGGTGCCTATGACCAGCGCATTCTGCACTGGCTCACCGGGTGGGACATCTCCGTGGTGGCGGTGGTGGCCTCGCTGCTGTGGCGCGTCCGCCGCGCCGCAGTGCAACAGGGCCAGGACGGGAGTGAGTCCCGATGAGGGCCTCGCACCTCGATCCACTGCTCGTCGTGCTGGTGGCGCTGGCGGGCCTGGGGACGCTGGTCGCGTTCCGCAGCGGCGCCCGCAGCGCCTACAAAGTCGCCCGCCACAGCCAGGAAGTGACCCGCATGGGCGGCAACCTTCTCCGGGCACTGGGCACTGCGGGGTTCATCGTCGCGGTGCAGTGGGTGGTGGTGTTGTTCACCTCCGATGCCCGCGCCTGGGGCGTGGCCCTGAGCATCCCCGGATTGTTCGCCGGTGCCGCGATCGCCCGGATGTTCTCCGTCACCGAGATCATCCACCCGCCCACCCACCAGCGGGACCGCCGATGACCAGCCACCTCCCACCACCACGACAAGAACCCCCACCCCAACCGTCAGCAATGAACGATGCTCTGCCCGTCGCGGCCCAGACGCGCGAGAGGGCGCCAACCGAACCCGTATACGACGGTGAAGTCGTGGACGACCTGCCGCGCGCCACACGACGTGCGGTGGTCCACTGGTTCGCGACCTGGTGGGGGAGTTCGCGGTGCGTGCCGGTCGCACTCAGATCCCGGCAAACGCTGCGGCAGGCAGCCAAGGACATGATCGTGTGGGTCGTGCGCTCGCCGTGGCGATTCGTCGGCGCGGTCGGCCGGGGACTCGTCGTCGCCGTGCGGGGGTGGCGTCGGTGGGTCCGGGTGCACGACTACCGGGACGCGGCCGAGCGGGCCGAGAAGCTGGCGGACAAGTTCCTCGAGATCCGCGCCTTGAGTTTGTTCCGATGGAAACTCACCGCAGCCACGATCTGGGCCGGCGCGGTGGCGGTGATCGTCGTCGATCTCGTCTACGGCACTGGTGCCCTGTGGATCGCAGCCGGTGTCGGCGCGGTGGCACTGGCGATCACCGGCCGGCGCAGGGACGGCGCGCCGGGGCGTCAGGCGGTGTTGGCCGGTCCGCGCACGCTGACCTGGACCATGGACCCCCAGGTGCTGGTCGACGCCTTCCGGGACCCGAAGCTGATCGGCAAGGACGAGAGCCTGCGCCTGGTCGAGCGCGCCGCGCGGGTCGGTGAGGGGTGGGCGATCACCGTGGACCTGCCGGCCACCCGCAAGGCGGCCGATGTGATCAAGCACCGGGACGCGCTCGCCTCCGCCTTAGCGGTTGATGAGGTTCAGCTCATCGTGGAACGGGTGCGCGGCAAGGGTGGCCACGCCGGACGGGTGTTCCTCTGGGTAGCCGATCAGGACCCCTACTCCGGTCCCCCGTTACGCACGCCGCTGCTGGACGTGGAACGGTGGGATGCGTGGCGGCCGGTGCCCTTCGGCCGGGACGCGCGGCAACGCCGGATCGATCTGCCCTTGGTGTGGACCTCGCTGCTGGTGGGGGCGATCCCCCGGCAGGGCAAGACCTTCGCGATCCGCCTGCCCGCCGCCGGGCTGATCCTGGACCCGCACACCCGGCTGTATGTGTTCGACGGCAAGGGCGGAAAGGACTGGGACGCCGCCGAGCAGGTCGCCTACCGGTTCGTGCGCGGCGACCAGCTCGACCACGCCTACGCCGTGCGTGATCACCTCGTGGAGCTCGTGGCGCACGTCCAGTCCCGGTTCGCCCGGATGGCCACCCTCGACGACGAGATCTGCCCGGAATCGAAGATCACACCAGCCATCTCCCGGAACCCAAGCCTCGGAATGCCGATCACCGCAGTGATCATCGACGAGGTCCACGTGTTCCTGGAGAACCCCACCCGCGACCACGTCGGCGGCACGAAAACCACACTCGGCGACTACATCGCCGACCTGCTGACCTACCTGGTCCGCAAGGGGCCGGCGGCCGGAATCGTCGTCATCCTGGCCACCCAGCGCCCGGACTCGACCACCATCCCCTCACGGCTGCGGGCGGTACTCGGGTCACGGTTCGCCCTGCGGGTGATGGACTGGCGGGATTCCAACATCGTGCTGGGCGAGCAGATGAACACCCGCGGATACGACGCCTCAACACTACTGCCCTCCCACAAAGGTGTGGGGATCCTGCGGCCGGACGGGGAGACCGACACCGGAGCCGACGTGCTGGCGATGACGGTGCGCACCTATTACATGCCCAACCCGCAATGGCGGGAGGTCTGCGCCCGCGGGCGGGCGTTGCGGGAGGCAGCCGGAACCCTGGCCGGTCACGCGGCCGGCGACGATCACCGACAGGCCATCGACCCCGCCAGCGTGGTCAAGGCCCTCGGTACCGACGCCGCCATCGAGACCGAGGGGTGGAGTGCGGCCCGGTTACCCGAATTGCCGGAACCACTGGCATCTATTGTGGACTACCTCGGTGATGATCTCAGCCCGCACGGGCGGGAATTCGTGCCCACGGCCGAGCTGACCGACGAGCTAGACCTGGAACCAACCCTGTTCGCCCGGCACATGGGCGAGTTGGGGTGCCGGTCGACCCGCCACTACGTGCCCACCGGCGACGGCGTGGCACGACGAGTGCGCGGCTACCTCACAGCAGACATCCGAGCCGCCGTCGATCGGGCGGCCACCAACGAAACCGGCTCCGACACAGCGACCGAAACCGACTGATTCGCCGGTCGGCCGGTTCGCGTATCCCGCACCCGCCGGCAGAGGCCGGGCCAAGACGCAATGCCGCTAAGTTTAGAGTCTTCCGACGTCTATTTCCGCAGGTCGGAAGCCCGCTGGAGCCCCTTATCTTAGTGGCATTGGGCCAAGACGCATCGGCAAGCACCCAACCACTTTAGTTGTCCCTGAGGAAAGGAAACATATCTGATAAACAAGCCACACCACTCACAACAACGACCCGGCACCACCCAGACACGAAACAGCGCTCAGCACGCACAACCCACCGCGACAACACCGGATATCGACACCACTGACTCACCCAGATCGCCGCCACCCTCGCGATGGCAGCCAGCCCGGACTGCACAAAGGCTGCCGCCGAGCATCACCGACCCCGCAACCCGGGAGCGCGCCGCCACAGTGCTCGCCGAGCACGTCCGAGCCGTCGTCGACTCCTTCCCGCCACTGACCCCCGAGCAACGAGACCGCATCGCCGCTCTACTGCGCACACCCGGTAACCGGGGAGGCCACCCGGCATGACGAACCCCCGCACCAGGCCGGTTGCGGGGTTCGTGAGTCCATCGATCACGGGCGCTGGGTGGCGCCGACGAGCCGGCTGGGCACCGAGTAGCGGGCCAAGCCGAACCGCACGCGGGGCAGTACCCGGATGCTCGGGGACATGGTCACGGGTGTCGGCATGTACTCCCGGAGAGGACAACTCCGGAGTTGTCCTCTCCGGGAGTATGGCGGCCAGTGGGCTGACCGTGTGGGCCGCCTGCGGCGAGCAGCCACAGTGCCACCAGCGGGGACTGTTGGGGCGGAGCGTGCCGAACAGCGCCTCGATCACGAGGGGCCAGTGTCCTTGCGACGACGCGGGACTCCGCAGTCCGGGCACGCGACTTGGGCGGACAGCGTGGTGCTGACCTGGTCGGCGACCAACGCGTCCTGCACCCGCGGCCAGCAGATTCTGGGCCTCCGCGAGCCGCAGGCCCAGGGTGTCGCTGGTCAGGGACTCCCGGTGCAGGATGAAGGCCTCGCGCACCACCGTCTCGGTCTCATCATCGGCGTGCACCACGACCCGCACGGTGAGTTTCATGCAGACCCCTCGCCTCGGTGAGAGACGGTCGGGGGTGCGGACTCCAGGGTGTCATCAGGCATGGCGCCCATCCTTGCGCTGCCCAGAGCTGCGGCAACCGCACCCCTCGACCCGACCCGCCAGCACTGGTCAAGCACCGCCTACAGCCCTCGCCTCCCAAGGTTTTCCTCGCTCTCACCGGCGTGTCCGTTGACCAACAGATAGGGAGACCACCATGCTCACTGACCAGACTCGGTGGTCCCTAGGTCGTGGCAAACCCCTGGTCCCATCACGCTGGCAAGCGACAGAGGGAGACTCCTTCATGAGGCCACACACCGAAAATTGTGCACTTGAGCCGAGGCAGCCAGTCGCACCAGCTCCGCGAGGATCTCGCTGCGCAGGCTTGCCGAACGACGACACCACTGGTCGCCTGCCCGCCTCGGAGCTGCTTCTCCGCAAGCTCGCCCACGTTGGACGTAGGACATGAAATGCATCGACACTGGAGAGACCGCCGCGTTCAGCGACTTGGGTCGGCCATGGGCGGGCCATATCTCGTCCGAAGACCCCGGCTTCACGCCGTGCCTGCGGCAGCCTCCGTCTTGCGAGACGGTGATTCTCGATCTCCGTCTGGGACACGAGCAGGTATCGACAAATTGGGCCGTTGTGCCACGGCTGCTCGAACCGAGCGCCTATCATCCATCAATTGGCTGGAGCAACCGCTGCAATCAGGACGAGAAGTCGGGTCTTTCCTATCTAATGTTGGAGGAGCCGGGCTTGACGACACACACGGAGCATGATCGCATCCTAAGTCTCCGCAGCGCGCTAGCACCGTTCGATGAATGTCCCGTTAGCTTCTGGCTCTCCGAAGGTTGCGAAAACGACTTCAGGATTGTATTCTGGAACTCGGGCGCCGAAATGATATACGGATATCCTCGGACCGAAGCATTAGGACAAAGTTACCTAAATCTCTTCGTCACCGACGAGCAACGGGAACAATCGCGTGTAGATGCCCAGCGCGTGATTGACACCGGAGAACATCCTAGGAACTGCATCGCGATTGACAAAAACAAGTCAGGCGGGGAGATAATTCTGCTGACCAACGTATTTAGATTCGTTTACGAGGGCTACCCGTATCAGGCAGAAATCGCCGTCAACCTTACTCCGAGCGGATTTCTAGAATTTCTTGATGACGATTATCGAAAACAGCGAGATGATCCTAAAACCCACGAGGATGCCCGTCAACTGTACTACTTCGTTCGGCACGCAAGAAATCTTCTTGAGAGGCAGCTTGCACTGTGGTCACTAACATTTGCGCATACCATACGGTCAGAGTTAGCAAGGGTCGGATCCTCTCTAGAACTATTAAAAGAGGCGAATCCTGACATCGCCCGCCACGACTCCTATCTTGATCTGTCGGCTGCAACCAGCATTCTTTTACGTCACGCCAACAATTTTCAAGCCTATCAGGGTCTCGCGTCGATGGCAACTACGCCTGAGGATTTGCCAGGCTTCGTTGAAGGCGGATTACTCGCGGAGATGGTAAGCGCACAGGATTACTCGGCGCGGATCCACGGTCTAGAGATCAACCTGAACATTAGCGGAGCATACGCACGGTCTATCCTCCGAGGATCTCGTGGTTCGTACGATGGCGTTCTGAACAACCTGCTTCGAAACGCAATCGATCACATCGATATTGTAGCCGCTGCTGATCGTCCCGTGGTGGACGTAAAGGCATGGGTCGAGCCTGATGAACTCAAGGCAGCCATCGTTGAAATTGCCAATCCTGGCCGCGTCAAGGAAAACGTTCTCCGGGAGAACTTCGGTGCATTCTACTCAGACCTAACCGATCAAGATCAGCGCCTTCACCTCGGGCTGGCAATATCGCATCGATGGCTAGAAGAGGTCGGCGGCCATCTAACGCTAGTCAACCAAGGAAATAGGCGAGTCGTCGCAAGAGTCGAATGGCCGCTGGCCGGAAACCAGCCCAACTTGAGCTGAAGGGAGATGTTAATGTCGATAGGTAGAGTGCTATTCGTAGATGATAACTATGCTGTCTCCCGAGCGTACATTACTGCCTTGCACCAAAAAGGCATAGAAGTGGTCTATTGTAAAGATTTGGTCAGTGGACTAATCGTGCTTGACGATGACCACGGATTGAGTCTTGCGATACTAGATCTTCACATGCAACTACCTAAACCTATCCCCGAGCTGCTGAGGCCATATGCCGATCCGTTCTTACCCAACCAGAACCGCGCCGAGCGATGGAGTCGAAACGTCGGACAACTTCTTGGAATGTATATTAACACTGCTCGATGCGGACTTCCGCCATTCGTCTATCTCTCGGCCGTGGCAGGTTCTTATGAGGAGCTAAAAGATGGTGAGCCATCTACCAAGCCGGGAATTTACGACAAGGCGCTTAACCCCGCAGTTACATTCGCTAACGCCGTCAAGGCCCTTTTAATACAGACGCGTACGTCGTCACAGCCAGGGCACCAACAATGAATACCAGCTTAGCCGGATCGATCGCGGCCGGCTTGGCTCTCGCTAGTGTCTTGACCGTTAGGAGGGGCTGTCAGCTAACTTCAAGCATGCGGCTTGTGATCCAGTTTCTTGGGATTGTGCTCTTTTCCGCCTCGGTGTGGTTTGCTCTTCCACTGGTTCGGAGAGTTCTCCTGTTGACTCTGAGGCCGGGTTATGAACCATCAACCGCTATCGCTGTGCTCGGCCTATTTCTTAGCGCTGTCTCTGCATACACTCTTTACATGCTCACCCTGCTTGAGAAAGAGCGGCTTGAGATCAAGTCCAGAGTCACAGCAGTCGAGGAGTTAGACAAGTCGTTACGAGACACGCAGACTCACTTAGAAGGAATTGATGGCAGTCTCATTCTCAGAATGTGGTTCAATTCTGCTCGGCTTTCTGCCTACGTCTGGCTTGAGGTCGCACTTGCAGAAACACCAGCCGACCTCGATGTGACCGTATTCGCTCGGTGGATGGATCTGAACCGTCTGCGTAGCCTGGTTTCCCGCCACGACGCCGGCGGCGTCTTTTTCGATCTTGAGGAGCTCGTATCCATGGAAGAAGCAAGACCCGGAAGAATCTCCGAGCTATGCAAGAACGAAGAAATGCAAGGGTTCTTCCAGCTAGGTTTCAAGGATGGTCAACTCAAAGAATTGATAGGGGCAGATCATACGAGCTGGATGCACATTCTAACAATCTGGAATCGCCTGGAAGAGATAGGCGGTGCTGTCGCAAGCTGAATGATGAGAGCCTTGGAGAAGTCCGCAGGTACTGTCAGAATTGAGTCATCAGATACTAGCGAAAGGATTCAAGGATGAGCATGACGATTCTAATTACAGGCGGCGCGAAAGCGGGTTATGGTGAGGCTATCACTCGAGAGCTTTCGTCCCTTCCAGAAATCCAGATAGTTGGGACATCGACGGAAGGGGAAGCCGAGGAAGCTGCGCGCATAAGCGAGGAGCTTGCGAATGTGAAGTTCTCGAAGGTGAATTACACCGACAGGGGATCCCTGCGGGCATTGGTAAACAGCCTTGCAGGGCGGAAGTTGTCAGGTATTGTCAACGCAGAGTTTCTTTTTCAGCTAGAGAATCCAGAGGCATTCGACTACGATGCTTGGGATCAAAGTATCGCAGTTAACTTGTCGTGCCCAAATTTCCTTGTTAGAGAATTGTCTCAGCAGCTAGTGGACGGTGCTGGTATTGTAACCGTCACAAGTGCCGAAGGTTTTGTCGGATCATTCGGCGGTTCGGCGTACGCCGCCACCAAAGCTGCAATCCACAATCTCACAAAGACCTGGGCAAACCTCCTTGGGAGTCGCGGTGTCCGCGCCAACTGCGTTGCAGCAGGATGGATTGGCGGTGTCATGGATACAGACGAGATTTTTAACATGTCTAGAGCGATCACGCCGCTTGGTCGCCTTGGCTCTCCGGAAGAGGTAGCGAAGGTAGTCGCATTCCTGCTGTCAAATTCGGCAGGATTTATCAGTGGTGAGACGGTCGTGGTGGATGGCGGCTATCTAGGAGCCGACGCGATCTCGAAGTACGAGTTCGAGACCGAATTCAAGAAGTAGGTCGAAACTAGGTCCTGCGATGTGGAGGCAAGGAAGTGGAACCGCACATGACATGGTCGTATTCTGAGCACTTTATTCCACCAGCCGAGAGTAACTGGTCTCATCCGGCGATCGGGGATGCTGAAAAATATGTGGTCGATACAGCAATCGAAAATCATCCGTTCTTTGACGTGGCTGCGAGTAGGGTGGAAGCTTTACGCCTCTGGGTGAGTCAGGAGCTTGTCGTCACGAATGCCGTGTCGCAGTGCATGCTGCGGGTAGCTGCCCTGATGTCCAATGTTCACGTCCGTACGAGAATGGTGCTCGTCATTGACGGCGAGCATATGGGCTTCAAGAATGGAGTCGCTCGCGGCGCACACCCATGGCTCCTACACGGATTGCGCGAATCATTGGAAATTGCACAGGACAGTATCGTACCTCTCCTCGAAACGCAGGTATTTCTTGATCAATTAAATGCCGAGTCCACCGATGCACTTCGGGGCACTGCGGCTATTGGAGTTGGTAACGAGCGACTGCTAATTCCCGAATACACCGCGGTTCGAACGGCATTTGAAAAAGGCGCACACGACAGCAGCTTCAAGGGCTTCCTGAATGCAAATATTTTAGAAGACACAGAACACACACGTCTAATGAGGGTTATTCAGCCGGCCGTGTAGAAGTGTAGGCCGATTACGGTTGAGATGGTTGTCGCGAATGTTGCAATGGGGCGACGGTAGTCGGTGTGCATGATTCTCCAGGTCTTGAAGTTGGCGATT